>NZ_AOJK01000061.1 GCF_000336875.1 Halorubrum californiense DSM 19288 | reverse complement strand
GGTCCCACCGCGAGGTGAGAGGTGCCGGGTGGGGTCCCCCTAGACACCGTTATAGGTCCCTGTGGTGGGTGGTGGGGTCGGTTCGATTTTCGGCGACCCTTGCGCCGTCCTGCGATTAGGGAGCGGAGGGGCGAGTGATTGTGGTGGGAGAATCGCAAGACGGCGGTAAGTTGTGGCGGTTCAGACAGGGGTATCCTTACGCCGTCCTGCGATTGTACGGATAGGGCCGGGATTCGACAGGGGGAAGAATCGCAAGACGGCGGTAAGTTGTGATGGGTGATACTCCGGGGCGATCGGCGACCCCTGCGCTGTCATGCGGTTTCGGGTTCTGTCTGGCTATGGTTAGAACTGCTAATAACAATATGTGGGCGTGTTGGTAGTATCGGGATAGGTAGATGTTCTGCCGGGGTGAAAGGTCAGTATTCTTTAAGGGGCTAGTCGTTCTCGTCGCAGTCAAAGCTACGCAACGTGAGTGAATGCCCGGAGAAGGCCCGGGCGACGGACGATTCCACCGGACGCGATTTGTGGCAGAATCGCCCGGTGGAAACCTCTTGGCCGGAGGGTTCGTCCTCGCTCTGTCCTCTCTCAGCCGAGTCAGTAAGTGTTTCGACGGTTCACGGAAACGCTCGGTCTGGACGACTAAGCGCCGATCCACCGCAAGGATCGGGCGATCTTGATTTGCCCGAGAGCCGGCGTACCCGGCTCGAGGGCCGCCCGATCCGCACGCCCCCGACCGGCGGGAGGGGGCTATCTTGTGCGGTGGCGGTGCGGCGGCGGTGCGGTCTTTACTCGACGCTAGTTAGAACAACTCAAGAGCCGCTATGCTTCGCCAATTCAGGCGTTCCACCGTGCGGTGCGGTAGAAGACGTGCCGGTGGCTATGGTGCGGTGCGGTGCCACCGGCTCGTCTTCGTCGCGGTCGTCGGATAGTGCCGCCCCAGCTGGGCCGGACGTGCTGTCGGGCCACTCGTGGAGCAGCTCGCGATCGCGTCGGTCGGGGTGGTCGGAGTGAGCGCGGATCCCGTCGACGGCGAGGTCGAGTTGGATGAGCAGTCACGGCTCGGTCGGGACTGGGATTGCGGGCCGGATCGGGAGCGGCCGGACTGCCGGAAGGACTTGGCGCACCTGAAGTACCAGACAGAATCGGGGGAACAGGCGTCGTACCGTTGCGGTTCGTGGGACTGCGAGTGTTGCGGCCACCGGCTGAGGATGGGACTGATCGAGGAGATAGAACGGATCACGGAGGAGCGCCCGGAGATGCGTCGGTTCCTGACGCTCACAGTGGACCGCAGAGCGCCCGCGTCGAAGGAGGAGAAGCACGAGTACATCACCGATCGGTGGAACGCGCTGAGGACGGAACTGAGGGACCGCTATCCAAACCTGTCGTATCTGTGGGTGCGGCACGAGGGAGACGAGCGGGACCGGCCGCACCTGCACCTGCTCGTGGATCGGTTCCTGCCGCAGCGGGAACTGTCGCAGTTGGCCGAGCGCGTCGGCCTCGGCCGGGTGGTGGACATCCGGCGGGTGGACGCACGGAACGCGGCGCACTACATCAGTGCGTACCTCGGTCGTGGCTCGCTGTCGTTCCTGCCGTCGGGGTCGCGGCGGTACGGATCTAGCGCCGACGTCGATCTCGATCCACGCGATCCGGGCGGCGACGATCGTGACGGCAGTGCGCTCGAGGAGGACTGGTCACTGATGGCGTGGGATCCGATCGTCGAGGACTGGGTGTCGGCTGCGTCGGGAGACTTCCGGCGCGACGAGGATAGAGGACCGCCACCAGACTAGATCGGTCGGTCCCACCGCGAGGTGAGAGGTGCCGGGTGGGGTCCCCCTAGACACCGTTATAGGTCCCTGTGGTGGGTGGTGGGGTCGGTTCGATTTTCGGCGACCC
>NZ_AOJK01000060.1 GCF_000336875.1 Halorubrum californiense DSM 19288 | reverse complement strand
CTCGCGTTGTGCGCGTGGTCGTACGGAGCAAAGATGCGGTGCTTGATCAGCGGTCTGATCCCGAGCTCACGCAGACCTTCGCGGAGCGATTGCTTGTCGTAGCCCTTATCGGCCGCAAGAGACCGCAGATCGCCCGCGTTTCGGCGGGCGATCTGCTCAGCGAGGTCTGCGTCACTTCCTTCTCGATTCGTTGAGCAGTGAACGTCAATAACAGCCTGCGACGCTGTATCGACGAGTTTCGTAACTTTGAGCTTCTGAACGCGGTAGCTGATTCGCTGGCAGTAGTGGCGGCTGGCTGGTGAGCGGTC
>NZ_AOJK01000059.1 GCF_000336875.1 Halorubrum californiense DSM 19288 | reverse complement strand
TCATCAGGCCCCTCGTCGAACGCGTCGCTGACGCGTTCGTCGAGGATCTCTTCGGCATTTTCTGGCCGTGATGGGCGCTTAGTCCGCGGAATTGCGTAGGAGAGGCCGAGACTTTTGAGGAACGTAGTAAGATGAGCTGGGTGAAATTCAACGCCGAATTCTTCGTTGATGAAGTGCTGTATCTCCTGTTTCTTCCACGGTTGCCCCTCACGGAGCAGTTCCAAGAGGCGTTGCTGTTGTTCTTCGCCGAGCTTCGGGGGCCTGCCGCCCCCGAAGTTCGGCATCAGAAGTCCGAGCCCGCCCTTGTTCCATCGGCGAGCCCAACGCGTTCCCGTCGCGGAGGACCTGCCGACGTCGTCGGCAGCGTCCTCCAAGGTTGCCCCCTTGTAGAGCCGCTTAACGAAAATCAACCGCTCAGTGAGTTTTTCATCCGTAGNGCTGAGGTGACGGACGATCTCTTTACGGCGATCCCCAGACATAGCTACACATCAAACTCTACCTTCATAACTTCTACTAGGCACTATGAAGCGCTCGACACGCCTGTGGATCGTTTTGTAGGTGACTTCGATTTGGCACTGTAACTGTCTGAGACTCGTGTTAAACCGCGAAAACGCGTAGATCGAGAACAACCACTTGCGGAGCGCAATCTTCGAATGAGCGAAGATCGTGCCAGTCTTATCATTGAACGTGCGGTCGCAATCCTTACACAGATACCGTTGAAAATGCCCGTAGCTGCCGTTTCTGACCGTTCGGTCAGAACGGCAGCGAGGACAGGAAACACCGTCACGCCAGCGAACCTGTTGGAGCAGGTCCGCTGCGACCGATTCCGACCCAAACGCATCTAGCAGAATCATTCGTGTCGGACACCGCTGACGCGGTGTTCTTGTCCTCTTCGACTCCACAGCGACAGCTCAGCAGTATCAACAACCTCATACAGAAGAGCGCCTGCTGAATACAGGGAATACTTACGTCCGTATTTTCGATTAGACTGTTAATGACGGACTGGGAGGGTGTGAAACAAGAACTGACAGAGGCAGGCTATTCTGGATTTGAGTTCGATAGCGGCGATACGGCTGTGTCGGGATTGTCCGGTGAGTGGGTATCCGGTAAAATCGCACGCGAGGGAGCATTGAGACACGAGAACCAATCGCTATTGATATGTATTCTCGACGCATTGCCAGGAGACGGTGGTGCTGTGGATGCTGCTCCAGAAAACGCCCCGGAAAGCATACGCAGCATCGCCACTGAACACGGGCTGGAAGTCGTGATAATCAGCGTTTCTGCTGATGAGGCGCGTATCGCCCTTTGTGACCCCTCAAATCATGACTTGTAGCGGGGTGTTCGCTATCGCCGTTAGGACGGAACTGATTACGAATTACTCGATCTTTTCACCGTCCTATCTTTCGATCTTATTTTCACCCGCCTGTGTTGGTGCCCAAATATACGTATATTCGACACCTGACCATCCCAAAGCGTCGTAGACAGCATTCTCCCGCAGTACGGTGTTCAAAGCTGAATTTGAATATCCCATAGTGATAGTATACTTCAACTTCCAGTTCTCGTTGATGACCCCTTCCGATCCAGCGATCCAGGTGGACGGATTGACACACCGGTACGGCGACATCGTCGCCGTCAATGACCTCGACCTCACTGTCGAACAGGGTGAAGTGTACGGGTTTCTTGGGCCGAACGGTGCTGGAAAATCAACTACGATTAACATCTTAATTGGGACGACCCAACCCACGTCTGGGTCTGTGTCCGTACTCGGGTACGAGGCCCAAACGGCCTCGGGCTCGATCCGACAGGCGGTTGGGCTCCTTCCGGGCGAGTTCGGGCTGTTTGAGCGACTGACTGGGCGTGAACACGTCGTATTCGCACAAAACTGTAAAGATGTGACCGAGAGTCCAGACGACATCCTTGCTCGAGTCGGCCTTGCTGACGTCGCAGACCAGCGGGCAAGTGGCTACTCAACGGGGATGGGACGACGGCTCGCACTTGCGATGGCACTGACTGGCGATCCGGACTTACTCGTGCTTGATGAGCCAACACGAGGGCTAGACCCGAACGGCGCCCGGACTGTCAGATCCATCGTACGTGAGGAGGTTGAGCGCGGGGCAACCGTCTTCTTCTCTAGCCATAGCATGGAACAGGTGGAGTCGGTCTGTGACCGCGTTGGTGTACTCCGGGATGGGCAACTCGTGGCTGAAGGTGATGTCGAGATGCTCCGAACCCGCCTCAATGACCACCAAATCGCTCTCACAGTCGAGAGGGTACCGGACGGCCTGCCTGATCAACTCGGTGGACTCGACGCTGTCTCCGATGTCCAGATTGACGGCACAACTCTCACGATCTCGCTGACGGTGGCTAGCCGAAAAGCCGCAGTTATCGACGCTACAGAGGCCGCGGGTGCGACTGTGATCGACATCGAAACGTACACCCCCTCGCTAGAAGAGTTCTTCGCGGCGGTGACGGATCAAGACGGGGAAGTGGCCCACAACGAGATGTCCGCAATCGCCGCCGCGACAGGAGGTGACGCATGAACTGGCACTATGTTGCTCGGACCGATCTCCGCGGGCTTATTCGATCAAAGCTAATCTGGCTGGCGACCGCTATTGTTGCCGGGGTGTGCGGATTAGCTACAGCGGTTCCGGCATTAGTTACTGATAGCCCCAGTCTGAGCTATACACTCGGCGTAGAGACGCTGTTCATTGCGCTCGGTACTGTGGTGCCATTTGTCGCACTTGGTCTCGGCCATCGTGTCATCGCTGGCGCACGCGAATCCGGTACGATGCGATTCCTTCTCGGACTTCCAAACCGTCGACTTGATATTGTCCTCGGAATGGCACTATCACGGGTGGCTGCGACGATTGGCGTCGCGGGGAGCGGCGGTATCGTCGGCCTACTTATGTTGGTTGGATTGTATGATTCAGTTCCGTTGGGTCCGCCGCTTCTAGTAGTGCTTGGACTGATCACGGTGGGCGTCGTCTACGCGGTTGTCGGTGTCGCTATCTCTGCGAGTGTCGACTCGTCTACTGGTGCAGTCGGCGGTGCGTTCGGCGCCTACGTCGTACTGTTTTTCTTCTGGGAAAGGATTCCGCAGGCGGTATACTGGCTCGTTAATAGGTCGTTCCCGGGTGGAGACACCCGGCCTAGTTGGTTCGCATTCCTGACACGACTAAATCCTGGAACAGCCATCGGCGACATTACCGTCGCACGATTCGAGTGGATGCGCAATGCGGAGTACGTCTCAGTCCGTCGAACATCAGATCTGATCGAGGGAGATACACCATTCTATCTCTCGGAACCAGCCGGAGTTGTCGTTGTACTAACCTGGGTTGTTGCTTCGATACTAATCGGATACTGGTCGTTCAGGGAGCAATAGTGGGTGATAGCGGCACAGAAGCGGCTCCTGCTGCTGTCTGGCGTCATCGGCGGTAATCGGCGTGATTGCTTTCGCTAGTGACTGCCAATATTCCGCGGATACAGCACTTACGATGTTACAGGGCCGCTGAGAATCGACCGGACGTATATCTGGGCACCGACGCAGTACCAGACAGACGTGGTCAACCATCGAAATCCGCTAACGAGAGTCTCGCTTCCGGGGGCGCCGAGCATGAATTCCACGTTAGTTGCCGCGAGCGCGCCGCCGAAGATATCGGGCATGGCGACAGTTGCAACAAAACTCACTAGCAGGGACGCGACTCGTAGCCACTGGGTGGTCGTGGTGGTCCAACTCATCCGAAGGGCGGTTACGGGCCCTACACCACCGACAACCGCGATATCCGGCGCTAGCCAGAACTTGTAGAATATGACCGCCACAACCGAGCCGAACAAGAGTGTCGGCGTGACCCCTTCGAACACGCTTGGTCCGAGCACTCCTGTGTCGAAGACGAGTAACGAGACAACCATGAGCGACAGCGCAAATGCTATCGCAGCGATAATTATCATCCCGAGTAGTGTCGCTGACAAGGGTAGAAGACGGCGTGTGACGAATGCGACTGTCTCCCGCCTCGTCATCTGCTGGTCGGTCAGTTCGCTTGCGACGACGGTGGAGATGTACCCCCGGAGCAGGATACCCAGCAGCACACCTCCGATTAGATTGTGAATTGGAGTATCGACCCACCCGACCGTCGGCTCAAACGGCGCCAGTATGAGTTCGAGTGCTGCCAGCACGACGACGAATGTCATGGCTGTTGCCGGGACTGACAGTCGCTTCTGGAGCAGGTCAATACTCCACCGAAGATCACCTGCCGTTGATCGCCCGAGAATCGCTGGATCAATACCGCGGCAGCGAATACACCCACACCCGTCGATGTCGTCACGCGGAGGGATCATCGAGGCTCCTAGCAGCACATGTGATGATGAATTCTTCAATCTATTGGGGATAGCTACTGAAAATTCAGCTTTAGTCACCCAAATCACTATTTCCCCTTCAGACATATCTCTGCCACACTGATCCCATGTCTGGGCTACTCCCAACCCACTCGGACGCAACCATCGACCGGTCCGAAGATCCGAGTCTCCTGTGTATCGACGATGAACGGGCTCGCAAAATTCTCTCGACGCTCTCTTCGGATACGAGCCAAGCAGTATTCTGTGAACTCAACGAGGAACCGAAGCCTGTGAAAGACCTCGCGGCCGAATTGGATATGTCAGTACAAGCGGTTTCCTACCACGTTGATAACCTCCAAGACGCCGGGTTAATCGAAGTGCTCGACATGTGTTACTCAGAAAAGGGACGGGAAATGAGCATCTATGGACCGTCGACGGAGCCGTATATACTCTTTCTCGGCACTACGGACGATCAGTCAGGACTGACAGCCGCGTTCAAACGGTTTGCCAACGCGATTGGACCTGTGGGTATCATCGTCGCGATTGGCGCCGCACTCTCGCGGCTGGTCGATAGAGAATGAGCCCCCACCGAATTGTACTGCGACACCCTGACCAACCTCCATCTGCCCTCTGGACAGACCGATACGAGTACCGCTCCTCCCCAGACTAGAAAGCATGAGTAGCTACCAAAATCAGCGACGGCTCTACGCGCTTTCGGGCGCATTCCTGACCGCGGTTGCGGCTGCTGTGGCCGTGCTGCTCGGCGGCGGTCTGCTTGCGGCTTCAGTACTAACCATACAGGTCTTGATGATTGTTTTAGCAGGCATCTGTGATCTCGTCGCGGCCACCGGCGGTCTCGGCGGCTGGGCGTGGTACCGCTGGGGTGGCCTCGGAAATATCTTGCTGGGACTGTCGCTCCCGCTTGGCTTCGTCGGTACCTCATGGGACTCGATATTCCTATTAGTCACGGGCCTCGGCGGCCTCTCGCTTACCGCGATGGGCATCGATCTGGTCGCGTTCCACGGAAGATACACTAAGCAGACACCATTGGACGAGCGAAATCAATGACATTGTCCGTGACTCATCCTCTTGATCCCTCGGCGGAGGAGTCCCTCGTCGATCGGGTTGCCCGGGTCTCACTGCTTTTTGGCCTCTTAGGATTTCTTGGATTTTTTGGATGGCTCGAAGAAGTTCACTGGGTGTTCGAGATCGCAGAGCTATTTTACCTATTTTTCTTGCTTTTTTTCGTCCCCCCAGCCCTCGTGTTGCTGCGTGGTCTCTGGACTCAAATCCGTTCAGTACTCCGACAGGGGACCGGAACGGAACAAGGAGCGACATCGACACATGATGATAACGATCCGCGTTCGTGGATCGAAATGGGATACGAGCCGGGGCCGCTCAAGACGCTCCAGTTGCTGGTGGTGCTCGTTCATCCGAATACCGCGATCCGCGGCCTGCTCCAGACGTTCGGCGCTATCGTCGCCTATCTCAGGCACGGTGGGCGGCTTCCGCGTCCGCAGACGTTCGAGTCGACTGTCGAGTACCGTCTCCCGTTCGACGGCGAGTGGACCGTAATGAACGGGAGCCCGGATAGGCGGTATTCGCACTCGTGGTTTCCGGTTCGGCAACGGTACGCGTACGATTTCGTCATCACTGATGACGCTGGCAGTACGCACGATGCCGGTGATGGGGTTGAGTCGTTCTACTGTTTCGACGAGCCGATTCTGGCACCTGCTGGTGGAACTGTAGTACAGGCGAAGGATGGTCATCGTGATCACCATCGGACTACCGGGTGGATTGACCCACTCCAGTATCGCCTCGCCGGGAACTACGTCGTCATCAAGCACGCTGAAAACGAGTACAGCTTCCTTGCGCATCTGAAACAGGGAAGTCTCTGTGTCGAATCAGGCGAACGCGTTGAGCGAGGGCAAGAGATCGGTCGCTGTGGCCACTCAGGGAACTCAAGTGAACCACACCTTCATTTTCACGTACAGGATCATTCGTTCCCGTACATCGGCGCTGGCCTTCCAATCCAGTTCGACGCAGCCACGAATCACCCTGAATCACGGCCGAGTGAGCGTACACGGACCTACATCCACTGTGGCCAAACAATCACTCACAGTACGTATGATTGAAAAGCAAAAACGGGACGTTTGGCGAGATGGCTCTCTCTTTCTAATCGGCTTCGGCGGTATCTTGATCGTTGAATTTATTCTATCAGGGCCGGTCGGAACTTTCGGAACAGCGGTTCATGGGTTCCTTTTCGGGTGTTCGGTTGGAATATCGTGTTCCGGCATTTTTCATGTCACACCCAAACAAACCGTTTATTCAACCATCGTGTTGGGATTCGGATTCGCTCTCGGTGCTGTAATCAACTTTTTCTGAACTATGTTACATAGACAAGACAGTGAGCGCTGTTTCAACCCTCGTGTTCAGATAAGCTGATTCCATGCGAAAGCGAACGATCTCAGCCACTCGTCAGCAGTTTCTGCTTTGGCGTTGCTGAAACAGTTTGAGAAATGGTAGTTCTGCGTTTTATCGAACGAAAAATACGTTCGACGCTGTTCCGATTTCCATGTCGTTCGTATCTGAAATCGAGACCGTGTTTTTCACATGCTCGGTGAAGTGGAACCGCACCACCAACGAGAAAGATCGCGTCGTCCACGTCGTGTTTTTCGCGGATTTCCGCGAAAAACTGATCCGCGATCACGTTCGTTCTTGTCGTTTCAAGCTTCGTGTGGAGCAAATCGTTTGAACTGGGATCGACGGCGGCGTACTGCCAATACTGTTCATCGTCAAGCTGAATCACAGTTTCATCGGCCGCAACGTGATTCGGGCTGCGACCAGATTCCGGCTGTAGCTCGGCCTTGTGAACCCAGTTATGAACAGTAGATCGAACCCGATCAACACCAAATACCTCAAGAAATGAAACAGTATCCGAAATCGATAATACAGCAAGGTGGAGCTGAATACTGAGCTTCATCAACAACTTCGGTGTTGCCTCTCGCTCCACAAACTCTAAGTTGATATCGTCTAAACAGCCGCCGAGGCGGTCGTTTTCGGGCATGAATCACTTTGAAAACGCACCGCCTCACCTTTCAAACCTTATCTGAACACCGTCCGCCGCATTGAGGCACCATTTATAAATCCTCTCGGCCGGATATCCGCCTTCGTCGATCAGTCGCCGTTTCCGTGCGGCACCGACAGCACCGTCGCCTCGCCGGAGAGGACCCGCTCGTCGCGCTCGGGAACGGTCGCGGTCGTCTCGGCTACGAGCCGGTCGCCGCCGAGGTCGTCGATGACGCTGACGCTCGCTTCGACCGTCTCGCCCGGGTACACCGGCTTCTCGAAGGACATCTCCTGCGAGAGGTAGACGATGTCGCCTGAGAGTTGCGCGAGCGCTCCGGAGACGACCGCCGCCGAGAGGATCCCGTGCGCGACGCGACCGCCGAACATCGTTTCGGCGGCGTACTCGTCGTCGAGGTGGATGGGGTTCTCGTCGCCCGACAGCTCCGCGAATGCCTCGATGGTCTCCTCGGTGATCGCTACCTCGTGGGTTACCGTCTCGCCGACCGCCGCGACTGGCATACCGATGAGACGCGCGCCGTCCGCCTCAATCCCGTGGTTCAGCCTCGAACCCGCGGCGTGACGCGCTCGAATCGCTGCGCGACCGCGACCCCTTCCGGCTCAGTCGCTCATCCGAACGCCGACCACGTCCGCGTCGGTGGGGTTCGCCCCGCCGTACGCCTCGACCAGCTCGTCCAGCCGCTCGGGGTCGTCGGCGTGGGCCAGCGGCTCGGTCGCCGTCTCGCAGGCGGCGTCGACGCCGAGGCGGTCGCAGATCTCGTTGACGGTCGTCTCGGCCATCTGCCGGTAGGTGGTCAGTTTCCCGCCCACGACGCTGTAGAGGCCGGCGGCGCCGTCGCGCTCGTGGTCGAGCAGCGTGAAGCCGCGCGAGATCCCCCGCCGGTTCGACCCGGACTCGTCGGGCGCGTACAGGGGCCGGACGCCCCACCACGTCCGGACCGTCGGCGCGTCGGCGACCGCGGGGAGCATCGCGGCGCACTCCTCGACCGAGCGCTCGACCTCCCAGTCTTCCGTCTCGTAGTCGTCCGGGTCGGAGACCGGCACGCTCGTCGTCCCCAACACGACCTCGCCGTCGTGCGGGACGACGATATCCCCGTCGTCGGGGTCGCGACACCGGTTCAGCACGGGCGGCGCTCCGTCGTACTCCACGGAGACCATCACACCGCGGCTCGGCGCCATTCCGACCTCGACGCCGGCCATCTCGGCGATCGAGTCGGCCCACGCGCCGGTGGCGTTGACGACGACCTCCGGCTCCAGCGTCGCGTCGACCGCGCCGCCGACCTCGACGGACTCGACCGCGCCGTCGCGGACCGTCACGTCCTCGACGGGCGCATGTGGGTGGACGGTCGCGCCGTGCTGCTCGGCGTCCGCGGCGTTCGCGGCGACCAGTCGGGACGGGTAGATGACGCCGTCCGGGACGCGGAACGCCTCCGCGACCCCGTCGGCGAGGCCCGGCACCGCCTCGCGGGCGGCGTCGCCGTCGAGCCGTTCCGTCTCGATCCCGATCGCCTCGCAGGCCGCGATCTTCTCCTCGAAGTAGTCGGGGTCGTCGCCGTCGAGCCGGACGAACAGGCCCCCGGTCTCCCGGACGCACGCCCCGGCGACGTCGCGGAGTGTCTTATTCTCCTCGATACACTCGCTGGCCCCCTCGGCGTCGGCCTCCGCGTACCGGGCCCCGCTGTGGAGGAGCCCGTGCGAGCGCCCGGAGGTGCCGCTCCCGAGCCCGCCGCGGTCGACGAGCGTCGCGTCGACGCCGCGCGTGGCGAGGTCGCGGGCGACCCCGGCGCCCGTCGCGCCGCCGCCGATCACCAGGACGGTCGGGTCGTCGCTCACGCGACGGTCACCCGGGTTGGCGCGGGAGCGTGCTCCGCCGCGAGACGCCGTCGATTCCAATCACTGTCGATCATGCTATACATACGCATTCCGCGCACTTGAGACTGCCGTCGAACGAGGGGGAAAACCGGTTTCGAAAGGGTGTTATCGGCCGAATTCCGGATCCGGCCGCGACGGCGTCTCAGCGCGAGCCGCCGGCGTCGGCGGGGCAGGTGTCGACGCCGAGGAGTGCGTACAGGCCGCAGGTTCCGGTCGCGGCAGTCGCGAGCATCGCGATGGCGACGACGCCGAGCACCGGGGCCGCGAGGGCGGGGAGTGGCGCGGCGCCCGCGAGAGTCGCTATCGAGGCGACACCGGCGACGGCACCGACTGCGATTCTGACCAGCTTGTCCGTCGCACCGACGTTTTGGTTCATACGTCACAATACGGCGCACAGTCGTATGAAGCTTTCCACCGCCGCCTCGCCTCGCTTCGCCGCGAATCACTCGAAGTCGTCGAGCCCGGTCTGCTGCGACTCCGCGACGTCGTCTCCGCGCAGAGCCGCCGGCTGGCCGTGTTCGGCCGCTATCGACCGCGCGGCCTCGATCCCGCCCGACAGCGACGCGCGGCGCGCGATCGCCTCGCCGCCGAGTCGGGCGGCGGCCGCGCCGTAGACCGCGCCGTAGCGCTCGCGGAACTCCCCCCGGGCTGACTCGTACTCCACGACGGGGTACGGGTACTCCTCGCCGATCCGCACGCCAACCTCGCGCTGGACCGCGAGCGGGGTCTTCTCGGGCGCGTCGAGGTGCGCCGTCGGGAGCGGGTCGAGTTCGGGAACCCACCGCGAGACGAACTCGCCGTCCGGGTCCTGATCGCGGACCTGTTTGCGCGGATCGTACAATCGCAGTCCGGGACGGCCGACCAGCCCGCACTGTGACTGCCACTGCGTGTAGTTGATCGCCGCGTCGCCGTCGATCAGGTGCTCGTAGAAGTGGTCGGCGCCGATCCGCCACGGCTGCTGGAGGATGTGAAAGTAGACGCTCGCGCAGAGCGCCCGCATCCGGAAGTTGAGCCAGCCCGTCTCGCGCAGGCACCGCATGCTCGCGTCGACCATCGGAAACCCGGTCTCCCCTCGCTTCCACGCCGCGACGAGGTCCGGGTCGTGTCGGTCGCGGTTGAATCCCTCGTAGACCGGGTTCACCGCGCGGTCGAGCCACCCCGGCCAGTCGAGCAGCTTCTGGGTGTAGTGGCGGTTCCAGAACAGCCGAGAGACGAACATCGACTTCCCGCGCCCGTCCGGCGCGCGCTCGTCGACGTACCGGTGGACCTCCCGGACCGAGAGGCAGCCGAACCGCAGGTACGCCGAGAGGCCGCTCGTCCCCTCCCGGGCGTCGAGCGGCGAGGAGATCGATCCGGGGTATTCCGCGATCGACTCGGTGAACTCGCGGAGTCGCTCGCGTGCCGCCTCCCGTCCGCCGGTGGGTACCCCGGTCTTCGTCGAGGCGACGCCGTACGCGTCGCTCACGCGGTCGGGATCCACGCCCGTCTCGACGCGCTCGACCGCGACCGACCGCGGGTCCCAGTCGAACGGGTCGGCGGCGAACCACGACTCGACGCGGTCGCTCCAGTTCTCCCGCGTGCGGGCGGCGTCGCGGACGAGCCCATCGCCCGCGGCGAAGTCGACGCCGAGCCGCTCGCGGGCGCGTTCGTCGCGTCGTCGGCCGTATCGACCGGTCGGCGTCGCGCTCGCGACGACGTCCCACCCGGCGTCGACGAACCGCGCGAGCACGTCGAGCGGGTCGCCGTGACCGTACGTCAGCCCCGCCCCGCCCACGTCGCGGTACTGGCGGTCGAGGTCGCGCAGGCAGTCGTGGAGGAATTCGATCCGGGCGTCGCAGGCAGCCCCGCGCTCGTCGTAGAACGCGGGGTCGAAGACGAACAGCGGGAGGATCCGGTCGGACTCGTGGGCGGCCGCCGCGAGCGCGGGGTGGTCCGCGATCCGCAGGTCCTTCCGGTGCCAGACGACGGTCCCCGGTGGGCCCGCGAGCGACCGGACGGTCTCCGCCTCGGGAGCCGATGAGAGCGCGGCGTCGTCGCCCGCGGTCATGTGAACGGATCGTACGGATCCGCGGCGCAAGGACCTGTCGGCCGCCGCGGGTTCCGCGGCGGAAACGTTGAATAGGGTTCCGACGCCGCGTCATCACGGATGTCCGACACAGACGAGCCCGACGTACTGCGCGAACTCGCCTCGCTGCCGACGATCGCGAGCCCGCGCGTGTCCCCGGACGGAGCGACCGTCGCCCTCTACTACGATGTCACCGGTCGCAACGACCTTCACCTCTGTGACCCCGATGACGGGTCCTTGGAGCAACTCAGCGACGGCGACGTGCCGCGTTCGGTCCGCGCCGGCTTCGAGTGGGACCCGAGCGGCGACCGCCTCTTCTACCACCGCGACGAGGACGGCGACGAGCAACACGACGTGTAGGCGATGTCGCTCGACGGCAAGAGCGAGCCGATCGTCGAGATGGCTGGGCAGGTCCACCTCCACGACGTGGGCAAGGACGGCGAGACGCTCCTGTTCGGCTCCAGCCGAGACGGGCAGATGAACCTCTACCGCCACGACGTGCCGAGCAGCGAGACGACGAAGCTCACCGACTACGAGCGCGCGGTCGCGGCCGGCGAGCTCTCCCCCGACGGCGGCCGGATCGCGTACGCGACCAACGAGACCGACGCCTACGAGAACAGCGACGTCTACGTTGCCGACGGCGACGGGTCGAACGCCCGGAACTTGGAGATCGGTGCCGTCGGCGCCGAGGCGCGACCGATCGACTGGGGTCCCGAGGGCGACCGACTCCTCGTCAGCGACAACACGACCGACGTGAGTCGAAGCGGGGTCGTCGACCTTGCCGACGGCGTCGACGACGCGACGGTGACGTGGTTCGGGAGCGACGAGCACACCGAATCGCCGACCGAGTTCCTCCCGGACGGCGAGCGCTTCGTCGCGAACCGGGTAGAGGGAACCGTCGTCGTCCCAGTGGTCTACGACGCCGAGGCGGGCGAGTCGAGCGCGCTCTCGTTCCCGGACGGGGTCGTCCGGCCGTTCGTCGGCGAACCGCTCGCCGACGGGCGCCTCTTGATGTCCCTCACGACGTCGAGCCGCCGGCCGGAACTGGTCGCGTACGACCTCGACACGGACGAATTCGAGCGCGTTTTCGGGGCGGAGTACGGTCCGTTCGACCCCGACGACTTCGTCGAGCCAGAGACCGTGACGTTCACCTCCGACGGCGTTCCCGAGACTCCGGCGCGAGCGGTCGACCACGACCCCGACGAGGAGTTCGAAATCGCGGGGTTGCTGTTCGACTCCGGCCGCCGCCCCTCACCGCTGGTCGTAAACCCCCACGGCGGGCCGCGCGCGCTCGACCTCCAGCGGTTCAACTACCGCGTCCAGTTCTTGCTCTCGCGCGGCTACTCCGTGCTTCAGGTGAACTACCGCGGGTCGTCCGGTCGCGGGCGCGAGTCGTTCAGGAGCTGTACGACGACTGGGGCGGCGCCGAGCAGGGCGACGTGGCGACCGGTGCCGAGCACGTCCTCGACGAGTACGACTGGCTCGACGAGGAGTGCGTCGCCGTATACGGCGGCTACTCGGCTAACTGGCAGATGGTCCAGTACCCGGACCTGTACGCCGCCGGGATCACGTGGGTCGGCGTCAGCGACCTGTTCGACATGTACGAGAACACCATGCCCCACTTCCGGACGGAGCTCATGGTGAAGAACCTCGGCGAGCCGGACGAGAACGAGGCCATCTACCGCGAGCGCAGCCCGGTGAACTACGTCGAGAACGTCGACGCGCCGCTGCTGATCGTCCGCGGCGTCAACGACCTGCGGGTGCCCGTCTCGCAGGCCCGAATCCTCCGCGACGCGCTCGACGATGCCGGCTTCGAGGAGGGGACCGACTACGAGTACGAGGAGCTCGGCGAGGAGGGCCACGGCTCCGGCGACATCGACCAGAATATCCGGTCGCTGGAGCTGCTCGACGACTTCCTCGACCGCCGGATCGGCGCGGAGCGCACCGCGGTCGCGTCGCTGGACGACTGACGAGGCGGCGCGGTCGACCGCCCGCAGTCGACTCTCATCTCTCGACATCCACGCTTGACCGACGCCGAACGGCACGGCGTTCGACCCGGGGGACGAACGCGGCGGATCGGCCCAACATTATTTATCGTGGGTCGGAGGTGTTGGTATCAGGCGGCACATGAGCACAGACGAAGACGCGATCCGGGTTCTTCACGTCGACGACGAGCCGGAGCTCGCGGACCTGGCCGCGACCTACCTCGAACGCGAGGACGACCGGCTCGAGATCGAGACCGCGACGGATGCGGCCGAGGGGATCGGTCGGGTCGCAGACAGCGACTTCGACTGCGTCGTCTCCGACTACGACATGCCCGGCCGGAACGGGATCGAGTTCCTCGAAGCCGTCCGCGACTCGCACCCGGATCTGCCCTTCATCCTCTACACGGGCAAGGGGAGCGAGGAGGTCGCCGGCGACGCGATCGCGTCCGGGGTCACCGACTACCTCCAGAAGGAGAGCGGGACGGGCCAGTACGCCGTCCTCGCGAACCGCGTCACCAACGCCGTCGAGCAGTTCCGAACCGGCCAGCGGGCCGCCGAACTCGGCCGGATCCGCACCCTCGCCAGCGAGATCAACCAAGCGATCGTCAGGGCGGACTCGCGGCGCGCGGCCGAGACGCGGGTCTGCGAGATCATCAGCGAGTCCGACCCGTACCGCTTCGCGTGGATCGGCGAGGTCGATCCCGAGGCGGGCCACGTCGAACCGAAGGTGTCCGCTGGCGCCGAACGCGGGTACCTCGACGGGATCACCGTCAGGACCGACGAACACCCCACCGGACGCGGGCCTGGCGGCACGGCGATCCGCGAGCGTCGGGTCGTCGTCTCACAGGACATCGCCGAGGACGAAGACTTCGACCCGTGGAAGTCGGACGCGCTTGAACGCGGCTTCCAGTCGGTGGCCGCCCTTCCGCTCGGGTATCAGGACACCCTTTACGGCTTGCTCGCCGTCTACGCCGGGCGGCCGGACGCCTTCGACGCGACCGAGCGCGACCTGCTGGCGGAGATCGCCGACGACGTCGCACACGTCGTCCACTCGTTCGAGGTCCGCGCCGCGCTCCGCGAGGAGCGGGACTTCATCCAACAGACGGTGAACTCGCTCAACGACGTTTTCTACGTGCTCGACACCGACGGAACGTTCCGTCGGTGGAACGACCGCCTCGTCGAGGCCCTCGGCTACACCGACGAGGAGATCGGCGAGATGGGGGCGACCGACCTCTTTCCCGAGGGGGAACGAGAGCGCGTCGCGGCGGCGATAACGGAGACGATCGAGACCGGCGAGGTGTCGTTCGAGGCCGAAGCGACGACGGCGGACGGCGAACGCGTCCCGTTCGAGATTGTCGGGTCGACGCTGACGGACCGCGACGGCGAACTTGAGGGGCTCATCGGGATCGCGCGGGACCTCACCGAGCGGAAACGGCGCGAGCGACGCCTGACCAGACTCATCGACAACCTCCCGGGCATGGTGTATCGCTGCCGGAACGAGCCCGGCTGGCCGATGGAGGACCTCAGAGGGGAGGTGGCGGAGCTGACCGGATACGATCCGGCCGAACTGGAGGGGTCTCACAGATACGGCGAGGAGGTCATCCACCCCGACGACCGCGAGGCGGTGTGGGACGCGATACAGGACGGGATCGGCGGGCAAGAGGCGTTCGAGATCACCTACCGGATCCGCACTGAGTCCGGGGAGACGAAGTGGGTCTGGGAGCGCGGCCGGGCGACCTACTCGACCGACGGCGAGGCGACGGTGCTGGAGGGGTTCATCACGGACGTCACCGACCGAGAGCGACACAAGCGAGTCGTCAACGCGTTACACGAGACCGCGCGGTCGGTCATGCGGGCCGAGACGGCGGAGCGGGCCGGAGAGATCGCCATCGAGACGGTCAACGACGTGCTCGACATGCCGGCGAGCGCGATCCACCTCTACGACGAGTCGGACGACGAGTTGGTGCCGGTGGCGTGGACGGAGGCGACCCGAGAGCTGATCGGCACCCCGCCGACCTTCTCTTCGGGCGAGGGGGTCGCGTGGGAGTCGTTCGAGACGGGAGAACCGCAGATCTACGACGACCTCTCGACCGTCCCCGAGCGGTTCAATCAGGGGACGCAGATCCGGAGCGAGATCATCCTCCCGCTCGACCGCCACGGCGTCCTCCTCATCGGGTCGACGGAGACCGACGCGTTCGACGATGTCGACCTCTCGCTCGCGAAGACCGTCGCCGCGCACACGACGACCGCACTCGACCGCATCGAGCACGAGCGGGAACTCAAACGACAGAACGAGCGGCTGGAGGAGTTCGCCAGCATCGTCTCCCACGACCTGCGGAACCCGTTGAACGTGGCGGAGGGCCACCTCGAACTGTCGCGGGCGGAGCGCGACGACGAACACCTCGACGCGGTGGCGAGAGCGCACGAGCGGATCGGCGCGCTCGTCGACGACCTGCTGGAATTGGCTCGGGAGGGCGCCGACGCCGCCGACTCCGAGCCGGTCGACATAGCCGACCTCGTCGCGGAGTGCTGGGGGAACGTGGACACCGCCGCGGCGACGTTCGACGTCGACGCCGAATCGACGGTCCGGGCCGATCGGAGCCGGCTCGCACAGCTGCTGGAGAACCTGATCCGGAATAGCGTGGAACACGGCGGCGACGACGTGACAGTCACGGTCGGTGACGTGGACGACGGATTCTACGTCGCCGACGACGGTCCGGGCATCCCGGACGACGAGCACGACCGCGTCTTCGACTCCGGCTACTCGACTCACGAGGATGGAACGGGCTTCGGGCTCGCTATCGTCCGGGAGATAGCGGAAGCGCACGACTGTGCGGTCCGGCTCACCGAGAGCGAGACCGGCGGTGCGCGCTTCGAGATCACCGGGTTCGAACGAGTCGACTGATCGAGGCTCCTGCGTCGCCGTTCGTCGGGGGTCGAACTCTCGACAGAAACCGTCCAGAGAGCGTCGCGGACGCCGGCGCGAGCGAGCGCGAGGGACACGCCGCGGGTCAGTTGAGTTCGCCGATAGCTCTCGGGACTTTCGACGACACCCGTCCGACGGGGGTTATTTAATCGCCGCCGCCGTCAAACCGGGTAATATGGCTCGACTTCTCGGCGGCGGAGGCGGATGACCGTGGCCGGCGTCGGCTTCTGGGTCCCCGTCGCGCTGGCGACGCTGACCAGCCTCGCCACGGCGTGGGCGCTCGGTGCGAACAGCAACTCGCCGCCGTTCGCGCCGGCGATCGGCGCGAACGCTATCTCGACGATGCGGGCCGCCTTCCTCATCGGCATCCTCGCCGCGCTCGGCGCGCTCACGCAGGGCGGGGAGATCTCCGAGACGGTCGGGGCGGGGCTGATAAACGGCGTTCAGATAACCTCGCTGGCCGCGACGGCGGGGCTGCTCACCGCGACCGGGTTCATGGCCTTCGGCGTCTACACCGGGTACCCGGTCCCGGCCGCGTTCGCGACGACCGGAGCGATGGTCGGCGTCGGGCTCTCGCTCGGGGGCGACCCCGCGATCGACACCTACCGCCGCATCGGGCTGTTCTGGGCGCTCGTTCCGCCCGTTTCCGGCGGCCTCGCGTACGTCACCGCCACCGTCCTCCGGCGCGACGACATCCCGGAGACGGTCGGGGTCCCGCTGCTCGCCGCCATAGTCGGCGGGATCGTCGCCAACGTCCGACTGGGGGTCATCCCCTCGCCGCCCCACGCGGCCCAGAGTTCCCTCGCAGGGTTCATCGCCCGGCAGATCGACACGCCGACAGTCGTCGGGATCGATCCCGCGGCGGTGTTCGTTACCCTGCTCGCGGCCGCGGCGTGGTTCCTCGCCGTCCGCCGACGGACGCAGGCGTCGGTCGAGGGAGGCATCCGGACGTTCCTCCTCGTCCTCGGGAGCGTCGTCGCCTTCTCCAGCGGCGGCAGTCAGGTGGGGCTGGCGACCGGACCGCTCGAAAATCTCTACGGGGTCGAACTCGGGCTCCCCGGTATCGTGCTGCTCTCGCTCGGCGCGGCGGGCATCCTCATGGGCGCGTGGATGGGCGCGCCGAAGCTGCTGTAGGCCACCTCGCGCGAGTACGCGCAACTGGGCGCACGGCGGTCGATCGCCGCGCTGGTCCCCGGGTTCATCATCGCGCAACTGGCCATCGGGCTCGGGATCCCGATATCCTTTAATAACATCATCATCTCCGGCGTCATCGGCGGCGGGCTCGCCGGCGGCTCCGCGGGCGTCTCGCGGCGGAAAATCGGCGTCACGCTCCTCTTTTGGGCGATCACGCTCGTGGCCTCGATCGCGATCGGGTACGGCCTCTACGCGGCCTTCGCCGCCGTGCTCGGCGGGTGACCGGCGGACTCAGCGCACGACCGTCACGGTCACGGGGGCGTCGCCGACCACGCTCGTCGCCACGGTGCCGAGCAGCCGTCGGGCGACCCGTCCCCGCTCGCCGCCGTGGCCGCCCATGACGACGTGATCGACATCGTGGTCGTCGACGTACTCGAGAATCGTCTCGGCCGGGTCGCCCGTCTCGACCGCCGTCTCGACGCGGCGGTCGGTCTCGGCGGCCCGGGTAGTCGCCCGTTCGACGATCCGGTCGGCCCGGTCGCGGGCGCTCTCGCGGCGGTCCTCGTCGACACCGAGGATTCCGCCCTCGCTCATCGGCGCGTCGAGCGGCGTCACCACGTTCAACACCGTCACCCGGCAGTCGAAGCGTTCGAGCGCCTCGTCGAGCGCGTCGGCGGCAAGCGGTGACCCGTCGAGCGGGACGAGGACGTGAGCTGTTGTCATGGGACTCCTTCCGCCCCCGGACACATATCGACGGTGGTCACGGGCCGGGTGCGAAAAGCGGGGGACCGGTCGCAACGGGAGGGTGACTGCGGGGCTCGCTCAGTTGCCCGTCTCGATCGGCGCGCCGACGAGGTTCCCCCACTCGGTCCACGAGCCGTCGTAGTTGCGGACGTCGTCGTAGCCGAGCAGCTCGTGCAGGAGGAACCACTCGATCGACGAGCGCTCGCCGACGCGGCAGTAGGTGATCGTGGATTCGTCGCCGTCGACGCCGGCGTCGCTGTACAGTTCGCGGAGTTCGTCCGCGCTCTTGAACGTCCCGTCCTCGTTGAGCGTGGTGCCGATTGGGACGCTGCTCGCGCCGGGGATGTGGCCGCCGCGCTGGGCCGTCTCGTTGAGCCCCTCGGGGGCGATGACCTCACCGGAGAACTCCTCGGGGGAGCGGACGTCGACCATCGGGATCCCCTCCTCGATCGCCTTGTCGATGTCGTCCTTGTACGCGCGGACGGACTCGAAGGGGCCGCGGGCCGCGTACTCGCGGGGCGTGAAGTCGGGCTCCTCGGTGGAGAGCGGGTAGTCGTTCTCGACCCAGTACCCCTTCCCGCCGTCGATCACGCGGATGTCGTCGTGACCGTAGTACTTGTAGATCCAGTAGCCGAACAGCGCGAACCAGTTCGGCACGCGGCCGCCGCCGTACACGACGATGGTCGTGTCGGCGTCGATACCGCCCTCGCCGTTTCGGGCCGCGAAGTCCTCTTTCGAGACGATGTCGCGCTCCGTCTCGTCGGTGAAGACCGCGTCCCACTCGAAGTTGAGCGCGCCGGGGATGTGGCCCTCCTCGTAGGGCGTGTACTCCGACTCGTCGGTGACGGTCGGGTTGTTGATCTCGACGAGCCGGAGGTCCGAGTCGTCGTCTTGGAACGCGTCGAGGTTCGATTCGACCCAGTCCGCCGTGACGAGTACGTCTTCTGGCATCACGTACACGTTACGCTCCCAACCACTTGTGAAGGACGGATAACGGAGGTCCTTGCCAGCGTCTCTGACGCTACCGGATCACCGTCACGGGCACGTCGGCTTTGTCGACGACGCTCTTCGCGACGCTGCCGACGACCTGCTCGCGCTCCTCCGAGAGCCCGCGGTGGCCGACGTAGATCGCGTCGACCGGCTCCTCGGCCGCGTACTCGGTGAGCGCGTCGGCCGGACGCCCGGTGAGGAGTTGGGTCTCGACGTCGATCGATTCGTCGTCGACCGCCTCCTCGGCGATGCTCCGAGCGCTCTCCAACACCCCCTGTCCGGCCTCGACGGCGGCCTCCTCGCCCGGGAGGACGATCGTCCCGTCGACGAGTTCCGAGTCCGGCGTCAGCACGTGGGCGATCTCGAGCGTCTCGTAGAACGCGACCGCCTGTCGCGCCGCGTACCGGACGGCTTCGTCGCTCTCCGTCGACCCGTCGGTCGCAACGAGGTAGCTCATACGCGGAGATGGACCCGAGAGACACATAATTCCTGTCGGGCGTTCCCGGCCCGCGGGCCCGCGCCGAGCTACCGTCCGCCGGCGGCTGCTCCGGGCTACCGTCCGCCAGCGGCCGCTCCCGGCCGAACGCGGTCGCCCTCGGAGGCGTGGATCGCGTCGAGGACCTCCTGAACGCGGGTCGCCGCCGCGAAGGAGACGAGGTCGCCACCGTCGCCGTCGACCGCGCCCGCGAACTCGGTCAGGAGCGCGCGCACGGTGTCGCCGCGCTCGTCGACGAGCGTCTCCTCGCCCTCGCGCCCTCGATTCCGGACGAGCCGATACCACTCCGTCAGCGACAGCGACGCCTCGTCGCCGACGACGGTGATGCTGTTCTCCTCGTCGCCCTCGTGGTCGCAGAGCAAGTCGATCGTCCCCCGGACGCCGTCGGCTCGGAACGTTCCGACGACGTCGTCCTCGTAGGTCTCGGGACCGGAGTAGCCGACGTCCGCCGAGACCGTCTCGATCGGCCCGAACAGCTCCTGAACGCCGAACAGGAAGTGCGTCCCGACCTCGCGCAGCGGGCCGCCCTGCTCGCGCGACTCCAGCCACGCTACGTCCTGCCATTCGCGGGGCCACTGCGGGAACCTGAAGCGGAGTTCGACGCGGCGGGGCTCACCGATCTCGCCGGCGGCGACCGCCTCCCGCAGGCGGACGAACCCGGGCGTGTAGCGGAAGGGGAGGTTCACGGCCGTGACGCGGTCGGTCTCCTCGGCGAGCGCGACGAGTTCGCGACCCGTCTCCGCGTCGGCCGCGATGGGTTTCTCGCAGATCACGTGCTTGTCGGCCGCGAGCGCGTCGGCGACGACCTCGCGGTGGGCGAGCGGCGGCACGCCGACGTACACCGCGTCGAGGTCGTCGCGCTCGACGAGGGATGCGTGGTCGGTCGTCGTCGCGGTGCGGTCGGTGCCGTGGTCGGCCGCGAGCGACGCGGCGCGGTCGGCGTCGAGGTCGCAGGCGGCCGCCAGTTCGTAGCGGTCGTGGTCCGCGATGGCGCCCGCGAGTCGGTTGCCGATGACGCCGCAGCCGACGATGCCGATCTGTATCACGGCCGTCGAGAGCGGGCGGACGCGCTTGTAGCTTCGGGAGTCGGAACGTGGATTCGGCAGTCGGGACGGCGTCGGTTCGGGGTCTCAGCGTTCCGCCAGCGGCCGCGCCACCATCTCGCCCCACGACTCGAAGCCGTGGCGGTCGTAAAACTGCTTCGCGCGCTCGTTCGCTGGGTCGACGTCGAGGACGAGTCGGTCGAGCGGGAGGCTCTGATCGGCCGCGAGCGAGAGGGCGGCGTCGATCAGGTCGTCGGCGAGGCCTGTTCCCCGATGCTCGGGGGTGACGTAGATTTCGTTCAACACCGCCGCGTCCCAGACCATCGCCATGCGCTCGGGGAGGACGAAGACGTAGCCGACCACCGCGTCGGCGGTCATGGGCCTCTCTTCGCCCTCCTCGACCGCGACGGTCACGCACCGCGGATCGTCGTCGACGCAGCGGTCGACCCAGTCGAGCCAGCGGTCGCGGTACGCGTCGGTGAGTTTGCCCTCGTAGGCGGCCGCCTTCTCGTCGCCCCCGGTGTGCTCGCCGAGGCCGCGCTCGAAGGCGGTCTTCAGCGCGTACAGCCCGTCTGCGTCGCGATCACGGTCGTACGGGCGGATTTCGACGCTCACGCGTCGCCCTCCAGCACGAACTCCGCGAGCGTCGGGACGAACGTCCCGATGTCGGTGACCATGCCGATCGCCTGCGCCGAGCCGCGGTCGAGCAGTTGGGTGACCGTCGCGGGGTTGATGTCGACGCAGACGGTCTTCGTCGTCGACGAGAGGCAGTTGCCGACGGCGACGGAGTGGAGCAGCGTCGCGAGCATGATCACGATGTCGGCGTCGTGGGCCTGCTCGCGGATCGCGTTCTGCGCCTCGACCGCGTCGGTGATCGTGTCCGGGAGGGGGCCGTCGTCGCGGATCGACCCCGCGATGACGGTGTCGACGTCGTTCTCGACGCACTCGTACATCACGCCCTCCGTGACGATCCCCTCCTCGACGGCGGCCTCGATTCCGCCCGCCCGGATGATTTCCGAGATGGTCCAGATGTGGTGTTTGTGGCCCTTCCGCGGGTGTTCGAGCGTCTCGACGTTCATCCCGAGCGAGGTGCCGTAGAGCGAGCGCTCCAAGTCGTGGGTGGCGAACCCGTTGCCCGCGGAGAGCGCGTCGACGTAGCCAGCGGCGACCAAGTCCGCGAGCGCGTCGCCGGCGCCCGAGTGGATCACCGCGGGGCCCGCGACGACCATCACGTTCCCGCCGTCCTCTTTCACCGCGCGCAGCTCCTTGGCGACCTCGCGGATAGTCGACTCGGAGGGGCGCTCGGCGGAGACGCCGCCCTGCATGAAGCCGAACGCGCTGCCGCCGCTCCGCGGACGCTCGGGCGGGTTCACCCGGACCCCGGACCGGTCGGTGGCGATCAGGTCCCCCTCTTCGACCGCGTTGAGCGTCTTCGTGTAGGCGCGCGGAGAGCCGTCTTGGTTGCCCTCCGGCTCCACCACCAGCGCGCAGTCCATCTCGATCCGCTCGACGTCGATCCATTCGCCGTCGTACAGCACCTCGGTCGGGTGGTTCGTCGTCGAGTAGAAGTCCGGCGGCACGACCTTGTCCGCGGGCGCTGCGACGAGGTCCACCCCGGAGGGGTTCTCCAGCACCGCGCCGTTCTGGTGGAGTTCGTGGAGGATGTCCCGCAGCGTCTCGGCGTCGTCGGCGGAGACGGTCAGCCGGCAGTACGACTCCTCGGTCTCGTGTTTCCCGACATCGAACTGCTCGACGTCGAAGGAACCGCCGAGGTCCATCACCGCGCCGAAGCAGCGCTGCATCGTCCCGCTGTCGATGAGGTGTCCCTCGAGTTCGACCGTCCGCGAGTGGGTCATACGGGGGCGTCGCGCCCGCCGCGGAAACCCGTTTCCCTCGGTCTGTGAGAGCACCTAAGTAACGACCATAATTATGTCTTCTTAACGTTTTAACCGCTCGTATTGCTCAAAAATCCAGAGTATTATCGCACCCCCAAGTCCAGATTCACCGGCTCCGGATTCATCACATTGAGTTCTGATTTTTCAGTCAATCTTCTGCCTACTCCAAGGTGGTGAGCTTCTCCTATGACGACGACGGCCTGATCGTATTTTCGGCTATAGCTGCCGATTACTTCGGCCGTTGTTTCCTCACGAGCATAGTTAGCAACCGCAAGCAGGGATATAAGAAGAATATAGCCTGTTAAAAGCAACACAGCACTGTATTGTATCGCGTTCCACAGAGTCGGTGTAGAAGGCCACATGAAAATTGTAATTCCAAATAGAGATGCCCAATTAACTATTCCCCAGAAGATTACACGAGAATAAATATACTCTCCGAGTGGTTCATTGTCAATCTCGCACCACTCAATATCGTGGCGGGAGGTTAGGTCTTCAACCATCTCAACGTCTCTCCCACTCTCTCCACCGCTTACCTTCGATTTTATTATTCCGCGTATTTCGACTGAGATGTATATATGGAAAATAACAGCAGCAGCGAGTAGTGGAGCGACAGGAATGATTTTAAGAATAGATAGAATTTGCTTTCGTTCAGTTGACTTTTCTACACCCTCAGCAAATATGATATCTGGATTTTCGAGTTGCTCCCTAATTCGTTTCTCACGTTCAGCGATACTGCCAACGTGTGCCCGAGGAAATCCAGATATCCATCTGGTACGTCGTTAATCAATCCAGACACATGACTATAGTGCTAGGTTATGACAGAATTGGTTGATTCAACCAATATTAGATAGGGAATACTCTCAAAATACGTTCGGTGTATTCAGCATAGTATCTTCAGGAGATCATTAGTTGAGGATTTCGGCAGAGCCATTCTGATACATCCCGAACTCCGTGGAGACTACAGACCGACAGTAGACACCTCCAAAGCCCCAGCCGGGAGGCGGGCGCACGCTCGCTGCGCTCCTCGTCGCTCGTTTCACTCGCTCCTGCGGTGCTTGCGTCGCCTGCGCCCGCCTCCCGGCTGCCCCTTTGAGTCCCGGCCCGCACCGCACAGCGCCTCACGCCTCCCCAACCTCGTCGGCCTCCCTGCGGTCGGCCGACTCCCTCGCGCGTGCGGTTCGCGCCCGAAGGGCGCTCACCGGCACGCGCCACCGCCTCAGATCAGTCCGAGGGCGGTGAGGATCTGGTTGCCGAAGATCATCGCGATCAATCCGGTCAGCATCACGAACCCGGACGACACGGTGATCGTCCGCACGGCGGCGTGCCGGTCGCTGATCGGGACCCGACTGATCACCGCCTCGGCGACCATCCGGAGGATGCGGCCGCCGTCGAGCGGGAACGCGGGCAGGCAGTTGAACAGCGCCAGCTGGATGTTGATCCACCCCGACCAGAAGAGGAGGTTCGCGAGCAGGAAGACGCCGCCGCCGAGCGCCGCGAGCGGCCCCTCGACGACGAAGAAGTTGGTCAGGTCGCCGGTGAAGCCCGCGAAGTTGAACGGGAGCCCGAACAGGCTGCCGAGCGGGAGGATGAGCGCGACGAACACGAGGCCGAGCGGCGAGTCCGTGATCTCCCCGAGTGGGAGCCCGTCGCTCGTCCCCTCGCCGCCGTCGCCCCCGAGCAGCGTGAGGTACGCGCCCGCCGGGTACTCCGTGACGCCCACGTCGTCGAGCGCGAGCCCGCTCGTGCCGGGGAAGACGCTGACGCCGATGAACCCGCCGCCGCGGGTCGGGTGCGGGTCGAGCTCCACGTCGTAGGTGTCGCGCTCGCCGTCGGCGTCGAACACGGTGACCGGGACGGTCTCGCCCGGCTCTCGCTCGCCGAGGACGGCCGAGAGCGCAGCGTTGTCGACGACGCGCTCGCCGTCCACGGAGACGATCGTCAGCGGCTCGCCGAGGGCCGCGCCCGCGTCGTGGATGGGCCCGTCCTCCTGAACGCCGACGACGTAGGCGCCGACCGGCACGTCGGGGACGGTGACGGCCCCCTCGCCGTCCGCGGCCCCGACGCCCGAGGCGTTCTCCGCGCCGGGCGCATCGCGGACCTGATCGAGGACGGTGGCGTTGCCCGTCACCGTCAGCGTCGCGCGCTCGTCGCCGCCGACCGCGTCGAAGAAGCCGGACTCGGTCGCGACCGACTCGCCGTTCACGGCCGCGATCGTCACGGGCTTCCCCTCGATCATCACCCCGAGGGGGTTGCCGCCGGCGGAGCCGACCACCTGTAGCTCGCGGTCGACCGTCACCGTCTCCCGCGTCTCGCCGTCGTCGACGGTGAGCGCGACGGAGTCGCCGGCGTCAGCGATCGCGGCCTCGAACTCGCCGCTCGTCTCGATCGGCGTCCCCCCCACCTCGACGACGCGGTCGCCCTGCGAGAGGTCGGCCGCGGCCGCCGGGGAGCCGGGGTTCACCTCGCCGACCGCGTAGCCGGCCGCCGGCGAGATGGCGCCGACGACGGGACCGAAGAGGAGCGCGAAGACGACGATCGTCAGCACCGTGTTCGCGGTGACGCCGGCCGCGAACATCCGGGCGCGGGCGCCGCGGGAGGCCTCTTGGGTCGCCTCTTCGTCCGGTTCGACGAACGCGCCGACCGGGAGCAGCGCGAAGAAGACGAGTCCCATCGAGTCGATGTCGATGTCCTCGACCCGGCAGAGCAGGCCGTGGGCGCCCTCGTGGACCACCATCGCGCCGGCGAGGCCGGCGATGATCTCGGGGGCGACCGACAGCGGGAGGAAATCGTTGACGCCGGGGATGATGAGGAAGTTCTGCGGCTGCTGGATCGCGGAGGGCTGCGCGTTCGTGAACGCCGACATCGCCGACGAGAGGATCAGCGCGAACGACGCCACCATCGCCACCAACGCCCCCCCGAGCCCGAGGTTGGCGACCGCGCGCCAGAACCGCTTCGGCGCCGCGAGCCGGCCGAGGAAGGCGCGCCCGCGGAGCGTCCGGAGGGTCAACACCGGTCCGGAGACCCTGAACGCGTCCGGGAGGACCCCCTCGTTCCGCAGCCACATCGCGACCGCGGCGTACGCGAGGATCCCGGTGAGTACCCAGAACAACGTGTTCATTACGACGACGTTGGGCTCGGCCGTTCGTAAGGGGTTCGGTTCCCGGAACTCTCGGGTCCCGACGCGCCGCGCGAGTCGGTCGGTCCGCCGCGAGCCCCGCGCCGCCGAGGACTGATACGCCTCCCGCTCGTGTGGCGAGGTATGACCGACGCAGACGACACGGAGTCCGGCCGCTCGCTCGCCCCGGTGATGGGTGCGACGTACGTCGTCGCCGGCATCGCCCACTTCCTGATCCCGGAACGGTTCGCCGAGGCGATCCCGCCCTCGTTCCCCCGGCCGGTCGCGCTCGTGTACCTCTCGGGGATCGCCGAGATCCTCCTCGGGATCGGGGTCGCGATACCCCGGACGCGACGCCCGTCCGCGTGGGGGATCGCCGCCCTCCTCGTCGCGGTGTTCCCGGCGAACGTCCATCTCGCCCGGAGCGACACGCTGAACGACCTCGTCCCGGACCGGCTCGTCGGCCCGGCGCGGCTCGCGGCGCTGATCCGGCTGCCGTTTCAGGGCGTCCTGATCGGCTGGGCGCTGCGGTACGCGCGCGCTGACGACGAGGCGGCTTCGTCGCCGGAGCCGGCGACAGCGGAAACGTAGCCCTCGCGCCGTTCGTGACGCGACCGGACGAGGCGAATCGCCGCCGCGAACTCAACACCCAAGTACCCCCCGGCCCAACCGTGGCCCATGATCGCACTCATCGACTTCGTCTCGCGGCTGGTCGGCGACGTCGGCCGGTTCGTCGACATCTTCCTGAACGACCTGATACTCGGCGCGGGCGACCCGCTGTCGGCGCTACTCGTCGTCACCGGACAGGTGCTGCTCGTCGGTGCCGTGGCCGTGTTGGGCTACGCGGCGGTCGGCGCGCTGCTCAACGAAATCGGCGTCAACCTCCCGGCGCTCGGCGGCCGCGGCCGTTCCGAATAGACGACGAGACCCGGACGGATCGGTCGGCGAGCCGCTCAATCGTCGTCTGCGCCGGTCGCCGACCGCGCACCGAGCCCGCTCTCCAGACCCCCGACCGCGTTCGCGCTCCCGCCGTCACCTTCCGGCACTTCGAACTCGTTCAGCCGCGCCAGTAGCTCGTCGGACTGGTCCGAGAGGGTGTGGACCTGCCCCGTCACCTCGGAGACGGTCGCGGTCTGCTCCTCGGCCGCCGCCGCGACGGTCTCGGCCTCAGTCGCGGTCTGTCCGCTCACGGACGCGACACCGTCGACCATGTCGACGACCTCCTGCGTCGTGCGCGCCTGGTCGTCGGTCGCGTCGCTGATCTCTTGAACGGTCTCGTCGACCGTCGTCACGTCCTCGACGACCCCCTCGAACTCCCGCAGCGTCGACTCGATGGTCCCGACGCCCTCCGCGACCTGCGTCTCCATCTGCTCCGCGTCGGCCGCGGTCTCCGCCGACGCCTCCTGGACCGCCTCGATGCGGCCGGAGATCTCCGCAGCCGACTCGCGGGTCTCCTCCGCGAGCGACTTCACCTCGTCCGCGACGACCGCGAACCCGTCGCCGGAGCCGTCGGCGCGCGCCGCCTCGATGGAGGCGTTCAGGGCGAGCAGGTTGGTCTCTTCGGCGATCTCGTCGATCACGGCCGCGATCTCGTCGATCTCGCCCACCCGCTCCGCGAGGTCGGTGACCGCGTCCGCCGTCTCGCCGATCCGGGTTTCGAGCGTCTCCAGCTCCGCGATCGCCTCGGCCGCCTCCTCACGGCCGGATCGACCGCGTTCGGCCGCGTCGCGAGCGGTCTCGGCGGCGTCGTCGGCGCTCGCCGCGATCTCTTCGACCGTCGCGGACAGCGTGTTCATCTCGCCGGCGATCGCCTCCAGCTCGTCGGTCTGTTCGGCCGCGCCGTCGGATATCTCTTGGACCGAGCGGGCGACCTCGCCGCTCGCGTCGTCGACCTCGTCCATGCTCGCGCGCACGTCGTCCGCGGTGCCGGCCACGTCCGCGGTGAACGCGCCGACGTCGCCGAGCGTCTCCCCGAGGGTCGCGACGAGTCGGTTGTAGTTGTCGACGAGTTCGGCGTACCGCTCCTCGTCGGTCGCCAGCGCCTCCGCGTCGATGGTCGCGGTCAGGTCGCCGTCCTGCGCGCGCTCCGCGGCGTCGCCGAAGGCGTCGACGAGCGCCTCCAGCTCGGCGGTGTAGGCGGCGAGGTTCTCGGCCATCTCGTCGAGGGACTGGCCGAAGGAGCCGGGGACGTCCTCGTCGAGCGCCGGGTCGTCGAACTCCTGTGCCGCGAGCGCCTCCGCCTGCGCCGAGACGGTGGTGAGGTAGCCGCGGACCTCGCCGAACGCGCCGACGAGGCTGCCCACCTCGTCGGGCTGTGTCGGGTCGAGCGCGTCCGCGGCGTCGCCGTCCGACGGACCGGCGGCGTCGACGTCGCTCGTTCGCTCGATCTCCCCCGCCGCGATCGCCTCCGCCTCACGCTCCAAGGCCCGGATCGGGGCGACGAAGTCGTGTCGGACGATGAGCAGCGTGTTGTAGATGGCGACGACCGCGCCGAGGAACAGGGCGCCGGAGACGACGTACGCGGCGGTCCCGGAGAGGACGAACTGCGTGAGGAAGATGCCGACGGTGACGAGGAACTGGATGCCGACCGCCGCGACGACCTTGCGCTCTATCGACTCCGTGACGCCGAGCGCGTCCATCGTCTGCCACAGGAGAGCCTCGTACCGCCCGCGAATCCCCGGGCGGCGATGTCGTGTCGTGGACATGTTCGGCTCTCGACCGGAGCGGGTTATGAAACCCCGGTCGCCGCTATCACGATCGATTCTCGGTTCCCGGAGCGTGAAAATCCGCTCCGACGCCCGAATGGTCGAGGCGGCGCCGCCGGGCGCGTCTCAGAAGGCGCCGCCGACCGCCTCGGCCGCGAGGTCGACGGCGGTCTCAAGGTCCGGGCCGAGCGGCGACCCGACGACGAGGCCGTCGGCGTGGTCGGCGACGGCGGCGGCGCGCTCGTGGACGGTCTCGGGGGTGCCCGCCATACAGAACGCGTCGATCATCTTCGGGGTCACGCGCTCGAAGGCGGCGGAGAACTCGCCGGCCGAGACGCGCTCGCCGATTTCCGCCGCCGCGTCCGGGTCGATCCCGTGGCGCTTCAGGACGGGCGGCGCCGCGCCGGCGGCGATGAACGCGACCGGCGGGCGGGCGGCCTCGCGGGCGGCGGCCTCGTCCTCGGCGACCGACACCGCGGCGTACGCGATGAGGTCGAACTCGCCGCGGTGATCGGGCCTGTCGCCGAGGCCGTCGTCGACCTGTTCGCGGGCCCACGCGAGGTCCTTCGGATGCGAGCCGTTGTACAGGAGGCCGTCCGCGTGCTTCGCGGCCATCCGGCACATGTGCGGTCCCTCGCCGCCGACGTGGACCGGGATCGACGCGCCCTGTGGGGGCTCGTAGTTGAGCCCCGCGTCCGTCGCGTCGAAGGCGCCCTCGTGGTCGACGCGCTCGCCGGCCCACAGCTTCTGGGCGGTCTTGAACGCCTCCAGCACGGGGCGGAGCCCGCGCTCGTCTTCGAGCCCGAGATTCGCCAGCGTCGAGGGGTCGCCCGGGCCGAGTCCGAAGACGGCGCGGCCCCCAGACAGCTCGTCGAGCGTGGCGACCTTCGAGGCGAGCGTCACCGGGTGGGTCTCGTAGGGGTTGGCGACTCCCGGGCCGAGCCGGACCGAATCGGTGGCGGTCGCGAGCCGCGAGAGGAACGCCCACGGGTCGCGGTTGTTGTAGTGACACGTCGAGTAGACGGCGTCGTAGCCGGCGTCCTCGGCGCGGACGCCGAGGTCGACGAGGCGGGACAACTCGTGTTCGGGGGTGAGTTCGATTCCGAGCATGGTTACTCCTGAAAGGTCCACTCCCGCAGGGCCTGCCGGACGAAGTCGCCCTCGACCTCGCGGAAGTGGTTGTCCGAGCCGTCGTGGTCGCCGAACGCCCAGTCGCGGACGACGACGACCGGGGTGCCCCCGTCGCCCTCGCCGGCGACGAGGTTGGCGGCGGCGGCGAGCTCGTCGATCACGTTCTGGACGGTGACGCCCATCTCGCGGCCGTCGCGGTCGCGCTCGCCGCGCCAGTCGCGGCTGGCGGGCATCCCGGCCCAGCCGATCGCGACCCCGCGCTGGCCGTGGCGGAACGGGCGCCCGCAGGTGTCGCTGACGACGACGCGGTCGGCCGCGACGCCGTCGCGGATCCGTTCGGCGCTCTCGGAGGGGCGCTCCGGGAGCAGCAGCAGGTCGCCGTCGGGGACGTTCGAGCGGTCGATGCCGGCGTTCACGCCGATGTGTCCGAAGCGCGTCGCGGTGAGTAGGAACGGCGCCTCCATCAGGAGCTCCGTCGACTCCTCGATGACGGCCTGCGCGAAGCGCGGGTCCTTCTCTTCGCCCGCGATCTCCGCGAGCCGGTCGGCGACCGCCTCCGCGCGCTCGCTCGCCGGGAAGTCGTCGAGGTCGAAGACGCGCCCCTCCGCCTTCGAGACGACCGTACTCGCGACGACGATCACGTCGTCCGCGCGGAGGTCGACGCGCTCGTCGATCATGCCGGCGAGGTCGTCTCCCTCCCTGATCTCCGGGAGGTCCGGGACCGCGAACAGCTCCATGCTATCCCCTGCGCGGCGACGAGGAAAAACCCCGCCGGTACCGGGCCGGTTTGACGGTATCGGGACGAAGCGCCGGAGTCCGGTTCGCGGCGGACTGCCGAACAAGTAGTACGTTCAATCAGGCACAAAAAGATCATTTTCTAAAACATTCGCTGATATAAATGCCAAAAAACCATGTGAATACAAGTCCAAAGAGAGAGTAATAGGTATTTCAGCCAAAATTTTTTACGCGACGAGTAAATATTGAGACACGCGATGAACGAACCGACAACCGAAGGCGAATCGGCTCCGATCGAGACGCAGACGCGTGTTCCGTCCGAGGAGGACGAACCTGATCCGATAGTGACGCAGACCCGCGCCCCGTGAGCGAGCGCGGCCGACGGCCCACCATTTTTTCGCGGTTCCGTCCGCACAGCTTATACCCGGCTCGGACAACCTCGTAGCGTGGACCTCCACGTCCGGTACGAGGGCGACGACGACCCCGACAAGTGTACGGCCCGGAAGCTCGCGCGCTTCGACCTCGCCGAGCTCCACCGCTCGGACCGGGCAACGCCGTACGGGGTCGTCCTCAACCCCCACGCGGAGCGGGCGCTCTCGCCGGCGGACGCCGACCTCGCCCGCGAGAACGCCCTGGTCGCGCTCGACTGCTCGTGGGAGTCGGCGGGCGAGAAGATGTTCTCGCTCCCGGGCGAACACCGCGCGCTCCCGTACCTCGTCGCCGCCAACCCCGTGAACTTCGGGCGCCCGATGCGGCTCACGACGGTCGAGGCGTTCGCCGCCGCGCTGATCATCCTCGGCGAGCGCGACCACGCGGAGCGCGCGCTGTCGAAGTTCACGTGGGGCGAGACGTTCCTCGAACTCAACGCGGAGCCGCTCCGGCGGTACGCCGACTGCGAGGACTCCGCGGAAATCGTCGCGATTCAACAGGAGTACCTCGACCGCGACTAGCCGCGAGGTGGTCCGGGGTGGCCCGAGGCGACACAGGGCGGCCCGTGACGACCCGGGGCGGCCCGATCCTGACCCGGACCGAAACCGGCACCGAACGGAGTCGCGACAAGTCTTTTGCGTGAATCGGCCGTACCGTGAGCCGATGGTATCCACAGGCGACGACGCACCCACGTTCACCGCGACGGTCGGCACGAGCGACCACGAGCCGTTCGACCTCGACGACCACGTCGGCGACGGGCCGGTCGTGCTCGCGTTCTTCCCCGGCGCGTTCACGCCGCCGTGTACGAACGAGATGATCGCGTTCCAAGAGCGCGCCGACGCGTTCGAGGACGCGGGCGCGACCATCTTCGGTGTCAGCGCCGACTCGCCGTTCTCGCAGGGCGCGTTCCGCGATGAACACGGGATCGAGTTCGACCTCGTGAGCGACATGGCCGGCGACGCGATCCGGGCGTACGGCTTGGAGATGGACATCGCGGACCTCGGTCTCCACGGCATCGCGAACCGCGCCGTGTTCGTGATCGACGACGACGGCGAGGTCGTCTTCGACTGGGTCGCCGAGGATCCGACGAACGAGCCGGACTACGAGGCGGTCCTCGACGCCGTCGAGAGCGCTTAAGAAGAGACCAGTCGGGAGACGAACGGTTCGCTGCGATTCGGTCCACGCTTTTCGTTCGTCACGGGTACGCCGCCGATCGACACGAACACTACCGAAGCCCCAGTCGCGAGGAGACCGTACGCTCGCTGTCGTTCGAAAGGCGCTGCGCGCCTTTCGTGATGACGAGACGCCAAAGGCGTCTCGAACCACGCTCCTCGCTCAGTCACTACGTGCCTTCGCTGCGGTGTTGCCGGAGGCGGCCGCTCGCAGACACGCGCCGACTGCGGGCGAACGCTGATCAGTCCCCCAGAACGCCGCCGATGGCGCCAGCCAGCGCCGAGTCGATCGCGAACAGGAGCGTCAGGAACAGCCCGACGACGAGGACGCCCGCGCCGCCGAGGATGCTCCCGAACGGGCCGCCGACCAGTCCGACGAGGCCGCCGAAGGCGGCGAGCAGGACCGTGACCACGACGCCGCTCACGGAGCCCGCCAGTAGCCCGTGCCAGAAGCCGGAGAGCAGGCCGCCGCCGGCGACGTAGCCGGCGACGAACCCGCCGATGAGCCCCGCGCCAACGTGGCCCACGACCGGGACGAACGTCGCCAGTAGCCCGGCGATCAGCATCACGACGAAGCCGTAGCCGACGGCGCGCCAATCTGTCATGCGCCGAGGTAGCCCACCTGCGGATAAATACTTCGTCGCCTCAGTTAGTAGATACTTAAAATATTTTAACAACAGTTGATAAATTAGGGGCCAAAAATGGTAGCCGAATTAATAACGATGGGACCGCTACGATGAGCCAATGAGCGATTCACGCGGATCCGACGGTTCCGGCAGGGGAACCGATAGCTCTCCCGACGGCGTGGAACTCCGCCTCGCGGTGCCGGACATGGACTGCTCGTCGTGCGCGGGGAAAGTCGAGGGCGCGCTCGACCGCGAGGGCGTCCTCTCGGTCGACACGCGCCCGACCACGGGGGTCGTCGTCCTCACGTACGACTCCGACCGGACCGACGTCGAGGCGCTGACGGCCGCCGTCGAGGGCGCGGGGTACGCGGTCGCGGACGCGGAGTCCGACGGCGTCGCCGACGACCTGTTCACGAGCCCCCGGGCGGTCGCCACCGCGGTCGGCGGCGCCTTCCTCGCGGTCGGGCTCGTCTTGGAGTGGCTGCTCCCGGGACTCGACCCGACGTTCGCCACGCTCGGCGGCGTCGGCTTCCTCGGCCCGTGGGCCGTCACCGGCGCGTCGGTCGCGTACCTGCTCGCCGTCGCGGTCGCCGGCCCGCCGATCCTGCGGAACGGCTTCTACTCGCTCCGGGGGCTGAGCCTCGACATCGACCTGCTGATGAGCGTCGGCGTCCTCGCCGCGCTGCTCGTCGACCTGCCGTTCGAGGCGGCGACGCTCGCGGTGTTGTTCTCGGTCGCGGAGCTGCTCGAACGCTACTCCATCGACCGGGCGCGCACCTCGCTGCGCGAGCTGATGGAGCTGTCGCCCGACGAGGCGGTCGTCATCCGCGACGGCGACGAGGAGACGGTGCCCGCCGACAGCGTCGCGACGGGCGAGCGGCTCGCGGTGCGTCCGGGGGAGCGCGTGCCGCTCGACGGAGTCGTTCGCGAGGGCTCCGGCGCGGTGGACGAGTCGCCGATCACCGGCGAGTCGGTCCCGGCCGAGAAGGAGCCCGGCGACGAGGTGTACGCCGGCTCGATCAACGAGGCCGGCTACCTCGAAATCGAGGCGACCGCGCCCGCGTCGGAGTCGACCATCGCGCGGGTCGTCGAACTCGTCGAGGCGGCCAACGGCGAGGAGACGCGCGCCGAGCGATTCGTCGACCGCTTCGCGAGCGTCTACACCCCGATCGTCGTGGTCGGCGCGGTCGCCACCGCCGCGCTGGGCCCGGTCCTCGTGGGCGGCGGCGCGGAGACGTGGTTCGTCCGCGGGCTCACGCTCCTCGTCGTCGCGTGCCCGTGCGCGTTCGTCATCTCCACGCCCGTCAGCGTCGTCTCCGGCGTGACCGCGGCCGCCCGGAACGGCGTCCTGATCAAGGGCGGCGAACACTTGGAGGCCGCCGGCGACGTCGACGCCGTCGCGCTCGACAAGACCGGGACGCTCACGCGCGGCGAACTGTCGGTGACCGACGTGGTCCCGCTCGGCGATCGCGAGGCCGCCGACGTGCTCGCGTGCGCGACCGCCATCGAGCGCCGGAGCGAACACCCGGTCGCGGCGGCGATCGTCGCGCGCGGCGAAGAGGCCGGTCCCGAACCAGACGACGAGAACGCGGCCGACGACGTCGAGGTCACGAACTTCGAGGCGCTGACCGGCGAGGGCGTCCGCGCCGACCTCGACGGCGAGACCCACTACGCCGGCAAACCCTCGCTGTTCGCGGACCTCGGGTTCGACCTGAGCCACGCGCACGTCCGCTCGGACGGCGGCGTGGTCCGCGAGCGCGACGGCGCGGAGGGCGACGCAGACGGAGGGAACGGAACCGAATCGGACGCCGTCGCGGAGCCCGAATCCTGCGACCACGGACGGTACCTCGACCTGGCGAGCGAGACGATCCCGCGGCTTCAGGCCGAGGGGAAGACGGTCGTCCTCGTGGGTACCGAGACGGAACTGGAGGGCGTCGTCGCGGTCGCGGACACCGTCCGTCCGGAGGCCGCGTGGGTCGTCGACCGGCTCCACGAACTCAGGATCGACCGCGTCGCAATGCTCACCGGGGACAACGAGCGGACCGCGCGGGCGATCGGCGAGCGCGTCGGCGTCGACGAGGTCCGCGCGGAACTGCTCCCGGACGAGAAGGTCGCGGCCGTGCGCGAACTCGCGGCCGAGACTGAGGGGGGCGTCGCGATGGTCGGCGACGGGATCAACGACGCGCCGGCGCTGGCGGCCGCGGACGTCGGGATCGCGATGGGCGCAGCCGGCACCGACACCGCCATCGAGACCGCCGACGTGGCACTGATGGCCGACGACCTCTCGCGGCTCCCGTACGTCGTCGACCTCGCCTCCCGCGCGAGCGAGACGATCCGTACCAATATCGGCGCCTCCCTCGCCGTGAAGGCGCTGCTCGCCGCCGGCGCCCCGCTCGGCTACGTGAGCGTCGCGATGGCCGTGGTCGTCGGCGACATGGGCATGAGTCTCGGCGTCACCGGCAACGCGCTCCGCCTCGGCAACGTCGAACCGGCGGAGCCGCCGACCGCGGACGCGGAACCCGACGAGTCGAGCGCGTAGTCGTTCGGGCCACCGAAGCTCATCGGCCGCACGCTTTTATTGAATCGACGATAAATCGGGCCGTATGCCCTCCGACAGCGGACCCGCGGCCTCCACCGCGGACACCGTCGATTCCGTCGACCGCGTCCTCTCGAACGACGACCGCGGCGAACCCGACGACGGTGCCGAGTCGCGCGACCCCGGGGCGACTGCCGAACGCGACTCGATCGAATGGGGGCCCGTCCGTCACGACCGCCTCCGCTCGCTCGCGGCCGGGGCGACGGTCGGGATCGTCGGCGCGGTCCTCGTCTCGATCGGCACCGTCGGAGTCGCCGTACTCACGGGCGCCGCCGCCGGTGAACTCGCACTGCCGAGCGTCGACCTCGCGGAGGCCGCCGTCGGGTTCCTGTTCGCGCTCGCGGTCGCCACCCTTCCCTCCCTGTACGTCTGGTACCGCGAGACCTCGGTCGGCGAGTTGACCGTCTCCCGCCTCCGCGAGGCCGCGGGCGCGCTCACCCCGGGCTGGACGCTCGCCGGATTCGGGGCCGTCGTCGCCGCGGCGCTGGCGCTCCCGTTCGACTTCCTGTCCGCCCTCTGGCCGCTGTTCTGGCTCGTCTGGTTCGTGCCGGCGGTCGTCCAGTCGAACGGCATGGTCGTCCGACTCGACCCGGCCGAACGGGTCGTCGAGCGGACGTATCCGGGTCACGACCGGACCCGGAGCGACGACCTCGGGGCCGTGGTCCGGACGCGGCGAGTCGACCTCCGGTGGACGACGCTGTTCCTGCTCGCGTACCGGGGGAACGCGTGGTTCCGGTCCACGCCGTGGCTGTTCGTTCCGGTCGAGCGCGCCGCCGACGTCGAGTCGGCGCTCGACGCGGTGCTCGCGGAGAGCGACGGCCCGGACCGAGCGAGCGTCCCGGAGCGACTCACCCTCGCGGTACTGGGGTCGTTCTCACTGGTCGTCGGCCTCCTGATGGCCGTCGCGGCCGGCGAAGGGGCCGGCGGGGTCGCGCTGGCGCTGCTCACGGCTCCGTTCTCGCTGCTGTTCCTGGCGCTCGCCGCGCGGCTGTGAGTCGGGGGAGTTCGGCCGACACCCCGGCTTCGACACCGGTTGTGACACCCCCTACCACGCGACTCATATACCCGCGGTACGTAGCGTGAGCATGGACAGACAGCGTCTGGAACGCGCGCTCGAAGACGAGTTCGGCGGGACCGAGGCGGAGCGGCGCGCCGTCTCGCGGTCGGCCCGCGACCTCGTCGACTCCGGGCGGCCCTCCGAGGACCGCGGCCACGGACTGACCGTGACTGGGGTGATCGGCCACTTGGAGGACGCGCCGGACGGCTCCTCGCTGGTCGAGCGGTGGAACTGGTGGATGGGCGCGCTCGACGCCGCATACGGCGGCTACGACTACTTCACGGTGCGGTTCGTCGAGGACGACGAGGCGACCGACCTGCGGCGATAACGCGGCCGCGACTTTCCGGTCGACAGCGACCCCGAGCCGTCCACTTTCACTTTCACTCCGCGCATGGCTCGCTTATACGTGCGATCCGACGCAACGGAGAGGTATGAGCGCAGTCACCGCCGACCGACCGCGGTACGCGACGCCGACGCGCGTGGACGTCACCGACTGTCGAACCGACCGCCTCCCGGACCGGATCCGATCGAACCGCGTCGACGGCAGCGAGGTCCACCTCGAACGGCGCGGCGGGCGGACGTTCCTCGTCACGCGACCGAGCGAGTGACCGCCGCTTCCGGGTGGTAACACTGGAACCGGGCTCGACAGCGGCGGTCAGTCGTCGGCCGGCAGTTCCACGTGCGCGCGGTCGCCGCCCCCGAGCCGGCTCACGAGGCCGACGCCGAGCGTTTCGTTTGTAAGCGCGACCGACTCGGCTGCGTCGACGTCGCTCGCCACCGCGCGGACCGCGTCGACGTTCTCCGGAACCACGTCGGCCTCTTGGTGGACGTTCTGGAAGAGGTACAGGTCCCGGCCGGACACGCTTATCGACTCCTCCCAGACGCAGTTCTCCCAGAGGTCGCTGCGGGGGCGGCCGGCGTCGGCGGCGTACTCCTTCAGCGCGCCCGCGCCGTCGATGCCAGCGCCCTCGGGGACGAGGAAGATCCGGCTCTCGTCGGCGAGCAGGTCGCGGACGGCCGCCGAGTCGGGGTCGGTCTCCAAGGTGACGTTGACGCTGTGGGTGTGCATCCCCGTGACCGGCGCCTTCAGCGCCGCGGTGTCGACCGGCACGTCGGGGAGTATCTCGTTCACGTCCGGGCCGTGGTGGGAGGGGACCGTCGCCGGGTCGGGGACGATGTCGTTTATCGGCCCGCGGTCCGTCTCGCTCGGGTCGCCGCCGCGGCGCACGAGCGTGACGCGCGCCTTCTCGACGCCGTACGTCTCGTCGAGCGGCGCGAGCAGCCGCGAGAGCGCGGTCGTGTTACAGGAGACGACGCGGACGGAGTCGGCGCCGCGGGCCGCCTCGAACCGACCGCGCGCGTTGAACGAGGTCTCGGCGACGGCGGCGTCCTCGCCGCCCTGGAACACGACGGGCGTGTCGTGCGCCTCGTAGACGGGGGCGTTGCGCTCGCCGACGCCGGAGGGCGCGCAGTCGACGACCACGTCGACGGCGTCGAGCAGGTCGTCCAAGGCCCCGGTCAGGTCGACGCCGGCGGCCGCGAACGCGTCGGTGCGGTCTTCGACGGCCGCGTACAGGTCGTAGCCGCGCCGCGCCGCCGCCTCCACGCCGTAGTCCGGCGAGGCCTTCGTCACGCCGACGAGCTCCATGTCGGGCTGGGCCGCGACGGCGTCCGCGACCCGTTTCCCGATCGTGCCGTACCCATTGACGCCCACGCGTATCATATCTGCCCCTCGCTCGGGAACCGGTATAATCTTTTCGAGGAAGGCGAAATGAAATTAACTACCCCACGAGTAATCGATCGGTTAATTCGACGTCGATCGGTACCGGACGTAAATAATTCAATTACGGAATAGAGTAAACACGGCGATGACAAGGCCTAACGCCCGGCCGGACCGAGACGCTGGCATGGCAGCCGACCTCTCTGACGCCGCGGCGACCGCGGTCGAACAGTGCCTGAACGTCGCGCCCGACGAGTCGGTCGCAATCGTCACGGACGACGAGCGCGAGCCGATCGGCGAGGCGCTCTACGCGGCCGCGAGCGCAGTCACCGACGACGCGACGGTCCTGCGGTACCCGCCGGCCGAGCAGCACGGGACAGAGCCGCCGGCCCCGGTCGCGGCCGCGATGAAGGAAGCGGACGTCTTCCTCGCGCCGACGACGAAGAGCCTGAGTCACACCCGGGCCCGCGGCGCGGCCTGCGACGCCGGCGCGCGCGGCGCGACGCTGCCGGGGATCACCGAGGACGTGTTCACGACCGGGCTCGACGCCGACTACGCCGCCATCGACGCCGCCTGTGACGACGTGCTCGACCAAGTCGCGGGCGCCGAGGAGGTCCGCGTCACCGCGTCCGCCGGCACCGACATCACCTTCGGGATCGGCGACCGCGAGTGGCTCGCCGACACCGGCATGGTGCGCGAGCCGGGCGACTTCTCGAATCTCCCGGCCGGCGAGGTGTTCGTCGCTCCGGAGACCGCGACCGGGACCTTCGTCGTCGACGGGACGATGATGCCTCACGGCCTGCTCGGCGAGGAGCAGACGCTCGCGTTCGAGGTCGAGGACGGGTTCGTCACCGACATCGGCGACGACGCGATCCGCGCCGACGTGGAGGCTGCGGCCGACGAGGTCGGCGACGCGGCGTACAACCTCGCGGAGTTGGGTATCGGAACCAACGGCGGCGTCGAGGCGCTCGTCGGCTCGGTCCTCCTCGACGAGAAGGCGGGCGGCACCGTCCACATCGCCATCGGCGACAACGCCGGGATCGGCGGCGAGACGGACGCGCCGCTCCACCTCGACGGCATCATTCGGAATCCGACTGTGTACGCCGACGGCGACGAGATCGACCTGCCGAGCGCGTAAGGCGGCCCAGAGCGGGAATCTAACTTTTCATTTATAAATGATCGAGGCGGTGGCGCGTGCCGACGAGCGCCCGGAGGGCGCGAGTCGCACGCGCGAGGGACGCGGTGAGCGAGGGCGACCGAAGGGAGCCCCGAGCGAACCGCGAGGCTGGGGAGGCGTGCGGTGCGGGGTGGGACTCAAAGGGGCGGCCGTGAGGCGGGCGCAGGCGACACAAGCACCACAGCGAAGGAGCGGCAGCGACTGAGCGAGGAGCGCAGCGAGCGTGCGCCCGCCTCACGGCCGGGGCTTTGGAGGCGGTCGCCGGCAGTCCGTCGACAAGTATCTATTCCACGACCGCGAGCGCCACGCCCGCCACGTCCCGGACGCCGACCACCTGGTGTCGCCACCCGTCGCCGGCGTCGACGCAGAGCGTGCCCGCGTCGGTGACCGCGACCGAGACACCCGGTCCGTAGCCGAGCGCGACGGCCGTCTCGTCCACGGGCAGGTCCGCGGCTTCCCACGTCTCGTCGTTCCACTCGCCGGCCGCGTCCGCGTGAACCAGCAGTTCGCCGTCGACGACCGCCATCGCGTGGCCGTCGCCGTCGGCCGCGACCGCTTCCGCATCTCCCGCCCGAGCCGTCATCCAGCCGTTCCCGAGCCAGTAGAGCCCCGCGCCGGTCGCCGCGAGCGGCATCCCGATGCCGGCCACGTCGCGCGCGTCGTCGAGGCCGACGTCCGTGAGTCCGCCCTCATCGACTCTGTACACCCCGTCTGCGGCCGCCACGAGCGCGCCGTCCACCGCCCGCGGGTCTGCCACGGCGTCGAGCCGCGCCGTCGACACGACCGCCGTCCCGCCTTCCTCGAACTCGACGCGCTCGATCGCGCCGTCTTCGCGCGCGACGATCACCTCGGCACGACCGCCCGCCACACCGACCGCGACCGCCGGATCGTCGTCGGCGAGCGCGAAGTCGGGGTCGTCGCCGACCGCGGCGGCCGAGAGGCCGTCGGGCGTGGCCGCGACGACGAGGTCTGACCCCCCGTCGCGCGCGAGGACGGCGACGTCGCGGGCGGGGTCGCGGGCGACCATGTCGAACGCACCGATCTTGTCGGCCGACAGCGAGAGGCGGACGATCCCGGTCCCCGTCGCGACGTAGGCGTCGGTGCGGCCGGCGCTGCCCGCGTACACGCGCTTTTCGTCGATCGAGATGTCGTCCTCGGCGGGAGCCATCGGGAGGGCGTTCTCCGCGGCGGAACATAAGCCCCGCGCGCCGCTCCGGCCCCGAGTTCCAGCACCGCGGCGCGTTCCGACGCCTCGGGAACGCCCGCCCGTTCCGACGGCCATTTGAGCGCCCCTCGCCTACGTCGATCCGTGCAATCGGTCGCCGCCGACCTCTCGGTCCTAGTCGCGGAGGTGGTCCCCCGGCTGGCCCGGATCACGGCATTCATCGCGGGCGGCGTCTTCGCCGCCAACGTCGCCGTCGCGTTCGGCCTGGTCCGGTACGTCGCCGGGATCGCGGGGTGGCTCACGCGGCCGGCGAACCTCCCGGACGAGGTGGGGACGGCGATCCTCACGACCGCGGCGTCGACGACCGCGGGCTACGCCACCTTGGCGGAGTACCGCGAGGCGGGCCTCCTCGACGACCGGGCGACGCTCGTCGCCGTGGTGATGAACACGTTCTTCGGCTTCGTCCAGCACGTGTTCACCTACTACGTCCCGGTGTTGATCCCGATCCTCGGCGTCACCACCGGCGCCGTCTACGTCGGCGCGCGCGCCGGCATCGCGCTGCTCATCACCGTGACGGGCGTCGTCGCGGGCGGACTCCTCCTCTCGGAGGCGAACGTCGACCGGTCCGCGCTCGCCGACGTCGACGCGACCGGGCCCGAGGCCGACGACCGCACCGACCGGGAGCGCGTGCGCGACGCCGCCGAAAAGTCATGGGGGACTCTCCGCCGGATCGTTCCCCGGCTCGCGGTCGTGTACACGCTCGTCATCTGGCTCGTCACGACGTACGACGTGACCGCGCTGACGAGCGTCGCGGAGCCGATCACGAGCGTGCTGGGCCTGCCGGGCGCCGCGGTGCCGGTCATCGCGGTGTTCACGCTCGACACGACCGCGGGCGCGGCGACGCTCGCCGGGACGGAAGCAGGTATCTTCACGACGCGGACCGCGGTCGCGTCGCTGCTGATCGGGAGCATCCTCTCGTTCGCCGTCTCCACGTTCCGGCGCTCGATCCCGTTCCAGTACGGGATCTGGGGCGCCTCGTTCGGCACGAAGGTGATCGTTGTCAACACCGCGCTCAAACTCGTCTTCATTGCGGCGACGGTCGCGCTGCTGCTCGCGCCGGTGTGGTGAGCGGTCGAAACCCGAATCAGTAGGTTCAATACCGGCCCGGGTCGATCGGCGCATATGGCGCTCGAAAAGGACGTAGACTGTCCCGCGTGCGGCGAGACTCGTTCGTTCTACCGGACCGCGGCGATGACGCTCCACCTCGGCGAAAAGACGAAGTGGCGCTGCCCGGACTGCGGCTACGGCTACGTCGAGATCGACGGGATCGACACGCTTCCGGCCTAAGCCGGTCCTTTCCTGCTGTTTTCCCGATCGAAGTTCCGCCGCAACACTCACTACGCAGGCCGCCGACGCGGAACGCATGAACCGGTCACGGCGACGGCCCGCGGAGGCGAGAGCGCGTGGTGGGTGAGGCGCGCGACCCGGAGAGCGACACCGGCCCGCTCGACGGGCTCACGGTGTTGGACCTCTCTCGCGTCCTCGTCGGCCCGTTCTGTACGATGCAGCTCGGCGACCTCGGCGCGGAGGTGATCAAGGTCGAACGCCCCGGCGCGGGAGACCAGACCCGAACGTGGGTCCCGCCGGCGTTCAGCGAGGACGACGGCGACGGAGAGGCCGGAAGCGACGGAGAGGCCGGAGGCGACGAAGAGGCCGGAGGCGACGAAGACGACGGGGGCGACGCGAGTGCCTACTACGTCAGCGTCAACCGCAACAAGCGGTCGATCCAGTTGGACCTCACGACCGAGGCGGGGCGCGCGGTCGTCCGCGACCTCGCGCGCGAGGCCGACGTGCTCGTCGAGAACTTCCGGGTCGGCAAGACGGAGGAGTGGGGGCTCGGCTACGGCGACCTCGTCGAGGAGAACCCCGGACTCGTCTACTGCGCCATCTCCGGCTACGGCGAGTGGGGCCCCGACCGCGACAGGCCCGCCTACGACATCATGATGCAGGCCCGCGGCGGCTTCATGTCCTTCACCGGCGTGGAGGGCGGCCCGCCGGTGCGGATCGGCGTCGCGCTCGCCGACGTCGGCGCCGGGATGTACGCGACGCAGGCGATCCTCGCGGCGCTGCTCGAACGCGAACTCGGCGACGGTCGCGGGCAGAAGATCGACGTGAGCTTACTCGACGGGCAGGCCGCCTGGACGAGCTACATGGCGACGAACTACTTCGCCAGCGGCGAGGCGCCGGGACGGATGGGGAGCAAACACCCGAACATCGTCCCCTATCGAGCGTTCGAGACCGCGGACGACTACGTCGTCGTCGCCTGCTCGTCGGACCGATTCTGGCCGCCGCTCTGCGAGGCGCTCGACCGCCCCGACCTGCTCGCGGACGAGCGGTTCGAGACCAACGAGGGCCGCGTCCGGAACCGCGACGAGCTCGAACGCGAGCTGGAGGAGACGTTCGCGGCCATGTCGACCGAGGAGGCGGTCGACCGGCTGGACGAGTACGACGTGCCCGCGAGCCGCGTCCGCGACGTGAGCGAGGTGTTCGCCGACCCGCAGATCGAGGCGCGCGGCATGCTCGCTGAGGCGGAACACCCGACGGCGGGCACGGTCCGGTTCCCCGGCTCGCCGATGCACTTCTCGCGGACGCCGACGACCGTCCGCCGTCACCCGCCCGCGCTCGGCGAACACACCGAGTCGGTTCTGCGCGAGTACGGTTACGACGACGGCGACATCGACGAACTCCGGAAACGCGGTGCGATCTCGGAGCCGCAATAACAAGGCGAGCGGCAGGCGCGCTCCTACAGGACGCCGGCCTGCTCGGCGCGCGCGACGATGCCGCGGGCCATCTTGTCGGTCGCCTCGTCGACCATCTCGCCGTCGACCGAGACGGCGCCTCTGCCCTGTTCTTTCGCCTCCGCGTAGGCGTCGACGATCCGGCGGGCCTTCTCGGCCTCCTCGGGCGAGGGCGCGAACGTCTCGTTGGCGGGCCCGATCTGGCTCGGGTGGATCGCCCACTTGCCGTCACAGCCCAGCTGACTCGCCCACCGGCAGGAGTCGCGGAACCCTTCCGCATCCTCGATCTCGGCGTAGGGTCCGTCGATCACCTGTAGGCCCTGTGCCTTCGCCGCGTGAGCGATGCGCGCGAGCTGGTAGTGCCAGTAGTGGCCGGGGTAGCCACCGCCGGAGCCGATGGTGAGCCCGGCGGCGCCGACGTTGGCGGTGTAGTCGCCCGGGCCGAACACGAGCGACTCCAGCCGGTCGCTGGCGCGGGCGATGTCGGCGACCTTCGTCATCGCCTCCGGCGACTCGATCTGCGCCTGAAGCCCGATGTCGCCGACCGGCAGGTCGTTGTTCTCCTCCACCTGCGTCAGGAGGTTGTCGACGGTGGCGACGGTCTCCGGGTTGTTCGCCATCGGCACCATGATCGTGTCGAGGTATTCGCCGGCCCGCCCGACGACCTCGATCACGTCGTCGTAGAACCACCGGGTGTCGACGCCGTTCATCCGGTAGCAGGGCCGGGTGTCGGACCAGTCGTACTCGATCAGCCCCTCGATGACGTTCTCGCGGGCGTCGACCTTCGCTGAGGGCGCGACGGAGTCCTCCAGGTCGAGGAACGCCTCGTCGGCGCCGGAGTCGGGCGCCCGCTCGATCATCTCCGGGTCGGAGCCCGGCGTGGCCAGCTGGCTCCGCCGGAGCGTGACGTCGTCCGGCCCGGCCATCAGTCGTCGCCCTCCGAGGCCGTGATCGGGTCGTTCTCCTCTTCGGTGAAGCCGGCCGACTCCTCCTGGCGCCGCCGCGCCTCGGGGTCGAACTCGGCCTCGACCTCCTGATACCGCGGGACGAAGGAGAGCTCGTGGTGGCTCTCGGTCTCGTGGCCGATGTACCGCTCTTCGAGGTCGAACTGCGCCTGCTCGTCGTTCTCCGCGATGTTCTCGAAGTCCTCGTAGGCGGCGTGGGCCCCCGAGTGGAGCCCGTACAGCGTGATGAAGATGTACTGGTAGCCCAGATCGCCCAGCTCCTCGAAGGTGAGCGGGTCCTCCTCGGCGCCCCACTCGAACGAGGAGGAGTAGTTGAACGCCAGATCGAGGTCCGGGTGGGTCTCGTGGATCGTCTCGGCGTACTCGACCGCGTCCTCGCGGGACGGGTCGGGCATCTCCGGCCAGACGAGGTCGACGCCGGCGTCGGCGTAGATCCGCCCGCGTTCGAGGTGCTCCTCCCAGTCGCCGTTGGCGGAGCCGTACGCGTCGGTGCGGGCGATGATGACGGTGTCCTCGCTCTGCTTGGCGTCGACGGCGGCCTCGAACCGCGAGCGCGCCTGCTCGCGGGAGACGATCTGCTTGCCCGCGATGTGCCCGCAGCGCTTCGGCGAGGTCTGGTCCTCGATGTGGACGGCGGCGACGCCGGCCTTCTCGTACTCGCGGACCGCGCGCCGGACGTTGTGGACGCCGCCGTAGCCGGTGTCGCAGTCGGCGATGACGGGCAGGTTCGTCGCCTCGACCATGCGCTTCGCGTTCTCGACCATCTCGGACATAGTGACCATTTCCAGGTCTGGGAAGCCGAACTGGCCGAGGACGGTCGAGTAGCCGCTCATGTAGGCCGCGTCGAGCCCGGCCATCTCCGCGAGGCGGGCGTCGAGCGCGTGGTAGATCCCGGGCGCGAACGTGTACTCCTGCTCGTCGAACAGCTCGCGGAGCTTCCGGCCGGCCGGGTTGTCGATGTCTCTGTCGAAGACGTCGTCGTCGAGTTCGTTGGGATTCATCGGATTACTGCGTGGAGTCGTCGTCTGCGGTGCGGTTCAGCGCGGTGCCACGGCCGTCGGTAGTGCGGCGGTCGTCGCGGCGGTCGCCGGCGGCCCGAGCGGTCGGCGCGAACGTCGTGGCGTCCGGTCGCGGGCCGTCGCCGGTCCCCGCCATGGGGACGGTGCGGCGGAACGACTCCGCCGGTCTGGTCGAGCGGTCGCGGGGACGGCGCGTCGCGTTCGCCGTCATCGCGACCCCCCGTCGGTCCGCGTCCGCGAGGCGGGGCGCAGGTCAGGGACGAGCGGCGCGTCGCGCTCGCGGTCCGTCGGCGGGCGCGTCGGCCGGCGGGTGTCGGTCGCCGTCGGCGAGCCGGGAGTCCGCGTTCCGGTCGCTCGGCGGGTCGCGATCGTCGGGACCAGCGGCGCGCCGGCCGCCTCGGTGAGCGGGGTGCGGCCGGGGATCGTCCGCGGAGAAGTGGTCGTCGAGTTCGAACCGGTCGTTCGATCGGTCGTGCTGTCGGTGCGTCGGGTCGTGTCGTCGGGCGTGTCGTTAGGTGTCGTCATCGGGTCGTGTGGGCGGTTGCGGCGGTCGTCTGGTGATCGAGTCGATGCCTCGGGTCGCTGCGTGTCCGTGTACGGATACTCCCATTGCGACCGGAAAGATTCGGAGGACAGTAATAAACATAATGATTGATAATGATAATATTCGTTATGTTGTTTTACTCGATTAAATGTTTCATGACAACACGGAACATACACACGGCGATCGCCGGGCCGGCGCGCCCCCGGTCGGGGGCGTCGTGCGACGTCGATGGCGCTGGCGCCGGCGGCCCGGACCGATCGCTTATTGGCTCCACGCGCGGAGCGTCGGGTAGTGAACGAGCGCGACGCCCTTCGGGCCCTCACCGCCGACCTCCCGCACGCGGGCGACGACGCCGCCGTCGTCGACGGGACGGCCATCACGACGGACATGCTCCACGAGCGGACCGACTTCCCGTCCAGGACGACGCGGTACACCGCCGGCTGGCGCGCGGTGGGCGCGTCGCTGTCGGACGTGGCCGCGATGGGCGCCGCGGCGAGCGCCGCGGTCGCCGTCTACGCCGACGCGGCGTTCGACCGCGAGGAACTGTCGCGGTTCGTCGCGGGCGCGGTCGACGTCTGCGAGGCGGTCGACGCCGAGTACGTGGGCGGCGACCTCGACGAGCACGTCGAGTTCACGACCGCGACCACCGCGATCGGTGACGTGACCGAGGCCGGGAGCGTCACTCGCGGCGGGGCGCGACCGGGCGACGCGCTCTGCGTCACCGGCGAGTGGGGCCGGTCGGCGGCGGCGCTGCGGCTGTTCGAGAGGGGCGGCGAGGACGATATCGAACGCGCCAACGAGCTGTTCCGGTTCACGCCGCGCGTGGCCGACGGGCTCGCGCTGGCGGGGACGGCGACCGCGATGATGGACTCCTCGGACGGGCTGGCGCGGTCGTGTCACCAACTCGCCGAGGCGAGCGACGTCGGGATCGAAATCGAGCGCGACGCGGTTCCGGTTCATCCCGCGGTCGAGGCGGTGGCCGAAGATTCCGCCGAGCGGTTCGAACTCGCGGCGCACTTCGGCGAGGACTTCGAGCTGCTGTGTGCGGTGTCGGAAGCGGAGATTGCGGGAGTTCGCGAAGGCTGTCCGTCCGGGCTCACGCGGATCGGAACTGTGGTCGAGGAGCCGGACGGCGAAGCGGGCCCGCGCGTCCTCGCCGACGGCGACCCCCTACCCGACCGCGGATTCACGCACGGGGACGAGTAGGCCGTCAACGGGTCGATCGCTCGTTTATAAGTAATTGACCCTAAACTGACGGCGACCACCGCCGAAGCCCCAGCCGCGAGGCGGGCGCACGCTCGCTGTGGTCCTCAGTCGCTCGCTACGCTCGCTCCCTGCGGTCCTTGCGTCGCCTGCGCCCGCCTCGCGACTGCCCCTTCGAGTCCCGCCCCGCACCGCACAGCGCCGCAGCCTCACACCTCCCCAACCTCGTCAGTCGCCTCCGCTTCGCTCCGGCGACTGACTCCCTCGCACGCGCTCCTCGCGGCCGCCGATGGCGGCCGCTCGGAGGCGCGCGCCACCGCAGAAATTTACTGCTTCTTGCGGCGCCTATCGCAGGAACTCGATCGCGGCCCCCTGCCCGAAGCCGACGCAGAGCGTCGCGAGCCCGCGGTCGGCGTCCTGTTTTTGCATCTCGTGAAGCAGCGTGACGGGGAGGCGCGCGCCCGAGGCGCCCAGCGGGTGGCCGAGCGCGATGGCGCCGCCGTTGACGTTGTAGCTGTCCTCGTCGATACCGAGTTCGCGCCGCGAGTACTCGCATTGGGAGGCGAACGCCTCGTTGAGCTCGACCAGATCGTAGTCGTCGATGTCCGTGCCGGCGCGTTCGAGGAGGCCGCGGGTGGCCGGCACCGGGCCGATCCCCATCACGGTGGGGTCGACGCCGGCGACGTTGTTCGTGCCGACCTCGGCGAGTACGTCGAGCCCGTGCTCCTCCGCGAACGCCTTGCTCGTGACGACCGTCAGCGACGCGCCGTCGGAGATCTGCGAGGAGTTCCCCGCGGTGACGCTGCCGTCCCCGGTGAACGCGGGCGGCAGGTCCGCCAGCTTCTCGGCTGTCGTGTCCGGGCGGATCCCCTCGTCCTCCTCGACCAGTCCGTCCTCGGTCTCGACGGGAACTATCTCGTCGTCGAAGCGGCCCGACTCGGTCGCCTCGGCGGCGCGCTGGTGGCTGCGGGCCGCGTACTCGTCTTGCGCCTCGCGGCTCACGTCGTACTCCTCTGCGACCTTCTCCGCGGTCATCCCCATCTGCAGCTGGAAGATGTTGTACTGCTCCGACAGCTCTGGGTGGAGGTGTTCGTAGGAGTCGCCGTCCATCGGGACGCGGCTCATGTTCTCGACGCCGCCCGCGATGATACACTCCCGGTTGCCCGCGGCGATCGCGTCCGACGCCGAGATGACCGCCTGCATCGAGGAGGCGCACCACCGGTTAATGGAGGTGGCGGGCACCGACTCGCCCAACTCGGAGAGGAGCGCGATGACGCGCGCGACGTTGTTGTCCTGCTCGGTGCGCTGCTGGGCGACGCCCCACATCAGGTCGTCGACGTGGTCGCTGGTCAGCCCGGTCTCGTCGAGCGCGTGGTCGATGAGCGTCGTCGAGAGGTCCTCGCTGCGGACGTCGGCGTAGACGCCGCCGTCTTTCCCCTGCGGCGTTCGGTATGCGGCCGCGATCACGGGCGTGGTCTCGTCTGTCATGAAAGATAACAGGACAGACGGCGTATTAAAACGCCGTGGAACGTGCGAGAATCGATCCGGAGTTTATCGTTTATCGGCCAGCAGGCTCTCGCCGGTCATCTCGGCGGGGCGGTCGCGGTCCATCAAGTCGAGCAGCGTCGGGGCGATGTCGCACAGCGACCCGCCCTCGCGGACCTGCTTGCCGCCGTCGCCGCCGTCGGGCGTCAGGTAGACGAGCGGGACCGGGTTGTACGTGTGGGCGGTGTGGGGATCCTCGGCGGTTCCCATGTCGTCGGCGTTGCCGTGGTCGGCCGTGACGACCGCGTGCGCGCCGGCGTCGGCGACCGCGGAGAGCAGGCGGTCGAGCTGTTCGTCGACGGCCTCGACGGCCTCGACGGCGGCGTCGAAGTCGCCGGTGTGGCCCACCATGTCGGGGTTCGCGTAGTTCAACACGAGCAGGTCGGGGTCCTCGGCGGCGATCGTCTCGACGGCCTCGTCGGTCACCTCGGGCGCGGACATCTCGGGCTGGAGGTCGTAGGTCGGGACGTCCGGGCTCTCGACGATCGTCCGGATCTCGCCCGGGAACTCCACCTCGCGGCCGCCGTTGAGGAAGTAGGTGACGTGGGGGTACTTCTCCGACTCGGCGATCCGGAGCTGGGTGCCGTCGGCGTCCGCGACGACCTCGCCGATCGTGTTCGCGGGGATCTCCGGCGGGAACGCGACCGGGAAGTCGAACGTCTCGTCGTACTCGGTCATCGTCGTCATTCGGACGTCCGGCTGGTCGAGGTCGAACCCCCACTCGGGGCGAGTGCCGGTGAGCATCCGGACCAGCTGCCGGGCGCGGTCGGCGCGGAAGTTGAAGAAGATCACCGCGTCGCCGTCGGCGAGCGCGGGTTCGTCGGCGACGAGCGTCGGCTCGACGAACTCGTCCGTCTCGCCGCGGGCGTGCGCCTCGCGGGCGGCCGCGACCGCGCTCTCGGCCTCGTGCGGGGCCTCGCGGGCGACGATCGCGTCGTACGCCTTCTTCGTCCGCTCCCAGTTCTCGTCGCGGTCCATCGCGTGGTAGCGGCCCGTCACGGTCGCGACGTGGCCGGTGCCGCGCTCGTCGGCCTTCGCGGTCACGTTCGCGAGGAACTCGTCGGCGATCTCGGGCACCGTGTCACGCCCGTCGGTGAACGCGTGGCTCGTGGCGGGCACGCCCGCGTCGGCCGCGGCGTCGATCAGCGCGAGCAGGTGCTCCACGTCCGAGTGGACCCCGCCGTCCGAGACGAGCCCCATGAAGTGGACCCGGCCGCCGGTCGAGTCCGCGTAGTCGAGCGCGTCCGCAACGGCGTCGTTGTCGGCGAGCGACCCCTCCGCGAGCGCGTCCGTGATCCGGGTGTAGGCCTGCTTCACCACGCGGCCGGCGCCGATGTTAAGATGACCGACCTCGGAGTTGCCCATCTGTCCCTCCGGGAGCCCCACGCGACGCCCGTGGACGACGAGGCGGCCGTCCGCCCCGCGCTCCGTCGCCGCGTCGAACGTCGGCGTGTCGGCCGCCTTCACCGCGTCGCGGCGGTCGTGGTCGCCGAGCCCCCAGCCGTCGAGGATGACGAGTGCCGTCTCCATACCCCAGCGTGCCGCCCTGCGGGTAACTACCCTTCGATGGGTGTCACCCCGCCGTCCTCCCTGCGGGGCCGCTCCATCGGTCGATCATCGCCGCCGACGAGCGGTCGCCGGAAGCCAACCTTTTATCTGCTGAACGCTAACCACACGTTAATGGACTCCGCGGTACTGCTCGATCTCCTCGGCAACGAGAACCGGCGGCGCATCCTCCGGCTTCTCGCCACCAAACCCTGCTACGTCACGGAGATTTCGGAGTACCTCGACGTGAGCCCGAAGGCGGTGATCGACCACCTGCGGAAGCTGGACGAGGCCGGTCTCGTCGAGTCGACGACGGACGACCAGCGGCGGAAGTACTTCCGGATCGCGCGCAGCCTCCGGCTGGAGGTGAGCGTCTCGCCGTACGGCTTCGGCGCGAAGAGCGCGTACCCGGCGAAGAACAGCCTCGACATGTCCGGACGCTGCCCGCACCTCTCGATCGAGGCCCCGGACGGCTCGGGCGAGACCGGCGACCTCGCGGACCTCGCCGAAGAGTTCGCGCGGCTCCAAGACCTCGACCGCGAGCTCTCGCTCGCCCAGCGCTGGGTCCAGGGCCGCGTCGAGGACGCTCTCGCCGAGATAGACGAGCGGCTCGGCGGACAGGCAGACAGCCGCTTCTTCGCGGCCGTCATCGCCGCCGTGGTCGAGACCGACGGCACGCCCGCGGCGGTCGCAGACGAGGTCGGCGCCCGCGAGTCGACGGTCGAGGGCGCCCTCCGCCGGCTCTCCGATGTCGGCGTCGTCGCCCGCGACGCCGACGGGTATCGGGTCCGGTGACGGTCCCCGTCCGGTAGCGGCTTCCTACCTTGTTTGGTAACATCTTACACTATCGTTCGAATCCAGCGAACGCGGCCGTTTCCGGAACCTTTTGACGCGCCGACGGAAGAGGGCGGACGTGAGCCGCCTCAGAAACCTCTCGCTGTTCCTCGTCCTCGCCGCCGTGTGGGGGTCCGCGTTCGTCGCGATCAAGGCGGGGCTGGCGTACTTCCCGCCGGTGACGTTCGCCGCGCTCCGGTACGACGTGGCGGGCGTCGTGATGCTGGCCTACGCCGCGTACGCGGTCGACGACCCGATTCCCCGCGGCCGCGACCAGTGGCTGGAAGTCGCCTCCGGCGCCGTGTTCATCATCGCCGCGTACCACTCGTTCCTGTTCCTCGGCGAGACCGACCCGGCGGTGACGAGCGCCGTCGCGGCCGTCATCGTCAGTCTCTCGCCGCTCCTGACCACCGTCTTCGCACGCGCCTTCCTCCCCGCCGAGCGGCTGACCGCCGTCGGCGCGCTCGGGCTCGGGATCGGCCTCGTCGGCGCGGTCGTCCTCGCGAACCCGGACCCCGCGAACCTGACCGGCGGCGGCACGGTCGCGAAGCTGCTCGTGTTGCTCGCGGCCGCCTCGTTCGCGCTCGGCTCCGTCCTCTCGCGCGCCTCCGAGGCCGACATCGCCATCGAGACGATGGAGGCGTGGTCGATGCTGCTCGGCGCCGGCCTCACTCACCTGGTCGGGTTCGCGCTCGGCGAGTCGGTCGCCGACGCGGTCTGGACGACGGAGTCGCTGCTCGCCTTGGGCTACCTCTCGGTCGTCGCCAGCGGGCTCGGCTTCCTCATCTACTTCGACCTGCTCGACCGACTCGGCCCGATCGAGATCAACCTCGTCTCCTACGTCGCGCCGGTGTTCGCCGCCCTTGTCGGCTGGTTCCTCCTCGACGAAGGGATCACCCTCACTACGGTCGCCGGTTTCCTGATCATCTGCGTCGGGTTCGGGCTAGTGAAACGCGACGCGATCCGCGAGGAGCTTCGGGCGGCCGGCGTCGTCGGCTGACGGCCGCGACGAGATCCACCCGGCATCGCCTCCGCCCCTGCCCCCGCCGCAACCGTCTTGTCGACGGGCCGACGACTCCCGCGGCGTGAGCGCCGACCAGATCGATCCCCAAGCGAAGCGCGCCGCGGCCCGCCAGTCGCGGATTCCCCTCCCGCACGGACGCTACAAGCTGAAACTGCTCCGACTCCTGACCGACCCCCTGACGCGGCTTCAGAACCGCAACCCGCCGAGCGTCGGCGCGACGGAGTCGGTCTCCCTCCCAGGTCCTGAGGACGATCTCGATGCCCGGCTGTATCGCCCCGAGGGGGAGCCCCCGTTTCCGACCGTCGTCTTCTTCCACGGCGGCGGGTTCGTCCTCGGAAGCGTCGAGACGCACGACTGGCTCTGCCGACACCTCACGCGGGAGAGCGGCTTCGCCGTGCTGTCGGTCGAGTACCGCCTCGCGCCCGAACACCCGTTCCCGGCCGCGGTCGAGGACGCGTACGCCGCCGTCGAGTGGGCGGCGGACTCGACGGAGCGGCTCCGCGGAACTGGCGACCTCGCGGTCGCCGGCGACTCCGCGGGCGGGAATCTCGCCGCGGTGACCGCGCTCATGGCCGCCGAGCGGGACGGTCCCGAGATCGCACATCAGGCCCTCCTCTATCCGGGAGTCGGCACCGACCCCGAACAGGAGTCGGTCCGCGAACACGCCGGGACCGTCCTCTCACAGGCGGACATCGAGTGGTTCTCGGCGGCGTACTACCGGAACGAGATCCACCGCCGGAACCCGTACGCTGACCCGATCAACGCCGGCGACCTCTCTGACGTCGCGCCCGCGACGGTCGTCACCGCGGGCTTCGACCCCCTCCGCGACGGCGGGAAGGCGTACGCGGAGAAACTCGTCGCCGACGGCGTCGCGACGCGGTACGAGAACTACCCGTCGATGGTTCACGGGTTCATGACGATGCAGGAGGTCGACCGCGCCCGCGAGGCGATCGCGAGCGTCGGCGACGACCTCGCCGACGCGCTCGACGCGTAGTCGGGGAGGAGGTCGTCGCCGGGCGGTGGCTGTGCCACTGACCCTCGTGCCGGCGATGGAGTTTATCCGGGCGACGACGACTCCTTCGACGTGTTCCCCGAGACAATCGAGACGGACCGGCTTCGGCTGGCGGTGCGGAGTCCCGAGAACGTCGACCTCGACGAGTGCTACCGGATCTGCTCGTCGGACCCCGGCATCGACGAGGTGGCCGAGTACGTCCCGTGGGACCCCCACGAGACGAAGAAGGAGACGCTGGAGTTCCTCGAACGCGGCCGCGAGCGGTTCGAGGAGAACGAGGCCGCGAGCTACGTCATCCGCCCCCGCGAGGGCGAGGACGGCGCGGGCGAGATCGCCGGCTTCGGCGGCTTCGAGGTCGACTGGGAGAAGCGAACCGCCGTCCTCGGCACGTGGCTTCGGAAGGGGTTCTGGGGCCGCGGCTACTCCGGCGAGCGCGCCGCCGCGCTCGTCGAGGTCGCGTTCGACGACCTCGACCTGGACATCGTCGCCGTGAGCCACCACCCCGACAACGAGCAGTCGCGGCGGGCCATCGAGAAGTACGTCGATCGCTTCGGCGGCCGGCGCGAGGGGTTGCTCCGGAACCACCTGACGTTCTTCGACGACAGCGTCCACGACGAGGTCCGGTACACGATCTCGCGAGATGAGTGGCGGGAGGCGACCGCCTGATCCGACGCGCTTCCGGCGGGAACGGGTTTATTACACTCTCCACGGCGCTGATTTCCGGATTCGTTACGACCCAACAAACACTTACGCCGTCCGAAACGATACCGGGCGCATGTCTTCACCAGCCAGCGGCGGAGCGAGCGCGACAGGCGCGGGAAGCGACCTCGGCCGCAGCGCGGTCGTCGGGGCGGCCGCGGGGGCGATCTCGTACGTCCTCGGCTACCTCGTCGTCTACGTCACGCAGAGCGGCCGGGTCGAGGAGGGACTGTCCGGGATCAACTTTTTCGCCGACCTGTTCGGCGGCGACACCATCTCCGTCTGGCGAGGCGTCGGTTGGGTGTTCTACAACGCGCACTTCGTCGACGTCGAGGTGCCGTCGCTGATCGACGCCGCCCAGTCGGTGAACTTCATCTCGCAAAGCGACGGCGGGTTCACCTATCTGTCCGTCGTGCCGCCGCTGCTGCTCATCGTCGCCGGTGTCGCGATAGCGCGCGCTGCGGGCGCGACGACGCCCGTTGACGGGGCGCAGTCCGGCGCGCTCGCGGTCGCCGGCTACCTCCCGCTCGCCGTGATCGGCGCCTTCCTGTTCCGGTACGCCGTCGGCGACGGCGCGAGCGTCGCGCCGACGCTCGTCACGGCGGTGCTGCTCGCTGGGCTCGTCTACCCGGCCGTCTTCGGCGCCGTCGGCGGGGCCGCGGCCGGGGCCACGGCCGAGTGAGCGACGCGTCGATAGCCGACGAACCGAACCGGCTTCAGTACACCTCGTCCTCGGGATCGAAGCGGTCGCCGTACTCGCGGACCGGGTCGACGGGCTGGCCCTCGTCCGTCTCGGGCGCGACGTAGTCGATGAACGACTCCACGTCCGGCTCGCGGACGCGCACGTCGACGGCTATCTCGCCGAGTTCGTCCGGCTCGCCGACCGCGAAGTTGACGACGCCCTCGAGCGCCGCCTGCTTCTTCAGCGAGAAGGCGAACCCCTCCTCGGTGCGGTTCTGCCGGAACACGCGGCGGGCGGTGTCGAGGATCTCCTGCTCGTGGAGCACGTCGGAGAAGGCGTCGAGGCTGTGCGTCTCGGAGACGAGCCGCCCGTCCTCGTGGACCGGCTCGGCGTCCGGGAAGACGTTCTCGACCGCGTCCGCGACCCGGTCGGTCACCTCCGTGTCGTTGACCGGGACCTCGATCCGGACGTCGACGCTGTAGATCACGCGCCGTCACCTCCGGCCTCGGGCGGTTCAGCGTCGTCGACCCCCAGCACCTCGCGGACGCGGTCGCGGAACGCGGCGAGGCTGTCGGTGTTGTCGATCTCGACGTCGGCCAATTCGAGGGTCTCGCCGAGGCCGAGGTCGACCTCGCGGGCGTCGCGCTCGCGCAGCGCCTCCAAGTCGGAGTCGGAGTCGTCGCGGCCGCGCTCGCCCAGTCGCTCGGCGCGCAGTTCGAAGGGCGCGCGGATCGCGACGAGCGTGAAGTCGTCGCCGAACGCCTCGCGGAAGCGTTCCAGCTCGACGGTCGAGCGGAGGCCGTCCACGAGGACGGTCTCGTCGCGGGCGCTCTCGGCCGCGGCCTCCCGAATCCGCGGGAGCGTCCGCGCGGCGATGGCGTCGTCGCCCTCCTCTTCGCGGAGCGTGCCGGCCATCCGTCCGTGGTGTTCCGCCGGGTCGAGCCCGCGGCGGCGGCACTCGGCGCGGATCACGTCGCCCATGACGACGACGGGGATGCCGGCCGCCTCGGCCACGTTCGCCGCCTCCCCCTTCCCGCTGCCGGGGAGGCCGACGGTTCCGATGACGTTCATTACCGGCGGCTACTCCGCTCGCGGACTTAGGTCTGCTGTTGGGCAGTCCCGAGCGCCCCGCGGCGAACCGCGGGCGTTTTTTAGACTCGGGGGATCAGGAGTTGATGAGGGCACGTAGCTCAGCCAGGATAGAGCGTCGGACTTCTAATCCGATGGTCGTGGGTTCGAATCCCACCGTGCTCGTTCCTGCTTCTTATAATACCAAAGAACTGAAAGAGCTGTTTTGCTAATCATTCGGTCAATGACTACTATTGAGCGCCTTCGAGTTGGCGGTATAAAAAGTATTAATGAGATAGAATTGAACCCAACGCAGATCAACCTAATTACCGGTAGGAATAATGTGGGCAAGACTTCTCTGCTTGAGTCAATCGACCTCCTATTCAATCCAAGTAATATTGAACAGCTACGCGGAAACCTTGATAAAATCATAAATGAGGGAAGTGGGGCAGGCTCAATTGAATGTGAATATCGCAAAGGGCAAATGACACTCGACTCATATGATAGTAATTCTAATTCAAATACAATTCATGATGATATTGGTCTGAGGCAACCAAATGATTCTGAGGTTCTTAATTATTCAATGAATATTATAAATGATGTTCTTGAAATAAATGAAGGATATCCAATGGCTGTTGGAACAGAAGTGACAAATCTTGAGATAGCTCAGACAGTGAGCAATATACGAGATGACACAGAAGAAATTATGTCCGAGGTTATTGCGAATCTCTCTGAAGAAGAAATAATATCTAATATGAAAGATAGTATGATTGTTCTTGAGATTGATGGAGATATGTATCCATATATTCACCTTGGGAATGGATATCATAATATCCGGAGGAAGGCTGTAGACCGATCTATCGATCGGGCAATACAAAACATACAGATTGAATCATTTTCAGAAGAGGATGACAAGAATATACGCAATACACTCTCACATGATTTTAGAAGGTTACTTGCGCCGCGCTTTGGTGGTGATCAGTTCGTTGGGGATGATCCGAGAGAGGTAGAAGGAGTTTCATTAATTAGAGATCCCAAACTGGATTCTCACAAGACTTCACTTTCGGAAGATCGATCAGCTATAATAGCTAGTGACATTGAAGACTTTCTCAAAAGATCAGATATAATAAACAATCTGAATGACTTTTCATTTAATAAGATCGTATACACAGAGAATGGCTCAAAACACGAAGTTCCATATGAATTTATGGGAGATGGGTTTAAAAGCATCATTGGTTGTTTATGGCATCTTTTTGACAATCGGACGACTGAGAACGTACTGCTCTTGGAAGAACCAGATGTTCATATGCATCCAGGATATGTTGAAAAATTAATTAGGCAGCTAATTAAACTCGCCAAGGAAGAAAATATTCAATTATTCATAACAACGCATAATTTAGATATGATTGAAGGATTCCTATCCGATCCCTTAGAGGAGTCACATGGAGAATATCTCCGTTCCAACTTCCAAATAATACAGATGACCGGAAAAATCCACAGAGAATTGGGCTATGAACAAGGTAAAGAAGAGGTACAAGAGCTTAATTCAGATCTCAGGGGGATATAGGATGTCCACTATAATTTTTAGTGAGGGAAAACACGACTTAGAGTTTCTTAAACTCTTACATAAATATAATAGAGGTTCCGATTATGATACTTTTAATGCTCAACTAGCCACTGAATCCCAGAGTACTCGTATCAGACAGCATCAGGTAGGTGATCAGATTGACTACCTGTATAAGTCAGAAGGTGGGAAGTCAGAAGTAATTAAACAATTCCGCACGATCGCAACCGAAATTGATGATTTGAATCTTATACTACTCGTTGATTTTGATGGGAACGGAAAGAACCCGTTTGAAACATCTCTTCAAGCAAAGTTGGATGAACAATATAGAGGAGATCTACGTTTGGAGTATAATGAGACATCTGAAAATCCGCATTTTGTTTTCTTTTCTGTTGATGTTATAATCCAAAATACAAATTCTGGCTCTTTTGATCTTATCGCATTTAAACAATCTCTGGAAGATATCACACACATCCAAGATAGTAACCAAAGAGAAAATTGGAGAAGAAAAATAAAATATTATTTAACAAATTGTCCAAGTGTTGTGTCAGATGTCAAGGAAACAATCGGATTCAACGCCTAAAATGAGGCAGATAATGACTCGTATATAGTTGCCTCTCAAAATTCCAATTCAGTCCGCCGCGCTCGGCGTCCCGAGGTACTTCTCGTTCAGTTCGTACTCGCCGTCCTCGCTCTCGACGAGGTACTCGCCGTAGTAGGGCACCCGATTCGCGACCACTTCCTCGAACGTCTCCGCGATCTCCTCGCGGCTCATCTCGCCCATCGACCGGAGGTCGTCGTTGCGGTTGAGACACCCCTTCAGGTACCCCTCGTGGGTGACGCGGACGCGGCCGCAGTTGGCGCAGAACTCCTCGTTCTCGACGGGGTCGACGATCTCGACCATGCCGCCCGTGCCGTCGTCGCTCGCCTCGCCGACGAAGTAGCGCTTCCGGTCGTGCATCTCGCGGCGCTCGACGCGGTCCGCCTTCTCCGCGAGCCAGTCGTGGACGCGCCCGATGTCGACGTTCCACTCGGGCTTGCCGGTCAGCTCCGGCATGTACTGGATGAGCTGGAGCTGGAGCCCCTCGTTGTCGGCGACGTGCTCGACCATCTCCTCGACGTAGCCCGCGGTGTGCGTGAACACGACCATGTTGAGCTTCACGGGGTCGAGCCCGGCGTCGACGGCGGCCTTCACGCCTTCGAGGACCTTCTCGTAGGCGCCGGACTTCGTCACCTCCGCGAAGTCGTCCGGGTCGAGCGCGTCCTGCGAGACGTTGACGCGGTCGAGGCCGGCGGCCTTCAGGTCCTCGGCGCGCCCGGGGAGGAACGTGCCGTTCGTCGTCATCGACACCTCCATCGAGTCGGGCGTGCGCTCGATGATCTCCTCCAAGTCCTGCCGGAGCATCGGCTCGCCGCCGGTGAACTTCACGGCGTCGACGCCGTACCCCTCTACGACCTCCAAGAAGCGGACCACGTCGTCCGCGCTCATCTCCGACTCGCTCGGCTCCATCGGCCCGCGCGTGTCCCCGAGCCCCTCGTTGTGGCAGTAGACGCAGTCGAAGTTACACCGGTCGGTGAGCGAGATCCGAACCCCCGTCACCTCCCGTCCGAAGTCGTCCGCGAGTGGGCCGGCCATAGGGGATCGCAGCGACTACGCGCGTTTAAATATCCGGGTCGATCGTGCGAGTGCGTAACAGTAGACGGTTACGTCGCGACCGAAACCCGGGCGAACGGCGGTTACGATCTCGCCCCAAAGCGTATTTACAGCGACACGCGGAGCCCGTCGGCCGCGACGTTCACCTCGCCGTCGAACCCCGCCTCACGGACGCTCTCGGCCATCTCGCGCTCGCGGCCGCCGGTGTGCGGGTAGAGGTGCGAGAGGAGGAGCGTCCCGATCTCGGCGCCCGCGAGCGACTCGCCGAGGCTCGTCGGGTTCGGGTGGTTCGACACGTCGACGTCGTCCGGGAACGAGCAGTCGTGGACGAGGCAGTCGGCGCCGTCCGCGAACCGCGCCATCCCCGCGAACGCCTCGGTGTCGCCCGAGAGCGCGAGCGGGCCGTCGGCGGGCGCGGCGTCCGAACTCGGCGGCGAGAACCGGTAGGCGAACCCGTCCATCGAGTGGCGCGCCTCGCGGGCGGTCACGCCGAACCCGCCGGCGGCGAACGAGCGCGACGCCGACACCTCGCGGACCGCCAGGTCGATCCGCCCGTCGAGGTAGTCGTGGACGTCGAGCAGGCCGTCGACGAGCGATTTCGTGCCCGCGGGGCCGACGACCTCCAGATGCTCCTCGCCAGCGAGCCAGCGCGCCTTCAGGAGTGGAAGAAGCGCCGCGACGTGGTCGAGGTGGTGGTGGGTGAGGAGGACGGTCGAGACGCCCTCGTAGCCCGTTTCCGTCCCGGCGAGGCGCTGGAGGACGCCGCTGCCGCAGTCGACGAGCAGCGACCGGTCGCCGTCGTCGAGGAGGTACCCGGCCTGCGCGCGGTCGGGGACCGGCATCGCGCTGCCGGACCCGAGCACGGTGAGTTCCATGCCGGAGCGTCGGACCCGGGCCCACCTAATTGGCTCGGACGCGCGTCGCATGGTCGCGGTCGACCGCGATCGCCCGCGAGCGGGCCCGGTCGGCGCCGCCCGACGACCGGGCTACTTGATCAGGAACACCGGCACGGACGCGTCGTCGGCGACGCGGTCGGAGACGCTCCCGAGCGACCGGATCCGCTCGCGCGGCGACTTCCCCTCCGGGCTCATCACGATCACGTCGATACCGAACTCGTCGGCGTACTCGACGATCTCCGTGTCCGGGGTTCCGTGTGCGATGTGGGTCTCGACGTCGAGGCCGGCCTCGCTCGCCGCGTCGGCGACCGCGCCGACCGCCGCCTCGCCCTGCGATTCGAGGTCCTCGACGACCTCTTCGTGGAGGTCGCCCGAGTTGGCGGCCGTGACCCGCCGGTCGACGACGTACAGCGCGTGGAGCGTCGCGTCGTGGTCCGTCGCGAGCCGTGTAGCGTGGTCGAGCGCGCGGTCGACGGCCTCGCTCCCGTCGGTCGGCACCAGAATATCGTCGTACATATGTCTGCGTTCGCCCGGCCGGGGCTTAACGATGGGGCCTCGGTGTCGGTCTCCGGGAGCGCCGCGCCCGTGTTGACCTCCTCCCACATCTAAAGGGGTGGGATTCCCCGACGGGGATATTCAGGTTGCGCGTTTCCTCGGTTCTCAAGAACGCTTTCGCGTGGAACGTCAGCGGTCGCCGTCCGGTTACGACCCCAGACGTGCTTTCCAGCGCATACAGCCGGGTCAAAGCGGCCTTCCTCCCCGGTCACGCCGGGCGTCTGCGAAGCAGACGGTGGAGTGTTCAGTCTACGAGGTCGCACGGTTCGCCTCGCCCGAAGCGTTAGGCCGTACATGGTTCTCCCTCCCGTTGACGGATGTTCTCGGCGGCGTTCAGGTCGGCGTGACGGCCACGGTCGCACTCAACACACGAGAAGTGGTAGCCATCCCGTGTCCCCTCGCCACCACAGGCCGAACAGCGTTGACTCGTCTCAAACGGATCTACTTTCTCGACGCGAATTCCTACTTGCTCGGCTTTGTAGGTGACGAACTCCTGTAACTGGTGGAAGTGCCACGAATGAACGCCACGCCAGTCGCTTCCCTGCCTGATCCCCTCCAAATCCTCGATCTTCAGAACAGGATTTTCGAATTGTGTGGCCCAGTCGATGAGGCGACGGGAGGCAGTGTGATTGAGGTCACGAATCCGACGCTCCTCTTTGTCACCCACGCGGTTGCGTGCGCGAAGCGCACCCGCCTGTTGAAGCGACTCACGTAGGGAACGATATTTGCGTCGGACGTATTTCGCCTCACGGCCGGACATCAGCATCGACTCGCCAGTTTCGGCGTCGGCAGCGAGCAGCTGGTTGTGGCCTATATCCACACCAATCACTGTCTCGTCGCCCATCTCGGCATCGTACTCGACGGTGAACGTACAGTACCAGTCGTCGCCCCGGCGGTACACCTGTAACCGGGATCTGTCCACCTCACCATCCACGAGCCGGGCAACGTCGTCGGCGATGTCGTCGTACACGTCGATCGGCGTGTACCACCACCCCGAGATACAGGGGAAGCCAACGACGAGCGTGCCGTTGTCGGTGCGGTCGATCTCCCAGTTCTGGTTGTTGACCGCGAACGGCTGGCTGGCGTGATACTCCACGATGCCGTCTTTCTTCTAGTCGGATTTGGCTTCGCGGATTGCCTGATTCTGGATAGCCGAGTAGAGGGCGTTGTCAATGCTGGCCGTGGTCACACTCATCCCGAACTCGCCGGTTTCCCACCCGTCGATACAGAATTGCTTGGTGTCGCGGTACAAGTGGGTGGCGCGTTGCCACTCTCTGCGGCGGTCGCGGGATGGATTATGGAACGTCGTGGTGACAGTCGTCGTGACCACGATTACGGTTGTAATGAACGATTGGAGCGGATTAAAACGTGGGAATATCGGGCGGGCTAATACCCGGTGGTTTGCTTCCCATTTGTCGGCTTCATCCCACGGCTAAAGCCGTGGGCTTTCGCTTCGCTACCGTTGTAACCGCTGGACGCGAAGCGCGCTACTCGCCGCGCCAGCGGCCGCCGATCTCCTCGCGCCGCATGCTGTTCGCCTCGCCGTCGCGGAACACGCTGACGCGGCCGGTCTCCTCGCTCAGGGTCACCGTCGCGACGACCTCCGGCCGGATCGACGTCTCGATGGCGCTCATGTGCCGCGACCCCATCCACGGCTCGTAGCTCACGTCGTCCACGAGGTCGGCCTCCTCGTCGCGGGTGCCGAGGTCGCGGAACCGGACCATCTGGCTCTCGATCTCCCCGTCGACCGCGACGACGACGCCGCCGTCCTGCGCGACGCTCACCGACTCGGCCGCGGCCGCGAGCGCGTCCCCGTCGAAGACGGCGGGGGCGGTGTCGCGGGGCCAGCAGTTGTCGCCCATCGCGTCCGCGTACGTGCCGTAGTCGCTGTCGCCGATGACGGCGAAGTACAGCCCCGGCCCCTTCACGTGCGGCTCCTCCCACCCGTCGAAGGAGACGCTGACGTGTTCGACGCAGTAGGTCAGCCGGTCGACCACCTCGCGGACCCGCTCGTGGTCGCCGTACTCGATGGCGAGGTCGCTCATCGCCGTCGCTCCTCCCGGTCCGGTCGTCCGCTGCGATTGCCGCCGTCAGTCACAGTCGGAAAGAGGACCGCCCGGTATATAAGCGCAGCCGAGTCGATTCGTCCTTCGCTATCGCCGCCACTCCGTGAACAGCCGCGTGTCGAACCGGTCGGCGCGGACGAGGCCGACGCCGAACGCGGCCGCGACCGCCGCGGGCAGCAGGTTCCCGAACCAGACGTTGATCCCGCCCCAGAGGATCACGAAGCTCACCATGTCGTCGAGCATGAACTCGCAGTCGCGGAGGCGCTCGCGGATCCCGACCGCCGCGAAGGCGCGGTCGAGGGTGACGACGGCGACCACCGCGGACAGCACCCACCCGGCGTAGTTCGAGAGCGGCACGCCGTAGAACGCGCCGCCGCCGAAGTTCCAGAAGCCGAGCGACACCGCGCCGGGGTCCAACACCACGTCCATGGCGACGACGACCGGGATCACCGTCGCCAGCCGGACCCAGACGCTGTCGGCGCGCGGGCCGAGCAGGAGCAGACAGAGCAGGTAGGCGTTCATCACGAGCGGGATGAAGAAGACGGGGAGCGCCACCGGCACGCCCGCGAGCATCGGCCCGAGGTCGACCGTGTACGCGAACTCGCCGTACGGCCACCCGGTCGCGACGCCGACGCCCTCGATGAGGTACGTGTACGCCGTCAGGGCGCCGATCCAGCCGAGCGCGCGGCGGTCGATCGTCGGCAGCACGCCGACGACGAGCGGCGAGCGCATCACGATCACGCCGAACAGCACGAACCACGGGTGGAACGCGAACGGCTCCGGTACCCACCCTTCGGCGCTGCCGACGAGCGCGATCGCCCCGACGAGCGGGAAGACGACCGCGATGGTGAAGCGGTTCTCGCGGACGAGGCGGTCGAGCAGCGCCTCGGCCTCGCGGCGCGTGTCGGGCGTGCGCTCGCGGAGCGCGTCGAGTCGGGAGCCGGTCGTCGCGGCCGCGGTCGTCCCCGTCGACCCCGCTCGGTCGCCGTCGCTCACGGCAGCGCCTCCCAGAGCGGGTACACCCGCCAGAGGCCGCCCATCGACAGCAGCGTGCCGACGACGGTGTTCAGCGCCGGGAACCACCAGTAGGCGCGGTCGACCGAGATCGACGAGCGGGCGACCCACGCGACGAACAGCGGGTACACCCCGAGCAGCGCCCCGAGGCGGGCGTCCACCAGCCAGAACGCCGCGGCCGCGGCGGTCCACGCCACGAAGCAGTAGCCGTACGTGCGCGCCTCGCCGAGCAGCGTCGCGGTCGTGTCGATCCCCGCCGCGCGATCCGGTTCGATGTCCGGAATGGCGGAGAACGTGTGCATCCCCATCGTCCAGAGCCACGCGCCGGCGAGCGCCGCGAGCGGCGGGTGCGTGCCCGCCAACGTCGCGTACGCCGCCGCGCCGGGGAGCGCGTACAGCCCGTTTGACAGCGAGTCGAGGAACGGCGTCGTCTTGAACCGGGCCGGCGGCGCGCTGTACCCGACCGCGAGGACGAGGAAGCCGAGCAGGTACGGCCACGCCACCCGGGGAGTGATCGCGAGCGTCGCGAGTCCGAGGAACCCCGACGCGACGACCGCAGCGACCACGAGTCGGCTCCCCTGCCACCGCGCCTCGCGGCCATCCTTCTTCGGGTTCAGCTCGTCGATGTCGGCGTCGAACACGTCGTTGACGCCGTAGAGGAACACGTTGGCGGGCACGAGGAAGTACGCCGCGAGCGCGACCGTCGTAGGCGTGAACAGGCCGCTCACGGCGTCGATTCCGTAGGTGACGCCGACCGCGACCGGGCCGGCGAGGTAGAGCCAGAAGCGCGGCCGCGACAGCACCAGCAGGTAGCGGAGCCCTTCGCTCCCGCTCCCGGCGGATCGGGGCTGTTCGTCGCCGGCGGATCGAGGCTGCCCGTCCTCGGCGGATCGGTTCTGGTCGCTCACGGCGGAGATCACACGTCGTCGTCGGCCATCGCTTCCGCGGTCACCTGTCCGCTGATGAGACACATCGGGACGCCGATGCCGGGCGTCGTCGTCGACCCCGTGAAGTAGAGCCCGTCGACCGCGTCAGAGACGTGCGACGGGCGCAGCAGCGACGTCTGCGTGAGCGTGTGCGCCAGCCCCAGCGCGCTGCCCGCGTAGCTGTTGTACCGGTCGGAGAAGTCGTCGACCGAGAACGTCTCCTCGACGACGACCCGGCCGCGAAGGTCGGTGCCGGTGTTCTCTGCGATGTCGTCGATCACGAGGTCGCGGTAGCGGTTCCGGATCTCGGGGGTGTCGGCCAGCCCGGGCGCGATCGGGACGAGCGCGAAGAGGTTGCTGTGCCCCTCGGGCGCGACCGAGTCGTCGGTCTCCGAGGGGACACAGAGGTAGTAGGCCGGGTCGTCGGGCCACTCGGGGTCGTCGAAGATCTGCTCGAAGTGCTCGTCCCAGTCGGTCGGGAGGACGAGCGTGTGGTGTTCGAGGTTCGGCACGTCGCCCTCGACGCCGAGGTACAGCAGGAACGCGGAGGGGGCGTACGTCCGCGACTCCCAGTACTCCTCGGTGTACTGCCGCTTGCGCTCGGGCAGGAGCGCCTGTTCGGTGTGCGCGTAGTCGGCGTCAGAGACGACGCGGTCGGCGAGGTAGCGCTCGCCGTTCTCCGTGTCGACCGCGAACGCGCCGTACCGGCCCTCTATCCCCGTCACCTCGGCGTCGGTGACGAACTCCACGCCGAGCTTCTCGGCGAGGTCGACGATGCCGTCGACGACCGCGCCGATCCCACCGTCCGGGTAGTAGACGCCCATGTTGTAGTCGACGTGGCTCATCAGGTTGTACAGCGCCGGCGTATTCGTCGGCGAGCCGCCGAGGAACACGAGCGTGTACTGCATCAGCTGCTGGAGCTTCGGGTGGTCGAAGTAGTCCTCGACGTGCCCCTGCATCTTGCCCAGCAGCGAGAGGCCCCACGAGTAGCGGAGGACGTCTTTGTCCACGTAGTCGCGCAGCCGCGGGCGGTCCTCGTACACGAAGTGTTCCATCCCGATCTCGTAGGTGCGCTGGGATTCCTCGAGGTACGCGTCGAACGCCTCGCCCGCGCCCGGCTCGTACGACTCGAATATCTCCTTGTTCTTCTCGCGGTCCGGCAGCACGTCGACCTTGTCCCCGTCCTTCCAGAACACGCGGTAGTGCGGGTCGAGCCGCTCCAGCTCGTAGAACTCGTCGGGCGACCGGCCGAAGTGACCGAAGAACCGCTCGAACACGTCCGGCATCAGGTACCACGACGGCCCCATATCGAATTTGAAGCCGTCGACTTCGAGCCGGCTGGCGCGGCCGCCGAGCTGCTCGTTCTTCTCCAACAGGGTGACGTCCGCGCCGGCGTCCGCGAGGTAACAGGCCGTCGAGAGGCCGCCGAATCCGCCGCCGATCACGACGACGGACTCGCCGGCGACACCGCCGATGTCCGGGACCACGTCCATACGCGATCGTAGGGGCGGCGGCGGTATAAATCCGGTCAGATGCGGCCGGGCGAAGCGCGGGGTCGCGCCGAGTGGGTACCACTAAGTCGCCGACGCGCGTACTCGTTTCCACATGGATCTGACGGTCGCGATCACCGGGGCAACGAGCGGGATCGGGCGAGCCGTCGCCGAGGCGTTCGTCGACGAGGGGGCGTTCGTCGCCGTCTCCGGACGGGACGGCGACGCGGTCGATCGGACCGTCGCGGCGCTGAACGGCGCGGGCGACGAGAGCGAGACGGACGACGATGCCGAGGCCGGCGGCGACGAGGACGCCGAGGCCGACGACGACGCCGAGCGCGGCACCGCGTGGGGCGACCGCGTCGACGTGCGCGACGAGTTCGACCTCGAACGCTTCTTCGAGCGCGTCGCCCGCGAGGCCGGGCCGGTCGACGTCGTGTTCGCGAACGCCGGCGTGTTCCACGGCGCGCCCGGCGAGCAGCCGACGACCGAGGTGACGTACGCCGACTTCGACGACACGATGCGGACGAACGCGCGCGGCGTGTTCGCCACGATCACCGAGGCCGTTCCCCACCTGGCCGACGACGCGCGCGTCGTCGTCCCGTCGGGCGCGGTCGCGGCCGAGTCGAAGCCCGGGATGGGCGCGTACGCGGTTTCGAAGGCGGCCGCTGAGGGGGTCGCGCGCGGCTTCGCCGCCGACCTCGACGCGACCGTCGGCGTCGTCGACCCCGGTCTCGTCGCCACCGACCTCACCGGCAAGGAGCGCGCCCGCGACCCCGAGAGCGTCGCGCCGCTGTTCGTCTGGGCCGCCACCGAGGCGCCCGTCGAGGACCTGAACGGCGGCCGGATCGGGTTGCGCGAGTGGAAGTCCGCGACGCGATAAGACTGGATTGAGTTCGGATCGGCGGCGAACACCTCCAAATCCCCAACTGCTCGGCTATATGTCGTTGCGTCCGCGGGGACCAACTCCAAAGCCCCAGCCGCGAGGACTCGCGCGGCTCGCTGCGCGCTTCGGTCGCTCACTCCGTTCGCTCCCTCCAGTGCTTGCGTCGCCGTGCTTCGTCCTCGCGGCTGCCCCTTTGAGTCCCACCCACCGCAACCGCACCACAGCCTCACGCCTCCCCAACCTCGTCGGCCTCCCTGTGGTCGGCCGACTCCCTCGCGCGTGCGACTCGCGGCCTCCGGCCGCTCGTCGGCACGCGCCACCGCAGTCGTCACTTGTGAACGATCGGTGCTATCGCATCATCGATTCCACGCTCGACCACCGAGAATTATCCCTCGGTCGGTCGAACGAGAGATATGGCACTCGCGGATCTCGACCTCTCGGGCTCGACGGCGTTCATCACCGGGACGACTCGCGGCATCGGTAAGCAGATAGCGCTCGCGCTCGCCGACCGCGGCTGTAACGTCGTCTCGACGGGGAAGACGACGGACGGCGACGACTCCGAGCTTGCGGGGTCGATCGAGCAGACGGCCCGCGAGGTGCGCGAGCGCGGGCCCGAGGCGCTCGCGCTCGAACTCGACCTCCGCGACGAGGACCGCGTCGAAGAAGTCGTCGAGGAGTCGATCGAACAGTTCGGCGAGGTGGACATCGTCATCAACAACGCGAGCGCGATCCAACTGGCCAATATCGCCGACCTCCCGGCCGACCGGTTCGACCTCCTGACGGACGTGAACGTCCGCGGGACCCACCTCGTCGCGCACGCGTTCGCCGACCACCTCGCGGACCAAGACGAGGCGTGGCTGCTGTCGAACTCGCCGCCGATCGTGACCGACCGCTCGCCGGGGAAGGCGCCGTACGCGTGGTCGAAGCTCGGGATGTCGTTCGTCACGCTCTCGCTCGCCGAGGAGTTGGCGAGCGACGACGTCGGCTGTAACACCTTCTGGCCGGTGACGACCATCGACACCCGCGCGACGCGCTACTTCGGGCTCGGGACCGAGGACGACTGGCGGACCCCCGAGGTCGTCTCCGACGCGGTGCTCGAAATTCTCGCACGCGACCCCGCGGAGTGTACGGGCAACAGCTTCTACGACGAGGACCTGCTCCGCGAGGCGGGCGTCACCGACTTCTCCGCGTACAACGTCACCGAGGGCGACCCGGCGCCGATGTCGGCGCGGCTGTTCGCGCCCGAGTTCGAGCGCGAGGTCTGAGGGCTCGCCTTCTCGTCACCCCTCACTCCGCGACCGCCGCTCGCAGCGCCGCGGTCGCCGCTTCCGGGTCGTCGGCGGCCGTGATCGCCGACAGCGCCGCCACGCCGGTCGCGCCCGCCCCGACCACGGGCGCGGCGTTTCCCGCGTCGATGCCGCCGATTCCGATCACCGGAACCTCGACAGCGTCGGCGACCGCGGCGATCCGCTCCGTCCCGATCCCGTCCCGGTCGCCGGACACGGCCTTCGAGTCGGTGCCGTAGACGGCCCCGACGCCGAGGTAGTCCGCGCCCGCGGTCTCGGCCGCCTCGGCTTGCTCGACCGTCGACGCGGAGACGCCGACGACGGCGTCTTCCCCCAGTCGCTCGCGGGCGACCGCGACCGGGAGATCCGTCTGTCCGAGGTGGACGCCGTCCGCGTCGACCGCGGCGGCGAGGTCGATCCGGTCGTTCACGATCAGGGGGACCCCCGCCTCGGCGGTCAGCTCGCGCAGCCGCAGCCCGGTTTCGTAGCGCTCGCGGTCGCTCACGCCCTTGTCGCGAAGCTGGACAACGTCGACGCCCCCGTCGAGCGCGGCCGCGACGACCTCGGGGGTCGTCCGCCCGGCGGAGCGGCTCGACGCGGTGACGAGATACGTCCGCCACTCACTGGTATTCATACGTGGTATGCGTCGGTGGTTCGGTGAAAACGATTGCGCTCCGGAAGCGGTCCACCGAGGCGGCTCCCCGAACCGACCCGGAGGCTCACGTTGTACACACGCCAAGCGATAATTGCGTTGGCTCACATCGTACACATGATGAGCAGCGACAAGAAGCGTGTCCAGTTCCGGGCGCCGCACCGGCTCATCGACCGGACCGACGCGCTCGCGGACGTGCTCGGAGAAGACCGGACGGACATCCTCGTGACGGCGCTGCGGGAGTACCTCCAAGAGGCGGCCCACGACGACGCGCTCACCCAGGAGATCGCCGCCGCCTACTACGACGACGAGATTTCCGTCGAGCAGCTCAAAGCGCTCGTCGGCGCCGAGGAGGCCGCGAACCTCCGGGTGCTGAAACGGCAGTTGGACGAGGGGTTCGTCGACGAGGTCGCCGACGCGTAGATGTCTCGGCTCGTCGCCGACACCCCCGGCCTCGTGAGCCTCGGGATCGCCGCCCGCGACGACCCCGACCCCCTCTCGATCTGCGTGGATCGGTACGAGGTCGTCGTTCCGACGGTGGTCGTCGAAGAGCTCCGCGAGACCGCTTCGTACGACGACGTACACGGTCGCGCCGCGACCGCTGTCCTCGACCGAACCGGAGCAATCTCGACCCGGTCGGTCGACCTCGACGAGGCGTTCCCGCTCGACGACGGTGAGAACGCCGCCGTCGCCCTCGCGAACGCCCTCGACGCCGCGCTGTTACTCTGTGACGAGTTCAATCAGCTCGGCCTGATTCACGCGTCGCTCGCCGACACCCGGCTCGTCACGACGCCGACGCTCCTCTCGGCGTTCGTCCGGCCCGGCGCGCTCTCGACCGCCGACGCGACGGCGGTACTCGACGCGGTCAGCGACGCTCGCAGTTGGGACGCGAACAGCTACGTCCGGCGGGCGCGATCGCTGCTCGAACGAGACTGACCCCGAGTCGACGGACGCCTCTTCCGTGACGCGGACGGACAGACACAAGCCGACTCAACCCGTATCGAAGTCCAATGCTATCACGGCTCCGGGAGGGCGTCGCTCGCGTCGGCGAGGCGGTCGCGGGCGCGCTCGACCGGGCCGGCGTCATCGACCGGTCGCGGCTCGACGAGACGATGGGGCTCGCGTGGCCCCGGATCGTGACTGGGTTCGCGATCATGTCGAAGAACACCGTCGACCTCGCGGTGATCGGCTACGCGGTCGGCGTCTCGGCGGTCGCCGGGATGGGGTACGCCTTCGCGTTCTGGCAGCTCGCGAAGTTCGTCTCCATCGGGCTCGCGGGCGGCACCGTCTCGCTCGTCTCGCAGAACTACGGCGGCGACGAGCGTGGCCGGGCGGGGCTCGTCGTCAAGCAGTCGCTGATCGTGTCCGCGCTGCTCGTCGCCCCCATCGTCGCGGGGTACGTCCTCGGCGCGGAGCGGCTGATCGCCCTCGTGGGCGGCGACGGGGCCGCGCTGTCCGCCGGGACCACCTACCTCGCGGTCACGGCGCCCGCGCTCGCCTTCGAGTTCTTCAACATGATCGCCAGCCGGACGTACGCCGGCGTCGGCGACACCCGCACCCCGATGGTCGCGCGCGCCGGCGGCGCGCTGTTGAACGTCGTCCTCACCGTCTGGCTCGTCCTCGGCGCGGGCCTCGGCGTGTTCGGCGCCGGGCTCGGCACCGCCGTCTCCATCGCCGCCGTCGGGCTCCTCCTCGCGTGGGGGATGTCCGGGCGGTCGTACTTCGGCCGCGGCGCCTCGCCGGTCCCGGTCGGGCGCTCCGGCCCGTGGTTCGACCCCGGGCTGAGCCGGCAACTGCTCCGTGTCTCCGCGCCGCTCATCGCGCGGCGGGTCGCCGAGGGAGTCGTCGTCTTCCCGCTCCTGTGGATCGCGTCGTCGTTCGGCGACGCGACGGTCGCCGCCCTGGAGGTCGGCCGCCGGGTGCGGGCGCTGCTCGGGAGCTTCAGCTGGGGGTTCTCCATCGCCGCAAGCACGCTCGTCGGCCAGCGGCTCGGCGCGGGCGAGGAGTCGCTCGCGACCGCGTACGGCCGCGACGTGATCGCGCTGTCGGCGGTCGTCTACGTCCTCGCGTCGGCCGCGGTGATCGCCGCCGCCACGCCGATCGCCGGCGCCTTCGTCGACGACCCGGCCGCGGTGAGCGCGACCGCAGCGTTCGTCGTCGCCGCAGCGGTCTCGGCGGTGCCGCTCGGCGTCGACGGGTCGATCACGGGGTCGCTGCGCGGCGCTGGCGACACGCGCTGGCCCTTCCTCGCGTCGATGGTCGGGCTGTACGTCTTCGCGCTCCCCGTCGCGCTCCTCGGCCTCGTCACGCCGCTCGGGGTGGGCGGGCTGTACGCGGCGCTGGTGGCGGAGAAGCTCGTGCCCGCCGGACTGAACGGGTTCCGGTTCCGGTCGAACCGGTGGCAGGCCGTCAGCCGGCAGTACCGGCCCGACGCGGGGGACGCGGAGGAAGAGGTCGGATAGGGGCGTGCGGACGCGGGTGCGGCCTACTCGTCGGCGGCGACGTCTTCGATCACTTCGACGCTCCCGGTGAGCTGCCGGTGGACGTACGGCATGTCGATGCCGGCGTCGTCGAACGCCTCCTTCACCGCGGTGACGTACTCGGAGCGCACGCGGACGAAGTCGCCGCGGTCGGGGTCGGCGATCCACCAGCGCGACTGGAGCCCGACCGCGGAGTCACCGAGCTCGACGAGGCGGACCGAGACGCCCGGGTCGTCGAGAACCTCCTCGTGGGCCTCGGCCTTCTCGACGATGATGTCGGTCGCCTCCGCGATGTCGTCGTCGTAGCCGATGCCGAAGACGAACTTCTGGCGGAGCGTGTCGTACGCGACCGGGTTCGTCACCGCGCTGTTGGCGAGGTCACCGTTCGGGACGGTGACGAGCTCGTTGTCGAAGGTCCGGACGCGCGACACGCGGAGGTCTATCTCCTCGACGCGGCCGGACTCACCGTCCCACTGGATCCAGTCGCCGACCTCGAACGGCTTGTCCTTCAGGATGAACACGCCGGCGACGAAGTTGCCGAGGAGGTCCTGCGCCGCGAAGCCGACCGCGAGCGCGATGGCGCCGCCGAACACCGCGAACGCCGAGAGGAAGCCGCCGTAGCCGGCCACGGCGAAGCCGATGGCGATCGCGGCCACCCAGACCACGGCGTTGAGCACGTTCGTCCCGAGGCTCACCACCGCCTCGTCGAACCCGCGCGACCTGCCGATCCGCCGAAGCCCCGGGATGACGACGTACTTGCCGAGCAGCAATACGGCCAGGAACCCGGCGACGAACCCGACCACCGACGTCGCTATCGCCGCGACGTCGACCGCGTTCGTGACCGCGTCGAGCTGTAAGGGATACACCACCCGCCCCTTCACGAGACTATATAAAGAAGCTACTGGCGGCGCGGTTGTTTACGTTCGGTGGACGGACGGCCGCGTGAGGAACCGGTCGCTCGCACGGGGCACTGGTCCCCGGCGGGAAACCGAGTCAGTCGCTCCGCACCGCGAGCGGTCCGTCGCCGCGAGCGACCGCGCGCAGCCGTCGGCCGTGGACGTCGTCCGCCGCGATCCGCTCGCGGACGGCGGGCGGGATCCACGCGTCGCGCCCGTCGGGTTCGGGCGCCGGGTCGATGCCGGCGGGTCGGAACTCCTCGGGAAGGAACCGGGCGTACGTCGGGAGGCGTTCGCGGAGCGGCACGCCGCCGGCGTCCGCGACCGCTTCGAGCCCACGGAGGTCCGGCCACTCGTACGCCGGGTTGATGTAGTCGTCCGTCACCGGCGAGACGCCGCCGAGGTCGTCGATCCCGCAGTCGACGAGGTCCGCCGCCGGCGAGAGGTTCGGGGGCACCTGAACGGACACCTCCGGCGGAAGCGCCGCGCGGGCCATCGCGACGACCCGGCGCATCGTCGCGAGGTCCGGCTTCGGGAAGTCGGAGCGCTCGTTCGGGACGACGTTCTGTACGATCACCTCCTGGACGTGACCGTGTCGCTCGTGGAGTTCGCGGATCGCGAGCAGGCTCTCGGCGCGGTCGCGCCAGTCCTCACCGATACCGACCAGGATGCCGGTCGTGAACGGGACACCCTGCCGGCCCGCCGCCCGGATCGTGTTGAGCCGCTGACCGGGCGTCTTCCGTCGCCCGCCGCTGTGCGCGTCGACGTCGGCAGTCGTCTCCAGCATGACGCCCATCGACGCGTTCACCTCCCGGAGGCCGGCGAACTGCGATTCGGTCAGGTCGCCCGGGTTCGAGTGCGGGAGCAGCCCCTCCTCCAAGGCGATTTCGCAGGCCCGATAGAGGTACTCGTGGATCGAGTCGAACCCCCACTCTGCGAGCGTCTCGTGGACCTCGGTGTACCGGTCGTCCGGCTCGTCGCCGAAGGTGAACAGCGCCTCCGTACAGCCGGCGTCGGCGCCGACGCGGCACTGCTCGCGCACCTCCTCGGGCGAGAGAAGCGACGCCTCGCCGGGGACATCATAGTAGGTACAGTACGTACAGGTGTACCGGCACGCGGTGGTGAGCGGGATGAAGACGTTTCGCGCGAAGGTGAGCCGGTCGGCGGCGTCGACGTCGCTCGGGCGGACCGAGAGCAGTCGCTCGACCGCCAGCTCGTCGACCGCGACGTCAACGTCGTACTCGTCGGCCCCGGCGAACACGGCCGTCACTCGCGGTCGACGTTTAAAAAGAATCGCGGTTGCGGATCCCCCGATGAACCCGTATTTGGTTACGTCGGCGATCGAATAGCCGAGCGGTCGGTTTCGGCGCGCTCACTCTCGGACGACCGCCACGCGACCCTCGGACGCGTCGAGCGCGAAGCCGGCCTCCCGGAGCCACGCCGCCGCCCGCCCCTCGCCGTGGATCAGGACCTCCGCGAGGTCGGCGGGCTCGTCGACGTCGGTGCCGAGCCGCTGCGAGTCGACCGCGGCGAACGCCGCGCCGATTTCGCTCGCTATCTCGCGGTGGTCGAGGTAGGACGCGCCGTGGTAGTCCACGCGGAACTCCGGGTGCGAGGCGACGAACGCGTTCGTCCCGCCGCCGCGACCCGGCGCCATCGCGACGTCGGCGTTCTGGCCGGCCGCGAACAGGCGCTCCACTGCGGCCGGAGTGGCGAGCGCGAGGTCCGCCATCACGACGGCGACCGGTTCGGGGGTGTCGCCGTTCCCCGCCTCACCGCCCGCTCCCAACCGCGCGTCGAGCGCCGCGTTCACGGCCTCCGTCAGCGGGCGGTCGTCGACGGTGACCGGCCGGTCGACGTCGACCGCGTCGGTGGCGAGGACCCGGGGGTCGCCGCCCGCGGCGACGACGGCGTCGAGCACGTCGTCGAGCATCGCGCGCGAGAATCCGCGGCGCTCGTCGGGCGAAAGGACGCCCGAGAGTCGAGATTTCGGGCGGTCGGTCGAAAAGGGGACGATGACTTCCATCGCGAGCGACGGCGGGCCCTAAAACAGGGATTCCAGCTCGTCGCTGTCGTCGCTGACGAGTTCGTCGAGGTTCTCGTCGCTCTCCTCGCGGATCTCGTCGAGGTTGTCCTGCGCCTCGATGGCGACCTGCTGGAGCTCCTTGATCCGCGGGACGTTCGTGACGCCCGCGAGCAGGATGACGGTCGCGACGAAGCCGGCGCCGCGGTACGGGTAGTCCCCGCCGCGGACCTCCATCGATCCGGTCTGCTCTTCGAGCCACTTCCGGCCGCGCTCGATACCCTTCCGGTTGAGGTACTCCGGCGGGCCCGCGAGCACGAGCAGCGCGCGCTCCGCGCCCTCGATCTCACAGGGGAGCGTGAGCCGGCCGAGCGCCGCCTTGCGGACGAGGCTCGTGATCCGGTTCGTGGTGTGGGCGCTGTCGAGCTCCTCGTCGTCGCCGTCGTCGCGCAGCCGCGAGAGCAGTCCGCCGGAGGAGCGCTCCTCGACCTCCTCCTCGGCGTAGCCGACCGTGGAGACGCCGCCGCCCGAGAGCGTGTTGATGATCTCCGAGGAGTCGACGACGCTCTCGGCGACCTCTTGGCCCTGCTGGATCTCGCCGGCCCCGAAGAGGATGCCGAACCGCCGGACGATCTCCTCGTTGATCTCCTCGTAGCCGCCCTGCACGGACTCGCCCGTCTTCCGCCAGGCGTCGTTGTCGAACACCATCAGGTTGTCCACCTCGCGGACGAACGTCTGGAACGACCGGGCCGCGTTGAGGGTGTAGATCCCTCCTTCGTCGCTGCCCGGCAGGATGCCGAGCCCGTACACCGGCTCGGTGTAGATCCGCTTGAGGTGTTTCGCGAGCACCGGCGCGCCGCCGGAGCCCGTGCCGCCGCCGAGCCCGGCGACGACGAGGAACGCGTCGACCTCGTGGACCGGGATCGAGTCGATCGCGCCCTGGACCTCGTCGATGTCCTCCTCGGCGATCTCCGCGCCCAGTTCGTTGTCCGCGCCGACGCCGTGGCCCTTCACGCGCGACTGGCCGATGAGGACGCGCTGGTCCTCGGTGATGTGTTCGAGCCCCATGAGGTCCGCCTTCGCCGTGTTGACGGCTGCTGCGGCCCGAACGATCTCGGAGCCCGTCCGCTTATCATACTCCAAGAACTTGTCAACGACTTTGCCCCCCGCCTGTCCGAATCCGATCATTGCGAGTTTCATCGTGTGCTCCCTCCGCGTTTGAACTGAACAGAACGCGATCTCATATATAAGCCTTCGGTTGCCGTTACCAGCGTTGAGATTAGCACAGTTGACACGTCCGCGTTCCCGGTCATCGGATCCCGAGGTGTTCGCCGAGCGTCGTCAGCTCGGCCGGGTCGGCCCCGAACGCGCCGACGTCGTTGTCGGCGGTCGTGTTGTCGAACTTCAGCGAGCGGTACTGGTCCGCGCCCATCGGGAACCCGGGGACCGCCCCGAGGACCGAGAGGCCGATCTTCGCGAGCGGCATCGGCAGCGGGACGATGGTGACGCCCTTCTTCTCCGCCTCGTACACGAGGTCCGTCACCTGCCGGAGCGTGAGCACCTCCGGCCCGCCGACCTCGTAGGTCTCGCCAGCGTGTTCGTCGTCGGTCACGGCGGCGGCGATCATCGGGACGAGGTCCTCGACGTGGATGGGCTGGAACCGCGTCTTCCCGCCGCCCGGGAGGGGGTATAGCGGGACGCCCGGCGCGAACATCCCCTTCAGCCGCTTGGTGAACGAGACGAACTCCCCGCCGTCGCCGAAGACGACCGAGGGGCGGAAGATCGTCCAGTCGAGCTCGCTCTCGCGGACGATCCCCTCCGCCTCGCCCTTGGACCGGATGTAGGCGGTGTCGCCGTTCGGGTCCGCGCCGAGCGCGCTCAACTGGACGAACCCGTCGACGCCGCCGTCCTCGGCCGCGCGGACGAGGTTCTCGGTCCCGCCGCGGTGGATTCGGTCGTGCATGCGGTTACCGCCGTCCGGTTCGAACAGCGGCGAGAGCGCGACTAAGTTCACGACCGCGTCGTGGCCGTCGACGGCCGACGCGATGGAGTCGTAGTCGGTCACGTCGCCGCTGACGCCCGTCACGCCCTCCGGCGCCTCCTCGGGCGAGCGGGAGAGCGCGGTCACCGCGTGGCCGTCGTCGGCGAGCGCGCGACAGAGGTACGATCCGATGAAGCCGGTCCCCCCGGCTACCAACACTTTCATGCGAACTATGTCGCGTGGAAGCCCCGTAAACCTACCGCGGCGTCAGACGCACGTCCCGTCGGTCGGCGTCCCCCGGTCGCTCGGGATCACTCCTCCTCGGGAACCGGAACCGTCAGCACCGGCACGGGGGCCGTCCGGAGGGTGCGCTCGGCGACGCTCCCCAGCAGGTACCGCCCCACGCCGGTCCGGCCGTGCGTCCCCATCGCCACGAGGTCGGCGCCGGGGTCGTCGACGTACGCCCGGATCCCGCGCGCGGCCGAGGGGGCGGCCTCGACGGCGCCGACCGCCTCCAGCCCGGCGGCCTCGACGCGCTCGACGCCCTCGGCGACCGCGTCGTCGGCGTACTCCGAGAGTACGTCCACCTCGACGTGGTCGCCGATACCGATCCCGCCGGTGTCGACGACCGAGAGAACGTGGACCGTCGCGCCCGCCCGCTCCGCGATCGGAAGCGCGCGGTCGAGCGCGGCGGTCGCGGCCGGGCTCCCGTCGGTCGGAACGAGGATGTCCTCGTACGGGTACGGGACGGTCTCGTCTCCCGGCCGGAGCGCCAGCACCGGCACCGGCGACTCCCGGACGACGCGCTCCGTCGTGCTGCCGACGAGATGCTCGACGCCCTGCCGCCCCTTGGTCGACATCGCGACGAGGTCGGCGTCGACCTCTTCGGCGTAGGCGGCGACCGTCTCCGGGACGCCGCCCTGTCGGACCGCCGTCTCCGCGTCGACGCCCGCCTCGGCGGCGCGGGCGGCCGCCGCCTCGACGATGGACTCGCCCTCGCGCTCCAGCACGTCGACCACGTCGCCGCCGATCCGGGTCACGCTGTCGCGGGTCGTGTCCGCGACGTGGAGGAGGTGGACCGTCGCGCCGTGGTCGGCGGCGATCGCCAGCACGTGTTCGAAGGCCGCCGCTGCCGCGTCGCTGCCGTCGGTGGGGACGCAGATTCGGTCGAACATACAGGCGGGTCGCGGCCGCGGGTGAAAAACGCTCGCGTCGGTCGCGGCGTGGGGCGGTCCGGTTCCGCTGATGGGAGAACCCGGGCGGCGCGGCTCACGCCGCGTCGTCGGTCGAACCCGCACCGGCGTCCGCGCCGTCTCCGTCGGCGCCCGACTCGTCCGAGTCGTCGCGCCGCGTGACGCGTACCGTCGAGATGCGCGCTCTGTCGACCGCGGTGACCTCGAAGGCGTACGCCTCGGTCTCCGCGACGTCGCCCACCTCGGGAGAGCGCCCGATACGGTCGAGGACGAACCCGCCGAGCGTCTCGTAGCCGTCGCCGCTGAGGTCGGTACCGAGCGCGTCGTTGACGCCGTCGAGCGCGACCGACCCGTCGGCCTCGTGCGTCCGGTCGCCGGTCCGCCGGATGGTGTGGCGGCGGTCGACGACGTCGAACTCGTCGCGGAGGTCGCCGACGAGCGCCTCGGCGACGTCCTCGACGGTCGCGATCCCCTCGAAGGCGCCCCACTCGTCGATCACCGCCGCCATCTGCCGGCGCTCGTCGCGGAACTGGACGAGGAGGTCGCTGGCGCTCGTCGTCTCCGGGACGACGAGTATCTCCCGTGCCAGGTCGCTCGCGGTGGTGCCGTCGTCGCCCGCCTCGGTCGCGCGCAGCACGTCCTTCACGTCCACGAACCCGACGACGCGGTCGGCGTCGTCGTTCTCGACGACCGGATACCGCGTGTGGCCGGCGTCGAGGACCGTCTCGCGGATCGCCGCCAGCGACGCGTCCGCGGGCAGCGAGACGACGTCCGGACGGGGAACCATCAGCTCTCGGGCCGCGGTGTCATCGAGTTCGAAGACCCCCTCGATCATCGCGACCTCGGACTCGTCGACGTGGCCGGCCTCGCCGGCCCGCGCCAGCACGCGCCGGATCTCCCGCTCTTCGAGCGTCTCGTCGCTCTCGGAGGCGGGCGGGACGCCGATCAGGCTCGTGAAGGCGTTCGCGGTGCCGTTGAACACCGCGATGCCGGGCCTGAAGAGCAGGTACGAGAGCTTCATCGGCGGCGCGAGCAACAGCGATATGCGCTCCGCCTGCGCGATGGCGATGGTCTTCGGCGCCAGCTCGCCGAAGACGACGTGGAGGAAGGTGATGAACGAGAACCCGATCGCGAACGCGACGAGGTGGACCAGCCCCTCCGGCAGGAGCGGGCCGAGGACGGGTTCGATGAGCGCCGCGACGGCGGGCTCGCCGATCCATCCGAGCCCGAGCGACGCGAGCGTGATTCCGAGCTGGGTCGCCGCGAGGTAGTCGTCGAGGTTGGTCATCACCTCTTGGAGCGTGTCCGCGCCCGCTTTCCCCTCCTCGACGAGCTGCTCGACCGAGGTGGCCCGGATCCTGACGAACGCGAACTCCGAGGCGACGAAGAAGCCGTTCAGGGCGACCAACACGAGGGCGGCCGCCACCCGCGAGAGCGAGACGGCGACGGCTACCATCCGTCCCCTCGGCGCGCGTGAGCGGCTGACGAATCGACGACCATGGCCGTCGTTTGGGAAGGGGTCACTAAAAAGGGCGGGCGGAGCCGCGCTCGGACCGAGGGAGTCCCTGACGCCCGGGCCGGACCCGCGCCGTTTATTCCTCGCGGCGGCGGAACGCCACCATGCTGATCACGCTGGAGGGGCTCGACGGCAGCGGCAAGACGACGGTCTGGGAGGCGCTCCACGACGTGTACCCCGACGCGACGTTCACCAGCGAACCCACCGACAGCTGGTACGGGGAGGCGGTGGGACGCTCGATGGGCGACCCGGACGCCGACCCGCTCGCGGAGCTGTTCCTGTACACCGCCGACCACGCGAACCACCTCTCGGAGACGGTCCGGCCGGCGCTCGCCGACGACGGGCTGGTGATCTCCGACCGCTACTCGGACTCGCGGTTCGCCTATCAGGGGGCGACGCTCGCGCGGGCCGACGCCGGGATCCGGCGCCCGCTGGAGTACGTCCGGGGGATCCACGCCGCGTTCTCGCGCCCGCCGGACGCGACGATCTACCTCGATCTGGACCCCGAGACCGCGGCCGAGCGCGCCGGGCGAACGGACAAGTTCGAGCGCGACGGCTACCTCGCGGCCGTGGGCGACAACTACGAGCGCCTGATCGACGCGGACCCCGCTCGGTTCCACCGCGTCGACGCGACGCGCGCTCCGGAGGACGTGGTGGCGCGGGTCGAAGATATCGTGGCCGGGCTCGTCGACCGCTGACCGCCGCGGTCCGCCCGGAACTCGGGCCCGAGCCCGGACCGCGTCAGCGCGTGTCGGGCAGTTCGTACTCGTCGGGCGACGGGACGTAGAGGTAGTCTATCGCGACGCCGAGCGCCAGCGGGAGCGCGATCAAAAGCGCCAGCAGAATGGTCGAACTCCCGACGTCGATCCCGGTCCCGACGCCGAGCGCGCCGGTGAACACGAGCGTCGAGACGAGCAGCAGCAGGGGGGTCAACACGACCGTGTACACGACCGACCCCCACGAGGTCGAGAGCTGAATCCGGAAGAACCGGGTCGCCACCCCGGCGAGAAACGTGTGGAACGCGACGAGTGCGAGGAGGCTGCCGAACCCGAACAGCGCGAGCATGGTCGCCGTACGGGCCGCCGACACTTGCCCCTATCGGCCTCGGACCGGACCGCCCTTCAGACCGGCCCGTCGCTCAGCCCGGGCCGCCTCTCAGACCGGGCCGCCGCCGCCCTGCTGTCGCGCCGCGGAGAGCAGGTCGGAGACCGGGGGCGTGTACTCGTAGCCGGGGATCACGCCCTGGACGTACGTCCCCTCGACGAAGTCGATCAGCGCGCCCGCGTCGTCGACGCCGCGCCGCTCGTTGATATCCTCGAACGCGTACGTGACCGCTATCTCGTCGCCCCCGCGCTCGATCGCGGGGTCGAACTCCCGGTCCTTTCGCGTGACGCCGCCGACGTCGACCGCGCGGCGCTCGAACGTGTCGGCCCAGCCGTCCTCGACCACGTCGGCGACCTCGTCGGCGGTGACCGCCGAGAGGGTCGGCACGCGGACGGTGACGGCGAACCGGACTCGTCCTTCGACGGCCGACTCGGCGCGGACGCGCCCGTCGAACGCGGTCGTCGTCGAGACCCAGCCGTCGCCGTCGCGCTCGAAGGAGCCGTGGTCCGCGAACGCCCGCCGGACCCGGTCGGGGAGTTCGTCGGTCGGGTCGGGCTCGTCCCCGTCGGCGCGCTCGGCGTCGTCTTCGGTTTCGCTCATATCGACCCGGAGGCGACGCGGCCTGAAAAGCCGCTCGCGTCGCCCCCGGGACCGCTCTCTTCTCCGCGAGACGGTCGTCACCGATCTCCGCGAGAGAGCCGTCACCGATACGGGCATTCGGGGCCGGTACGTGGGACGCTTTTGTGCGTCGACCGTCGACACCGGGTATGGCAGACACGTTTCGGTCCACGGAGGGACTGATCGACGCGCTCGCGGACGCCGAGTTCGACCGGCCGCCGGCGCTCGTCAGCAACGCGCACATCACCGGCCTCGGCGTCGCCCGCGCGCTCGACGCCCACGACGTGCCCGTCATCGCGCTCGACCGCGCTGGCGGCGCGGGGGCGGGCGGCGCAGGCGGGGGAGACGCGGGGGCGGGGAACGCCGTCCCCCACGACGGGCTCGCGCCCCCGTCGGACGCGGTCGACTTCGCGGGGGCGGTGACGTACCCGCTCGACGACCTCGACGGGTTCCGCGAGGACGTGGAGGCGGTCGTCGACGCCGCGGGCACGGAGGCCGTCGCGTTCGGCTGTATGGACGAGTGGGCGCTCTCGTACGCCGAGGCCGACCCCGACGGCGTCCGGCTCCCCTTCGCCGGGAGCGACACGCTCGACGACGTGTTGAACAAGTCGGCGCTGTACGCGACCTGCGAGCGGCTCGGCGTACCCTACCCGGAGACGTACCGGCTGGCGGAGACCGCGGCGGCGGGGACGCGCGAGGCGGACGCGTCGGTCGACGAGGTCGCAGCGGAACTCGGCTTCCCGCTGGTGGTCAAGCCCGAACTCAAGCGCGACTTCGAGGAGGCGTTCGGCACCAACGTGATCGAGGTGGCCGACCGCGAGGAGTTCGCCGACGTCGTCGCGGCCGCGAGCGAGGAGGGGATCGCGGTGATGGCGCAGAAGCGCGTCGACATCGCGACGGGGAAGGACCACTCGCTGGCCTCCTACGTCCCCCCGTCCGGGCGCGACGACGCGCTCGCGGTCGTCGGCAACGCCGCGGTGCGGTACCCGCGCAACTTCGGTACGTCCTGTCTCGTGGAGACCGCGGACGAGCCGGCGATCGAGGAGCGCGCGCTCGCCGTCCTCGACGACGCGGGCTACCACGGGATCAGCGAGTCGGAGTTCGTCTACGACGAGGCCCGAGAGGAGTTCCTGCTGCTCGACGTCAACACCCGGCCGTGGAAGTGGATCTCGATGCCGGTCGCCGCGGGCGCGAACCTCCCGATGGCCGCCTACGCCGCGGTCACCGACGCGAGCTACGAGTCCGACGGCGTCGAGCCGACCCGGTGGGTGTACCTCCGCGACTACCTCTCGCTGCTCGCGGGCGACGACGCCTTCTGGGACCAGCTGTCGGCCGCCGACTGGCGGCGGCTCGTCTCCGGCGCGTTCGAGCGCGAGGGGGACCTGACGACGGGCGTCTACCGCCCCGCGGACCCGGGACCGGCGGCGAAGCTGTTCGAGACGGAGTTCGTCGACCGCGAGTACTACTGCTCCTGTTAGGCGACGGCGTTCCGAACGGGAGAGCTGGTCAGACCTGATCGCCGACCGAGTCGTCCCCGACGGGGGCTTCCCAGACGAGGATAGCGGCGGCCCCGACGACGAGGACGACCCCGGCGACGCCCAGCGCGAACAGGGGAGAAACGGCGTCGGACACGACGCCGCTCCCGAGCTGGAACGGCACGACCGCGAGGCCGCTGACCATCGCCATCGCGCTCAGGACGGTCGCGCGGCCGAGCGACTCGACCCGGTCGTTGACGTACTGGCCGGCGAACGACCGCGTGACGTCCGACACGCCCCGAATCAGGAGGAACGTCGGAACGGCGAGCACCGGGACGAAGTACATGCCGACCAGCGCGCCGCCGACGGCGAACGGGAGGACGAGGAACCACGTCCGCAGCCCGATCCGCTCCCGGATCGCTCCCGTGTAGTAGGTGAGCACCGCGCCGACGAGGCTGTACGCCGCGTAGAACCACCCCAGCAGGGATTCGACCTGGGGCTTCGGGACCCCGAGGTCGAGAACGACGGTCTCGAAGATCGGCTGGAGGAAGACGAACACGAGGTACGTGACCGCGGCGTACAGGACGTAGTAGTACAGCAGCAGCGACCGCAGCCGACGACGCGAGAGGACGTCCCGCACGATGCGGACCGTCCGTCGGAGGCTCAGGTCCTCCGAGGCGGTCTCCTCGTACGTCTCCGGCTCGTCGAGCGTGAGCAGCACCGGGACGCCGAGGCTCGTCACGCCCGCCGCGACGAACCACGGGTACGAGAGGTCGACGCTTCCGAGATAACCGCCCGAGACCGCCGCGACGGCCCCGACGGCCAACGCCGCCGACTCCCCGCGTCCCCGAACGCTGGCGAATTCGTCCTCGGAGAGGTCGTCGGTGAGGGTGTCGTAGAGCCACGCGTCCTCGCTTCCGGAGCGGAAGTTGTACCCCAGCGACCAGCAGACGTAGAGGCCGGCCAGCGGGAGGAACGAACTCGACAGCCCGATTCCGAGGAGCGTCACGGAGATGAGCGCGGTCCCGACGAGGAGGCTGTTGCGTCGCCCGACCCGGTCGCCGACGTAGCCGGTCGGGATCTCGCCGAACAGCGTCGTCAGGTTATACAGTGCCTCCAGAACGGCGATCTGTGTGAACGAGAGCCCCTGCGCCAGGAAGAAGAGGTACATGATCGGCCGGTAGAACTCGACCGCCTTCGTCGCCTTGTAGGCGTAGTACTTCAGGATCGGTCCGGAGAGCGACGCCCGAAAGCCGCCGCCAGTGCTACCGGCCATGCGTGTGGCGACCGACGGGGAGCCGAGGGGAGTATCCTGTTATTACGGGATCCCCCGATCGGCACATACACCGGATCGTCTGGCCGGTAGGGGGCCCGACCGACGCGGAACACAACGATTAGTGCGCCCCTCGACACAGTGCGCGTATGGACTTCTTCGAGACGCTCGCGGACCGGATCGACGCCGTCGACAGCGTCGTCTCGGTCGGACTCGACCCCGATCCGAGCCGGCTCCCCGAGACCGTGACCGACGCCGACCTCCCGCGGTGGGCGTTCAACCGCCGGATCATCGACGCGACCCACGAACACGCCGCCTGCTACAAGCCGAACGCCGCCTTCTACGAGGACCCCGACGGCTGGCGCGCGCTCCGCGAGACCGCGGCGTACGCGGAGGGGAAGGGCGTCCCCGTCCTGCTCGACGCGAAGCGCGGCGACATCGGCAACACCGCGCGGCGCTACGCCGAGGTGCTCGACCACGTCGACGCGATCACAGTGAACCCCTACCTCGGCCGCGACTCGCTCCAGCCGTTCCTCGACCGCGCGGACAAGGGCGTGTTCGCGCTCTGTCGCACCTCGAACCCGGGCGGCGCGGACCTCCAAGACCTCGAACTCGCCTCCGGCGAACCGCTCTACGAGCGCGTCGCCGCGCTCGCGGACGTGTGGAACGCGAACGGCAACGTCGGGCTCGTCGTGGGCGCGACGACGCCCGACGAGCTGGAGACGGTCCGCGAGATCGTTCCCGAGATCCCATTCCTCGTACCCGGCGTCGGCGCGCAGGGGGGCGACGCGGAGGCCGCGGTCGAACACGGGCTCGCCGAGCGCCCCGACCTCCCGGTCGACGTCGGGCTCGTGAACTCATCGCGCGGGATCATCTTCGCCGGCGAGGAGTCGAGCCGACCCGGCGACGAGGCGACGTACTTCGGCGCCGCCGGCGACGCGGCGAAGCGGCTCAAGAAGCGGCTGAACCGGCACCGGTAGCGGCGGCAGCGCGCCGCCGTCGAGCGGCAGCGGCGTTCCTCATCTGCGACCAGCGGCGCCCCTCATCCGCGGCCGGCGGCGCAGCCGGAGCAGGCGCGGGCCGTCTCGTCCCAGTGGTCGTCGCAGACGGCGCGGCCGCAGCGGTCGCAGGAGTGACTCGCGGTCGCCGCCTCGCAGACTTGGCAGAGTCCGGTGAGGCTCACGGCGGCGGATCGGGTCGCACGCCTTATGAGGATCGGGGGCGAGCCCCGGATATGCGCCAGTTCGTCGTCATCGGCCGCGACGTGCCCACCGACCCCGACGCGGTCTCGCTGTCGGACATCCCGGGGGCCGGGCGGCTCGACCTCTGCTGTCGGTGCGTGAGCGCGGGCGTCTTCCTCTCGCACGGCATCCGCGAGTCGGTTCGGATCCACCTCGTGATCGCCGACGAGTTCACCGTCACCTTCGATTCCGACACGCTCCGCCACCTCCACCCCGACGAGCGCAACGTCGCCGCGCGGGTCCGCGACGCGCTCGACGCCAAAGACGACGCCATCGGGCACATGCCCGCGGACGTCTCGCAGGGCGTCGAACTCCGCCGGATGGGCCTCGACGCGACGCTCGACCGGCTCGTCGGCGCGGACGGCCGCGGCCCGGACGGGACGCTGGTCCAGCTCCACGAGGAGGGCGACCCGCTCGTCGACGCCGAGCCCCCGGACCATCCGGTGTTCGTTCTCTCGGACCATCACGACTTCACGAGTGAGGAGGCGGCCGCCGTCGCCGACCGATCCGAACGCCGGCTACGCGTCGGCCCCGAACTGCTCCACGCTGACCACGCGATCACGGTGGTCCACAACTGGCTCGACACCGACGGGTACACCGCTTACTGACCGCAATTTCGATGTCGACTAATTCGTCCGACCGAGAGACGACGACCGCGCCCGACACCGATCCGCGCTTCGGGGTCCCCCTGCGCGGAATCGACGTCGACCCCGAGACGCGCTGCGCACACTGGGACGACCCCGTCGACGTGGTCGCGCTCCGGTTCGGCTGCTGTGAGACGTACTACCCCTGCGACGCCTGTCACGACGCGGCGACCGACCACGAGGCGGTCCCGTGGCCCCGCGAGCGCTTCGACGAGCCGGCGGTGCTGTGCGGCGGCTGCGGGACGACACTCACCGCGAGGGCGTACCTCGACTGTGACAGCGAGGCGCAAGGCGCCTCTGGCAGCCGGACGCAGTCCGGCGACGACACGTGCCCCGCGTGCGGTGCCGCGTTCAACCCCGGCTGTCGGAAGCACCGCGACCGGTACTTCGAGGTGGCGGGATCGGACGACGGAGACGGCGACGACGGATTATAATCGACGACGCAGTGCGGTGGCGCGCGCCTGCGAGCGGCCGCC
>NZ_AOJK01000058.1 GCF_000336875.1 Halorubrum californiense DSM 19288 | reverse complement strand
GATGCGGTTGCGGTGCTGTGCGGGGCGGGACTCAAAGGGGCAGTCGCGAGGACGAAGACGCGCGACACAAGGACCGCAGGGAGCGAGTGAAACGAGCGACTGAGGACCGCAGCGAGCGCATCGAGTCCTCGCGACTGGGGCTTTGGAGCCACCGTTCTTGCCGTCGATTCCGGAGAGTTCTCACCGACACCCAGTCGGTCCGAAACTCTCTGATCGACCCCCTTTCGGAAGGATTAAAGGAACGAGCGGCCTTCTGTCGAGTGCGGGCCGGTGGGGTAGCTTGGTATCCTTCGGCCTTCGGGTGGCCGTAACCACGATTCAAATTCGTGCCGGCCCACTTTTCCCGCATTTTGTTCGGAGCCGACGAAACCGCAACACAGCGTCGGCTCCGACATCACAGCCCCGCTCCGCCGTGGTTGATTCGAACCGCGTTCCAACTGTGAGTCCCCGTCTTCATGTGGTTCGCTCTGGAGTCGAACGGCCATCGCGTGCGAATTACATTAAACCCTCGCACAATCTGAACGATTCTGGTTCAGCGACGACACCGGGAACCTCTCGAGATCAACGACGGTTACTACGAACGCTCTTATGTAGCACATTGTTGATTTCAGAGAGTCACTCTGACAGCGTGTTTGAGCGCTTCTCGTCCGGGTTTGCGGTAGAGTTCTCGTCTAGGTTGGAACGTTCGGGGATTGTGTGAGGCGATCTTTTGAGATGCCTCGGTGCGGCGAGAGCCACACCAAGGCGTCTCCAAAGACAGACAGACCGTATTCCCGAGCGTTTCAGCTCCGACGTGAGTTCCGCAAACCAGGTGAAGAAGCCCTCAAAGCTATACGCGAAACTGTGCTGTGACTCACCAACAATCTACAACGTAACGCGGGTAGGCTCAACGGCACGCGGTAACTCTGTGTCGTTAACTGTGATGACGCCAATGTTAAATCTCTACACTTGCGCGCGTCGGGGCAGTGATACTAGGGTTGGCGCGGCGACCCACCTGTCGTCTTGGAAAACACCCGCAAACGGTTCGCGTAGCCGTATTACTGTCCCTGAAATGCTGGTTACATATATAAATAGTATCTGTTTGTGTTTTCGCGCACGATGTCGAACCAGACCAATCACATCACGTTCAACCGTGGGTCGGGTTGGATCGGGCTCTTTGTCGTGGCACTCGTTCTGTATCTCGTTGGGACGAGACTCCTCGGAGACGTACTGCGCGTCGGCCCCGTCCTCCCCGGGAGCGAAATCACCGTGGTCGAAGGGGCCGTCCAGTTCGTCCCCCTCGTCCTCGCTCTGTGGTTCCTCCGAGCCGAGGGCGTTTCACTGGCCGGGATCGGTCTTTCGCGGGATCGGATTGTCCCGGCGCTGGTCGCTGTCACCGGATTTTACGTGCTGTTGAACGCAGTCGGCATCGGTCTGGTGCTTCCGACAGCCGGCGCCAGCGCCATCGGTTACCAGTGGACTGTCTCTCCTGTGATGGCGCTCGCCGCGTTCGTCAATGGTCTCATTTTCGCCGCGCTCATTGAGGAGGTGGCGTTCCGAGGGTACCTACAGTCGAAGGTGATCGCAGTGCTACCGAGTACCATTCGGTTCAGGGGTGCGATCGGCGCCATCACCGCGAGCGTCCTGTTCACACTAGCCCATGTGCCCCGCATCCTGACTAGCGGTATCCCTGGGTCACAGGCCCTCGCCACTTACGGGGCCCTCCTCCTGTTCTCGGGACTCGCCTTCGGTCTACTATATGAGTACACACAGAATCTATACGTGCCGATCTTGATTCACGCCGCTGGCAACATGCCAGGTACGATAGGCATTGTGTTCTTCGACTCGTCTACGCTACAGGGAGGTACGCTCGCGGCGTACACCCTCCTGTATCTGGCATTGGTCGCGTCTCTCGTCGTCGTGTACCGTCGGGTGGCGATTGGGTCACTTAAGCTACAGTCCTGGTCCGGGGGCTCTGGTGAATCGCCAGAAGGCGTTTGATTTCACGGTTTCACGGCTCGTTTGATGTTGTAGACCGCACACATCAGAACGATCTCACGNGGCTCTGGTGAATCGCCAGAAGGCGTTTGATTTCACGGTTTCACGGCTCGTTTGATGTTGTAGACCGCACACATCAGAACGATCTCACGAAATTCGCGGTACCACGCTCGGGCACGCACCGCGTGGCCGAGCGTTCGCTTGATCGTCGAGAAGACGGTTTCAGACAGTGCTCTTTGGCCGTACAGAGACCCATCGATGCGCGCGTTATGCGCGCAGTCGATGGGTCGGAACTCACGGTGCTTGATCAGCGGTCTTACGTCTTCTTTGCGCAATTTCTCGCGTAATCGCTGCCAATCGTAGCCTTTGTCGGCGGCGAGGCTGGCAATCTCGCCCGCGTTGCGGAGGGCGAGTTGCCAGCCGATCTGCGTGTCGTGACGTTTCTCGGTCGTACAGTGAACGTCGAGCACAGCTTGTGTTTTCGTATCGACGAGCGCGGTCGTTTTCAGCGTTTGAACGCGGTAATTCGTCCGGCGGCAGTAGTGCTTGCTGGCGGTTTCGCGGTCGAAGAACGTTGCGTCCATCGCAGCGTGATCGGCGGTGTCGTGCAGCTGCGCCGACAGCCGCAGCAGCACTCGCCAGATCTTCATCTCGAACCTATCAAACGCCTTTACTAGCGTCGAGTGATGTGGGAGATCGCCCGGATCAAGGCCGATCTCGGCCACTATTTGTGGCATCTCACTCAGCAGATCAAGCGCCTCGCGGTAGGATTTCTCTAGGTAAATCCGGAGACAGTGGAGCGAAACGACGGCGTAATCGGCGAAGCCCCCACCCCCTTCGGGGGCGGCGGCTTCGCCTCGACCACCAACAGCATTTTTAGCCAACGACACCGCTTTGCTCGTGAAGCGGGAGATCTTCGACATAGATCATCGCCGATTTCCCGCTTCACTTCCTTTGATTTGACGACCTATCCCGCTGCCTTACAGCGATTCACCAGAGCCNCACCAATTCGGTGTCAGCAAAGCGCGTCGTGGAAGCAGGAAGCCCCACCCTCAAGCGCGAGCCGTCAGGCGAGCGGTAGGGTGGGGTAGTTCACGGTTCGCAGTCGCGTATCTCGTCCGGGCGGCGGTCGGCCGATTCTTCGCTCTGACGCACCGACCCGATTGAAGAGGCCACGCCGACAACCGATCAGCGATGCCAACCGACACCGTCGCGGGCGTCGACTGGGCGGGCGGCGCGTGGCTCGCGGTCGTGTTCGATGGGGCCAGCGAACCGGAGCCCCGCCTCGAACGCGACCTCGAAGCGCTGTGGAACGACGGCGTCGACCGGATGCTGGTCGACGTCCCGATCGGCCTCCCGGACGACGCGGAGACGCTCGCAGAGCGCGAGGCGGTCGACTCGGCCGCGCGGTCGGCCGCTAAACGCCCGAGCAGCGTCTTCCCCGTCCCGTCGCGGGGGGCGTGCGAGGCCGCGATGAACGGCGCGGACTACGAGGCGGTGAGCGAGCGGAACCAGGCCGACCTCGGCAAGGGGCTCAGCCGGCAATCGTACCACATCGCGCCGGCGGTCGGCGAGGTCGACGCGTTCCTCCGCGGGGACGAGACGGCGCGCGAGAACGTTCTGGAGGCGCATCCGGAGGTGTGCTTCCGCGGACTCAACGGCCGCCCGCTCGACCACTCGAAGACGACGGCGCCGGGCGTCGGCGAGCGTCTGGACGCGCTCGACGGGCACCTCGACGATCCCGGTGCCGCGCTCGGGCGGATCTGTCGCGGGCTCACCGACGCGCCGGCCGAGGTCTCCGACGCCGCGGAGCCGACCGTCGACGACGCCGTCGACGCGCTCGGCCTAGCGGTCGTCGCGCGCCGCCCGGTCGACGACCTCCGGTTCCTGCCGGGAGACGACCGCGAGCGGCGAGACGCGGAAGGCGTCCCGATGCGGATGGCGTACTGGAGCCCGGAGCCGCTGCCGTGATCCGCTCGGAGTGCGCAGTCGATCTGATCCCGCCGTTGGTAAGCTTCAAGTCCCTCTGTCGCCCGCTACGACACGAATGAAACTATTCTCCTCGCGGGCGGATCGCCGGCGGGGGATCGCGGCCGCGGTCGGCGTCGCGCTCCTCGCGGTCGGACTCTACGTCCTCGTGAGCCGCTACGCGGGCTTCATCACCGACGCGCAGGCCCTCCGTCTGTGGCTCGACCAGTTCGGGATCTTCGCCCCCATCGTGTTCATCGGCATCCAAGCCCTCCAAGTCATCGTCGCCCCGATTCCGGGACAGGTCGTCGCCCTCGTCGCGGGCTACCTCTTCGGCTCGTTCTGGGGCACGGTGTACAGCCTCACCGGGGTACTCATCGGCAGCGCGGTCGCCTTCTCGCTGTCGAAGCGGTACGGTCGGTCCTTCGTGGAGAACGTCATCCACGAGGACGTGATAGAGCGATTCGACGGGTTCGTCGACACCGTCGGAATCCCCGGGCTGTTCGCGTTCGTCATCATCCCCGGGCTTCCCGACGACGCCATCTGCTTCCTGAGCGGGCTCACCAAGTGGTCGCTCCCCACCTTCATCGGCGTCATCGCCGTCGGCCGCCTCCCGGCGTACGTGCTGACGGTGTACGCGGGCGGGGAGCTCGCGAGCGGGCGGTTCCTCTCCGCGATGGCGCTCGTCGCGGTCGTCGTGGTCGCGTCCGCGGTCGGCTACTACAAGCAGGAGGCGGTCCGCGACCTCGTCGAGCGCGTCGAGCCGCGGTTCCCGTTCTGAGGGAGTCGAGACGGGCGCGACGGCGGCTCCCGGCGCCTCCGCGTCACCCCCACGTCCACTGCCAGTCGAGGACGAACCGATACAGTCCGCTGATGAGGATCGCGGGCACGTTCGCGACGACCGCGATCAGCCCGCCCCACTCGACGAAGGCGTAGAGGACGCCGATCTGGATCGGCCACGCGGTCCCGCGAACCAGGTTCGTCTTGAGCAGTCCGCCGAAGTACTCGGACAGGCCGGTGTTCTGACTCGCGCGAAACGTCCACGCGTTGTTGAGTACGTACGAGAGGATGATCGTGATCTCGATGGCGATCGTCGCGGCGAGGAGGTAGTTCAGTCCGGCAACGTTCTCTAACAGCCACAACAGGCCGATCTGTATCCCCGCGGTGAACGCGCCGACGACGACGAAGCGCCGCATCTGAATCGCGATCGGCCCGCTCGCGAGGTCGCGGAGGACCGATCGAATATTCATTTATACCCGAGCGCTTCGAGGCGGGCTTCGAGGTCTTCGTTGACCTCGTCGTCCCCGTCCTCGCCGCGCTCGGCGGCGGCCGGCTCCGCCGCGGCGCCGCGCTCGCGGAGCAGCTCCGCGTGTGCGTCGACGACCGGCGCGAACCGGTCGATGACCGCCCGCGCCTCGTCGTCGGGGTCGACCGCGAGGTTCTCCTGCTGAGTCAGGTCCGAGGGGCGGTGGTACAGCTCCCGGTCGCCGGCGTCGACGTTCTCGATGTACGTCCAGTCGTCGTCGCGCGCGCTGATGAACAGGTCGCCGTCGGACAGCGACCGGGGGATCGGCTGCTGGGTCACGTCCTCGCCGCGAACGGTCACCGAAACGACTGGGTCCGTCTCCGACTCCTCGCCGTCTGCTTCGGCCCCCTCGCCGTCGCCACCGTCATCGTCGTCTCCGGAGCCCGTCTCCTCGCCACGGAGCGCCGGCACGAGCGACTCGCCGTGCCACTCGGGCGAGGGGTCGACGCCGAGCAGGTCGGCGACCGTCGGCGGGATGGCGTCGAGCCCGACGTGGCCGTCGACGCGCCCGCCGTCGAGTCCGGGCACGTCGGCCACGAGCGGGACGTGGATCAGCTCGTCGTACAGCTTCGGGTAGTGGGCGAGGTGGCCGTGTTCTTGGAACTCCTCGCCGTGGTCGCCGGCGACGAGTACCGCGGTGTCGTCGGCGACGCCGGCGGCGTCCAAGGAGTCGAGCAGCCGCCCGATACTGGCGTCGACCTGCCGCACCGTCGCCTGGTACAGCGTCCGGAGCTCGCGGAGGGTCCGCTCGCCGACTTCGAGGCCGAGGCTCGTCCGAGCGTGCGCGTGGAGCATCTGATGGGTGCCGACGATGCCGTCCGACACCTCGCGGATGTACCGCGGCGCGGGGACGTACGGGGTGTGGGTGTCCATGTAGTGGACCCAGAGGAAGAACGGCTCGTCGGTGTCGCCGACGAAGTCGGTCGCCGCGTCCTCCACGTCGAACATGCGCGAGGCGTCGAGGAACGGGCGGTCGTCGCTCTCACCGGTGAGCTTCGACCCGAGCCGGCGGAGCGGCGACGACGCGAGCTGGATCCACGCCTCGACGGTCGGGTGCGCGGCGAGGTATCGGCTGTAGCGGCTGGAGCCGACGCTCGTGACGAACGGCTCGAACTCGTCGAACCCGTCGGGGTACCCCCAGTGGTTGGTGAGGAACCCGTTCGCCGCGTTGAATCCGCCGGTCGAGATTCCGGCGTCCGAGAGCACCTCGGCGAGCGTCTCCGACTCGTCGACGCCGATGTCGCCCGTCCGGGCGAACACCGGCTCCGAGGCGAGGATCGAGGGAAACGAGAACGGCGTCCAGTTGCCGGTCGCGAACGCGCGGTCGAAGACGGTCCCGCCGTGGGCGAGCCCGTCGATGACGGGCGAGCGGCGTTCGGGATCGTACGGGGAGACGGCGTCCGCGCGCAGCGAGTCCACCGTGACAAGAACGACGTTGGAGACCGCCGCGGCGTCGCTCGACGCCTCCGCGTCCGCGGCCGAATGTGTCGACGAATCGGATGTCATGTGGTACCGTGCGAATCCGCGGCGAACACCCCTGTCACGGGCGAATTCCGGGATCCGCGCATATACCTTGAACGGCGGTTGCCAGCGGCTTGAGGATTTCGATCCCCGGGATCCCCGGGTACCTATTTGGCGGTGCCGACGCATGTGAGCAGTATGGAGGACGCGCCCACCGGCCGGCCGGTCGACGAGGCGGCGCTGCCGGAACAGGTCCCCGACGACGAGATCCCCGAGTCGGTTCCGGGCCGATCCCGCGCGGTCGAGACGAACGGCGTGCCGCTCCACGTCGTCGAGGCCGGCCCCGAGGACGGGAAGCTCTTGGTACTGCTCCACGGGTTCCCGGAGTTCTGGTACGGCTGGAACGAGGCGATCGCGCCGCTCGCGAACGCGGGCTACCGCGTCGTCGTCCCCGACCAGCGCGGCTACAACTGCTCCGCGAAGCCGCCGGCGGTGCGCGACTACCGGATCGACGAACTCGCTCGTGACGTCGTCGGGCTTATCGAGGCCTACGACCGCGAGACGGCCGCCGTCGCTGGCCACGACTGGGGCGCCGCGGTGGCGTGGTGGCTCGCGCTCGCCCACGAGGATCGGGTCTCGGAGCTGGTCGCGGTCAACGTCCCGCACCCGAGCGTCTTCGAGCGGGCGCTGCGCACCTCGTGGGACCAGCGGCTCAAGAGCTGGTATATGCTCGCGTTCCAACTCCCCAAACTGCCCGAGGCGGTCGCGAGCGCCGGCAACTGGCGGCTCGCGACGAACGCGTTGCGCGACACGAGCGCGCCCGGCACGTTCTCCGACGAGGACCTCCGACGATACCGCCGGGCGTGGAACCGCGACGGCGCGTTCGAGGCGATGGTGAACTGGTACCGCTCGATCGTCCGCGACCGCCCCGACCCCCCCAAGACGGAGGTCTCCGTCCCGACGCTCGTGATCTGGGGCGGCAGAGACCGATTCCTCGCGCGGCGGCTGGCCAACGAGAGCGTCGACCGCTGTGCCGACGGACGCCTGCTCGCGATCGACGAGGCGACCCACTGGGTCGTCCACGAATATCCGCACCGGGTCGCCGAGGCGATCGCGGACCATGCCGACCCGCTGCCGCCGGGCGCGCGGGAGTGAGATCTGCGGATCGCACTGAATCCGCGAGTCCCGCTCTGCCCCGGATGCTCACCGCATTGGATATTGTCCTCGCTACGCCGCCACAAAGATTATATCTGCCCTTGACTATAGGACAGATATGAGCAAACACTTCGAAGACGCGCGGTACTACCTCGGTCGAGCGGCGGAACACGCGAAGGCGGGCGTCGTCGAAGAGCTGGAGCCGGTCGAGGCCCGCGTGAAGGAGCTCGTCGGACGCGAGGACGAGGAGCCGGAGCCCTCGCGGCTGGACAAGCTACAGGCGGACCTGAAGGAAATAGAGGAGCGCGCCGAGGGCGAGGCCCGCGAGGCGGTCGCGTCCGCCCGGAAGCGCGTCGCCGAATACCGCGGCAAAGACGCCGCCGCGGAGTAATCACACCGCGAACTCCTTATCGTATCGGCGGTCCCGGTGCGGCGGCCGCGTCGCCGCCGATCCGCTTTGCGGCGGGTAGCACTGCCTACTCGACCCCCGCTTCCCCGAACAGCGACCGTGCCCGTTCGATGCCCTGCTGTGCGTCGACATCCATCGCGCGGTAGTGTCGGATCGGGTGGCGGATCCACGACGGCTCCCAGTGCGTGTACACGTCCGTCGTCGAGCGGTCTGCGCCGGCGTACAGCGAGAGATGGAGCTGGTAGTCGCTCGCGAGCGCGCCCTCGGGGTACCGGGACCAGCTCGCGACGGTCGTCTCCGGGGGTGTCTCGTAATCGCGATACTTGAGCGAGGAGACGAGGTTCCGGACGAATCCGAGCCGGTGGAGCTGCGCCTCGACGGCCGGGTACGGCTCGTGGAGCGTGAACGCGTACTGTTCGCGGGGCGTCTCGCGCTCGGCGTAGAGGCCGACGAGCGACAGCGGCGCATGGAGGAGGCTCGCGACGCTCTGGCGGAGGCGTTCGAGGAAGCGGAGTTCGTGAGTCACGAGGGGTGATCCGGACAACTTCGGAATGAAGCTTCGGCGGAAAGTAACTCTTAAGTCCGGAGGTCGGATACCTCGACACGAGTGGGTTGGTGGTCTAGCTAGGTTATGACGGCTCCTTCACACGGAGCAGGCCGGCGGTTCGAATCCGCCCCAACCCATACGTAGTACGCACGGACTGTAATCGTGCGATTTCTTCTGCTTCAGACCGTCTAGTGCCCGAATCATGATTTCAGGCCGTATTTTCGGGGGGTCGGAAAGTTCCTAACTCAATCGGCTTCCGTAGGCTGGTCGCCTCCGTCTGGGGATCCTGTTATATGATTCGGGTCGAGTGACAAGAATCTGGTGGCGTCGCGGACCTCCGCGCGCGGGTCAGTGTGTTCGTTCTGAAGCGAAGTAGCTGCTTAGCGCCGGAGTGCCTCGAAAAGGAAGCGGCTACAAGCTATCGAAGGAACGGTCCGAACAAGCTCATTTGAACACCGTGTCGGCAGTAGCCGACGAAAGAGCGGCTGTGAAGTCTTCCTATTGGGAGAGTCCGTCAGAGGAGGCCACCGATGCTGATGAGCACTCCGAGCAAGACGAGGACAGCGACAATGGCCGCCCCGGCGGCGAGCGGCGTGTTCTCCGTCGCTTTCTCGTAGAACGGCATCGCTTCGTACTCCTCACGGAACGCATCCCGGTTCTCCTCGTCGTAGAAGTACTTGGTTTTGAACGCGAACCGCTCGGTCACCGCACATCCGGTACAGACGGGAGTCCCTTCCAAACGCTCCGTCTTGATATGCGAGTCGCAGTTGATGCTTCCGCAGTTCGCGCAGTGCGTGTAGTCGTTGTTGGTGCCGGCCGTGTCGCAGTGAACACACCGATGGATCCCGTCCTCGGTCGTGACACGCGACGGCCCCGCCGCGAAGTACTCGTACGGATACGTGTACTCCAACAGGTCAGTCGTCTGCCGGACCTGCGGAACGTACACCGGTTCGATCGACTGTACCGAGACGTCGGAGCGCTTCAGTTCGCACGTCTTCGTGTACGTGACGTTGTTGTCCCCCGTGTAGGACACCGTCGTCGTGTGGCGTTCCCTGACCCGGTCTACGGCCCAGTCTTTGTACTCGGTCTGCGTCTGCCCGAACCGCCGCTCTTCGATCGTGTCGTACAGCGTCTCGAACTGCTCCGCGTCGAGGTCGACGGTCGCGTGGCGGTTCTCCAACACGAGATTCGAAACGTCACGGGACGCGGTCTCCGGGTGGCCGCGTTCGGCGTGGACGACGAACTTGGACCGCTCGTTGACCCGGTGAACCACGCCGACCGACGTTTCGAACACCGCGTTCGTGTCCGCCGTCACGGCGACGACCGGTCGGAACGTGACCTGCGAATGCGGTGGGGGAAGATCCGCCGATTCGATGTTGTTGATGTCGTGGAACGCTTCCTCGACGGGTGCCGTTATCGATGTCGCCGGGTCGTACGGCCGAAGCGTTTCGTCGCACAGGATTTCGATCCGACCGTTGTACAGGTCTAGCCCGATTTCGTCGGCGATCTCGCGCAGATCTTCGCCGTCGATCAGCTCGATCGGGTACGGGTCGTCGTTCCGTCGCAGCCGCTCTGCGTACTCGGTAGCCGGGCCGGTGAACCGGCCGGTCGTCGCCACCATCCCGCGTTTCGGCCCGTCGAACTCGAACGTCGCAACTGCCGAGTGGAGCTTCTGTACGACCGGCCGCCCGACGGTTCCTGTGTGCTTACACTCGACGACGACGCCTCGCCGAGTCCCGTCGACGACCTCCTCCATCAGGACGTCGCGCCCCTCGTCGGCCGTCCGTTCTGCTTGCCGGACGTTCTCGTACCCGAGGTTCCGGAAGACGTCTTCCATCACGTCCTCGAACTCGAAGCCGGAGAGATCGTCCAAGACGGGCATCGAACGTGCCCCAATTGTGTCAGTCGCACGGTAAAGGCTCTGTTAAAATTCTCTACGTAACCCCCTAACGCGAATGGGGACTCTCCTTTCGGAAATTACGATTTCCGAAATCGTGATTTCCTAAACCTCGTTCGATTTGTCAATTAACTAGGCCCAACAGTGCCGGGTAGAGGTGCGTGCGAGTGTATCGTACCGGGTTGGAAGTATCCTGACAGATACTACCCGAAATCCCCGTCGCTACGGTAGCTATGACCTGCCGAGCAGCCGCGAGAGGAATCCGCCCGACTCGTCGGCGTTGCTATCGTCAGTTTCGGTTTCTGCCGAGTGGTCTGACCGCGGCTCGGTCGCTTCGGGATCCCCGAGGAGCTCCTCAACGGGGTACCCGATCCACTCTGCGAATTCCTCCGGTGCGCCGATGTACACGCTCGTGGAGGACTTCTCCGACATGAACCGCTTCGGGAGGCGCTTCTCGTAGTCGTACACCTCGTACTCTTCGCGGTCGAAATCGGCCGTGATCGCGTCGGGCTCCGATTCGAACGTGACGCGGCCGCCCTGAATGTCGCGCTGCCATTTGAGCCGTCCCGTGTCGTACGTCTTCTCAGCCGGTTCATCGGCAGGGAAGTAGTCGGGCTGCTTTCTCCCAGACTCTTCGTAGAACTCTCGAACGATACGGCGGACGTCTTCGATCGTGCCGTTTCCGTCCGTCCAAGGCTTGTCCGTGAGCATCCGCCGCGCGACGTAACTGAAGATCGGGTTCTGCCGTTCGAGCACCTCCGCGAGGTCGTCTTGCGCCGCGCGGAACCCCGGGTCCTCCGGGTTCGACGGGAACGACACGTCCATGCTGAGGATCTTCATTCTGTTCCGGAACTCCGATTTCGGCAGCGCGTCGTTCGTCGTGAAAATCAGGCACGGCTGATCGACGCTCGTCGGCGTCCAATCACCCCAGTAGTTCCGGATCGGACTCCACCGCTGTATCTTCTCTTTCTCCGCGTCGATGATGGCGTACGGGAAACTCGTGTTCCACTCCCGGATCCCGCGGATCTCTTTGACACCGACGTCGTCGGCGTCCACCCCGGAAATAACGGTGTTGTCGGAGACCAGTCTGAGGATGTACTCGGTGAGTTTGTCCTTCCCGGCGTCGCTTTTCCCCTCGATGTACAGGTGCTGGAGAACGTTATCGAGCGTGCGCGACGGCGATGACAACGCTTCGGCGTACTGGTTGGCAAACGGGGCCCAGAACCCGTAGAGGAACGCCTCGTACATCTGCGCCATCACCGCCGTCTCGGACCGCGTGTGGCCGTGGTTCTCGACCGTTTCGATGTAGTCCTCGATCGTTTCGAGGCAGTGATCCAACACCGCCGGCGTCGGCTCCCCCGTAGCGACGAGGATCATCTCGTCCTGCTCGCCGATCACGACCTGTTCGGCGTCCGGTAACACCGTCATCGTCGGGATCGCCGTCGATTCCTTCACCTGCGAGTTGTACGCGCTGAGCGGCGCGGTGATACTGTGATCCTCGACCGTCGCGCCGCGGTCGCGGAGGCTCGCCCCGAACTCGTCCGCCGTGTCCTTATCGACCTTACTCGTCCCCATCCGGATCCGCTCGTCCGGCGTCCTGACCCGAGGGCGATCGAGCGCGGCTGTCAGTCCGGTCTCGTGCTCCGACTCGACGAGCCCCACGTCCGGTTCCGTCTCCTCGCCGGCGGCGTCGTCTGAGTCGTCGCTGCCGTCCTCTTCTGGTTCGACGACGGTCCGATCGGCGGCGTCCGGTTCCTCGACGAACGCGACCGTTTCCTCAGCCTCGTCTGGGTCATCGACGACCGCCGTGACGTGGTCCGCGACCGCTTTCAGATCCTCAACCGCATCCTGATTCAGCGCCGCGGTGTCGCTCACGTCGAGGTCACCGGCTCCGACCCAGTACTCGATCCGGTTTTCACGCTCTTCGGGAGACTCCGCGTCTTCGAGCGCTTCGACCAAGCCTTCGAGCAGCGTCTGACTGCTGTACCCGTCTCGATACTGATCGATGAATCGCTCGAACGCCTCGTCCAATTCCGTGCCGAGTTCGGTCGTCATCACCGAGATCTGGTTCGTGTGGTACTCCCACGAGTTCCGCGACAGGTTCGCCGACCCTTGGACGAGTTTCACCGTGTCGTCCGGCATCACGATCCGGTAGATCTTCGAGTGGACCGTCTTCCGATTCTTCAACCGAACGACGAGCCGGTCGTCCTGCCGGAGCTGTACCAACGACCGAGCCGTCGCCACCTCGTTCACCTGATCGGCGTAATCGTCGGCGTTCCCGATCAGCACGTCGAGCGACCCGATACCGTACTCGGTCAACATCTGTACCATCAGCTCCGGCGTCTCCGCGTACGTCACCGCATCTACGTGGTCTGCACCCTCGAACAATTCCAAGAAATCGTCCCTGCTTTTCACCATCGCCAACCGGTACTTCGCCGCCCCCGACCCGTAGAACTCCGGCATGTCCGCGAACCGATCGAACGAGATGTCCGCCGTCAATTCGTCCATGGAGAATACAGCGCGATGACACGAATAAAAGCGAGCCACGGAGTGGTAGTGGCGCTCAACGCTCCCGAAGTCGTCCCCCCGTCCAGACTGGTCGTCGTCACATACAACGATACGTTCGCTCACGGCGGCGAACCTCCGCCGCTCTGTCAGCCGGATGTCGTGGATTCAGCGACTCAGATCTCGGCCTGACAGCGCTCCTCGATCGGGCATGATTCGCACTTCGGAGACTGAGCGGTACAGACGACGGCGGCGAAGTCGAGCATCGCGTGTTGGAAGTCACTGCTCCGGTCCGACGGCGAGAGCGTGTCCGCGATTGACTTAATCGCTTTCGCGTCGGAGTCCACACCCAAGAACCGAGACACCAACCGCCGGACATTCACGTCCACGGCGGCAACCCCGGCCTCGCTCACGTGTATCAATACGGACCGCGCGGTGTACTCACCAACGCCGTGTAACTCCATGAGGTCCGCGTAGTCGCGGGGAACGTCGCCGGCGTAACTGTCGAGAAGTCATAACGCAGCCTGCTCAATGAACTCAGCGCGTGTGACGAGCCCGAGGCGGCCGATTCGTCGTTCGATATCCTCACTTGGAGCAGCGACCACGGCCTCCGCCGTAGGGTACCGCGCGACGAACGATCGGTACTTACCCACCACCGCCGTCGCAGAAGTGCGCTGTAACAGTGTTTCAGCGACGAGCACCTGAAACGGTGTCTGGTCCGGTTCCTGCCACGGCAATCCGTGACGACCGTTCTGCGTCCACCACGTGAGCAACGGCTCGACGAACGCACGTTGAGGATCGAACACGGAATCCTCTGGTCGGCCTCTGACCGATATACGTTCGTAACTGTACCGTTTTGGTACTCATCTGAACGCGGTGTCTGCGACCGGCACAATTACGTCACACACTCACCGGGGCGACCGTGTGCGGCTTGTCAACTCCTCGACTCAGGCAGTACGGAAAGCTCGGGTCCCGGTAGGCCGTTCGATTCGATACCGTCCAAGTCGGGGAGATCACGCGCGATGAGAGCGAATCCGAGAACGATGCCGATAGTCGCGCCAGGCGTCGCCGCGACATCCCCCCCGATCGGATCGATCAGGAACGCGCCGGTCAGACCCCACGCCACGCCTGCGAGCGCGGACCACGCAAGCAGCCCCACACCCAACACTCCGGCGCGAGTCGGTGACAGGGGGTAGCCTTCCAACGTGTCAGACGCGCAGGCCGCCGAGTGCTCGACACGAAGCCGAGTACGTACCAGCGCACTCACCGGATCAAGTGCTGCCGGTGACTCGGAATCCGGAGTGGATTCATCGGTTTCAGCGTCAGTATCTGTGAATTCCGCCTGGACAGTCCCCTCGAAGTCATCGATAGCCTTCTGTACGATCTCATCGCGCTCGCTTTCACGTGCGGTTGCGACCGCGTCGGATCCGTGTACCGCCTCTTCACCGAACACCGCGGAAAAGTACGCCTCGGCGAACCGGCGGAAATGATCTCGCTCGGGCCTGTTTGTCAAGTAGTGCATATCAATGATCTCCGCTGAGGCGACGCCTTGATCTTCGGCTGCGCGTTCCACGTGGGAAATCCACTCTATCCGCGCATTCATGTAGTGATTGTACCAGAACGACCGGAAGTCCTTCGGAGTCGGTACTTCACCATCGGGGAACGTGACACCGGCTTCCGTCACCAGATCCTCAACGACATTGTTCACCCAGCCCGCCGACCGCGAACCGTCCTTTGACTTCTTACTCGGGAAGAGCCATTCCCCGTCCCACCACTCCTTGGTTTCAAGTTCCGCGATCCACGCCTTGAGCGCCTCCACACCTGCCATGATTGGCACCGTCGCAGCGCCGGTCTTCCGATCGTCGTCGAACACGATGTACGGGTCATCGCGGTCCAACCGCAGCTGATCCACCGTTATATTGGTCGGTTCCGTACGCCGATTCCCGGCTGCGCCGAGGATGGTGAACAGCGCTTGATATTCGAGGTTTCCCCGGGCCTGTAGCCAGCAACTCCGAACTTGTGACGGCTCAAGACTGTGTTCAGGCGAGCGACGACCGAACGTGTACCCCATCATCTCTCTCAGATCACTGACTTTGTGCCCCTCGATCTCATCGATTAACGCGAGGTACTCTACCCATCGCTCCAACGTGCGTGTGTAATTGGACTGGCCGCCTTGCGACCCTAAGCGGTTTGCGAGACCGGAGAACAACAGCATCAACGACCGTGGGCGATCCCCAGCGCCTGCTTGTACGACTTGGAGTAGATTCGTTGAACCGAGCTGCTCGTACGCGACCTCGGCCAATGTGCGGATGTGAGTCCGCGCATCATTCACGCGGTCGTCATCCCACTGGTTGAAGAACTCCTCCTCAGCTTCGAGCCACTCTTCCAACAGTCGGCGTGCCTCCGGGTCTCTCACACCCAGTGGCTTCTGCTTCGGGGGTTCGAACCCGCAGATCTCCTCTAGCACTTCTGAAACGGTCATGTCGTTCCGCCGTGCGAACCCTTCGATACCGCTGTACCCGTGGGTACGAAGCCAGTCACGCGTGGGCCGAACGTCCGGTTCCAGCCCTTCAGCCCGACGTTCCTCTCTCACTTTGGCCGGGAACTTCGTCCGGAGTCTGTCTTTTGTCCACTTCATACGCCGGATTACATTCGACCCGACCATACTCTTTGTGGGTTGTATAGGTATATTAGGAAATATTCGAAAGAATTCTCAACATCTTCTGTAGAATTCAAAAATTAAATCAGGTCAAACCAACTGTATTGAATTCAAATATGAGTTACATATCTGCGATCTCATCACTGTCCTCAACCGGTTCAGTTGTGTGGTTCTCGTTGTGAATCCTTCTGTTGACGAAGCCTCCGCTGTCTGGCAATCAGGTCCGATGCCGGGCGGAACCGTTTCTCTACCAGGTACACTAATCGCCCGACAGCAAAGGGATAGAGCCGACAAAAGACGCGCGTCTTTCGTCCGTAGTACAACGATTCGTTCACAACCAGCCTGAGTCAATCGACACTGTGAAAGAATAATAAAATAATTTATACATTTTCAGGTAGTAACATGAGATTATGAACTCAGTAAACGCAGACCTCCAAACTCAGGCTCATTTCTTCGAATCGGTTTCGCAGTCACTATAACGGTACACACACACCACGCCGCATCAACTTAATTGCCACAATATCATGGAGAACGTATGAACTTGTGGCTCGTACCCGTTGATGAACCGTCGTTTCAGCAGACGCTCGCCGAACCCATCGATCTGTCGGCCTGGGACAGCCGGCCCGCCTCGTTCCCTGAACACGCCCGTGTTTGGGGAGTCCGAACGGACCCGGAACAGGGGTCCTGGGAGCGCAACCGTCGGAATCTCGAACTGATGGAACGCGACGATCCGCTCGTAATCTACCGGAACTCGAAGAGCCGGTATACTGCGACCGGGCGCGTCGGTCCGATGGCCCACACGGAGTACGTCCGCGACCAGTATTGGGACGGTGGTCCGGCACTCGACATCTACGCCATCGAAAACTATGATGACTCAATCGACGTGGATCCAGAAACAATCAACCGGGTGCTCGGCTACAAAGACTCGTTCCGGCCACAGGGATTCTGGCGAGTCAGCGACGACCGCCCAATTGAACGCGTCGCTCGGAAATTCAACATCTGAATTGCTGAAGAATCAAGTGTGCTCTCAGCGTCAAGACTTCCTGCTACGGTGTGATGAACGGGTAATCGTGGACTGAGTCATCACTCGTCTTCTGGGTACGTTATACCGCGTTGTGCGACGATATCTTCGTGGGCGTTCAGCCACTGGCGTGCTCGATAGAGAGAGTCGAAGTACGCATCGGCCTCAGTCGTATCGAAGGAGTCTGATTCGTCGGCCCCCCATCGGTCATCCTGCCGAACGTACGACGCGCAGACCTCAGTAATGACTTCATCTGCCCGGCGATGAAGCGCCTCATCTAGCGTTTCACCGTAGCCCGCGACGGAGTTCCGCATCGAGTCGTCACACCCGGCATCCGAGTCACGAGCGCCCACGAACTGCCGCGATTGTTCAGACAAGACCAGAAGGACACGGAACTGCTCATCGCTATTCAGCTCCTCCGCGATCCCCTCGCGCAACGATTCATAGTGGAACCAGTTCTGCTTCATCTCCACTATCTGGTCGAACCGATCCTGATCCTGATTCGGCGAATTGTAACTAATCATTGAGTCACCCCAGAAGCAACTGCGCACTCACGTGAAGCGGTGCGTCGAGTGGTTTCTTTCCTCACACGAGCGGTGCCTCACTGGTAGTAATAAACGTACGCAAAGTGCCGACGCCCGTTCCACGTACTATTCGAGTCCCGATTGTACTGCTCTGTTGAGTCCGCAGAAAGTGTCGGGAGCGGATCACTCTGTCCTCGCTCAGGAACGTTATCGAGAACATTCATCAGGTGCGTGCCGTCTGGAACGGCGATGAATGGGAACTACACATCGTCTGTAAGAAAGAGATACCCGTCGAAGAATCGCCCGGCGACAAGACGGCGGGCATCGATCTTGGTATCAGCAACTATCTCGCCATTGACTACGAGGACGGCCCTTCTGAGTTGTATCCAGGGAACGTGCTGAAAGAGGACAAGCACTACTTCACCCGCGAGGAGTACCAGACCGAGGGCGAGAACGGACCGTCGAAACGTTCGCGGAACGCTCGTCGCAAACTCTCCCGGCGCAAAGATCACTTTCTTCACACCCTCAGCAAACACATCGTTGAGCAGTGTGCCGAAGAAGGTGTAGAGAAGATCGCAGTTGGCGACCTCAGCGACATCCGCGAAGACGAAGACAGTGGCTCGCGGAACTGGGGTTCGTCGGGGAACAAGAAACTCCACGGCTGGGAGTTCGACCGATTCACGAACCTACTCGAATACAAGGCCGAAGAACATGGCATCCTTGTTGATCGGGTGGACGAGGAGAACACCTCGAGGACGTGTTCGTGCTGCGGGCAGATTCGTGATTCAAATCGTGTGGAGCGTGGTTTGTACGTCTGTGCGTCGTGCGGTGTGACGATGAACGCGGACGTGAACGGTGCGGTGAATATTCGGAGAAAGATAACTCAGAGTCCCCCGACTGGGGATATGAGTAATGGCTGGTTGGCACAGCCCGGAGTCTTCCTGTTCGACCGCGAGAGCGGACGGTTCACACCGAGAGAACGGGGAGTCTGTAAACCTTAATATCCCAACGCTCGGGATTCCTCCGGCTTTAGTACCTAGCGTAACTTTTGAAGATAGTCACCGAGGTGATCATCGATCCAAGAGGCTGCGAAACTAATCTGAGCTGTAAGCTTCTCAAA
>NZ_AOJK01000057.1 GCF_000336875.1 Halorubrum californiense DSM 19288 | reverse complement strand
TGAGAAGCTTACAGCTCAGATTAGTTTCGCAGCCTCTTGGATCGATGATCACCTCGGTGACTATCTTCAAAAGTTACGCTAGGTACTACCGAAGCGCTCGACGCGCCGTCACTCGATCTCCGTGGTCTGGTTGAAATTGACGAGTTCTACGTCTCTGCCGGCCTGAAATGCCGCGAGCGCGACTGATGGTCGCACTCTCGCGGCCCCGCACACGCGGGCGCGGGACGTATGAAAAAAGACAAACCGCCGGTGTTTGTTCTCGTGGATCGCGGCACCGAGCAGCGGTATCTCGTGCCGGCGAAATCCGCAGACGAATCGACGATCNTGTTTGTTCTCGTGGATCGCGGCACCGAGCAGCGGTATCTCGTGCCGGCGAAATCCGCAGACGAATCGACGATCCGGCTCCTGCTGGCTGGCTGCCAGCAGGAGCCTCTCACCGTCTATACCGACGGATTTCGCGCGTACGATACACTCGAGGAAGACGAGAGTTTTGAGCGTGAATACGTCGTTTACGGTGACGGTGAATACGCCGACGACACGATCCACGTGAACACGTGCGAGAGCCACGCGTCGCTGGCGCGACGGTGGCTCTCGCCGCATCGAGGCATCTCAAACGATCGCCTCACACAGTATTTCTGAGTGTTCCAACTCAGAGGAGAGCTCTACCGCAAACCCGGACGAGAAGCACTCAAACACGCCGTCAAAGCAACTCTCTGAAATCAACAATGTGCTACACAAGAGCGTAAACGAACGTCCGTTTCGGCCGAAGCCGCGCAAAGGCGTTCATAGCCGCGGGGTCGGGGGAACGCGAGGCACCTCGCTATTTATAAATAATCAGCCTCGCCACCGGATCACGGTCGCGGACCACGTGTACCCCGTCCCGGCCGCGAGCAGGCAGCCGAGGTCGCCCGGTTCGAGGCGGCCCGTCTCGACGCCCTGCTCCAGCGCGAGCGCCTGGTCGACGCTCTGGACGTGGCCGTACTCGTCGAGGTAGTAGCCGTCGCTCTCGGGGTCGAGGCCGAGTTCGTCGAGGACGCGTTCGTGGAACGACCGCTTCATGTGCGTGAGCGCGACGAAGTCGAGGTCGTCGCGGTCGAACCCGGACCGCTCCAGCGCGGTGTCGGCGACCGAGAGGTACGCGGGCAACGAGACTGGCCCGAGTCGCTTTTTCATCCCGTCCGGGTCGGGGACGTCGAGGGTGTGGAGCCCTTCGCGGACCGTCTCCTCGCTCGGCGGGCGCTTCGACCCGCCCGCCGGCATCACCACGTCGTCGGCGAACGAGCCGTCGGTCTCGGCCGCGCTCGCGTGAACGGCCGCCCGAGCGCGACCGTCGAAGGGGGCGGTCTCATCGTCTTCCGACTCCTCGTCCGCCGCCTCGACGACGAACGCGCTCGCGCCGCTGCCGAAGTTGAACATGAAGGAACTGCCCTCGTTGCCGTAGTCGACGAGGTCTTCCTCGCGGCTCGCGGCGACGAGCAGGGCGGTGTCGATCGGTTCGGCCTCCAGCTGCGCCGTCACCTGTCGGAGCGCGATCGGCGCGCCCGCACACAGCGTGTAGCTCTCGGTCGCGTACGCGTTCGTCGCGCCGAGCCGGTCGGTGATCGCGGCCGCGGCCGACCAGACGACGTGGTCCTTGTACTCGGAGCCGTGATAGAGGACCACGTCGAGGTCGGTCGGGTCGACGTCGGCGTCCGCGAGCGCGCGCTCGGCCGCCGTCACGGACATGTCGGTCGCGTGGTCGCCGTCCGGCGGGCAGACGTGCTTCTCGCGGACGCCCATCTTCTCGACGACGACCGCCTCGGGGATACCGCTCTCGGCCGCGATGGCCTCGCCCGTGATCGTCTCGTCCGGGACGTAGGTCCCGACCCCGGTGATTCCGACGGTCATGCTCCTCCCCGGTGCCGCGTTCGGCCCGTTTGGTCGTGTCGCGTGGGTTCGCCGTGTCTCGTGGTTTCGATCATGTGTCGTGTGTCAGAGTCCGGCCCGTCCCGCGTTCTCGGCGCGACGAGGGCCGCTGCGCCGCTGGCCCGCGACGCTACCGGAAGTAGCGCCGCAGGTGGTCCGGGAGCCGCTTCCCGACGGTGCCGCCGAGCCGGTCGCGCAGCGTCCCGAGGATACCGTTCGGGACGAACAGCACGAACAGCACGAAGACGATCCCGAGGTACAGCGGGGCGCGCCCGTCGACCGCGGTGTTGACGAACAGCTCCAGGCTGATCCCGAAGAGGTCGGCTTGGAGGACGCTCTCCGGGAGCCGCTCTCGCAGCAGGGTCGCCACGCCGCCGCTCTCCGTCGAGAGGACGTCCTCCAGCCCCTGCGTGAACAGGGTCCCGTAGATCGGTCCCGCGAGGGTGCCGAACCCGCCGATGATCGTCGTGATCAGCGCGTCGGCGGTGACGAGGAAGTAGAACGTCCCGTCTGGCGCGACCGACCGCGAGTAGGCGGCGAAGATGCCGCCCGCGATCGCCCCGAAGAAGCCGCTGACCGCGAACGCGGCCAGCTTGAACCGGTAGGTCGGGTAGCCGACGGCGCGCGCTCGCTCCTCGTTCTCGCGGATCGCGATCATCACGCGCCCGAACGGCGAGTGGATGATCCGCTGCATCGCGAAGTAGCAGACGACCACGACGATCCCGAGCGCGTAGTACGAGACCACCGTCGCCGACAGGTCTACCCCGAGCCCGAGCAGGTTCTCGACGCTCTCGCCGGTGAGCCGCCCCACGTCGAGGCTGAGCGCGTCGACGTAGGGGACGCCGATCGCGAGCGCGTCGCCGCTCACCGTCGCGCCCTCGGTCGGGTTCGTCGAGACGTACCCCCACGAGCGGATCAGCTCGTAGATCACCTGCGCGAACCCGAGCGTGATCATCGCGAAGTAGACGCCCGTGAGCCGGAACGACACCGACCCGATGACGAGCGCGAGCAACCCGGCTACCACCGCGCCGAGCAGGAGCGTGATCATGAACGGCGTCCCGCCGGGGACGCCCGGCACCTGCCCGTTCGCGGCGAGGACGACGAAGTACGCGCCCGTACCGAAGAACGCCGCGTGGCCGAACGAGAGGTAGCCCGTGTAGCCGCTGACGAAGTCGAAGCTCATCGCGAACAGCCCCATGTACAACACCACGATCATGAACGTGACCGCGGGGAGGAACGCCTCCGCGAACGGGGCGGCCGGCGTCGCCAACAGCGCCTCGTAGGCGAGCGGGTACAGCAGGAACCCGAATATCACGGCCGCGTGAACGGCGTGGTCCCGCAGGTACTCGCGGAGCCCGCCGGTCGCGGTCGACGGCGGGATCGGGTCCGATTCGTCGACGGGGGCGTCCGTTTCGTCCACGGGAGCGCCCGCGTCGACCGAGTCCTCCGGGGCGTCCCCGTCGGCGGAGCGGTCGGGGTCGCTAATGGCCCCCCACCTCCTCGACGCCGTACAGTCCCTGCGGGCGGATGATTAGCATCACCACGAGCAGGAGGAAGATGGTCACCTCGGAGAGGCCGGGGAAGGTGACGATCCCGGTGGTGAACAGCCACGTCGTCACCGAGTCGGCGATGCCGACGATGCCGGCCGCGACGAGCGTGCCGGTGAAGCTCCCGAGCCCGCCGATAATGACGACGACGAACGCGTACAACAGCACGTCGACGCTCAACAGGACGCTCGGCCCCCAGATGGGGTCCCACATCAGCAAGACGCCGCCGACCGCGGCCAGCCCGGTCCCGACACCGAACACGACGGTGAACGCCTGTCGCACGTCGATGCCGAGCGCTTGGACCATCTCCGTGTCCTCGCTGCCGGCGCGAATGTAGAGCCCGTACAGCGTCTTCGTCAGGAACGCCCAGACGGCGACCGCGACGAGCGCGCCGATCGCGATCTCGAAGAGGTACAGCCGCCTGACGCCGATCCCGAGCAGTTCGGTCCGGCCGAGCAGCACGTCGGGCGCGGTGGCCATCGGCGCCTGCCACTGCGGGTTCGGCTGGATCCCGCGGAGGGTCAACACGATCCGAGCGAACTCCTCGATGATGAGCGAGACGCCGAACGTCAACAGGATCTGGTAGGTGGGCGTGCGGTCGTAGATCGGTCGGATCAGCGCCACCTCCATCGCGCTGCCGGCGGCGGTCGTGACCGCGAACACCAGCGCCAACGCGACGAAGAACACGAGTATCGTCGCGAGCGTCCCGGTGTTCGCGCCGACGACGAGGACGAGCACCAGGCCGCCGAGGTAGGCGCCGACCATCGCTATCGCGCCGTGCGCGAAGTTGAGGACGCCCATCAGCCCGAAGACGAGCGTCAGCCCCACCGCGATGGTGAAGTACACCGCGCCCTTGCCGATCCCCTCGGCGAGCACGCGGGCCGCTGTCTGGAGCCCGTCGACCGTGCCGCCGGTCGCGAGGAGCGCGCTCGGATCGACGAGCGGTGCGATCTGCGAGACGACGGCGGCGAGCGGTCCGAGGCTCATGCCGTCAGGTACCTCCGAATTCGCTCGTCATCGCTCGTGACGCCGGCGGTCTCGCCCTCCTCGACGACGACGCCGTGGTCGACGAGGTAGAACCGGTCGGCCAGATCCATCGCCAGCCGGAAGTTCTGCTCGACGAGGACCATCGTGGTGTCCGCGGAGGCCGCGCGCAGCGCCTCGACGACGTCCTCGACGATCTGGGGCGCGAGCCCCTCGCTCGGCTCGTCGACGAGCAGCAGGTCGTTGTCACCGACCATGCCGCGGGCGATTGCGAGCATCTGCTGTTGGCCGCCGCTCAGGTCGCCCGCCTCCTTGTCCGCGAAGCGGTCGAGCGCCGGAAACAGCTCGTACGACTCCGCGGTTCGGGCGTCCGGGTCGGCCGCCGAGTGGGCGGCGACGCGGAGGTTCTCCTCGACCGTGAGATGTGAGAACACGCGACGTTCCTCCGGGACCCACCCCATCCCGCGGGCGGCGATCTCGTGGGGCTCCATCCCCGTCACGTCCGTCCCGCCGAACCGGACGGTCCCCTCGCGGGGCGGCGTCAGCCCGAGCGCGGTCCGGAGCGTCGTCGTCTTCCCGACGCCGTTCCGGCCGACGAGGGCGACGATCTCGCCCGCATCGACCGACAGCGACAGTCCCTGAAGGATGTGGCTCTCGCCGTAGTAGGTGTGGACGCCGTCGAGTTCGAGGGCCGTCACCGCGGCTCACCCCCGGCGCGGACGCGGCGGCCGCCGTCGGCTGCGGCATCGCCGTCGGCGACGTCTCCGTCGGTGGCTTCGTCGTCGGAACCGTCTCCCGCCGCTTCGGATCCCTCGCGACCGTATCCCCCGAGGTACGCCTCCTGAACGGCCTCGTCGCCGCGCACGTCCTCGGGCGGCCCGTCGGCGATCAGCTCGCCGCGGTGGAGGACGGCGATCCGGTCGGAGATGTCCATCACCACCTCCATGTTGTGTTCGATGAGCATCACCGAGTGGTCCTCGGCGACGTCCTCGATCAGCGCGACGACGTCGTCGACGCCCTCGCTCGACACGCCGGCGGTCGGCTCGTCGAGCAGGAGGAGGTCGGGGTTGCCCGCGAGCGCGACGCCGATCTCGAGGCTGCGCTTCTCGCCGTGGCTCAGGTTCTGCGTGACGGTCTCCGCCTCGCCCGCCAGCCCGATCCGTTCGAGGATCCGCGTCGCCTCCGCGTAGTGGTCCTCGAAGTCGGCCACGTTGCGCCACAGCTTCCACGAGTCGCTCCCGCGGCTCGCCTGCGCGGCCACGCGGACGTTCTCCAGCACCGACAGCGTCGGGAACAGGTTCGTGATCTGGTACGACCGGTGGATCCCCGCGAGCGCCGTCTCGTCAGGCGAGGCCGCGGTGATGTCGATCGCCGAACCGGTCCCGTCGGCACCGGCGGAGGCCCCCCCCGCGTCTCCGCCGCTCTCCGGGTCGAACCGGATGCGTCCGTCGGAGGGCTCCAACACGCCCGTGAGCAGGTTGAAGAACGTCGTCTTCCCCGCGCCGTTCGGACCGATGATCGAGCAGAGCTCGCCGGTCTCCAGCGCGAAGTCGACGCCGTCGACGGCGGTGATGCCGCCGAAGCGCTTCGTGAGCCCCTCGGTCTCCAGCAGCATTACAGCGAGCAGCCTGCGTCCCCTTCGGGCACCATCACGTCCTCGGCGTCGAGCCGTTCGAGGGGCTCGCCGGGCATGATCGGCGCGTCCCACGTGTCGGCGAACTCGTCGGTCGTCGGCACCGGCCACGCGACCGTCATCTGCGAGGCGGCCTGGTTGTTGTGTTCTTGGAACGTGTACCCGTCCGTCCCCTTCGGGGTGTCAGCGACGGTCATGCCGCGCAGCGCGTCCGCGATGTCGGCCCCGTCGGTGGAGCCGGACTCCGAGACGGCCTGCGAGAGCGCCGAAGCGGCGGTGAACGTCCCGGAGCTGAACAGGTCGGGGACGATGCCGTACGCGTCGACGTGCATCTGCCGGAACTCCTCGTTGATCGGGTTCTCGTACTGGTTCCAGTGGTACCGGCTGGTGAACGGTCCGAGCCCGGCGTCTTTGATGTCCTGCGCCGTGAAGTCCTCGCCCAGCGCCGACTCGATGGTGCCGCCGATGAGCTTCGTCGTCAGCAGGGCGGCGAACCCGCCGAACACTTGGACGTCGTAGGAGATGGCCGACGTGAGGAACTGCGGCAGCGTCGACGCCGTGAAGCCGCCGACGACACCGGTCGCGCCGTCCGAGATCGCCTGTTCGAAGAGCCCGTCGAACTCGGAGTAGCCGACCTCGACGAACCGCGGTTCGAGGACGTCGACCCCGCTGGCCTCCAGAACCTGGGTGTAGTTCTCCGCGACGCTCTGTCCGAACGCGTTGTCGGACGCGAACACCGCGACCGTGTCGATGTCGAAGTTCTCGGCGACGTACGTGCCGCCCGCCCGTGCGTCCATCGCGGTGTGCTCGCTCGCGCGGAACGCCAGCGGGTGACAGAACTCGTCGCTCACCGTGATGCCGGCGTCGGCCGCCGGACCGATGAGGTAGGGCACGTCGGTCTCGTCGACGACGGTGTCGATGAGCCGGCGCGCGCTGTCCGAGGAGGTCCCCCCGAACAGGATGTCGACCTCCTCGTCCAAGACGAGGTCGGTGGCGACGCTCTGGGCCGTGTCCGGACTGAAGCCGGTGTCCTCGACGATGATCTCGTAGGTCGGCCCCCCCTCGGGCTCGACCGTGTACGTGCCCGGCGTGGCCTCCTCGATCGGGTCGAGGTCGTGTTTGTACGCCAGCCCGGAGTAGAACCCCCGGAGGCTGATCTGCCCGTAGTACTGGAGGTCCCCCGAGGTCGGCTGGAGCGCGCCGATCCGGACCGTCTCGCCGGAGAGGTCGCCCCCGTCGGAGCCGTCGCCGCCCGACCCGTCGCCGCTTCCGTCAGAGCCGTCTCCCCCGTCCATCCCGTCGCCGCCGTCCGAGCCGTCCCCCCCGCCCGAACAGCCGGCCAGTCCGGTGAGTCCGGCCGCGCCGACCGCGGCCCCAGTTCCTCGCAGATACGCTCGTCGTGTGTGTTCGTCTCGCATACACTACTCGAGGACGGACACCACTATGAAGGGCCGAGTTAAGATGTTAACAGTTCTCGCAGTTCCGACGGAATACGCGGAATACAGCCCCCGAAACCGCGTTTTTCGCCCACCGTGCTTCGCGATCGATTCTCGCGGCGCCCGCGCACAATTCCGCTCGGAGTCCCGTTGGCAATTCCGCTCGGCGTTCCCCTTGCCCGGCTCTATTCCAGCCGGTCGAGCGCGGCGACGACGCTGCGGAGGAGCTTCTTCTCGCCGCGGCGCATGTTCTTCGAGACGGCCGCGGTGGAGACGTCGAACTCGTCGGCGAGCGTCGACAGCGTCGCCTCGCGCGGGGACTCGAAGTAACCGGCGTCGGCCGCGGACTCGATGGTCTCGCGCTCGACGTCGGTCAGGTCTCGGCACGCGTCCAGCATCGTCGAGGCCGCGTTCGCGTTCCGCATCGTATCGAACAGTGCCTCCATCGAGAGCTGCGAGCGGTCCTCGACGACGAACTCGTTGCCCTTCTCCAAGTCGTGAAGCGCCGCCTCAGTCGTCGACTCGTCGTCGAAGCCGACCTGCCAGCGCTCGGAGCCGTCCTCGATCAGGAACGGCCCGGTGATGTAGCCGCCGTGGTCCGTTATCGTCGACATCGCGTTCGTCTCCTCGATGACGGTCCGGATGATCGCCGTCCCGTCCTGCTTCGAGAACAGGCTGTACTCGGCCATGTTCTCGTGGTCGCGGAGCGCGGTGAGCCCGTCGCCGAGCTCGTAGCGGTCCGGCGACTCGACGAGCAGCCGAGTCTCCAACTGCTCTGCGGCCGTGTCCAACTGCCAGTGCATGGCGGAGAAAGAGACGTCGTGGTCCGCGGAGGTGTCGATGAACGGGCAGTCGAACTGCTCCATATCCATCGTGACGTCGAGCATGGCCCCTCCTTATCTTCCGCGTATATAATGGTTGTTCCTGCGAATTGCGGAGCGACCGCGCGAGAGCGGCTGTGGACCCGAACGTCGGTGAGTGAGCGCTTTCTACCGGCCGAACCGCTCTTTCAGCGCCGCGCGGTCGATCTTCGAGGGCCCGGAGGTCGGCATCTCGTCGACGAACGCCAGTTCCTTCGGCACCCCGTACCGGGCGACGCGAGCGGCGAGGTGCGACTCCACGTCGTCGAGGGTGAGCGACTCGTCGCCGACGAGTATCGCCTTCCCGACCGTCCCCCACCGCTCGCTCGGGACGCCGATCACGACCGCCTCCTCGATGTCTGGGTGGTCGGTGAGCGCGTCCTCGATCCGGGGCGGGTAGACGTTCTCGCCGCCCGAGACGAACATGTTCTTCTTGCGCCCCTCGATGTGGTAGTAGCCGTCCGCGTCGACGCGCGCGAGGTCGCCGGTCGACACCCAGTCGCCGAACGTCTCGGCGGTCTCCGCCGGTTCGTTCCAGTAGCGGTCGGCCGCGGCCGGCCCTGCCAGTTCGAGTTCGCCGACCGTCCCGTCCGGCACCGGCCCGTCCTCGTCGACGACGCGCGCGTCGACCGCGAGCGCCGGGACGCCGACGCTCCCGGTCTTCTCTTGGGGGAAGTCGTCGGGCATCGCGAAGTTGTTCGGCCCGCACTCGGTGAGGCCGTACCCCTGCGATATCTCGACGCCGCGGTCGCGCCACGCCGCGATGACGCTCTCTCGGCAGGGGCCGCCGCCGCTCTTCACGAACCGGAGCGATGAGAGGTCGGTGTCGTCCCACTCGTCGTGCCGGGCCATCATCCGCAACACCGCGGGGACCGCCACGAGCGTCGTCGCCGACTCGCGCTCGACGTCGCGCAGGACCCGCCCGGGGTCGACCTCCGGGCTCAACAGGATACGCCCGCCCATCTGGAAGAAGGGCACCGTGAGCACGTTCCACCCGCCGGTGTGGAACATCGGGAACACCATCGGCGTCACGTCGTCCTCGCGGAGCCCCCACGCGGTGATCGTGTTGAACGCGTTCCAGCGGATCGCGCCGTGGCTGATCACCGTCTCCTTCGGGGTCCCCGTCGAGCCCCCGGTGTGTAAGAGGAGGTGCGGGTCCGCGAGCGACACGTCGGCGGTCTCGACCGGCGAGCCGTCGGCGGGCAGGTCGCGGGTGTACGGTCGCCAGGCGTCGTCGCCGTCGGTCGGGATCGATCGGACCGCGGGCTCGACGTCCGCCCGCTCCAGCGCGTCGATGACGTCGCCGCCGAACGGGGCCTCGACGAGGAGCAGTTCGGGGTCGACGGTGCCCAGCACCGCGGCGAGGTCGCGCTCGGCGAGGCGGTGCGAGAGCGGCGCCAGCACCGACCCGGTCTTCCCGGTCGCGAAGTACAGGTCGACGAGCTCGACGCGGTTCCGGGAGACGACGGCGACGCGGTCGCCCGCCTCGACGCCGGCGTCGCGGAAGAAGCGCGCGGTCCGGTTGGCGCGCTCGTCCAGCTCCGCGTACGTGTACTCGGCGTTCGCGGCCGTGTCGGTGACGGCGACGCGGTCCGGCGAGAGCCGCGCCCGCCGCGCCGACAGCGACCCGACCCACTCGTACCCCCGGTCGCCGTGCGGGTGCGGTCGCGGGTCGCCCCCGTCCTCGCTCTCTTCCGCGCGCTCGTCGGACCGAGAGTCGTTTCCGGTCGCCATCTCAGGCGACCTCGCCGAGGAAGGTCCGGATCCGGTCGTTGACGCGCTCGCGCTCCTCGATGAAGAAGAGGTGCGGCCCGCCGTCGAACAGTTCGACATCGGCGTGCGGGAGGCGGTCGGCGAGTAGCTCCGCGTTCTCCGCGGGGAGCACCCGGTCGGCCGTCCCGTGGAGGATCAGCGTCGGCACGTCGACCGCGTCGAGTCGGTCGCTCGCGTCGAACGCCGCCACCGCCGCCGCCTGCGCCTCGCGGCCGGTCGGCGTCGCGTCACCCGCGAGCCGCCAGTCGACGATCCGGTCGACGAGTTCAGGCTCGCGCTCGTAGAACCCGTCGGAGACCGCGGGCTCCATCAGGTAGCGGATCCGCTCGCGCGGATCCGCGTCCTCGGGCGCGGAGAAGATGTGCTCTTGGACCTCCGGCGGCGTCGGGGCCGCGTCGTCGCCCCCGGGCGAGGTACACAGCAGCGTCAGCGAGGCGACGCGGTCGTCCGCGAGCGCCAGCTCCTGCGCGATCATCCCGCCCATCGACGCGCCGCAGACGTGGACCGCGTCGGCGTCGCGGTCGTCGAGAACCGCGGCCGCGTCGGCCGCCATCTCCGGCACCGTGTACGGCCCCTCCGGCACGTCGGAGTCCCCGGTTCCGCGGTTGTCCGGGCGGAGTACCTCGTAGCCGTCGGCCAACGCCTCGGCGAGCCACCGCCACATCCACCGGCCGTACCCGAGGCCTTCGAGCAGCAGCACGGTCGGTCCGTCGGGGTCCCCGTCGACGGCGTAGTCGATCGCCACGCCGTCCCGTGTCACAGTTGGCATACCCGGATCGACCGTGCCGCGGTCCATCAATCCGCGTGTTAACGTTTCAACCTCGCACCCCCTACCGGGGAGCGCGCCCCGCCACCCACACTCAAGGCCGTCGCGGGTGACGGTCGCGCATGGACACCGCCAACTTCCTCTTCGTCTCGGCCGACGCGGCGCTGATCACCGATCTGGCGTGGCAGGTCCGGCGCGAGGGCCACGACGTGAAGTACTACATCGAGGCCGAGAGCGACCGCGAGATCGGCGACGGGTTCGTCCCGAAGACGGACGACTGGCGCGCCGAGGTCGACTGGGCCGACGTGATCGTCTTCGACGACATCTGGGTCGGCTCCGACGTGGGTACCGGCGAACTCGCGCAGGAACTCCGCGCGGAGGGGAAAGCCGTTGTCGGCGGGACGCCGAACACCGACCGCCTCGAAGAGGACCGCGGCTACGCGATGGAGGTCCTCGAAGAACACGGCGTGAACACGGTCGAACATCACCTGTTCCACGAGTTCGACGCGGGGATCCAACACGTTCAGCAGAACCCCGCGCCGTAGGTGATCAAACCGCTCGGAGAGGTCCAGAACGTCAAGCGCCCGCTGTACGTCGGCAACGAGGACGACGGCAGCGACGTGGTCGACGTCCTCCGGGCGTACAAGAAGGCGTGAGGCCACCGGATGAAGGGGTTCCAGCTCCACCGGGAGGTCGAGGGCGTCGACGTCGCGGTCTGCGGCTTCTTCGACGGGAACGAGTTCGTCGACCGGGTCAACTTCAACTTCGAGCACAAGAAGCTGTTTCCGGGGAACATTGGGCCGTCGACCGGCGAGATGGGGACCTCGATGTTCTGGGCGGGCCGGAACAAGCTGTTCGAAGAGACCTTCGGGAAGATCGAGGGGTGGCTCGCCGACGAGGGGTACGTCGGCAGCATCGACATCAACTGTATCGTCAACGAGACGGGCATCTATCCGCTGGAGTTCACCCCGCGGTTCGGCTACCCGACCATCGCGCTCCAGGAGGAGTCGATCGAGTCGTCGACGGCCGAGTTCTTCGCCGACCTCGCGCACGGCAACAAGCCCGAGCCCGAGGTCCACGGTGGGTACCAGATCGCCGTCAGGGTCGTCCTGTCGCCGTTCCCGTTCGACGACGAGAAGACGTACGACGAGAACTCGCGGAACGCCGCGGTGGTCTTCGAGACGGAGGGCCGCGACGGAATTCACCTGAAGGACACGAAACAGGTGGACGGGCAGTGGCGCGTCGCCGGCGAGAGCGGGATGCCCATCGTCGTCACCGGGAAAGACGACACGATGCAGGCCGCGCGCGAGCAGGCGTACGGACGCATCGACGACATCGTGATGCCGAACATGTACTACCGGGACGACATCGGCGAACGCTGGGTCGACGGCGACGGGGATCGGCTCCAAGCGTGGGGGTATCTCGGGCCGCAGGCGTAGCGTAAGCCGAACTTGTAGATCGCTTCGAGGTATCGTTCGTGGAATTCGTCGAAGGACACGGGGAGACGTAGTCGTCAAGGGAGTCGTCGTCTTTCACTTGGATCTGCCTGTGATCGATCCCTCCGCGCCGCTATATCTCGCGCAGCGTCCGCCACTTCGCGGCGACGAACCCCGCCACGATGAACGCGAACCCGGCGACGGTCGCGGGCGTCACTTCCTGTCCGAGGACGAGCCAGCCCGCCAGCGCCGCGAACACGGGTATCACGTACTCGATGAAGCTCATCTCGATGGGGCCGAGGTCGTCCAGCAGCGTGAAGTAGAGCAGGAAGCCGCCGACGCCGGCGACCGCGGAGAGGTACGCGAGCGCGGCGAGTGCGGACGGCGTCCACGTGGCGGCCGCGAACGACTGGCCGGGCAGCGCGAGGACGGCGGCGTGAAGGACGACGGCGCCGATAGCCATCATCCACGCTTGGGTGGAGAGGAACGGCATCGACGGCGAGCGGCTGTGCGTGACGACCGCGGCGACGGCGAACGCGAGCGCGGACGCGAGCACGAGCGAGACGCCGAGGACGCTGGCCGCGATGTTCGCGGGGTCGGGGTCGGCGATGACGACGACGCCGACGAAGCCGAGCGCGACGCCGAGCGCGGTGGCGGCGGTGAACTCCTCGTCGGTGGAGACGAGGCGCGTGAGCGCGGGCGTCACCACGGGGACGAGACCCAGCAGCACGGCGGCGACGCCGCCCGTGACGTACCGCTGGCCGGCGAAGAGGAACGCGTGGTGCGCGCCGATTGTGAGCGCGCCGCCGCCGAGCACGTAGACGAAGTCGTCTCGCGTCCGGGGGCGGACCTCCGTCCCGGAGGCGAACACGGCGGCGAACAGCAGCGCGGCGGCGACGTCGAACCGCACGGCCGCGAACGGCACGGCGGGGAGGTCGGCCAGCCCGACGTCCGTCGCCATGAACGCCGTGCCCCAGACGGCACAGAGGAGCAGGAACCGGCCGGCCGTCCCGTAGCGACTCATTCACGGGCAGGTCGCCGCCGACGGCGAAGTATGCGTCGAACCGCGTCGACGACCCGGCGACCCCCGCCCGCGTCGACGACCCGGCGACCCCCGCCCGCGTCGACGACCCACCGTCTCCCGCCCGCCTCGACGACTCGGCGGCGACGGACTCCGCCCTCCACGGCTTTTTAACGGCCCGGCCCTCTACACGGGGTATGCCGAAGTACTCGACGGGCGGCGGCGGCGGCGGCGACGACGGCGACGCGTGCGAGCTCTGCGGTCGCGAGACCACGGACCTCCGGAAGGCGACGGTCGCCGGCGCGAAGCTGCTCGTGTGTTCGGACTGCCGCCCCCACGACGACGCCGGCAACGCGCCGAGCGGCGGCGGCGGATCCCGCGGCGGCAGTTCCGGGGGCAGCCCCGGCGGCGCCGGCTCCGAGTCGCAGCCGACCGAGAGCCGGAACAAGGAGCTCGCTCGGAAGCAGGCGAAGATGTACGACTCCGCGACCGGCGACTCGAAGCGCTGGGAGGAGGAGGGGACGAGCTACGAGGCGGACCGCCTCCCGTACCTCGTCTCCGGGTACGGCGACGTCGTCACCGAGGCGCGACAGGACGCCGGGCTGACGGTCGAGGAGGTCGCCGCGGAACTCGACCTCGACGAGGACGACCTGCTCGCGGTCGAGGACGGGCGGGCCGCGACCGCCAACGTGGGCGGGTCCGTCGTGCGCGCGCTCGAAGAGCGGTTCGGGATCGACGTCGTCGACGAGTGAGCCGCGCCGCGCAGAAAGCGATCCGCGCCGAGCCGAAACGTCCAATCCGGCGCGGGGCGACCGTCCGCCAATGAAGGCGATCAAGGACAGCGTCCACGGCCACGTCCGGCTCGGCGACCTCGCCACCGAACTGGTCGACACGCCGGCGTTCCAGCGGCTGCGACACATCAAACAGCTGTCCACGGTCCGGCTCGTCTACCCCTCCGCGAACCACACGCGGTTCGAGCACAGCCTCGGCGTCTACCACCTCGCGCGCAGCGCGATCGAGGGACTTGGCGTCGACGCCGACACCGCGGCGCACGTCCGCGCCGCGGCGATGCTCCACGACGTGGGGCACGGCCCGTACGGCCACCAGACGGAGGGGATCATCCGGCGCGCGACCGGGCGCGACCACGACGACGTGGGATGGCTGCTCACCGACGCGGACCGCGAGGTCTGTCGAGTCCTCGAACGCAACGGGCTCGACCCCGAGCGCGCCGCCGAACTCATCGACGGCGAGGGCGCGCTCGGCCCCCTCGTCTCGGGCGAACTCGACGTCGACCGCATGGACTACCTCGTGCGCGACGCCCACCACACGGGCGTCCCGTACGGCACCGTCGACACCGGTCGGCTCGTCACCGAACTCCGGCTGGTCGGCGGGGACGGGGCGGGGAAGTCCGCCGACCTCGTCTTAGATGAGGGGAACGTGGCCACCGCGGAGAGCCTGCTCGTCGCGCGCTCGCTGATGAACGCCGTCGTCTACCGCCACCACGTCTCCCGGGTCGCGGGCGCGATGCTGGAGCGGGCCTGCGAGCGCTACCTCGACCGCACGGAGACCGATGTCGAGGCGTTCCGTCGGATGGCCGACCACGACCTCCTCGTCGAACTCCGCGAGCGCGTCCCGGCGCTCGGCGAACGCATCGAGCGGCGCGACCTCTACAAGCGCGCCGTCTGGGCCGGGATAGACGAGGTGCCGGCGGGGGCGGTCGACGCGGGACGCGCGGAGGAGCGGGCCGCCGAGCGGGAGATCGCTGACGCCGTCGGGATCGACCGCGACGCGGTCCTCGTGGACATCCCCTCGCGCCCGGCGCTCAAGGAGTCCGGCTCCGCCGTCGTCGTCGACGGCGTCCCGCAGCGGCTGGAAGACGCCTCGGAGCTCGTGACCGGGCTCCGGGCCGCCGAACGCCGCCGCTGGACGCTCGGCGTCTACTGTCCCGCCGAACACGTCGACGCAGTCGCGGCCGCGGCGCGGGAGGTCTTGGGGCTGCGCGCGACGGGACGACCCTCTGCCTGAGCGCCGCGGTCGACGGCGGCGCCCGAGCCGGTCTTCTGTGTCGACTCAGTCTTCGACCGGCACCGGAACGGTCAACACAGGTCGGTCGGCGTTCAACACGACCGTCTGCGTCGTGCTGCCGAAGACGGCCTTGCCGGCCGGGCTCCGCTTTCGGCCCGACACGCAGATGGCGTCGGCGTCGACGGCGTCGGCGGCCGCGATGAGTTCCGTGCCGGCGTCGCCGCTGGCCTCGTAGTGGGTACAGGTCACGCCGGCCGCCTCCAACACCTCTCGGGCGCGCCGGACGGTCCCGATCTGGTGAACCGACGCCCCTTCCGGGTTATCCTGGAAGACGTGACAGAGGTGCGCGGCCACCTCGTCGGAATCGCCCGGCAGGTCGACGACCGCTTCGGCCTGTGCTGTCGCGCGCGATTCGTCGTCGAGCCCGACGCCGATGAGTACGTCGTACATACGCGACCGTTCGCGCGGCCGGATGATAAATCGTGCCGCGAATTCGCGGGCGTCGCAATCGCTCCGGGGCGGAGTCGGCTCGCGAGGATATCGGGCCGCGGCGCCGCTACCTCGACCCGGGCGACACTCACAGCCTTTTATCCCGTGCCGCCGAAGGCGGACGTATGATCACGGTCAAGGACACCGTCCACGACCACATCGAGATCGACGGTGTCGCCGCGGACCTCGTCGACACGCCTGCCCTCCAGCGGCTCCGCCACGTCAAACAGCTCGGCACGGTCCAGCTCGTCTACCCCTCCGCGAACCACACGCGGTTCGAGCACAGCCTCGGCGTCTACCCCCTCGCGAGCCGCGCGCTCGACCATCTCGGGATCGAGGGGAAACGCGCCGACCGCATCGAGGCGGCGGCGATGCTCCACGACGTGGGCCACGGGCCGTTCAGCCACAACCTCGAATCGCTCACCCACCGCCGGACCGGGAAGTACCACGACGACGTCGACGAGCTGCTCGCGACCGGCGCGGTCGGCGAGGTGTTGCGCGACCACGACCTCGACCCGGACCGGATCGCCGGCATCGTCGCCGGAGAGGGGCCGTACGCCGGGCTCGTCTCGGGCGAGCTCGACGTCGACCGCATGGACTACCTCGTGCGCGACGCCTACCACACGGGCGTCCCGTACGGCACCATCGACACCGAGCGGTTCGTCAGGGAGCTGACGTTCGTCGAGGAAGCCGACCTCGACGACGTACCCGGCCGCGACGGGGCGGACCGAGACGGGCCCGAACTCGTCTTGGACGAGGGGAACGTCCAGACCGCCGAGAGCCTGCTGCTCGCCCGCGCACTGATGAACCCGGTCGTCTACACCCACCACGTCGCGCGCATCTCGAAGGCGATGCTGCGCCGGGCGGCGAGCGAACTGCTCGACGCCACCGCGACGACCGCGACCGAGCTGCGCCGGATGGACGACCACGACTTCCTCGCCGCGATCCGGGACTGCCGCGAGACGGTCGAGCTCTCCCGCCGCTACGACGAGCGCGACCTGTACAAGCTGGCGGTGTGGGCCGAGTACGACGACGTCCCCGAGCGCGTCCACGAGGCGGACCGCGCGGCCGAGACGGCCCTCGAACGGGAAATCGCCGCGGCGGCGGGCGTCGCCCGCGACCACGTTATCCTCGACGTGCCGCCCGAGCCGACGATGCGCGAGTCGACCGCGCGCGTCACCGTCAACGGCGAGATCCGGCGGCTCGAACGCCAGTCGCCGCTCGTCTCCGCGCTCCGGACCGCCCAGCGCAACCAGTGGCGGCTCGGCGTGTACGCCCCCGAGCCGGCGACCGACCGCGTCGGCCACGCCGCCGCGGACGTGCTCGGCCTCGACCCCGACGGCCTCGTGGCCGAGGTGCGCGGGGCGATGCCGACGACGCTCGACGAGTTCTGAGGGGCCAATTCCGGGCGCGGGGTCCGAGCGCTTGGGCGCACGGCGATCGGTTCCCGTGAGGTTATACCCTCGGCCGGCGAGCCTCCGGTATGCATCTGGAGGGGACCGTCTTGGTCGGTCCCGACTTCGAGCCGGTCGAGGGCCGGGTCGTCGTCGCGGACTGCGAGGTCGTCGGGATCGAAGAGCACGAGACGGACAGCGACGACGTGATCCTCCCGGCGTTCGTCAACGCCCACACTCACATCGGCGACTCGATCGCCAAGGAGGCGGGCGAGGGCCTCTCCCTCGACGAGCTGGTCGCGCCGCCGGACGGGCTGAAACACCGCCTCCTCCGGTCGGCGAGCCACGGGGAGAAGGTGGCAGCGATGGCGCGCACCCTGCGGTACATGGAGTCGACGGGCACGGGGACGTTCCTCGAGTTCCGCGAGGGCGGCGTCGACGGCGTCGCCGCGCTCCGCGACGCGCTCGCGGGCGAGGGGGTCGAGTTCGGCGAGCGCGCGATCGAGTCGGTCGTCTTCGGCCGCGACGACCCCGACGTGCTCTCGGTCGCTGACGGGTACGGGGCCTCCGGCGCCCGCGACGCCGACTTCGACGCGGTCCGAGCGGAGACGCGCGAGGCCGGCAAGCTGTTCGGGATCCACGCCGGCGAGCGCGACGCCGCCGACGTCAACGCCGCGATGGACCTCGACCCCGACTTCCTCGTCCACATGGTCCACGCCGAGGCGATCCACCTCGAACGGCTCGACGACCGCGGGACCCCCGTCGTCGTCTGCCCGCGCTCGAACCTCGTGACGAACGTCGGCGTCCCGCCGATCCGCGAGCTGGCCGATCGGACGACGGTCGCGCTCGGCACCGACAATGTGATGACCGACTCGCCGTCGATGTTCCGCGAGATGGAGTTCGCGGCGAAGCTCTCCGACCTCCCCGCGCGAGAGATACTGCGGATGGCGACGGTCAACGGCGCCGAGATAGCCGGGCTGAACCGCGGCGTTATCGAGTCCGGCGCGGACGCGGACCTGCTCGTCCTCGACGGCGACTCCGACAACCTCGCCGGGGCGCGCGACCTTGTCCGGGCGGTCGTCAGGCGCGCCGGTCACGCCGACGTCTCGCGGGTCGTGATCGGTGGGAAGCCCGTCGTCCCGCGCGACGACTGACGCGGCCGGTCCGGCGGCTTCGGAGAGCGGCTTCCCCCGCCGACGGAGTGAAACCGCTCCCGCCCCTGTCCCCTCTCATGACGACGCTCTCGCTGCTCGCCGGGGTCGCGCTCGGGCCGGTCGTCGGACTCGTCGCGACGCTCGCGATGGACGCCGCCATGGCGCGGCTCCCCGAAGGGACGACGGCGCCGAAGGTCGCCGCGAGCGTACTCACGGACACTCCCGTCGACGACGCGCCGGAGCGGCTGGCGACGTGGGTCCACTACGTCGCCGGGGGCGGCTCGGGGCTGCTGTTCGTCGGCCTCGTCGCCGCGACCGGCCGGCTCCTCGGGACCGGATCCCTCCTCACCGTCGCCGTCGCGGGGGTCGCGCTGTTCGTGCTGATGGTCGGCTTCTTCGCACTCGTCCCGCTGCCCCGAGCGTCCGGGCTCCCGCGGCAGCGGCTCGGTCCGATCCGGCGAGACTGGGCCGTCTCCGCGGCGGCGTACGTCGTCGTCGCCGCGGCGATCGTCGCGATCGCGACCGGAATCTGACCCGGGCTCGCCGGCCGACGCGTCCGCCCCGTTCGGGGACGACCGCGCGCCGGGAGAGAAACGGTTTAGTCGCTGGCTCCGGCCCGAATGGGTATGCACGCAATCACTCGATCCGGGTGGATCGAGGTCATCTCCGGGTCGATGTTCTCGGGCAAGACGGAGGAGCTGCTCCGTCGGCTCCGGCGCTCCGAGATCGCCGGGCAGTCGGTCGCCGTCTACACGCCCGCGATCGACGACCGCTACGGCGAGGCGACGATCGGGAGCCACACCGGCCGCCAGTGGGAGGCGACCGTCGTCGACAACGAGGGCGACGGCCCGCTCGACATCCTCGACGACGAGCCCGCCGAGGTCGTCGCCGTCGACGAGGCGAACTTCTTCTCGAACGCGCTCATCGAGGTCTGTAACGCCCTCGCGGACCGCGGCAGCCGCGTGATCGTCTCGGGCACCGACCAGACGTTCCGCGGCGAGCCGTTCGAGCCGCTCCCGCAGCTGATGGCGACCGCCGAGTACGTCGACAAGCTCCAGGCCATCTGCTCCGTCTGCGGCGAGCCGGCCTCCCGGAATCAGCGGCTCATCGAGGGCGAGCCCGCTCACGCCGACGACCCGACGATCCTCGTCGGCGCCGAGGAGTCCTACGAGGCGCGGTGTCGCGACTGCCACGTCCTGTTGACCGGCGATCGACCCGACGAGGAGCGACCGTTCGAGAGCGCTGAGGCCGACTCCGCGAACGACTGACTCAGTCGACTCGCTCGGACGAACGCGCCCGGCGGTAGGCCCAGAGGTGACCGTCTCCGCCCGGCAGGTCGATCGGCCGGTACGTCAGTATCAGCGCTTCCCCGCTCGAGAGCGCGAGCCGTTCCCCGTCGACCGGGCGCTGCGCCTCGACTATCGCCTCGATCCGCCCGAGGAACCCCTCCGGATCGGCGAACACCGCGCTCAGTTCGGCCGCGAACTCCTCGCAGTCGCGGCCGGCGGCGGTCTCCGGGTTCCCCTCGACGTCGAACAGCTCGTACAGCCGCTCGTTCACCCGGATCACCTCCCGGTCCGCGTCCTCGACGGGCATCCCCACCGGCAGCGCGTCGAGCGCGGTCGACAACACGGCGTTCGACCTCGGATCTCGCGTTTGCGCGCCGTCGCCTCGGTGACGTCCTCGAACTGCGAGAACACGCCGATGACTTCCCCCCCGCGTCGGTCACCACTTGATTGTGCCACGCGCAGCGGATCCGTTCGCCGTCGCGCCGCACGTTCTCGTTGACGCTCTGGTACCCGCCCTTGTCCGAGAGCAGGTCGCGTTCGAGCGCCGCCACGTGTCGGTGGTCCGACTCGGGGACGAGCGGGAACCACGTCCCCCCGAGCAGTTCCGACTCGTCGTAGCCGAGGATCTCCTCGGCGGCGGGGTTCACCCGGACGATCCGGAACCCGTCGTCGTACTCGATCGTCCCCAGCGGCGACTGGTCGATGAACCGCGAGAGCCGCTCTTGGCTGGCTGCGAGCGCGACCCGCGACCGGTGTTGGTCGACGGCGTTGCGCACCCGGTTGGCCAGCACCTCGTACTGGTCGTTACCCCCGCTCTTCTGGATGTAATCCGTCGCGCCCGCCGAGATGGCCTCGCTCGCGATCTCCTCGCTCCCCTTCCCCGTGAACAGGACGAAGGGGATCTCGACGCCGCGGTCGCGGACCCGTTGGAGGAGCGTCAGCCCGTCCGCCTCGGGCATGTCGTAGTCGGAGACGACGCAGTCGATCGGCGCCGTCGTCAGCGTCTCTATCGCGTCGTCGACGCCCGTCTCGGACGTCACCTCGAACGTCTCGTCGATCCGTTCGAGGTAGGTCGCCGTCAGGTCGAGGTAGGCCGGATCGTCGTCGACGTGGAGGACACGAACCGTCGATGCGTCCGGCGCCCTGGGGTCCGCGGGAGGCCCCGTCATGTGAACACCGACCGGCACCTGCCAAATATACGTTCGGGTGGGTCGGGTCGGCGACTATCGGGTCACGCGGCGGCCGATTCGGCCGCCGCGTCCACGTCTCGCTCGCCCGCGGTCGGCTCGTCGCCCGCCGCGGCGTCGGTGTCCGCCGCGACGTCGTCGTCTGCGGTCGCGAGCTTGAAGAGTCCGACGAGCGCCCCCGCCGCGACGAGCGTTCCCTCGAGTTTCGCGGCCTTGTACACCCACTCGCGCGGCTCCGCCTCGCCGGCGTTCCGGTAGAGCGCGCGCGTCCAGACGGCGACCGCGCGCCGCGGCGCGACGGCTTCGAGCAGTCCGCCGATTCCGGCCACCAACAGCAGTAGCGCTTTCATGCGCCTGCTTCGGCGGCGACCCTCAAAAGCGGACCGGCGCCCGGGGGGCCGGAGGCGGGGCCGCTCAGTCGCCGGTCACCTGCTCGGCCGCGTCGAGGTAGCGCCGACAGGTCGCGGCCGCCCACTCGCGGACGGCCGGGTCGTCCGTCCACAGCAGCGCGGCGACGCCGGCGCCGTCGATCAGCCCGACCACCGCGCGGTCGTCGCCGAGGGCCACCGCGACCGGCGACTCCCCCTCGTGGCGGTACGCGTCGACGCCGCGGTCGGCGAGTGCGCGCCGGACGACCGACCCCGTCGCTCCGGCGAGGCGGTCGCTCGCGGCGCCGGTGAACACGACGCGGACCGCTCGCGACACGTCCGCCTCGGGGTCGGCGTCGCGCTCCCCGTCTGCCCCGTCGCCTCCCGCCGCCAGCGACTCGTTCAGTCGACGGGCGAGGTCGGCGTCCAACCGCGGGACGACGGCGACGACGCTGCCGGCCTCGCCGACGAGTTCGGCGAGCCGTCTCGCGGGGGCCGAGGCGTCGCTCCCGGCCGCGTCACCGCCCTCCGATTCGCTCCCGCGCTCGACCACCTCGACCCGCCCGTCGAGGTCCGCGGGGTCGGCGTCGACCGCGCGCGCCACGAGCGACCGGAGGACAGCCGCGGGCGACGCGGAGTCGTCGTCGCTCACGCGTCTCGGTCGGCCGTGGTGGCGTCGTTCGCGCGGTTCGACTCGGTCTCGTCTCCCGACCACCGATCCGGCGGATCGGGGCGCTCCGGGTACGACTGGCGGCCGCCGCTCGACTTCCGTGCGAGCAACCGCGCCGCGGCGCGGCGGCGGTCGCCGGGGCGCTCCGCCGTCGTCTCGTCGTAGTAGCGCACGCTCAGCCCGAGTCCGGCGCGGAGCAGTTCGTTCGCCGCGAAGCGGTAGCGGTCGTCGCTCGGGCCCGACGGCGACGGCTCCGCCGACCGCAGGTGCCCCTCGACGAAGAGGTACCCGCCCGGCGCGAGCGACTCGACGAGGTCCGCGAACCGGTCGACCGTGTGGAAATAACTCATCGTGACGAGGTCGTACGCCTCTGTCGGGAACCCGTACGTCGAGACATCTCCCTGAATCGTCTCGATCCGGTCCGCGAGGCCGCGCTCGGCGGCGCGCTCGCGGACGATACGGAGGCCCTCGCCGGAGGCGTCGAGCGCGTCGACGTCGTGGCCGCGGTCCGCGAGGAACACCGCGTTGCGGCCGGTGCCGGTCGCGATGTCGAGCGCGCGGCCCCCGGGTAGCGACGGCTCGTAGGCGCGAAGCACGGGGGATGGCTCCGGCGCGGGGGGGTACTCGCCCGACGCGAACCGCTCGTCCCAGTCGGTGTCGGTCACGGACGCTATTCGACGCGCCGGGGCGTAAACCTCAGGGGCGCCCGCTCGGAGAGAGGGGTATGGAAGAGACGACGGACCCCGCGGCGCGCCTGAACGCGCTTCTCGCAGACGGCGACGAGACGCTCGCGACCGCGGAGTCGCTCACGGGCGGGCTGGTGGGGTCGCGAGTGACCGACGTGCCGGGCGCGAGCGCCTACTTCGACCGCGGGTTCGTGACGTACACCTACGACGCCAAGCGCGAACTGTTGGGCGTCTCCCGCGAGTCGCTCGACGCCCACGGCGCCGTGAGCGAGCCCGTGGTCCGCGAGATGGCGGCGGGCGCGCGCGACAGAGCGGACGCGGACTGGGCGGTCGCGACCACGGGAATCGCGGGCCCGACCGGGGGCACCGACGAGAAGCCGGTCGGACTGGTGTACGTCGGCGTCGCGCACGCCGCGCCCTGGGGCACGGAAGCGTCCTTCGTGCGGACCGAGCGGGCCGTCCTCGACGGCGACCGCGACGCGGTGAAGCGCGGCGCCGCCGAGCGCGCGCTCGACGCGCTCGTCCGAACGATCGAGGACGCAGACGGGTGAAACAGTCGAGGACGCAGACGGGTGAGCCCGGGATGGACCGGGATGTTCGACCCATGCTACCACGTGCGTTTATGCGCTGACGGCGCGTATCGCCGGGTATGATTGAGCGCGTACTCGTGGCGATGGACGGCTCCGACCTCTCCGAGCGCGCGCTCCGGTACGCGCTCGACGGCCACCCCGACGCCGAGATAACCGTGTTACACGTCGTCGGCGGCGCGTCGCCGATGATGGGGCAGGCGACGGGTATCGCACTCTCGGAGGGCGGCGACGAGGGGATCCAAGAGGCCGCCGAACCGGTGTTCGAGCGGGCCCGCGGGATCGCCGCCGAGTACGACGCGGCGATCGAGACGGTCGTCGAGGCCGGGCGGCCCGCGCGGCAGATAATCGACCACGCCGAGGGGTTCGACGTCGTGGTTCTGGGCACCCACAGCGGGGGGCTCGCGGACCGTTTGTTCGTCGGCAACGTGGCCAAGACGGTGTTCCAGCGGTCGCCGGTGCCGGTGACGGTCGTGCGGTGAACCGGGCTCCCGCCGGCGGCGCAGGCCCCGTCGCTACTCGATGTAGGCGTTTCCCACGACCGCGACGACGAGCGCGGCGATCACGATCCACGTGAGCGGCTCGGCCGCGAGGAGGCGAAGCGGCCGCGCGACCGACTCGTCGAAGCCGAACAGCGCGCCGCCGGCGAACGCGACCGCCACCACGAGCGCGCCGACGATTCCGGCCACGCCGAGCAGCGCGCGGTCCGACGAGTCCATACCAGACGTGGGCGTCGGGACTACTTAAGAAATGGTCCGATGAGCGGCTCCGACAGAGCGGTAGAGCGTACTCTGTCTCTCCCTACTGCGGTCAACTGGCTTCGAAGAGTCCGTCTACGATGGTCTCGATGAGTGCTTCCTCCACTTGGGCGTACTCGACGTCACCGTCCGTCCCGACGGGAGCGTTCCGCGACCGGACCGTGAATATGAGCGAGATGAGCAACCGGTCGATGAGTTCCGGGTCATCGTATCGGAACGTCTCGAGCTGCGCCCACCGTTTCGTAAACGGGAGTTCCGGGCCGTCCGGTGATGGCACGGTGAACGTTCCCTTTACGTCCAACCCTTCGAGTTGATCCTGAAGCGTCCGTAACTCACCGTCGACGATCAACGCCGAAATAAGCGGGTTCGCTTGAACCTCATCGAGCGTCGTCTTCAGAAACAACTGAACCTCTTCGCGCGGCGTCTCTCCTGCGGTAACGGCATCGGCGATCTTCTCTTCGAGTTGCTGCCGTTCCACGAGAAGTACCTTGACGTATAGTTCCTCCTTCGAATCGAAGAACTGATAGAACGTGCTCGTCCCGATACCGACCTCCTCCGTCAGGTCACTAATACGGGTCCGTTCGAAGCCAAACTGCGTGAATAGCGCCCGGCCGGCCTCGATCAACTGCGAACGGATCCGCTCTCTGTCGCGGTCAGTAAATCGGCTCATTGACTTTCCACTTCGGCCCAGATTGCTGATCGATTTGCCTCCATCGATCGTCACTTAGAACTCCAAGAACAATACGTTTATCAATTCGTGGGCCGTTTCTCAGGACACACCGAATGAAGTATTCTGACGAAAAGCTAGCTTCCTTGCGCACTGTACCGCACACACCGACTGGTTGTCGAACAGCGGGGTCGTCCCGATGAACCGGCAGTCGATCTTCACGATATTCGTGGCCACGTTGATGCTCACGAGTGGTACCGTCGGGGCCGCTGCTGGCCTGACATCGTCGAGCTCACCGGTCGGTGATGCCGCCACTACTGACCTCTCGGCGGCATCGCCGACAGGGTCCTCTGCGCAACCGCAGACCACTACGCTGGTTCGCGGTTCACCGGATCTGTCTGTCGCACTCGCGCAGCCTGAGGTTACTCCGGGACGAACCAACCAGGTGACGCTTCAAGTCATCAATGACGGAGAAGTGGATATCGGAACCCCGCAAAACCGTGAGGTTGTCACGACCGCGCGAAACGTTCGGCTGAGTGCCGAGGCCGACGACTCGCCGCTCACCGTGGAGACCGGAACGCTCTCACTGGGTGCGGTGACGGAAACGCGACCCCGAGAGGTGCCGATTGGGGTGACCGTCCCGAACGGGACGGAGCCGGGCAACTACGAGCTCGAGGTCGAGATGGAATACTCGTACACGTCTCAGCTCTCCGGCGGCGTCAGCTATGACCGGACAGAAACCGTTACGGCCGACGTTGACGTCGAAGTGAGCAACGACGCTCGGTTCAGGATCGTCGACGTTACGACCGACGCCCAAGTCGGCGACCGAGGCACGCTCGACGCGACGATCAAAAACGTCGGCGCGACCGCTGCGCACGACGCCACCGTGGCGCTCGAATCGTCGAGTTCGGGCTTGGGGCTCGGACAGCGCGCGTCGGACGCGGCGCTGGTCGAGTCGATCGCGCCGGGGGAAGAAATCACCGTTCCGTACGCCGTCTCATTCACGCCGACGGCCCCGATCCGTGAGTACGCGCTCTCCGGGCAAGTGTCGTTCGAGACGCCGGACGGCATTTCGCAGACTGATCGGGGACTCTCCGCGGGCGTGACGCCCCTCAGCGAACAGACGTTCGCAATCGAAGACGTAGAGTCGACGCTCCGCGTCGGCGAAGACGGGGAACTCACCGGGACGGTGGAGAACACCGGCCCCGTCGCAGCAGACAACGTCGTCATCCAGTATGCCGACACCGCCGGGAACCTCATTCCCATCGAACAGTCCGCGGCGGTCGGACCGCTCGACTCCGGTGAGTCGACGAGCTTCACGCTGCCGCTCTCCGTCGGCGGTGGGGCTGAGCCGGGACTCCGAACGATCGACGTTGCCGTCCAGTATCGCAACGACGAGGGCGCGGCTCGCGCCTACAGCGACGTCGTCGTGAACGCCGAGGTCGCCCCGGAGCGTGACAGCTTCAGCGTCGCCATCGAAAACCGCACCATCGACGCCGGCGGGACGCGGACCGTCGAGGTGACCGTGACGAACGAGCTCGGCGAGCCCGCAAGCGATCTCGAAGCGCGGCTGTTCGCGAACGACCCGCTCGAAACCGGCGACACCGACACCGGCTACGTCCAGTCGCTCGGCGCCGGTGAGTCGACGACGATGACGTTCGAACTCTCCACCACCGACTCGGCCACGCCCGAGAGTACCTACCCGATCTCGCTCGACTTCCGGTACGACGACGTCGACGGCGATAGCCAGCTCTCGGACACCTACCGGGTGCCGATCGAGGTGACTGCCAGTGAGGGTGGTGGGCTTCCGCTCCCCATTATCCTTCTCGCCGCACTCGTGGTGGGCACTGGTGGGTTGATCGTCTACCGGAGGCGGCAGTAGCTGATGTCGCTCAGTGATCGGATCGAGGCGGGTATCCGGCGGCTCAACGACGCCATCGTCGACCGCCCGCGACAGGTGATCGTCGCGTTCCTCGTGCTTACTGCGGTGTTTGCCGGTGGCATCGGACTCGTCAGTACCGACACTGGAGCGACAGATGCGTTCACTGAGGGGCTCGCCGAACAGGAAGCGCTCGACGCGGTCAACCAGGAGTTCGACGACCCGTTCGAGGCCGACAGCGAGTCGACCCAACTCATCCACACCGGCGGAAACGTCCTCACGAAGGAGGAACTCACGCGAGAGCTGCGACTACTCGAGGATCTCTCACAACGGGACGACCTGCGAGTCGAGTCGGCGAACGGTCCGGCGATGGTGGTCGCGAGCGCGATCGATCCGTCCGCGACGACGATCACCGAGAAGCGGCGCGCGGTCGAGGCGGCGAGTCCGACGACGGTCCGCCAGACGGTCCAGCGACTATCTCAGAACGCGCAGTTTAGCCGCGCGGTGTCGACCGACTTCAATCCGACCGCCGTCAGCGCGTCGGCGTCGATCACCGTCGTGTCACACGACGTGCCCGCTGGCTTCTCGGGGCTTCAGGAACTCCAGACGACCGTCCAGTCGATCACGAACGACTACCCGGGCGACTTCCGCGCCTTCGGCACCGGCGTGACGAACGCCGAAACGGCGAACGTTATCGGCGACTCGCTCACGATCGTGATGCCGGTCGTCGTGCTGCTGCTGCTGATCTTCCTCGTGGTCGCGTATCGGGACCCGATCGACCTGTCTCTGGGGCTTCTGTCGCTGCTGATGACCGTCGTGTGGACGTTCGGCTTCCTCGGCTACTCCGGAATTCCGTTCAGCCAGCAGATGATAGCCGTCCCGGTGCTGTTGCTTGCCGTCGGGGTCGACTTCGGGATCCACATCATCAACCGGTACCGCGAGGAGACCGTCAAGGGGTACAGCGCCATCGAGGCGATGCGGGAGGCGAACAACCAGCTGATGATCGCGTTCATCATCGTCACCGCCACGACCGTGTTCGGGTTCGGTGCCAACGTCATCTCCGATCTCGGTCCGATCCGCGACCTCGGTATCGCCTCGGCGATCGGGATCGTCTTCACCTTCCTGATCTTCGGGCTGTTCCTCCCGGCGGCGAAACTCGAGGTCGACAAACTCCGCGACGCATACGGCGTGCCGGAGTTCAACTCCGCGCCGATATCCTCGAGCGATTCGACGCTCGGTAAGCTACTCAGCTTTCCGACACAGATCAGCCAGTACGCACCGATCGCGCTTGTCATCGTGCTGCTCATTTCGGGGGGGATGGCAACGGCTTACGGCAGCGGCGTCGACACCTCCTTCGAGACCGAAGACTTCCTCCCGCCGGAGGAACTCCCCGACTACGTCACTGCGCTTCCGGGGCCGTTCGCGCCGAGCGAGTACACCGTTACGGAAACGGTCTCACTGCTGGAGGATCGCTTCTCGACCAGCCAAGACCAGTCAGTGAAGATATACGTCGAGGGGAACTTCGAAGAGGATCACGCGCTCGAAGCGATCGCCGCCCCGAACGCGGATCCGCCCGGCACGCTCGGCGTCGGTGACGGTGGCCGCGCTCGCCCGACGAGCATCATCACCGTGATTCAGTCACAGGCCGAGCGGGACCCGGAATTCGCCCGCCTCGTCGCCCGCAGCGATGTCGATGGCAACGGCGTTCCCGACCGTAATCTGGAGCGCATCTACGACGAACTGTTCGCGTCACCGGCCGGTGACCGGGCGGCGCAGTATCTCACCCCCGACCGGCGAAACGCACAGATCGACTACGCCATCGACTCGAGCGCAACGCAGAGCGAAGCGGCCGCCGACGCCAGCCAGTTCGCTGAGGACTTCCGACTCGAGGCGACCGCGACCGGCCAACTCGTGGTGTTTGCCGCGGTCACGGATATCATCTTCAACTCCGCGATCCAAGGGCTGATCCTCGCGATGGGGCTCACCGGAGTCTTCCTCGTCATCGCCTACGGCGTCTTAGAGGGGAAGCCGCTGCTCGGGATCGTCAACCTGTTCCCGATCGTGATCGCCATCGCGTTCCTCCTTGGAACCATGCGCGCCCTTGGACTCTCGCTTAACGCGTTGACAGCAACGATTCTGTCCATCTCGATCGGACTCGGGATCGCGTACTCCGTTCACGCGACCCACCGGTTCATCGACGAGTACAACGAGAACGGGGACGCACTCACGTCGATGGTCATCACGTTCTCCGGTACCGGTGGCGCGCTGCTCGGCAGTATGCTCACCACGTCGCTCGGTACCGGTGCGCTCGCGCTCGCGATTACGCCCGTCCTCGGTGACTTCGGGCTTCTCATGGCCCTGAGCGTGATCTACTCGTTCATCTTCACGATCGTTGCGCTCCCGCCGGCCGTGCTGCTGTGGGAGCGGTACCAGCCCGGTGAACCCAGCACGAAACCGTCCCCGACCCCGTCTCAGCGTTGACGGAGGAGGGGCCGGAGGAAATCACTCGCGTACACGTGGTGGCAAACGCCGACCGGGTCAGCAACCCCGTTCCGGGGCTCTGACTCGGCGACACCCCGCGGATCGGAGTCAGTTTCGAGCCGGGTACGGGACAGTTCCGGACCGTGTCGAGGTGGAACTTCTCGGCCGTGCCCGGCGTAATTCCGGCGTGTTCGAGTCCGAACTCCGCACCGACAGGAGCGATAGAACGAAACGCCCAAAGCCAAGGCAAGAGATTTGAGGCAAAGGCTCAAGTACCAAGGAATAAAGACACCGCGTATGACCGACCCGAAAGGTCAGGTCGACACACTCCACACCTAACTCCAGACCGGCGAGCGAGGCGGCTCCGACACTGACCGCGACATCCTCCTCGAATTCTCCGACCGCCTCAAACTGTTGCGCGAAGACTACGGCTGGCACCGCCACATCAAACTCCTCCGACATTGTACGCGGATGTCCGAGGAGACCGACGGCGTCGACCTCACCGACGCACTCACCGACCGTGACGCCGCAGAGACGATCGTGCGGTGGATACACGACGAGTACGACCTCCACGAAACGCCCGAGACGAACCAAAACTACCGCGTCGCCCTCCGCGTGTTCGGCCGCCGTGCGACCGACGAGGGTGTCGACGGGAGCGACACGCCGCCGTCGTCGATCGACTGGATCTCCTCGACCCTGCCGAACGACTACGACCCGTCGCCCGACCCCACGGCGATGCTCGACTGGGAAGACGACGTGAAGCCGATGATCGACGCGGCCCGCAACAGCCGCGACGCCGCAGCGATCGCGTTGGCCTTCGACGCCGGCCTTCGCGGCGGCGAGTTGTACGACCTCACGATCGACACGATCAGCCGCACGGATCACGGCCTCGCGGTCACCGTCGACGGCAAGACCGGCCAGCGCACCGTCGACCTCATCCCGTCGACGCCGCACGTCAATCGCTGGCTCTCCGATCATCCGGGCGGCGGCGATGATCCGATGTGGTCGAAACTCAACTCGCCCGACAAACTCTCCTACCGCTCGTACCTCGATATGTTCAAGGACTGCGCGGGACGCGCCGGCGTCGAGAAGGACGTGACGCCCACGAACTTCCGCAAGTCGAACCTCGCGTGGCTGTCGAAGCAGGGCATGAACGCCCGCTACATCGAACGCCGACAGGGCCGGAAACACGGCTCCGATGCCGTGTCTCGCTACACCGCCATTTTCGACGCGGACATCGGCGACGAGTACGCCCGGCTCATGGGCATCGAAGTCGAGGACGAGGATACCACCGAGGAACTCGCGCCGCTCGTCTGCCCGCGGTGCGACCGCGAGACGCCCCGTGACGAGTCGCGGTGCGTGTGGTGCGGGCAGGCGATGGAGGCGGAGGCGTCGATGGAGGACACCGACAACCGGCTCGAAATCGCGGATATGTTGGCACAAGTGGAGGGTGACAGCGCCGACCGCCTGACCGACCTGCTGGACCTGTTCGAGAAACACCCCGAACTCCGCGACGTGTTCGCAGAGGACTAGTCGGCCCGCGGAAGGCGCGTCAGTAACAGATTATCACTAGCCGACCGGAGGCGATGGAAACCTTCCGAGTTCCACGTGTCAGTTCCTAAATTCGCTCAGAAATCTATGGCTAGCTCTGTTGAAGCTTAGATGTTGATATGTGTGAGGTGAGGGTGTCGTAGAAGACTTCCCACACCCAACCCGATCGCTCAGTACAGATGAAGCAGCTACCGAATCCATAATCGATCTGAACTGTGGAAAGCTGACCTCCAATATATCGAAGAGCTATTTATGAGCGAACTCAGCGCCGGTAATCTCAAACCGTGCCCCTCCGAGGGAGCTGTCGGTTACATGGATGTCCCAGCCATGAGCGTGCGTTACCTGTTTGACGATGCTCAGTCCAAGTCCAATCCCGTTTTCGGCGGTTGAGTAGCCTAGCTCAAATATCGCATCTTGTTCCTTATCAGCAATCCCTGGCCCATCGTCTTCAATATAAAACCCTCCGTCCAACTCTCCGATTTCGACCGTTACATCGGGGCTACCGTGATCGATTGCGTTTCGTATAAGATTCTCAAAGAGTTGTTGGAGCAGATTCTGGTCGGCCAGAACTTGTCGATCGATCTCAGTAGTCAGTGACGCCCCGGCGGTATCCACATTTTTCCAGCAGTTTGCGGTGAGGTTCGCCAGGTCAACTGGTTCAAGCTCGCTGACACTGTCGCCTGTGCGTCCCAGAGTGAGGAGGTCGTCAATTAGACTTCTCATTCGATCGTGAGCGTGAACGACGTCGTCAAGATGCTCACTATCGCACTCCTCTCTGGCCAGTTCTAATCGACCTTGGGCGACATTCAGCGGGTTCCGGAGGTCATGAGAGACGACGCTGGCGAATTTTTCTAGACGATTGTTCCGTTGTTATAACTCCTCTTTATTCGCTATTCGACTAAGATGATGTGAGGCGTGAGTAATGAGCAATTCTGCCAGTTGTAAATCTTGTTCATTGAACGCACCGACATCTTCATTGACCGCTTGAAAATTCCCAAACTCACCGACTGGAAGACTAATCGCGGACATCCACGGTCCCCTCGGATCGGCCTCCTCATGCTCGCGCGTGTTATCAATAAGGTACGATTCACCCGTTCGATATGATCTTCCCGCGACCCCGTCGTGAATAGACATCGTATCGAACTCGTCGGGTTCTAACTCTGAAGAGACGGCTTTGGGACACAATCGCCCACCTTCTTCAAGCGCAACGATCGAGAAGTCGAAATCTAAGAGTGTTTCCGCAGCATCGATAATCCGGTGACAGATATCATCCTGAGAATCCATCTCGGCAAGTTCACTTGCGACATTATGAAGCTCTGAAACCGCTTGTTGGTATTCGATGTTATCCCTCTCAGAAGATCCCATTATATAACATTTCGCACAGAAACATATAAATCTAAATAAATAAGCAAGAAGACCCAATACTATTTTATTCAGCAGTTAGTGAAATTATACATGCGCTCTTCTGTAGGAGATTGTTGATACAGTCGTTGGTAGCTGAGTGGGAACACCAATTGACTTTCTAATCACCTCTACCGTGGACTCCAAATTTGATTCACGCACCCGCAAGTCGCAATACCGCAGTCCATCAACAATGTGCTCCACAAGAGCGTATGTAGTTTAGCACCCAGCGCGCGCTGAGCTGCGTATTGGCCAGATTATCGTTGAACACCGTGAATAGCTGCTCTAAGGCCGGTCGTTGTTGAGCATTTCTGCTTTCTTAAGTATGAGAGTAGCGCCGAAGCACTCTCTGACATCTTTTATATAATTTTAGTAAGATATATAATAAGATATACATAAAGTATATACTTACTGTTGATATAATTTAGTATGACATATCAAGGGAGCTGTAGTTATGACACAGGGAGCACAGTCGATGGCATTTTTGATGTTTCTCTCAACAATCCCAATTATTGGCGTCACTGGTTATGTGCTACAGAATCGAGACAGGCCAGGTGCGCGTGGGTTATTGCTCTGTTTGGTTGGGATGGTTGGATGGTCGCTGATGCTTTTATTATTGACGTGGCCAAGTGCTGTACTCCCTGTCCACATGAATATTACGGGCCGCTTTACATTTCAGACATTAGTTGCCGTTGGGTGGCCGTTGTTTGTGGTTGAATACTTACGCCGTGAACAAATACACGTCTCACAGAGATTACTTGTCGGAGTGTTAATCATTCCTCTTAGTAGTATCGTACTGGCAGCAACAAACCCGCTCCACTATTTGATTATCGACCCGGCAACGCCGGCCAACCCGGCAGGTATCAGTGAGTTCGTTCTCAGGCCATGGTACTACGTTCACATCGCGTACGCGAGTACGCTGGCAATGCTCCCGATAGGGCTGCTCATCTCTGATTTTCGCGGCGCACACGGTATTCACCGCCGCCAACTGTTGCTGCTGATGGCTGGATGGGCCATTGGGTTTCCAGGGGCGCTTCAGACACATTTGTTTCGAAATATTGAGTTAATTCCATTGTATATTGATTTCACACCGACGACCTTTCTGATCACGGCGTCACTCTGGGGACTTGCTCTCAACAGGTATGAGTTACTCAATCTTGTCCCAGTGAGTCGTCGTACGGCCGTTGAGATCTTGGGTGATCCCGTAATGACAGTGCGACAGTCTGGGGTTGTCGTTGATATGAATCAGGCTGCAAAAGACGTATTCAATATCGACAAAGATCCAGTCGGTGTCAGCACAGAGAACCTCTTTGCGGAGTACCCTCAGTTACAGGCAGTCATCGATGAGGACACGGCCCCCACAGAGCTAACCGTGACACAGCACGGTGAGAAGCGGGAATTCATCCCACAGACAGAAGCAGTCAGACAAGGGAATCAACAAGTTGGGACAGTAATTGTCTTCCGCGATATTACCCAGCTTCGGAAACGAGAAACCGATTTAGAGCTTCTGAATGGTATTTTCGCCCGGGTGTTCCGGCATAACTTCCGAAACAAATTGAATATCATCAATGGGTACGCAGCACTTGTCGAGAGCAACGATACAGCGGATGAGCATACAAGCGAGATTAAAGAAATCAAACAGGCAAGCCAACAACTGCTCGCCCACAGTGAGAAAGCTACTGACCTCCGAAAACTCATCCGCAATAATCAACAACAACAGGAACATAATATTTCTGAAATAGTACAGACCCACGTCGAACGACTGAGTGACAATACACCGGCGACAATCGAAACAACGATTGAACAGAAGATTACTGTTAGTGGTCACCCGCTCATCGAAACTGTAATAAAAGAGTTGTTTGAAAATGCGATTGAGCATCATACAGGCGATTCACCGCCACACCTCATTGTGACAGTTCAAACCGAAGGGAACAACGGTATCGTATCTATCGAGGATGATGGTCCAGGAATTGACGGCGACGAAGTTACGCCACTGACAACCCGAACAGAAACAGCACTGTCACATGGCTCGGGTGTGGGGCTCTGGTTAGTTGAATACGCTATTCGGAACTCAAATGGATCATTTTCGATCACGGACGCAACGACACTTGGAGGGTCCTGTGTGACAATTCAACTACCCATCGCTAAGGCGGTCGAAACTGAGCATTGACCACTCAATCTTTTGACCGCCTCATTCCTTATCGCAACGCTACCCGTCTGAAACCGTGCTCGACAAACAGCACCGTGTCGTCGCTCGTGCTTCGAACTCATGAGGGTTCGCCTGAAAGCCTCAGAATGAGTTTAGGAGCAGCTTCACGATGTTGTTTCAAACTCACAATAGTTCGTCTGAAACGCCTCCGAAGTGACGTGACCCGGCACTGGTCCGAGGCTTCAAACGCACAGGGGTTCGTCTGAAACCGGCGCTACCTCGCGGACGAGGCGCGGGAGTTGAACGACGAACGGACGGATGATGATGGATGACTGACTACCAGACGGACTACATCCTCCCGCACGGTGGGAGGAAATGGATCCTGCGGAGTTGGATCGGTGGTTCAAGGAGGAGCGCGCACGCCGGCAAGCGATGCGACAAGACACGCCGTTCGGCCGTCGTCTCAAGCGCGCCGCGCGACGACACGAGCGCCGTGTCTCAGCGCGGAACGAGACGGTGGATTTGGCGGACTACCGCTAACGGACGAGTAACCACGCACGGTTACGGTACCTCCTTCTCACATCGGCGTGTAACGGTTGTCTCGACGCGTGGGGTTTTGCGCCGAGGCGTTCATCCTGCGGTGACCGAAACCGAGAGACTGCGGCGTCTCTGCCGTCTCTCGTATCGGGTTGATCAGCGAAATGACCCCCCGGCCATCTCGGCCGAGGGGCGTGGATAGTGGCGACTGCTGTTTCGTTGGCGTGTGAACAAAACCATCGAAGCCAGGGCAGGGATTTGAACCCCGGAAGTCTCGATTACAAGTCGAGTGCATGAACCACCCATGCTCCCCTGGCGCGTGCGGCCGTACTCGGTCCTCCTATGTGTGCGTGTCGCTTTCCGCGAACCCGGCCGGCGTCAGTCGCTTTCGTCCGCGGATGCGGCGTCCGCACGGTCGCGACCGTCGTCTTCCTCCGAGGCCGCCGCGGCGTCGTCTCCGAGCGATTTCGCCAACTCGACGCGGTGGAGGTCGTAACCGCGGTCCGCGTAGAACGCCCGGGCGCGCTCGTTGTCGGCGAGCGCCTCCAGCGTCACGCCGTCGGCGCCCGCCTCGGCGAGCGCGCGCTCGGCCGCGTCGAGCAGCGCCGCGCCGATCCCCTCCCCGCGACGCTCCGGGGCCACGAAGAGATTGCTGACGGTCCCGCGGACGGCGTCGCGCTCGTAGTCGCCGCGTTCGAGCGAGAAGCCGACGAAGCCGACGAGCGAAGAACCGTCGTCGATCTCCGGGTCGCGAGCGACGAGCAGTTCGCCCGTGACGACCGACTGCGCGACCCACTCGCGGACGGTCGCGCGGTTCGCCTCTGCGCGGAGTGTGGCGCCGTGTTCGCGCTGGCCGGCCGCGAGCGTCACCCACATGTCGGTGACGGCGTCGATGTCGTCGGCGGTCGCCGACTCGATACGCGCGTCCGTCTCGCCCATGCGGACGCCTTCGGCTCGCGGGGTGTTGAGACTGCCGGCCGGCGGATCGGGCGTTTCGAAGCCGACTCAGATCTCGCGGCAGTTCGGGCAGACGGCCTGCCCATTCGCGGTGACGAGGTCGGGGACGAGCGCGCCGCAGTTCTCGCAGACGCCCTGCGTCGACGCTCCGCTCGCTGCCTCCGCGACCGGATCGGCATCCCCGTCCGTGCCGGCGGGTTCGTCTCGCGACCCGCCCGCGGCGGGCCGTGTCGCCTCGGGGTCCATCGTCGCCTCGGCGCCCCGCTCCGCATCGGAGTCGGCGGCGGCCGCGGTCGACAGCACCGTCCCCTTCGACCGGAGGTCACCGGCCGCGCCCTCGTCGCCGAAGCCGTCGGCGCCGGCGCCGGTCCGCGGGGCGCCCGCGGCGAGCGCGTCGCCGTCGGTGACCACGCCCACGGCCTCGCCGTCGGCGACCGCGACGACGCGGTCCGCCCCCTCCGCGACGAGGCGCTCCTCGACCGCCGCCAGCGAGTCGTCGGGTGACACGGCAGGCAGCGGCGGGCCCATCGCGTCTCCGACGGTGAAGTCGGCAGGGTCGGTCTCGGCCCCGGACGCGCCGGCGGCGCCGGTCGCGTCCAGTAGCGCGTCGAGCGCGTCGCGGGACTCCAAGCGCCCGACGGGCTCGCCGCCGCGCACGACGACCAGGCAGTTCGTCTCCTCGTCGACCAGCAGCGCGGCCGCCTCCGGGAGCGAGTCCGACTCGCTGACGCCGAGGAACTCGCGATGCATCACGTCACGGACCGTGGTGTCTGTTCGCATACGACTCGGATCCGCTCCGACCGGCTAAAAGGTGCCCCCGGTAGGGTTTTATTCGTGCCGGTCGTACAATTGCGATCGGTTCGCATGAAATTCGGTGTGCGGCGCGTGTGGCGGGGAGGTGCGGCGTGTCCGCGGCGGTGATCGCGGCCCGCATGCGACGGGGATCGCGGCCCGCGTGCGACGGGGATCGCGTCCCACCGCGACGAGGAAAAGGGAGCGTTCAAACCCTCCGGCGTTCGAACGGCGGTATGGTCATTCCCTCGTTCGTGATCGGGATCGCGGGGGGGACGGGCGCGGGGAAGACGACGGTCTCCCGGCTCGTCACCCGCGACCTCGGCGACAGCGTCACCCGGATCCCGCTGGACAACTACTACGAGGACCTCTCGCACCTCGAGTTCGAGGAGCGTCAGGAGGTCAACTACGACCACCCCTCGGCGTTCGAGTGGGAACTCCTCAGGGAACACTTGGAGGCGCTGCTCGAAGGACAGTCCGTCGAGATGCCCCAGTACGACTTCGAGATCCACAACCGGAAAGACGAGCGCGTCACCGTCGAGCCGACCGACGTCATCGTGTTGGAGGGGATCTTGGCGCTGTACGACGAGGAGATAAACGACATGATGGACCTCCGGCTGTTCGTCGAGACCGACGCCGACGTGCGGATTCTGCGGCGCATTCGGCGAGACGTGATCGAGCGCGGCCGCGACTTGGAGGGTGTCATCGACCAGTACCTCTCGACGGTGAAGCCGATGCACGAGCAGTTCATCGAGCCCTCGAAGAAGCACGCCGACGTGATCATCCCGGAGGGCGCCAACAGCGTCGCGGTGAACCTCCTCGAGGAGAAGCTCCGGGCCGAGGTCGAGGGCGACGCGGTCAGGAGTTGGGAGCGCGGCAGCCTCGAATCGGAGCTGGGCGAGAAGCGCTCGCTCGACATGGACGGCGACGACTGAGACGACCTTCTCAGAGCGAGAGAACCGCAGGGGCGACTAATGAGCCCCGGCGCGTATTTCCGACCATGATCCGAGCAATTATCGGCGCGCTCGGCGCGCTCACGGTGCTGGTCCCGGACCGTATTGTCACCGCCTTCGAACGCGTCGCCGTCGAGAACCCGGACGACGTCGAACCGAGACGGGGAACGCGCCCGACGCTTCGGGCCGAAGGCGTGGCCGTCGTCGCGCTCGCCCTGATCGGCGGCCGGGTCTACGGCTTGGCGATGTACGTCACCGGCGCCTCCGGAACCGTCCTCCTCGTCGTTCCGACGGCGTACCGTGCGATCGCGGCGCGGCTCCTCTACGAGGACCCGGACGCGGTCGAATGGAAACCGGGGTTCGATACGTTCCTCAGACTCGTCGGCGCGGCGTACGTGCTGCTGGGCGTCAGGGAACTTCGGCGGGATCGCGACGCGGAGTGACCGGCCGGCGACGGTCGGCTATCGCCGCCGGCTCGCGACCCGCTCCTCCGCGGTCTCGGCGCTCACGAGTTCGTAGAGCGTCGCCCGGCCGCCGTCGTCCTTCGGGCGGAGGACGCGACCGAGCCGCTGGGTGAACTCCCGCTCGCTGCCCGAACCGGAGAGCAGGACCGCGACGTTGGCGTCCGGCACGTCGACGCCCTCGTCGAGGACGTTGGCGGCGACGACCCGGCCGTAGGTGCCCTCGCGGAACCGTTCGAGGATCTCGCGGCGCTCCTTCGCGCCCGTCTCAGCGGTGATCGCGGGGAGGAGGAAGCGCTCGGAGAGCCGGTAGACGAGGTCAGTGTGGGCCGTGAACACGATGACGCGGTCGTCGCGGTGGCGGTCGAGTATCTCGCCGAGCCGCTCGACCTTCCGCTCCGCGTTCATCATTATTTCGCGGGCGTCCTGCTTCGCGAGGAGCGCCTCCCGGGCGGCCGGGTCGTTGCCGGAGCGCTTGACGAGTTCTTGATAGTCGCTCCCGCTCGTGAACGTGATCCCAGCGTCGCGGACGTACTCGACGAAAGTGCCCTGCTTCTCGTCGTAGCGCTCGCGCTCCGCGTCGGTCAGCTCCACTTCGATCCGGCGGATATCGTACGGCGCGAGGTGGTCGCCCGCGAGGTCGTCGACGTCGAGCGCGTACACGCGGTCGCCGACCAGCTCCGCGACCGCCTCGTGCGCGCCGTCCGGGCGCTCGAAGGTGGCGGTGAGCCCGAGCCGTGCGGGCGCGGCGAGCAGGCGCGCGGCGTCGCGGAACCCCTCGCCGCCGAGGTGGTGGACCTCGTCGAAGACGACGAACTCGAACGCGTCGCCGACGCCGTCCGCCTTCAGGTACGCCGAGTCGTACGTCGACACCGTGATCGCCTCGCGACGCTGCTCGCCGCCGCCGAAGCGGCCGATCGGCACGTCGAACTCGCGCTCCAGCCCCCGTTGCCACTGGTCGAGCAGGTCGACCGTGGGGACGACGACGAGCGTCGGGACGCCGAGGTCGACCATCGCGCGGATCGCGATCACGGTCTTGCCGGCGCCGGTCGGGAGTTCGACCACGCCGCGGTCGCCCGCGTCGCGCCACGCGTCGAGCGCTTCTCGCTGGTACTCGCGGAGGTCGTAGTCGGTGGCGAGCGCGTCCGGGAGGCCGGCGTCGCTCGCGGCGCGGTCGCTCGCGTCGAGGACCCGGTCGTCGACGGAGACGCCGGCCACCCGGAGCGCGCGCCGGAGTTCGGCGTAGCGGTGCGCCGGCGCGCGGCCGGTTCCGGTACGGGGGTCGGTCTCGACGCCGGGAAGCGGCGGGAACGCGTCGGCCCCGAGGTCGGCGTCCGCGTCGACCCGGATCGTGCCGTCCTCGTAAGTCAACCGGACGTCCATCGCCCGGAGTTGCCGACCGACTTACAAAGGCCCACCGCCTCGCCCCGGTATGCGCGCGGACGAACTCCACCCGGACCTCGCCGCGGCGGTCGCCGAAATCGAGTCGCTGGGCCTGCCCGCGTGGAACGACCTCTCCGTCGCGGCCGCCCGCCGGCTCGAAGACGACCTGTTCTCCGGGCCGCCCGAGCCCCCGGTGGCCGAGGTCCGCGACCTCGCGTTCGACGGGCCCCACGGGGAGGTGCCGGTCCGGGTGTATCGCCCCGAAAGCGCCGCCGGAACGTCCGAAGACGCGACCCCCTCCCGCGCACTCGTTCACCTCCACGGCGGCGGGTGGACGCTCGGCACGCTCGACTCGGTCGACGGGATCTGCCGCGAACTCTCGGACCGGGCCGACGCAGTCGTCGTCTCCGTCGACTACCGGCTCGCGCCGGAACACCCGTTCCCGGTCGCGGTCGACGAGGCGGCCGCGGCGGTCGAGTGGGTCGCGGCGACGACGGCCGCGCTCGGCGTCGACCCCGAACGGATCGGCGTCTCGGGCACCAGCGCCGGCGGCGCGCTCGCGGTCGCGGCGGCGCTCCGCGCCCGAGAGTTCGGCGATCTCCCCGAGCCGGCGGGGCAGTTCCTCTTGTACCCGATCGCGGGCCACGACTTCGAGACGGACTCCTACCGGAAGAACGCGGACGGTCCCCTACTGACCCGCGACGACATGCGCTGGTTCTACGATCGGTACCTCCGCAGTCCGGTCGACGCCGCGAACCCCTACGCGGTCCCGCTGGAGGCGGCGGACTTGGGTGACCTCCCGCCCGCGACGGTCGTCACCGCCGGCTTCGACCCGCTCCGAGACGACGGCGTCGCACTCGCGGAGCGATTCGAGCGCGAGGGTACCCCTGTCGAACACCGCCACTACCCGGCGATGGCGCACGGGTTCTGTAGCCTCGCGGACCGCGTCGACGCCGGGGAGGCGGCGCTGGAGGCGGTCGCCGGGGACGTGCGGGACCGGCTGTAGCGCGCGCTCGGTCTTCAGGCCTCGACGGTCGTCTTGACGATGCTCACCGGGCCCGTCGACTGCCGCGAGACGCGCTCGGTGACCGAGCCGAGCATCCGGCGGTAGTCCCCGGAGCGCGTCTTCGACCCCATCACCGTGAGATCCACGTCCGCCTCGTCGACGTACCGGAGAATCTCCTCGTGCGGGACGCCGTATCGCAGGTCGGTGACCGTCTCCACGCCGGCGTCGCCGGCGCGCTGTGCCACGGCGTCGAGCGCCTCGCGGCCGGCCTCTTCGAGCGTCTCCTCGGCCCCCTCCGCGCCGTCGACGAACTCGTCGCCGGAGTAGGCGTTTATCACGTCGCTGTCGACGACGTAGAGGACGTGGAGCGTCGCGTCGTAGCGGTCGGCGGCGTCGATCGCGTGGTCGGTCGCGCGGTCGACGCCGACGCTTCCGTCGGTGGGCAGGAGGACGTTGTCGTACATACGTGACGCTTCGCCGTCACACCGAATAAATCGGTCGGCGGTTCCCGGTGACCGGTTCCCAGCCGCGTCGCAGCGACCGGTTCCCGAACGGTTAACACGCTGTGCGCCCGCCGAATCTCCATGACCGAGGCCGCGGACCGGATCTTCGTGAACGGGGAGATACACACGCTCGCGGACCCGGACGACGGCGGCGACGCGGTCCGCGAGGCCGTCGCCGTGCGCGACGGCGAAATCGTCCGAACCGGGCGGACGCACGACGTGGAACTGCTCGCGGGCGTCGACACCGACGTGGTCGACCTCGACGGCCGCGTTCTCCTCCCCGGTTTCGTCGACGCGCACACCCACCTCACCACCGTGGGGCGCTACCTCGTCCACGCGGACCTCTCCGCGGCGAACTCGCCGGCCGACGCCGTCGACCTGCTCGCGGAGCGCGCGGCGGAAGTGGAATCGGCGGAGAGCGGGGCTGAGAAATCCGAATCCGACGACTGGGTGCTGGGCTACGGCTACGACGAGTCGACGTGGGACGAGTCGCGCTATCTGACCCGCGAGGACCTCGATCGCGTCTCGACGGAGCGCCCGGTCGCGGCGTTCCGCGAGGACATGCACGTCGCCGCCGTCAACGGCGTCGCGCTCGACCGCTTCGCGGACGCGCTCGCCGACGCGCCCGACGAGACGGTGCCGACGGGCGACGACGGCGAGCCGACCGGCGTCCTCCTCGAAGCCGCCATCGACCCGATCTACCGGGCCGTCGAACCGGGACCGAGCGAGACGCGCGCGGTCGTCGAGGCCGCGCTCGACGGCTGCGCCGCCCGCGGGATCACCGGGTTCCACGACATGGTCCGCGACTCGCACGCCCCCCGGGTGTACCGCGACCTCGACGCCGCCGGGGAGCTCACCGCCCGCGTCCGGATCAACTACTGGAGCGACCACCTCGACGCGGTCCGGGAGGTCGGGCTCGCGACGAACGCCGGGAGCGACATGGTTCAGGTCGGTGCGATCAAGTCGTACACGGACGGGAGCCTCGGCGGCCGCACCGCGCGGCTCTCGGAACCGTACGCGGACGCGACCGACGAGACGGGTCAGTGGGTCGTCGACCCCGACGAACTGAACGAGACGGTGGCGGATGCCACCGACGCGGGGTTCCAGTTCACCGCTCACGCCATCGGCGACGAGGCGGTCGACGCCGTGCTGGACGCCTACGAGGACGCCTCGCGGACCGACGCGGGCGAGGCGCGCCACCGGATCGAACACGTCGAACTGGCCGACGACGACGCGATCGAGCGGCTCGCGGAGACGGGCGTCGTCGCGAGCGTCCAGCCGAACTTCCTGAAGTGGGCCCGGGAGGGCGGGCTCTACGAGGAGCGACTGGGCCCCGAGCGCACCGCCGAGACGAACCGCTACCGCGAGATGCTCGACGCGGGCGTCGAACTCGCGTTCGGCTCCGACGGGATGCCGATGGACCCGCTCGTCGGCGTCCATCACGCGGTCAACGCGCCGGCCGCGTCTCAGCGGCTCACCGTCACCGAGGCGCTCCGCGCGTACACGAGCGGCGCCGCCTACGCCGGCTTCGACGAGGACCGGCTCGGGACGATCGAGGCGGGAAAGCGGGCCGACCTCGTCGCGCTCGACGACTCGCCGTGGGAGCGCGACGACGCCGTCGACGAGATCCACGTCGCGCTGACGGTCGTCGACGGCGAGGTCGTGTTCGACGACCGGTGAGCCGGGAAGACCGGAGACGTGGGAGGTGACGCGGCGGAGCGCCGGGAAAGCCGCAATCGCTGCCAGAAGACAGTCGTTATTAATCGTGTAGTTATAAACCGACAACATGGCAGAGATAGCCATCGAGTACGCCGCGGGGGACCGCCTCCGCTCCGAGGCGGAGACCGCCCGACGGCTCATCGACGCGTACCTCGGCGACCGCCCGGACGTCGACCGCGTCACGCTGTCGCCCTCCGGCGAGTCCGTCTTCTGCGTCAGCGTGGCGGGCGACCGCATCTGGTGTACCGACCCCCGCGAGTGGATCGATTCGATGGAGGCCGTGACCGCCGCGCGGCGCCGGCTCTCAGAGGTCTCGTAAGTCGCCGTCGAGAGCCCGGCTACTCGGTCGCCGCGGCGTGCGAGTACGCGAACTCCCGCAGCAGTTTGCCCGCGACCGCGGCCGCCTGCCCGTCGTCGCGGTCGTTCACCTCGACGACGTCGAACCCGTCCGCCAGCGGCGCGACCGCGCGGACGAGGTCGCGGACCGTCCGCGGCTCCAGCCCGAACGGTTCCATCGTCCCCGTCCCGGGAGCGTAGGCGGGGTCGAGCCCGTCGACGTCGATCGAGCAGTAGACGGACTCGCCGTCGTCGAACGGTCCGGCCTCCCCGGAGCCGTCGCCGTCGAGCGCGTCGACCCACTCGCGGGCGTCCTCGGGCGCGACGACCTCGACGTCGGCGTCGGCCGCCCGGTCCCACTCGGCCTCGGAGCCGGTCCGCGCGCCGACGATCACCGCGCGGTCGACGCCGAGGTCGTCGAGGCACCGGCGCGTGACGCAGGCGTGGTTCCACGGGTTCCCGTCGTACGCCTCGCGGAGGTCGAGGTGCGCGTCGGCGACGACGAGAACGTCGGGATCGACCGCTTTGACGCCCGCGTAGGTGACGGTGTGTTCGCCGCCGAGGAGGAGGGGCACGGCGTCGTCGTAGGCGACGCTCCGCAGTTCGGCGGCGAGGTGGTCGAGGTACGCCGGCACGTCGTCCCACGGACGCACGTCGCCGGCGTCGCCGACGCCCAGCGCGGAGAAGCGACTGTCGGTGCGGCGGTCGTAGTCGTCGTACGTCTCGGCGAATCGCCGGACCCGGTCCGGTCCGAACCGGGTGCCCGGCTGAAAAGTGGTCGTGGCGTCGAGCGGAGCGCCGACGACCACGTAGGAAGCAGCTTCGCGGTCTGTCGTCGCCCCGGGGAACATCCGATTACCCGATGATCTTCCGTTGGCCCTCGTAGTCGAGGTACTCGATGTTGTCGTCCGAGGTGAAGTCCTCGCCCTCGGGGATGCGCATCGTGAACGTGTCGTAGGTGTCCAGGTCCATCACCTGGACCTCGTCGCCGCTGACGTTGACGACCTGTCCCTGCTTGCGCTGGATGATCGGGACCCACACCTTCGCGTCGACCGGCTGCGAGAGCGAGCGCTTCTTGTCGTCGAAGACGCCCTTCCCCTCGACGCGGGCCTTCGCGCTGCCGTGTTTGCCGGGTTTGGCGGTGCTGTAATGGTTGATCTTACAGGGCGCGTCGTCCATCATCACGTAGCTTCCCTCCTGGAGTTCGCGAACCTGCTTCTGCTCTCGCGGCATGTCCGCCAATTTCCCCGGCGCGGGTATAAACGGTTTGGAACGCCGCCGCTCTCCGGGTTGAGCGGGCGGCGAGCAACGACCGCGCGCGTCGCGGTCGGACGCGAATGTACCAAGCCGCTACGGGTCGAGCTCGTCGACGTACTCCTCCGGCTCGTCGTCGTCGCCGACGTTCCCGTCCGGCGGGACGAGTTGGCCCGTGTACAGGTAGCTGACGACGAACATGACGATGAAGCCGACCCCGACGGCCGCGGTCGTCCGCACGACGAACGGGATGTCGTTGAAGTAGAAGTAGCGGTCCGAGACCGCCATGGCGGCGAACGCGACGACCAGTATCTTCTGCTCGTCGGTCGGGTCGCGGACGAGCCCGACCACGTCGTCTTTGAGGTCGCCGAGCAGCCCCATCAGGCGTCACCTCCGGTCGTCGCGGCCGAGTCGGTCTTCGTCGCGTGATCCTCTATCACGCCGCTCACCCGGTCCAGCCCCTCCTCCAGCTCGTCGGTCGGTAGTCCGAACCCGATCCGGAACCGGTCCGGGAAGCCGAACAGGCCGCCGGGCGCGAGGACGACGCTCGCCTCCTCGACGACGGTCCGGCAGAACGCCTCCGCGTCGTCGAACCCGTCCGGGACCGTCACGAACGCGTTGACGCCGACCGGGTCGAGCCAGTCGAGGTCGTGGTCGTCGACCCAGTCCGCGACCGTCTCGCGGTGGGCGGCCGCCAGCTCGCGGTTCTCCGCGAGGATTTTTTCCTCGCTTCCCCCCAGCGCCTGCTTCGCGACGTGCTGTCCGAACAGGCTCGGCGAGATGGTCGTGTAGTCCTTCCACTGCCACGCGCGCTCGACGACGGCCTCCGGCCCGGCGATCCAGCCGAACCGGAGGCCGGCGAGGCCGTACGCCTTCGTGAGGCTGGTGGTGGAGATTCCGTGGGCGCCGTAGCTCGCGACGGGCGGCTGCGGGTCCTCGGCGAGCAGGCGGTACACCTCGTCGCAGAGCAGGTAGGCGTCGCGCTCGACGGCGACGTCGTACACCGCCCGCATCGCGGCCTCGTCGTGGTACTGCCCGGTGGGGTTGTTCGGGTTGTTGACGACGATCACGGCCGTGTCGTCGCGGGCGGCGTTGGCGATCGATTCGGGGTCTAGCTCCCACTCCGCCGGCTCCAGTTCGACGCGGGTCACGTCGCCGAACGCGTCGGGAACGGCGTGGAGCGCCTGGTACGTCGGGGTGACGACGACGGCGTGGGTGCCGGAGCCGACGCCCGCCTCTCCACTCCCTCCATCGACCGGACCCTCGTCGCCGAGCAGCGAGAGGAAGGTCAGGAAGTTCGCCTCCTGCGTGCCGCACGCGAACAGCACCTCGTCGGCGGACCGGTCGTAGCGGTCGCCGACGGACGCCCGGAACTCGGGGTCGCCGTTCGTCGGGATGACGTAGCCGAGCTTTCCGGGGTCGAGGTCGAACCGACTCGCGTCGAGCGACCGGATGCCGCTTTCGGCCAGCATGATGTCGGCCTCGTGTTCGTGCTCCGCGAACCAGCGTTCGAGGCCGAACGGGTCGATGCGCATGCCCGTACTCGGGCGGGCGCGAGGTTAGGTGCTGTGGTCTCGGGAGCCCCCGCTGCTCCGCGAGAGCGGTTCCCACCGCAACGACTTTGCTCGCCGATTGTGACACGCAGACATGCTTCTCAACCGGCAGCGCTTGTTGGCCGCCCTGCTCGTCGCGCTGGCGACGCTCGCGGCGGCCGTGCTGGCGGAGGTCCTGCGAACCGTCGTGTTCGCGGTTACCGTCGCGTACGTCCTGTATCCCCTCCGACAGGGGCTCGTCGGGCGCGGGCTCTCGCGTCGGATCGCGTGCGCCGTCGCCACCGCCGTCGCCTTCCTCGGGGCTACGCTCCTCGTGGCGCCGCTGCTGTACGCGCTGTACCGGCGGCGGTCTGAACTGATCGCGATCCTCGAAGGGATCCCGGACTTCGTCCCGATCAGTGTCGGCGGGTTCGCGACCGTCGTCGAGATCGCGCCGTTCGTCGCGGCCGCCGAGGCGTGGATCCGGGATGTCGCGCTCGCGGTCGCCGGGGCGGCCCCGGTGCTCGTATTGGAGCTCGTCGTGTTCACGTTCCTCGTGTACGGCATCCTCTATCGGCCGGGAGCGGTCGGGACGGCCGTCTTCGGCGTCGTTCCGGCCGAGTACCACGACATCCCGACGCGGCTCCACGAGCGCACGCGGCAGACGCTGTACTCGATCTACGTGCTTCAGGCCGCGACCGCGGCGGCGACGTTCGTCCTATCGCTCGTGGTGTTCCGGATCCTCGGCTACGGGTCGCCGGTCCTCTTGGCGGTCATCGCCGGCGTCTTCCAGTTCATCCCCGTGATCGGACCGAGCGTGCTCATCGTCGGGCTCGGGGCGGGAGACCTCCTCGTCGGCAACGTCCAACGGGCGGTCGGCGTGCTGGTGATCGGACTCGTCGTCATCGCCTTCGTCCCCGACGCGGTGATACGGACCCAACTCGCCGACTGGACCGGCAGGATCTCCCCGGGACTGTACTTCGTCGGGTTCGTCGGCGGCATCCTCACGCTCGGCGCGATCGGCGTCATCGTCGGCCCCCTCGTCGTGTCGCTGCTGCTCGAAGTGATCGACATGCTGTCCGAGAGCGAGGTGGCCCCCGTCGCGTCGGAGGGAACGGCGGAGTCGGCGGACTGACCGTCGCCGAGCGGACGGTCGCGGTCGACGCCGCCGGTACGGCTTTCCCTCCGCCGACCGTCCGTCCGGTATCTGATGTCCTCGACGGATCCCCCCACGGCTGTCGGCGACGCGCCGACGCTCGCGGCGCGACGACTCTCCGGCCTCGCCGAGCGCGTCGGGCGCTCGCGACCCGCCCGCGACGACGCCGAGGCCGCCGATTCGATCGACGTGTTCGCCCCGGCGACCGACGACCGGATCGGCAGCGTCCCGGCCTGCGACGCGGACGACGTCGCGGCCGCGGTCGAGCGCGCCCGAGAAGCGCAGGCCGACTGGGCCGAGGTTCCCGCGGACGAGCGCGCGGAGGTCGTCGACCGGCTCGGCGACCTCGTTGCGGACCGCCGCGAGGAGGTGCTCGACCTCCTCCAGCTGGAGACCGGGAAGTCGCGTCGCACCGCGGTCGAGGAGCTGTTCGACGTGCCGAGCGGCTGCGCGTACGTCGCGGACGAGGCGCCCGACGCGCTCGCCGAGGAGCGGCGCCGGGGCGTCGCGTCCGGGGTCACGACCGCGACGGTCACCCGCGAGCCGGTCGGCGTCGTGGGCGTGATATCGCCGTGGAACTACCCGCTCACGCTGTCGATGGCGGACGCGATCCCCGCGCTGGCCGCCGGCAACGCGGTCGTCCTCAAGCCGGACGAGAAGACGCCGTACGGGGCGCTGCTGCTCTCCGAACTGCTGGAACTCGCCGGGCTCCCGGACGACCTCTTTCAGGTCGTCACCGGCGAGGGACCGACGGTCGGGCCGCCGCTGATCGACGCGGTCGACTACGTCGCGTTCACCGGCAGCACGGCGGTGGGGCGGACCATCGCGGAGCGCGCGGGACGGAACCTGATCGGCTGCTCGCTCGAACTCGGCGGCAACAACCCCCTCGTCGTGCTCGGAGACGCCGACATCGACGAGGCCGCCCGGGGCGCGGTCCAGGCCTGCTTCTCGAACGCGGGCCAGCTCTGCCTCTCCGCCGAGCGGATCTACGTCGTCGAGTCCGCGTACGACGCGTTCCTCGACGCGTTCGTCCGCGAGACGGAGTCGCTGACGCTCGGGACCGGGTACGACTACGACGCCGACCTCGGCTCGCTCGTCGACGCCGACCAGCTGGCCCGCGTCGAGTCGCACGTCGACGACGCCCGCGAGGCGGGCGCGACGGCCGAGACCGGCGGGCGCGCCCGCCCCGACGTGGCCCCGTACTGCTACGAGCCGACGGTGTTGACCGGCGTCGAGCCGGACTCGACGGTCGCCTGCGAGGAGACGTTCGGCCCGGTGGCCGCGGTGACGCCGGTCCCGGACGCCGAGGCGGCGGTCGACGCGGCCAACGACTCTCCGTACGGGCTCAACGCGAGCGTCTGGACCGCTGACCGCGAGCGCGGCGCCGAAATCGCCCGCGAGATCGACTGCGGCACGGTGAACGTCAACGACGCGTTCCTCGCGACGTGGGGCGCGAACGACGCGCCGATGGGCGGGTTCGGCGACTCCGGACTCGGCCGCCGACACGGGCGAGAGGGGATCCAGCGGTACACGGAGACCCGTACCGTCGGCGTCTCGCGGGTCGGGCCGCTGACGTTCCCGGAGCGGATCCCGACCGACTGGTTCGTCCGCGGCGCGTTCGCCGCCATGCGGGTCGCTCGCGGGGCGCGGCGAAGCATCGACGCGGTGCGGCGGCGCCTGTCGCGTCGCTGAGCGGCAGTCAGTCGTCGCGAAAAAACCGCGGTCGGGGCGTTACTCCTCGTCGTCGATCAGGTCGCCGAACACCGACGCCGCGGTGTCAGGAACGTCGAAGTCGTGGTAGTGCTCGCCCTTCTCGTTCGAGAGGATGTCGAGCGCGGCGGCGGCGCCGTCGCCAGTCGAGATGACCGCCTGCCACTCCTCGGCGCGGGCCATCGCGCCGGTCGCGTAGACGCCGTCGACGCTGGTCTCCGTCGAGAGGTTGACGCTCACGGTGTCATCGTCGTCGAACTCGCAGCCGATTTCCTCCGCGAGGTCGCGGTTCGCGCCCGTCGCGAGGACGACGTAGTCGGCGTCGTACTCGCCCTCCTCGGTCGTCACGGTGAAGCCGTCGCCGGCGGACTCGACGCCCGTGACCTCCTCGCCCTGGTGGCGGTCGACGCCGAAGTCGTCGACCTGCTGGCGCGCGGTCGCCATGAACTCGCTGCCGCCGACGGAGCCCACGCCGAGGTAGTTGAACAGGTGCGCCTTGTGCATCCACGTCCCGTCCGTGTCGAAGAGGGTGGTGTCGAGGCCGTTCTTGCTCGCGAACAGTCCGGCGCTCAGACCGGCGGGGCCACCGCCGACGATTACGACGTTCGTCATGGTCGCAATACTCGCGCCCCGCTGATAAGCGTTGACGGAAGCGGGGATCGAAGCCGGGTGCCGCCGCAGCGCCGATTAGAGCGGCGCGTTACTCCGTGAAGTCGGTGAGCGATCCGGTCTCGTCGTCCGCGTCGTCGGCGTCGTCGGTCGCCCCCGAGCCGCTCCCGTCAGCGCTGGCGTTCGCGTCCGAGTCGCGCCACGGGTCGTCCGCGTCGACCGGTGCGACGGCGCGGTCGAGTTCGCTCTCGTCGTACTCGACGTCCTCGTCGAGCAGCATCGCGAGCCGCTGCCAGCGCGCGCTCCGCTCGTCTTCGCCCTCCGGCCCGACGCGAGTGCCGTGGGTCTTGAAGAATCGGGTGCCGCGCCCGCGCTTCGACCCCTCGCCCGTGTGCCCGTCGAAGACCGCGTCGAACTTGCCCTCCGGGTCGAGGTCGCCGACGGGGAAGTCGTGGGCGGGCGCCTCGCCGCGCTCGCGGGCCTCGGCCCGCACGTCGGCGACGGCGGAGAAGTACGCGTCCGCGTTCGACGCCTCGCGGGTCGAGCGGGCGCGGGCGGCCGCGAGCGCCGCGTGGATCGCACAGAGGCGGCCCTTCCACGCGGCCGGCTCCCAGCGCTCGGTGGCGAGTTCCTCGTAGCGCTCGATGGTGAGCGCGACCTCGTCGCCCGCGCGGAGGTCCTCGACGACGTAGAGGTTGAGCCGGTCCCAGAGGTTCCACGCGTACCCGGAGCGCGCCAGCTCCCACGCCGCCCACGCGGCGACCTCCTCGTCGGAGCGCCGGACCGCCTTCTGGAGGAGGCTGGAGACGACGTACCGGCTGTACCCGCCGTCGGTCTCGTTCGCCGCCTTCTCCTCGCCGAAGTCGTTCTCGCCCGTCGCGTCCGGCGTCGTCTCGGTTTCGAGGCTCCCGTCGGACCCGAACGTCGCCTGTCTGTCGTCGCCGTCGGCCATGTCCCCGCTCCCGCCGCGAGCGACTTAACTGCCGCGCGGCGAGCGCGGGTCGCGAGCGGCGTTCGAGTCCGGCGATCGGGGCCGCGGTACGGCGGATCACACCGGTCGTGAAAGGGAACCCTTAAGTCGAATCCGGCGGCTATGTTTCGGTAACCGCCCTTAGCTCAGCTTGGTAGAGCAGTCGACTGTAGATCGACTTGTCCCCCGTTCAATTCGGGGAGGGCGGACTGTTCCTCACCATCGGTAAGCGACAGCAATCGGCTGGAAGAATTTATTATTGTGAGAGTTTGGATCGGGTGCGCTGTCGCCGCATCACTTCTAAAACGGACTGTCGTTGTTCGTATTCTCGTCGATAAGTTAGGAGAATAGCTCGATGAGCTTCTGTGGTTGGGTTATTTCTCCTACTTAGCGTTGACGTAGACGGCGACACCAGCGATTGCGGCCGACAGGAACGCTATGAGATTCGCCTGTGCCGAAAATCCTGTCGGGGATAGACCACGAACGTAAATCCATACAACACTGGTTAGGAGAAACACCAGACTCGCTAATAACGCCTCAGCACTGATTGACATCACTAATCACCTCTGCTGCGTTTGCGTTGATGCTGTTGTAACGCATCACCATCCATAACGACGTGATACTCGTTATAATAGACTGAAAAACCGGAATTCGACAAACAGAGAAGACGATTCTACGATTCGGGAACCTGCTTCGGCGAATGTAGAACAGGATGAGAGTTTTGACCTACCACACTGTTTTAGCCCTATGGAGAGTGAAGAGGATGTATTACCAGATTGGATATCATCCAGAATTGAGGAACCAAATTTCAACAAAGACCTGACACAAAAGCGGGTTGCTGAAGAGTTTGTATTTGGTGACCGGCCGTTTTATAGTGTTTCTCAGATGCACGCCGCTCTTGGGGGCTCAGCTAGTGACGATACCGTGCGAACTCGGCTGGAAGAACTGAATGAAAGAGACGTGCTACGATTACAAGAAATCAATAACGGGAAGATATACTGGGTTAATCGCCCCGAGTCGACTTGGCCCATTCCACCAGATGTTGAGGTTGAGCCGAAATCCTCCGAAACATCACTTTCTGAGTGGCGAAATCAAACCCACGTCCAAACAGCTGCTGTGTCGATACTTGCTGCGATATTAGGGACTGCTATCACACTCGTAGGTGTTTTTCAGATTGGTGGATACTACCAACTTCCTATCTCCGGAAATGATCTCATCACGTATGGACTAAGTGCTGCGTTGGTGAGCTACGTGGGTATGATTGCTTCAGGGGCTATGTGGATATTTAATCAGTCAGCACCCGAGTAGGGGACAATGGCAACCGAATAGTACATTTCGTTGGAAGTGTTCCAAAATGGAATTGGGAATTTTGGGCGCTGAAAGGTATGATACACATTCGTGCCTGAGATCGTGACAGATACCCACAGATTTCTCGACGCGAACCTCAACCAAACCCGCTGCTTTTGAGCGCTCCCGACGTCACGACGAGTATGCGAGTCCGTTGGGCAGCGATTGTTGTCGTCGCGCTCGTCGCGTTGGCGGGTTGTGCGGGCGTGCCGACCACCGATCTCTCGGACACTGCCCCGGGTGACGCCGATCTCGACTCGCCACCCCCAGATCCGACTGGCGCCGACCCGAACGATCCGGACGACACGGCGTGGATCGGGACCGTCGTGCGCGTCGTCGACGGCGACACGATGGAGATCGAGTTCCCGAACGGCGAGGTCGACACCGTCCGGCTCCTCGGCGTCGACACGCCCGAGACGAGCGCCGGATCGACGTCGCCCGCCGAGTTCGAGGGTATCCCGGAGACGGACGCCGGCCGGGCGCACCTCCGGGCGTGGGGGATCGAGGCCTCTGCGTTCGCGGAGTCGGAACTCGCCGGCGAGGAGGTCACGGTCGTCACCGGCGGCGACCGCCGCGGGGGGTACGGGCGGCTGCTGGCGGTGCTGTACGTCGACGGCGAGGACTTCAACGAGCGCCTGCTCACGGAGGGGGACGCGCGGCTGTATGACACCGAGTTCGCGCTGCGCGACGCGTACGCGGCGGCCGAAGCCGACGCGAGGGAGCGCGGGGTCGGGCTCTGGGACTTCGACGAGTCGGACTACCCCACCGAGGTGAGCGAGGTCGACGACGCCGACCTCCCGCCGCTCCCCGCGGACGGGGACTACGACTGTTCCGACTTCGACACGCGGGCGGAGGCGAACGCCGTCCTCGATCGGATCGCCGGCGATCCCCACGACCTCGACGCCGACGGCGACGGGAAGGCCTGCGAGTCGCTGCCCAGTTTCGGGGTCGAAACAACTGATCTCCCTGTGTCGGCGTAACACACTTAAGAGCGCGCTCGGTACGATGTCGTAGTGGCATCCCGACAGGGCGGGTCGGGGGACGCGGAGCCCCTCGGGCCCGGATCGACGGAGCGTCGGACCGCTTCCACGACCGCCGCCGCGAGCCGGCAGGGAGACGCTCGGCCCCGGTCGCCGCCGGAGTCGCCGGCGCGCCGCCGCGCTCGGGCCGGCCGAACCGACCGCCCGGAGTATCGGTCGGTCGACCCGCCCCACGGCGGGGAGGCCGCCGCCCGGACGCCGGAGGACCCCCCGGTGCGCGACCCCTCGCTCTACGCGCTCACCGACCACTTCCGCGAGCGGCTCGAACAGCCCGGTCGGTACGTCTCGACGCGCACGGTGAGCGACGCGATCCGGGGGGGACAGCTCCGCTGGAACAACACCGACGGCTGGCGGTTCGCCCTCGTTGAGGGCGGCGTCCGCTTCGTCGTGGTCGTGAGCGACACGGAGACGAACTCCCCGGTCGTCGTCACGGGGTGGACCGAGGTCGCGGACCGCGAGGCCGCCCTCGAAGCGCCGCGGTGGGACGGCGTCGACGTGGACACCATCGCCGTGCGCGCCGCGCTCAGCGAGTCGTCGTCGACGCCCATTCCGGACCGCATTCGACCCCGGACCGTGACCCGCCCGTTCGAGGTGGGCGAACACCGCCTCGAAACCGAGCCGGGCGAGCCGTTCGTGCGCTGTACCGACTGCGGCTGCCGGTTCCGCTCGAAGGGGGGGATCACCTCGCGACGGTGTCGGCAGCGGTCGCCGGGGCGGTAGTCGTCGGTATTGCTTTTTAAGCGAGTCCTGTTCGCGCGATTCACTAGCAACCGAGTAGTGCTGTGGCGCGCGCCTCCGAGCGCCCGCAGGGCGCGAGGAGCGCGTGCGAGGGAGTCAGTCGCCGAAGCGAAGCGGAGGCGACTGACGGGGTTGGGGAGGAATGAGGATGCGGTTCGGGGTGGGGCGGGACTCAAAGGGGCAGCCGCGAGGCGGGCGGAGGCGACGTAAGCACCGCAAGGAGCGAGTGAAACGAGCGACTGAGGAGCGCAACGAGCGTGCGCCCGCCTCGCGGCTGGGGCTTTGTGGCTGTTCGCGGTCGATTATCCGGCAGCAAGCCCATACGATTTCGGTGACGTCTCTGACTCGTCCCGTCCGCTGACGCTATCCATTTCCGCGTCGCGACCGAAGCGGCGGTGATGACCGACGATACCGGCGATGACGCCGGAGACGATCTCAGCGAGGACGACGCTAACAACCTCTCCTTGGATCGCTTCCACGAGGCGCTCGAAGCCGAGGAGCGCCCGGTCGCGACCGCGAGCGAGGTCGCCCGCCGACTCGGGACCACGCAGGCGGCCGCCCGCGACGCGCTCGCGGCGCTCGTCGACCGCGGCGACGTGGACCGACTCGACGTCGAGGCCGACCCCGTCGTCTTCTACCCGCGCGACTGGGGGGCGCTGGCGAGCCGCGAGCGCGTCGTGGTCTTCCCGAAGCGCCGCGAGATAGTCGTCGACCGCCCGACGCAGTACACCCGGGCGCGGCTCTCGCAGTTCGCGAACCTCGTCGACACCACCGGCACCGAGCCGGGAACCCGCGGCTACCTCTACCGGATCCGGCAGGAGGACGTGTGGGCCGCGCCGTTCGACGACGCCGACGCGCTCGTGGGCGCGCTCCGCTCCGTCATCCCGCGGCGCGACGACCACCTCGAAGACTGGGTGCGCGACCAGTGGCGCCGCGCGCACCGCTTCCGGCTGTATACCCACGCGGACGGCTACGTGGTCCTCGAAGCCGCCTCGGAGAGCCTGATGGGCAACGTCGCCGACCAGCACCTCGACGACGACCACCTCCGCGCGCCCATCTCCGACACTGAGGCGTGGGTCAACGACGACGCCGTCGCCGCGGTCAAGCGCGCGCTCTACGACGCCGGCTACCCCGTCGAGGACGACCGCGACCTGGAGACCGGCGACCCGGTCGAGATCGAACTCACCACGGACCTCCGCGACTACCAGGCGACGTGGGTCGAGACGTTCCTCGACCGCAAGTCCGGTGTGTACGTCGGCCCACCGGGCTCCGGAAAGACCGTCGCCGGGATCGCGACGATCGCGGCGGTCGGCGGCGAGACGCTCATCCTCGTCCCCTCGCGCGAACTCGCCGACCAGTGGCGGGAGGAACTGCTGGAGCACTCCACGGTCGACCGCGCAGACATCGGGCTGTACCACGGCGGCACCAAGGAGATCCGCCCGGTCACGATCGCGACGTACCAGATCGCCGGGATGGACCGCCACCGGAGCCTCTTCGACTCCCGCGAGTGGGGGCTGATCTGCTTCGACGAGGTGCACCACGTCACCGGCCCCGTCTACTCCCGGACGGCCGAGTTCCAGAGCAGACACCGACTCGGGCTCTCGGCGACCCCCGTCAGCGAAACGGGCAGCGAGGAGGAGATATATACCCTCATCGGCCAACCCATCGGCGCCGACTGGGACTCCCTCTTCGAGGCCGGCTTCGTCCAAGAGCCCGAGGTCGAGATACGGTACGTCCCGTGGCGTGACGAGACGGCCCGAAACGAGTACGCCGCCGCGGACGGCCGCGAACGCCGACGGCTCGCGGCCGAGAACCCCGCCAAGGTCGAGGAGATCCGCTACCTGCTCGCCGCCCACCGAGACAAGAAGGCGCTCGTCTTCGTCGAGTACCTCGATCACGGGCGTGCGATCGCCGACGCGCTCGACGCCCCGTTCATCAGCGGCGAGACGCCCCACCACGAGCGCGCGGAGCTGTTCCGGCGGTTCCGGGCGGCAGACGGCGACGCGACCGAGGGCGAGGAGGATTCGGCGGGTGCGCGCGACGACGACGCCCTCGACGTCCTCGTCGTCTCCCGGGTCGGCGACGAGGGGATCGACCTCCCGAACGCGGAGCTGGCGGTCGTCGCGAGCGGCCTGGGCGGCTCCCGGCGACAGGGCTCACAGCGCGCGGGGCGGACGATGCGCCCGACCGGCTCCGCGCTCGTCTACGTCCTCGCGACGCGCGGGTCGAGCGGGGAGGAGTTCGCCCAGCGACAGATGCGGCACCTCGGCCGGAAGGGCGTCCGCGTTCGCGAGACGAACGTCGCGGAGTAGGCCGCCTCTCGGCGCGTCGAGCCACCCGCGCGTCGAACCGCCCGATCAGAGCGCGTCCGCCACGCGCTCGGCCGCCTCCTCGATCTCACCCTCGTTCTCGACGAACCGGACGGGCGCGTTCTGGTCTCTCGCGTACTGGAGCGCCGCGGATCGGTTGAGGTCCTGCTCGAAGTCGATCCGGCGTTCGGTGACCCCGTCGAGGTCGCGGTCGCTCTCCCGCCTGCGTTCCAGGATCGTCGCCGGCTCCGCCTCCACGAGGACGAACGCGTCCGGCGAGACGTCCTGAAGCACTTCGACGGGGAGCCCTTGGACGTAGCCGGTCGGCGTTTCGACCGCGAGGTGCGTCGAGAGGATCACGTTCGTCGTCTCCGCCTCCTCGGCGACGAACTCGCCTGCGCGACGCTGGAGTCGACGCGTTTCGGTCTGCGAGAGCGTGCCGAGCTGCGACCGCTCGGTCGCGATACCCATCGCCGCCGCCTGTTCGAGCATCGCGTCGCCGAAGTTGATCAGCTTGTATCCCTCTCCGAGTCCGCGCCTGACGGCCTGACAGACGCTGGAGAGACCGACGCCGTTGACCCCCGACACGAGCGTGACGGACATCAGAAGCTCACCTCGTTCTCCTCGTCTCCCGGCATGCCGCCGCGGTCGTCGTAGTACCGGCGGCCGACGAACCGAGCGCCGACGAGCATCATCAGTTCGTCGTAGAGGTCGTCGGCCGAGCCGTACGTCTCGACGTCCGACCGATCGATCACGGCCCGGATCGTCGTGGACTCTCCGTCCGGCGGCGACAGCTCCGTGTCACCGACCGTCTCCAGCACCTCGTCCCGGGACGCCGGAAACTGTAGTTTCCTCGCGAACAGGTCTCGCGTCTCTGGTAAGCGCATACATACCATGTGACAGCGCACGTGAAAATAAGTGTACGTACGAGTCGGCGCGTCGCCGTCTCTCCGACGAGTTCCCCTCCCTCGCGGTGTCGGGTCCCCGTACTCGCCCGCGGGTCCGTCGCCGGGCGAAGCTTTCAACACGCACTCCGGCGACTTCGCGACATGGACGCTGACGAGCCCTCGCCCGCCGCCGACAGGGACGATGACCCGCCGCCGACCGTCGCCGAGGCAGTCGTGGACGCGATGCTCGACCGCGGCGTCGACACGGTATTCGGCATCCCGGGGAAGCAGACCCTCCCGCTGAACCGGGCGCTCGCCGACCGCGACGCGCGGTTCGTCGTCGCGCGGCACGAGACCGCGGTCCCCCATCAGGCGTGGGGGTACGCCGAGACGAGCGATCCGGGCGAGATGGCCGCCACCTGCGTCGTCCCCGGACCGGGCGACACTAACGCGATGAACGGGCTGAAGAACGCCCTGAACGACTGCGTTCCGCTCCTCCACCTCGCCGTCGAGACGGAACGGTCGGTCCGCGGCGGCGACGGAATCCACGAGACGCCGCCGGAGACGTACGACACCGTCGTCAAGGAGAACGTCCTCGTCGACTCGCCCGCGGGCGCGGTGCCGGCCGTCGTCGAGGCGATCCGAACGGCCCGCGAACACCCGCAGGGGCCGGTCCGCGTCGGGATCCCGAAGGACCTCCTCGCGGGTCGAACGCCCCAGCCGGCGGTCGGCGACCGGGACCCCGCGCCGCCGCCGGCCCCGACCGCCGAGGCGGTGAACGAGGCGGCCGACCTGCTCGCCGGCGCGAACTCGCCCGTCGTCCTCGCCGGCGGCGGCGTTCGGCGGTCGGACGCGAGCGACGCGCTCCGGTCGGCCGCCGAGGGGCTGGACGCACCGGTCGTGACGACGTACAAAGGAAAGGGGACGCTCCCCGAGACGCATCCGCTGTCGGCCGGGGTCCTCTGTGGCGGCGCCAGCGCGGAACTGCGTGACCTCCTCGCGAGCGCCGACGTCGGCCTCGTGGTCGGCTCCGACCTCGACGCGGTCGCGACCGCCACGTGGTCCGTCTCGATGCCGGAGACGCTGGTCCACGTCACACTCGACGGCGACGACGTGGGGTTCGGCTACGAGACCGACCTCGGCGTCGTCGCCGACGCCGACCGCTTCCTCCGCACGCTCGACGACCGCCTTGACGCGGGGCGCACCGCCGCTCCTGACCGCTCCGGCGCCGAGCGCGCGGCGTCGGTCCGCGCCGCCGACCGCGAGCGGTTCGACGCGCTCTCGGAATCGAGCGACGCCGGAGACGGCGCCGACGACAGCGACGACGACGACCGCCCCCTCCGCTCCGTCGAAGTCCTCTCGGCGGTGCGCGACGCGGTCCCCGACGAGGCGGTCGTCGCCGCCGACGCGGGCGGGTTCCGGCTGTGGACGCTCGTCTCGTTCCCCGCCGCCGGCCCGCAGTCGTACGTCAACCCCGGTTCATGGGCGACGATGGGGACCGGACTCCCGTCGGCGCTCGGCGCCAAGCTGGCGAACCCGGACCGCGACGTCGTCGCGCTCACCGGCGACGGGGGGCTCATGATGTGCGTCCACGAACTCCACACGCTGGCGAGCGAGGGGATCGACGTGACCGTCGTCGCGCTCAACAACGACGACTACGCGATCATCAGCGAGGAGGCGTCGCGGTCGTACGAGTTCCCGGACCAGAGCTACGGCTGGGCGGAGACCGGCCTCGACCTCGTCGCGGTCGCGTCCGGGATGGGGCTGCCCGCGGAACGCGTCCGCGAGCGCGACGCGGTCGGCGACGCCGTCGAGCGCGCTCGCGCCCGCGACGGCCCGGCGCTCGTCGAGGTCGTCACCGATCCGGCCGAACCGCAGGCGAGCGAGTGGATGACCGGACCGCATCCGAGCGAGTGATCGCCTCACGACCGGGCGAGTGACAGCCCCGCGACCCTGCGAGTAGCCGCTCGGTTTCACGCGGAGCGTTTCCGAGATTTGAAGCGATCTATATTAGCGTCGCCCCCCGACCCGAGGTATGCGCAACCCGTGGGTCCACGACGACGTCCCCGACGGCGCCGGGAACGGATACGACGGGCCGGTCCGTCTCCTCGCGGCGTTCATGTGGGGCACGCTGGCGCTCTTCGTCGGTGGGTTCGTCCTGCTCTCCGGGGCGGGCGTCGTCGACCTCGCCGACGGTGGATCCCTCGGCGAGGTCGTCACGGGGGTCGTCGCCGCGCTGGCGTTGGCGCTGGCGCTCCCGATCCTGTTGAAGCTGCTCGCGATCTCGCGCGTGCTGGCCGTTCTCGCGTTCCTCGGGGCGGGCGCGTCGGTCGGTCGGTTCGTGATCGCCCGCGAGCCGGAGCGGTTCCGGGCGCTCCTGAACGCGTGGAACGGGCTCGTCGAGAACGCGGGCTCGCTCGGCGGCCTCTTCGATTTCGTCGACTCGATGTCGCCCGCGGTGGTCGACGCCGTGCCCCTCGACGCCGCGGCGGCGGTGATCGCCTCCGTTCCGGTCGCCTGACGGTGCGGCCGCCGGCGTGAAACCGGTCCCGCGCCCCCGTCGCCCCGGACGTGAGCCTTAACAACACTCGTTGTGAATCCCGCCCATGACGCATCCGAACGACGTCGCCGTCGGCATCGTCGGCCTCGGCGGCATCGGGTCCCACCACGCGACGAAGCTGGCCGAGCGCGGCGCGACCCTCGTCGGCGGAATGGACGTCGACGCCGACGCCCGCGGGCGGTTCCACGAGGAGTTCGGTGTCCCCGCCTACGAGGACGAGGCGGCCCTCTACGACGCCTGCGACGCCGTGCTGGTCACCACGCCGAATCGCTTCCACGAGGAGTACGCGACCTCCGCGCTGGAGGCGGGCCTCGACGTCCTCTTGGAGAAGCCGCTGGCGCACACGCTGGAGAGCGCCGAGCGAATCGCCGAGGCCGCCCGCGCCGCCGAGGGGTTCTGTATGGTCGGGTTCAACAACCGGTTCGCGGAGCCGGTTCAAGTGGTCAAACATTACCAAGACGAGGGGCGGTTCGGCGAGACCACCCACGTCGAGGCGAACTACGTGCGCCGGCGCGGCGTCCCCGGCCGAGGCTCGTGGTTCACGTCGGCGGACGTCGCCGGCGGCGGCGCGCTCATCGACATCGGCGTCCACGCCATCGACCTCGCCCTCTACTTCCTCGACCACCCCGAGGTCGTGGAGGTCTCGGGGAAGACGCGCTCGGAGTTCGGCGGCCGCGACGACTACGCGTACGTCCACATGTGGGGCGACGACGCCGGGCCGGAGGGGTTCGACGTCGACGACTCCGCGTCGGCGTTCATCCGCGCCGAAGACGGCTCCACGGTGTCGCTGGAGGCCGCGTGGGCGACGAACCGGCCCGAGACCGACGAGTTCGTCGTCCGGGGCACCGAGGCGGGCGCGACGTTCGACCGCGGCAGCGGCGACCTCACGGTCCACGAGTCGGGCGTCGGCGGCGGCCACCACCTCACGGACGCGACCGTCGAGACGCGCGAGGGCGACGCCCACGCCGCCGAGCAGGAGACGTTCCTCGAAGCGGCCGCCGCGGGCGAGGCGCCCGGCATCAACACCGTCGAGGAGGGACTGCGCGTCCAGCGCGTCATCGACGCCATCTACCGGTCCTCGGAGATCGGTGCGGCGGTCCGGCTTGACTGAGAGCCGCTCCGCGATGGGAACCTATTCGGTGCTGGACTCATTCCCCTCTGACAACTCGTGACTCGCGATTCCGGCCCGACGCCGCCCTCCGAACGGATCACCAGCCTCGACGCGCTCCGAGGGTTCGCGCTGCTCGGTATCCTCGCCATCAACATCTGGGTGTTCGCGATGCCGGAGTCGACCCTGATCAACCCCACCTCGTACGGCGACTTCACGGGCGCGAACTACTGGGCCTGGTTCGTCGGCCACGTGTTCGCGCAGAACAAGTTCATCACGATCTTCTCGGCGCTGTTCGGCGCGGGCATCGTCCTGTTCGCGGAGAGCAAGGAGCGGAAGGGGCAGGACGCCGTTCGGCTCCACTATCGCCGGACCGCCGTGCTCATCGCGATCGGGCTCCTCCACGCGTACGTGCTGTGGTACGGCGACATCCTCGTGGCCTACGGGCTCTCGGCGCTGTTCTTGGTGTTCGCCCGCGACCTCGAGGCGCGGAAGCTGGCCGGGCTCGGCGTCGCGTTCCTCCTGCTTTTCGTCGGCCTGCGGCTGTTCGCCGCGGTGACGCTCGGGGCCGAGGCGATCGGGGGGTCTTGGGCGCCGTCGGAGGCCGCGATCCGACAGGAGGTGGCGGCCTACCGCGGCGGCTGGCTCCAACAGCTCGACCACCGGGTGCCGGCCGCGTTCAACCGACAGCTGGCCATCTTCGAGAGCTTCTGGCAGATCGGCGGCACCATGCTGCTCGGCATGGCGCTGTACAAGTGGGGCGTCCTGACCGGCGACCGCTCGCGGACGCTGTACCGGCGGCTCGTCGCCGCCGGCGTCGTGGGCCTCGGAATCGTCGTCGCGGGCGTCGCGTACATCCGGGCGAACGACTGGAGCGCCGACGCCGCGCTGTTCTTCCTCCAGTTCAACTTCGTCGGGAGCTTCCTCGTGGCCGGCGGGTACGTCGGGCTCGTCATGCTGTACGCAAAGCGTCGGCCGGACGGCCCCGTGACGCGGGCGTTCGCCGCGGTCGGGCGGACCGCGTTCACGAACTACCTGCTCCAGACGGTGATCGCCACCACGATCTTCTACGGGCACGGGTTCGGGCTGTTCGGATACGTCAGCCGGGTCGAGCAGTACGGGATCGTCGTCGCCATCTGGGCGGTTCAGGTCCCCCTCTCGGTGCTGTGGCTGCGGTACTTCCGGTTCGGCCCCGTCGAGTGGGTGTGGCGGACGCTCACCTACGGGGAGAAACAGCCGTTGCGGTTGGAGAAGTAAACTACCCCACCCTACTCCCTCGGCGCATACGGACCTCGGTCCTTGAGGGTGGGGCTTTGATGTGGACTCCCGACAATCAGTCGCCAGCAATAGGCTGGTGACTCTCGCCGTTCAACGTCACCAGAACGCAAAGCGTTCTGGTTGGCTCACGAGAGCTCCGCTCTCGTGAACGTCCCACCATTCACACGCACGTCTACTGGTGCGTCTCCACTCCCCGACTTGGGCGAGGAACGGAGTTTGTGTTGTCGCTTCCGGCCGTATCGCACGCCAATGTTCTTCGCCGCGTTGTAATCCGCGTTCACTTCGTACCCGCACTTCTGGCAGTGGAAGTGTTCTCCGTGGCGATTGTCGCCGTGTGTGAACCCGCAGTCCGTCCGAGAACAGCGTTGGGACGTGTGGTTCGGCTCAACCTCCTCCACGGAGACACCCTCCTCTGGTCCCTTGTAGGAGACGTACTCGAACACCCGTCGAAACGCCCACACGTGGTGCCACTTCGCGTGCGGAAGTCGCTCACGAATGTCGGTCAAGTCCTCGAACACGATTACGTCGCAGTCGTGTTCGACGGCTTCCGAAACGATCTCGTTGGCAACCGTGTGGATGTACTGTTTCCGCCACGCTTCTTCGCGCTTGCCGAGGCGAAGCAGGGCCTTGTGTGCGGCTTGCGTGCCGCGCTGTTGCATCTCACCACGCCGCTTCTCGAACTCACGACACCAGTGGTCGTAGTCGTCTCCCTGCCAGAAGCGCCCCGTTGAGGAAACAGCGAGGCTGTTAACGCCGAGGTCGATACCGAGGACTGTTTGGTGCCCGGCATCTTCCGAAACCTCGGACGAATCGTTGTCTTCTTCGGAGTCATACTTCCGCGTGGTGATGTGGAAGTAGAACTCGTCGGTCGCCTTATCATATTGAAGCGTACTCGCCCGGTACTCAAACTCATCGGACAGCACGTACTGGTCGTAGGGCGTCGGGCTATCCGAGGGGAGTTCAAAATCACACTCTACACGTCCGTTGATGGTTGAGAGCGAGACTTTGTTCCGATAGAATGTGGCGCTGCGCTTGTCGTAGAGCATACTCCACGACGTAAACTCCGGTTGGCTCACTCGCTTCGCTTGTTTCCACCGTTCGACGCATCCTTTCGTCGCTTGTACGGCGCGTCGGATGGCCTCTTGGACAAGGTTCGCGGTGAGATCGGTTTCCTCCCGGAGTTCATCGTAGAGTGCGTCTCGTGCGGTCGTGTTGGCCGTGACACAATCAGTGTAGGAGTCGTCGGACCAACAGAACTCGGCGGCACGGTTGGCGCAGTGAAGGAACTGCCGGGCGGACTCGTGGAGGTCGTCGCGGCGCTCGTCGGGAACGACAAGTTTGACGGGTGCAGTACGTCGGACCTCCATATTTCAGATGTAGTTCTAACGCTTCTTAAACTCTTGGGAGTCAGGTAGTCGAGGTATGCCGGTTGTGTCGTACTATGTCGGTTTCCTCTTCAGCCTACTCACTCACTCCGTTCGCTCGAGGCCGGAGGCTCCACCTCGAAAATGCTGAGTCCGCGTTCTCCGAACTGAGACTCGCGAGGACACGTTCAACACCTTCCCGTCGAACCCCCGCCTATGAGCGAGTTCGACGTTCACGACCACCGCCACGAGCTGAAACAGCTCCGCGACTCGGGCCGCACGAGCCTCTGGGAGAACAGGGAAGAGATGGCGTGTCCGGTGTGCGAGGACGTCTTTTCGCGGCTGTTCCTCACGCGACAGGCCGGCACGACGTTCCCGGAGAACGACGGCGCGCGCTTCTGTCTGCTCCGCGACGGCGACGCGGTCTATCTGTTCAGGCACTGAGCGAACGGGAGACCGCTGAGTCCGTCAGTCGTCGCCAACGGGGTCGACGGCGGGCTCTGGGTCGTCGATGTAGCGCTCGGTCCACGTGCCGCGCGAGAACCACGCGACGCCGACGACCGCGCCGAGGATGTTTCCGAGCGCCATGCCGACCCAGACGCCGGTCTCTCCCCACCCGGCCACGAACACGAGGTACGCCACGCTCGCGACCCGACCAACCCAGAGGGTGACGATCGAGATGACCATCGCGGTCTTCGTGTTGCCCGCGCCGCGGAAGGCGCCGAGGATCACCTGCGAGACGCCGATGAAGGCGAACTCGACCGACCGGATCCGGACGTACTCGACCGCGTAAGAGATCGTCGCCGGCGCGTCCGGCACGTCGCCGAGGAACGCCCCGACGATGGGCTCGGTGAACGTCACGGCGACGACCGCGACGAGGAACATCACGCCCGCGCCGGTCGTGGCGGCGAACTTCACGGCCTTGCCCGCGCGGTCGGCGCGGTTCGCGCCGAGGTTCTGCCCGACCATCGTGTCGATGGCGCGGCCGAGCCCCATCGTGGGGAGGAACACGAGCGAGATGAGGCGGTTCCCGAGGCCGTACGCCGCGACGACCGGCGGCGAGAAGGTGACGATCATCGCGGTGAGCGTGATCATCGCGAGCGCGCTCGTCGTCTGCTCGACGCTGGAGGGGAGGCCGAGCCGGAAGATGTCGCGGATGAAGTCGAGGTCCGGGACGAGGTGGCCGAACGTCACGTTCGGCCCGTACCCGGTCCCGAACAGGATCCAGAGCCCGATGCCCGTCGCGACGCCCCGCGAGAGGATGGTCGCGAGCGCGGCGCCCTGGATGCCGATCCCGGTGACCCCCGTCATCGAGAGCAGCGTCGCCTCCAGCGCGACGAGGTCGAGCGCGGCGATACCCGGCACGGCGGCGAGCCACTCGAACAGCGGGTTCCCGTCGAACCCGAAGATGAAGAACGGGTCGAGCAGGACGTTCAGGAGGACGGAGATGAACATCACCGCCATCGGCGTCCGCGTGTCGCCGTAGCCGCGCATCAGCGCCGAGAAGACGAAGAAGCCGAACATCAAGGGGATCCCGGCGAAGATGACCTCCATGTAGTCGGCCGCGAGCGGGATCACCGTCGCAGCGGTGTCCGCGTCGCTGGGCAGGATTTCGAGGGCCGGCCGGGTGTAGAAGTAGCCGCCGACCCCGATGAACGCGGACAGCACCGAGACGGTGAAGATGGTCTGTCCCGCCACGAGTCCGGCGGAGCCGTCGCCGTCGGCGCCGGTGTACTGCGCGACGAGGATCGCGCCCGCGGTCGTGAAGCCGCCGGCGACCGCGATCAGCAGGAAGATCAGCGGGAACGCGAGGCTGATCGCACCGACGGCCTCCGCCGAGAGCCGGCCGAGGTAGAGGGTGTCGACGATGTTGTACGTCACCTGTAACAGCTGGATGACGACGATCGGCCACGCGAGGCGGAACAGCGGCCGGAGGAGGCTCCCCTCGGTGATCGACTCGTCGTCGAGCGGGCCGTCGTCCTCGGGGCCGTCGCCGGGCGTGTCGCCCTCGCGGCGCTTGACGGCGTCGTCGGGCCCGTCGGTGGAGTCCGACGGATCGGAGGGATCGGCAGCGGGCTCGTCGCTCACTGCTACACAAACGCCGGGGGCGCTCTATCAGACTTCCGATTCGGTCATCCTCCGGTCCCCAGGTCGCCCCGGTCGCGGCCGGGGTCGACGGCGCTCGACGACTCCGAACCGTCCGCTCCGGGGGGCTCCGAGCCCGCGGCGGCGTCGCCGTCCGCCGGCGACCCGGCCCCGGCGTCGACGCGGGCGACACCGGACGTGTCGTCGAAGACGAGGTGGCGGTGCGGGTACGCCATCTCCACGTCCGCGTCGGCCAGCCGCTGCCGGATCTGCGTGTTCACGTCCGATTGGACCTTCGCCAGCTTGTACGGCTTCTTCACCCAGTAGCGGAGGCGGAGTAAGATTCCGTCGTCGCCGAACTCGTGGAGCCGACAGTCCGGTCCGGCCATGTACCGCGCCACCCCGATGCGGATGTCGGGCCCGCCGTCGATGACGGCCTCGCAGTCCCGCGCGGCGCGCTCGACGAGCCGGCGCGCCTCCGGGATGTCGCTCTCGTAGGTGACGAGGACGTCGATCGACCGCCGTGTCCGCTCGTCCTCGGCCGAGAAGTTCGTCACGTCGCGCTCGCGCATCGTCCCGTTCGGCACGACGAGGAACGTGTTATCGAGCGTGAATATCTTCGTGTAGCGGATCGTGATGTCCTCGACGAACCCGGTCGTCCCGTCCTCCAACTCGATCATGTCCCCGATCTCGAACGGCTGGTCGGCGAGGATGAAGACGCCGTTGATGAAGTTCCCCACCAGCGGAGCGAGGACGATACCGATGACCGCCGAGAACACCGCCGTCCCGACGAGGAGTTCCTCGAACTGGAAGCCGGCCGCGCTGAGACCGACGAGGAGCGCCGCCCCGATCGTCCCCACTCGGACGCCCCGGACGATCGTCTGCGCGACGCTCTGTCGCGACACGCGACGCGCCACCGGCCGGCCGATCAGTCGGACGAGGAAGTTGGCGACGACGACGCCGAGCGCGACGGACGCGACGACCGTCAGAACGCCGGTTCCCGGGAGATCCGCGAGCCGCGAGACGAGCCCGTCGAGCCGCGAGACGACTCCCGCCATCGCCGCCCCCTCCGGGAAGACCATGGGAATTCGCCGTCGGCCATCCGAAAAAGCGTTTCTCCCCGCGTACGTCCGGCGGCGAACCGGCCGGCGGGTCCCGCGGTGAGGACCACGCTCCGAAAACGCGTACAACTCGACTCATAGTAAAAAGCTATAATCCCCGCCCCCGTTCGTCTGACCATGACCGACGATCTCCGGGACACCCTCGACCGCGTCGGGGACCGGTTCAACCTCGGCGAGTACGAGATCGACGCGTACCTCGCGGTGTTGGAACACGGGGAACTGACGGCGAGCGACATCGCCGACCGGACCGACATCCCGCAGCCGCGGGTGTACGACACCGTCCGGAGCCTCTCGGACCGCGGGCTCGTCGAGCTCCGCGAGTCGCGGCCGATGAAGATCGTCGCCGTCGACCCCGACGACGCCTTCGGCGAACTGCGCTCGTCGTTCACGGAGATGGTTGACGAGCTGGAGGCCCGATACACCGCGCCGACGCGGGAGACGGAGGCGGTGTCGCTCGTGAAGTCGCGCTCGACGATCCTCCGGTACCTCGAAGAGGTGATCGCGAACGCGGAGTACGAGCTCGCCCTGTCGCTCACGCCCGGGCTCCTTCGGCGGTTCCGCGACGAACTCGCCGCGAAGGTCGCCGCGGGCGTCAGCGTCGAACTGCTCGTCACGCCGGCGTCGAACGCGCCCGATCCGACGGAGTTCGACTACCTCGAAGTCGCGACCATCGCTCGCGCTCGCCGCGGGATTACCACGCCGGTCCTCGCCGTCGGCGACGGCGAGTACTCCGTGTACGCCACGCAGGACGCGCTGCGAGACGACCGCGAGCGCTACGGCGTCATCTTCAACCGCTCCGCCCTCGGCTTCCTCGTCTCGGGCTTCTTCGGGACGGTTCTGTGGACGACCGCGGAGACGCTCGCCGCCGACGGGGAGGAGCGGCCCTTCCCGCGCCGCTACGCCTCCATCCGCCGCGCCGTGAAGGACGTCCGCGAGTTCGACGACGAGGAGTTCTACGCGACCGTCGAGGGCCGTGACATCGAGACCGGCGAGGAGGTGACGGTCCGCGGGAAGGTGGTCGACGTCGCGATCGTGGAGACGGAGGAGGTCGCGTCGCTCGTCGTCGAGACCGAGAACGGGCGCGTCGAGATCGGCGGCCGCGTCGCCGCCTTGGAGGACGTCGAGGGGCAGGAGATCGTCATCGGCCGCGACGAGCCGCCCGCGCTTTGAGGCGCCTTCGGGACACTGCGGCGTCGCCGTTCAAGTGTGTGCGCCCCGAAGCGATCCCGTGACCGACGACGGCTTCTCCGACGATGGATTCTCCGACGACGGGTTTTCCAACGACCGAGAGGGACCGACCGTCTCGTGCGAACGATGCGACCGGGAGTGGACGCTCGACCGCGAGGTCGACGACCTCGATCCGGGGAGCCACGCGATCGAGCAGTTCGCGCTCGACCACGAGCGTCACACCGGCCACTACCCGGACGGCGTGACTCCGTGGGTCGCTCGGTGCGACCGCTGTCCCGACGGGGAGCGGTTCCTCTCCGAGCGGCCCGCGCGGCGCTGGGCGCGGACCCACGCCCGACACACGCGGCACCCGGTTCGGCTCGAACCCCCGAGAGGGGACCCCGAGGTCGTCTCGGCCGGCGACGAGGAAGACGGGTCGTAACGCGGTCGCGGTCGGTGCCGTCTACGGGCCGAGCGCCGCGATGTCGGCGCCGACCGCGGCGCGCGCGTCCGCCGGATTCGGATCGCTGTCGGCGAGGTGGGTCCACTCGCAGGCCGGCAGCGCCCCGAGCCGCTCCCGGATCGCCGGGCGGTACGGCGCGGCCGCCGCGACCCCGTCGCCGTCCCCCCAGACGTCGTCGATCACGGTCCGCGAGTCGATCCGGACCTCGACCGCAGCCGGGTCGCAGCGCGCGGCCACGGCTTCGAGCCCAAGGTGGAGCGCCGCGTACTCCGCGGTGTTGTTCTCGGCGCTGGTGCCGACCGGCCGGCCCAACTGAAGGAGTGGGTCGTCGTCGACCAGCAGCACGGCCCCCGCGCCGGCCGGCCCCGGGTTCCCGCGCGAGCTCCCGTCGACGTAGAGGACGACGGCGTCGCCGGCGGCCGCACGCGGGTCGTCGCTCGCCGGCGGCGGGTCGGCGGCGAGCACCTCCTCGACGGCGGTCCGGATCTCCGCGTCGGTCGTCGTCGGGTCGAACAGGCCGCCGTAGCCGGTCACGGCGGCGTCGATGGCGTCGATCGCCGGTCGCATCTCGTAGCCGTACAGCGCGAGGACGTCGTCGACGCGGCTCGCGAGCGGCGAGAGCCGCTCGGTGGGGAGGCGGTCCATCTCAGGCGTCGACCGCGCTTCGCGTTCCGTCCCGACTCATTACGAGTCCGTTCGGGAGCGGGCGGCAAAAGCCCGCGGTCGCGGCCGCGAACCGAACGCATTCCTCCCCGCCGCGCGTGGCCGTCGTATGGAGTACACCACGCTCGGGAGTTCGGGGACGAAGGTGAGCCGGATCGGGATCGGGACCAACACCTTCGGGGGCGACGCCGAGTGGCACCTCTCGGCCGAAGAGGCGCAGGACGTCGTCGACACCGCGATCGAACACGGGATCAACTTCTTCGACACCGCGAACGCCTACAACACCGGCGCGAGCGAGCGCGTTCTGGGCGAGACGCTGGAGGGGTACGACCGCGACCGGCAGGTGATCGCGACGAAGGGCTACTTCCAGATGGACGACGACGACCCGAACTCCGGCGGGCTCTCGCGGAAGGCGATCGAACAGGAGCTGTCGAACAGCCTCGATCGGCTCGGCACGGACGCGATCGACCTCTATCAGATCCACCGCTGGGACGACGAGACGCCGATCGAGGAGACGCTGCGAACGCTCGACGACGCGGTCCGACGAGGAGACGTTCGCCACGTGGGGGCCTCCTCGATGTGGGCCTACCAGTTCGCCGAGGCGCTTCACGCGGCCGAGCGCGGGGGGTACGAGCCGTTCGTCACCATGCAGAACCACTACAACCTCGCGTACCGCGAGGAGGAGCGCGAGATGGTCCCCCTCTGCGAGGGGCGCGACGTGGGGCTGATCCCGTGGAGCCCGCTGGCTCGCGGGTACCTCACGCGGCCACACGAGGAGCTGGAGGCGACCGTCCGCGGCGAAACCGACCAGTACCTCCACGACCGGCTGACGACGTACGCGGCGAACGGTGGCCGGAAAATAAACGAGCGCGTCGAGGAACTCGCCGCGGAGCAGGGCGTGAAGATGGCGCAGATCGCGCTGGCGTGGCTGCTCCATCAGGACGCGGTCGACGCGCCGATCGTCGGCGCGCGGAAGCCGGAGTACGTCGTCGACGCCGTCGAGGCGCTCGAAATCGACCTCTCGGACTCGGACCTCGACTGGCTGGCCGAGCCGTACGAGCCGGTCCCGATCGACGGCCACGACTGAGCGGCGGGCCGGGCAGCCGCCACACCGACAGCGTATTTACGCCGGGGGTCCCACCGGTCTGACATGACGCTCGTCGTGGTCCCGGTCCGATTCCCTCCCTCGTCGCACTCGGCGGCGACGCTCCGAGAGGCGGCTCGCATCGCCGAGGAGCGCGGCGCCGACCTCACGATCCTCCACGTCGACCTGTACCAGCGCTCGGGCGGCGTCTCGCGCAGCGACCTCAAGCGCGCCGTCGAGGAGCGGATCGGTCGGCTCGACCGCGCGCGCTACGTCGTCCGCCGCGGCTTCCTCGTCGAGGAGACGATCCTCGAAGAGATCGTCGCCGAGGGGGCCGATATCGTCGTCATCGGCTCGAAGCAGGCCGGCCGGTGGCGGCGGATGGTCCAGAAGCTGCTCTCCGACCCGGACATCGACTCGTTCCTGCGCGGCGAGCTCGACTGTACCGTGATCACGGTCGACGCCGACGGCGAGACCACGGGCGACGAGGCGGAAAGCGGCGACGACGGCGACGTCCCCCTCCCGAACGACGGCGACTGAGCGTCCGGCGCGTGGGCGGGGAACGCTCGTCGGGCTCGTGGGCGGGGAACGCTCGTCGTCCCCGCAGTCCGTCTACTCCGCGACCTCGTACTGTCGTTCGTACTCGATGACGGTCGCCACGCGGTCGGCGACGTCGCTCCCGAACTCGCGTTCGACGACGTACAGCGCCAAGTCGATCCCGGACGTGACTCCCCCCGCGGAGAGGAGGTCGCCGTCGTCCACGACGCGCGCCTCGACGACCTCGGCGCCCGACTCGCGGAGCTCCTCGATCGCCGAGGCGTTCGTGACCGCCCGGCGGCCGTCGGTGACGCCCGCCTCCGCGAGCAGCATCGACCCGGTACACACCGAGGCGATGCGCGTGCCGGCCGCGTGGTGCGCCGCGAGCGCGTCCGGCACGTCGCCCTTCTGTGCCTCCGCCCACGCGCTCGCCTCCTCGTCGCGCGCGCTCCACCCGCCCCCGGGAACGACCAACAGGTCGGGCGCGTCGTCGGCTTTCGGGTCGGGGAGCGTCCCGTCCACGCCGACGCGGGTCCCGTGGCTCGCGGTCACGCGTTCTCGCTCGTCGAGCGTGACGTACCGGACGCGGCCGGCGCGGTCCTCGTCGTCTGTGGCGTAGCGGAGCGCGTAGTCGAACACCTCGTACGGGCCGATCCCGTCCAGTTCGTCGAACCCGTCGTAGATCAGAATATCGACGTTCACACCGGTCCGCAGGGCGGCGGACGGCTTGTGCGTTCCCCCTTAGAAGAGCCCGAATTTCGGACCGTCACCGCCGCTTACTCGCCCGCGCCCCACTCCGCGACGCGCTTCGGTCGGTCCGACACCGCCATCACGTCGAGGTCGTCGCCCGCGTGGTCGAGCGCCTCCAGCGCCGCCGTCGCGGAGGCGTGCGTCGAGAAGTAGGTGATCTCCTCCTCGACGGCCACCTCCAGCAGGTCGCGCTGGCGCGAGACGATGAGGTCGAGGTCGCCGCGCTTCGCCGCCTCGATGAGGTCCGTCGCCTCGCTGAGATCGAAGTGCTCGGCGTACCCGTCGACGAGCGCCTCGCCCGCCTCAGTGCCTGGGTCCGGGAACTCCTCGGCCGAAAGGTCGACGACGGCGGTGCCCGACTCCGGAATGGGCTTTCCGGTCGAGTCCTGCGCCTTGTCGTACGCCTTGCCGAAGGAGGTCGCGGTGCCCATCACCTCGCCGGTCGACTTCATCTCCGGGCCGAGCCGCGGGTCCGACCCCGGCAGGCGGTCGAACGGGAGGACGACCTCCTTCACGGAGCGGTGTTCGGGGATCTGCTCGTCGACGTCGAGGTCGGCGAGCGTCAGGTCGTCGGTCATCACCTTCGCCGCGAGCTTGGCGATGGGGACGCCCGTCGCCTTCGAGACGAACGGGACCGTCCGCGAGGAGCGGGGGTTCGCCTCCAGCACGTACACCTCGCTTTCCGCGTCGCTCTCGACGCCCGTGACCGCCAGCTGGACGTTGAGCAGGCCGACCGTGTCGAGCGCGCGGGCGATGTCCTCGGTGACCTCGCGGACCCGGCCGAGCGTCTCCTCGCCCAGCGACCGCGGCGGGATCATACACGCGGAGTCGCCCGAGTGGACGCCCGCGCTCTCGACGTGCTCCATCACGCCGCCGAGGAGGACGTCCTCGCCGTCCGCGACCGCGTCGACGTCCAGCTCGACTGCGTCGTCGAGGAACTGGTCGACGAGGATGGGTTTGTCGGGAGAGACGCGGACGGCCTCCTCGATGTACTCCTCCAGCTCCGCGTCGTCCTCGACGACCCGCATCGCGCGGCCGCCCAGCACGTAGGAGGGACGCACGAGGACCGGATAGCCGATCCCGTGTGCGAGTTCGAGCGCCTCGGCCTCGCTCGTCGCGGTGCCGCCCTCGGGCTGGGCGACACCCAGCTCGTCCATCAGGACGTTGAACCGGTCGCGGTCCTCCGCGAGGTCCATCGCCTCGACGCCGGTCCCCAGAATCTCGCAGTCGAGCCCGCGGCGCTCGATCTCGGCCTGAAGCGGTTCGCCCACGTTGACGGAGGTCTGCCCGCCGAACTGGACCATCACGCCGTCGGCGCCGGTGGTCTCGATCACGTCGGCGACCTCTTCGGCGGAGATGGGCTCGAAGAACAGCCCGTCGGAGGTGTCGTAGTCCGTCGACACCGTCTCGGGGTTGTTGTTGATCACGTGCGCGTCGATGCCCAACTCGCGGAGCGCGCGCACCGCGTGGACCGCGCAGTAGTCGAACTCGACGCCCTGCCCGATGCGGATCGGGCCGCCGCCGACGACCACGACGCTCTCGACGTCGGGGTCGACGCGAACCTCGTTGGCCGCGCCCGCGGTGTCCGCACCCTGAAGGAACTCCGGCAGCCGCGCGGAGTAGTAGTACGGCGTCGAGGCCTCGAACTCGCCGGCGCAGGTGTCGACCTGCTTGTAGGTGCGGTCGGGCACCGCCGTCTCGACCTCGCCCACGTCGGCGTCGACGCCGCCCGCGGTCGCGGTCGCCGCGATCTCCGAGTCGGTGCGGCCGACCATCGCGGCCTCGGTGAAGTCGCCCTCGGCGGCCGCGGCGGTGCCGTCGGCGATGTTCTCGAACCGCTCGACGTACCAGCGGTGGATGCCGGTGAGGTCGATCACGTCGTCGACGGCGTAGCCGCGGTCGAACGCCTCGAACATCGCGTACGGGCGGTCCGGGCTGGGGCGTTCGAGGTACTCCGACTCCAGCTCGTCGTCGTCGACCGCGTCGAAGTCGACGGCGGGGTCGTACTCGGAGGAGCGCAACGCCTTCACCATGCTCTCCTCGAAGGTCCGGCCGATCGACATCGCCTCGCCGGTCGACTTCATCGCCGTGCCCAGCTCGAAGTCCACGTCGTCGAACTTGTCGATGGGCCACCGCGGCACCTTCGTCACCACGTAGTCGATGGCGGGCTCGAAGGCGGCGGTCGTCTCGCCGGTGATCTCGTTGTCGATCTCGTGGAGCCGCTTGCCGAGGGCGACCTTCGCGGTGACGCGGGCGATCGGGTAGCCCGTCGCCTTCGACGCGAGCGCGGAGGAGCGCGAGACGCGCGGGTTCACCTCGACGACGCGGTACTCGCCGCCGGGCGTCCCGTCGTCGTGCCACGCGAACTGGATGTTACAGCCGCCCTGAATACCGAGGTCGCGGATCACTTCGAGCGCCGCGTCGCGCATCTCTTGGTGGCCGTCGTCGGGGATCACTTGCGACGGGGTGACGACCGTCGACTCGCCGGTGTGGATCCCCATCGGGTCGATGTTCTCCATGTTACAGATGATGATACAGGAGTCGTCGGCGTCCCGCATCACCTCGTACTCCAGTTCGACCCAGCCCGCGATGGACTCCGTGATCAGCACCTCGCTGTTGCGCGAGAGGCGGAGCCCCTTGCGGACGCGCTCGACCAGTTCCTCGAACTCGTCGACGACGCCCGAGCCGGAGCCGCCGAGGGTGTACGTCGTCCGGGCGATGACGGGGAGCCCGCCGACCGCGTCGACCGCGTCCTGAACGCGCTCGCGGAAGTACTCCTCGTCGAAGTCGGTGACCGACTCGTCGTCGTCGAGGGAGATGGTGGTCGACTTCGGCACCGGCTGGCCGAGCCCCTCCATCCGCTGGCGGAACAGGTCGCGGTCCTCCGTCGCGTAGATGGTGTCGAGCGGCGTCCCCATCACCTCGACGTCGTGTTCCTCCAAGATTCCCTCCTCGGCGAGTTCGGCGGTGACGTTGAGTCCGGTCTGGCCGCCGAGGCCGGCGATGACGCCGTCCGGCTCCTCGATCCGGATGACCTCCGCGATGGCCTCGGGCGTGATCGGCTCGATGTACACCCGGTCGGCCGTCTCGGGGTCGGTCATGATCGTCGCGGGGTTCGAGTTCACCAGGACGACGCGGGCGCCCTCCTCCTGAAGGGCGCGACACGCCTGCGCGCCGGAGTAGTCGAACTCGGCCGCCTGCCCGATCTGGATCGGTCCGCTGCCGATGAGTAGAATCGTCCGGTCCTCGCTCATTACGCGGACGGAATACGCTCATCGTAATAAGGTCGGCGGTAGAGTACGAATCTCGCAGCGAGTTTGCGATTTTCGCAAGTTAATTCGCACCACGGTGGATGATATGATACACCACGATAGTCGATACCTTCCATCACGAGCCGGGACTCGACGCACGGCCCGTACAGCGCGGCACCGTCGAATCAACGGCCTGAGCCGCCCACCACAAGGAATTTACCGAGATGTCGAGATTTTCGGAACGACATGCCCTGTTCCCGCCGCCGTGCCCTCCAACTGCTCGGCGGCGCCGGCGTAGTACCTAGCGTAACTTTTGAAGATAGTCACCGAGGTGATCATCGATCCAAGAGGCTGCGAAACTAATCTGAGCTGTAAGCTTCTCAANGCTGAGGTGACGGACGATCTCTTTACGGCGATCCCCAGACATAGCTACACATCAAACTCTACCTTCATAACTTCTACTAGGCACTATGCCGGCGCCGCCGGCTGTCTCAGCCCCGGCAGCCTCGACTCGTACGCGCTCATCGGCGACGATCTGGACCTTTCTTCGGTCGGTCGACCCTACCTGCGGCCCGATCCGACCGCGGTTGACGCCGTGACTCGCGTCGACTTCGCGACTGAGACGAAGGAGGCCTCCCTCTCGACCCTGTTCGAGACCGGGAGCGTGACCGTCAAACAGTGGCCGCTCGTCGGTCGGGACGCGTGGGGGACCGAGACGCGACCCCGCCCGACGTTCATCGAACGCGACGGGACCTTCTACGAGGTTCGAATCGCCGACGAGCGCGTCCTCGAACGCGAGCGGTGGCACTTCGCAGTCGACCGGATCGACGAGACGCCGCCCGACGACGCGACGGTCGCCCGGCCGCCGTTCGACCTCTCCGATCAGGACCAGCGCGTACTCGACGCGGCGCTCGACGCCGTGTACGCCGGCCACGACGGCTTCCTCGGCGACCCCGAGTTCGACGAGCTTCAGACGGTCGAGTTCCACCACGACCTCGACGCCGACGCCAGCGCCCTCGTCCCGTCGCCGCCGTTCGAGTTCGTTGAGTACGAAGACGAGTACTTCCGGGCGGTCGCGGAGCGACGGACCGTCGACGTTCCGGAGTGGACGTACGCGATCAGCGAGATAGCCGACCGGCGGAGTCGGTTCGACGAGTACGCGCGGGCGGCGATCGTCGACCGCGACTTCGACGCGGCCGGGCTCTCGGCGGGCGCGCGAGGGGTGCTCGACGACGCGCTCGCCGAGGACCCGCGCCGCTACGAGGAAGGCGCGCCGCCGTCGGACGAACTCGGTGAGGCCCTCGACGCGCTCGGCATCGCCGGCGACCTCGAACCGATCGAGCGCTACGACGACCGCGTCGACTTCCGGAACGTCGTCGTCGAGTACCGAGATGGCATCTCTCGGTTCGACCTGATCGTCACGCCGTAGAGGTGTCCGCGAACCGCCGCCAGCTGACCGCAGATCCGCCCCTCGGTGCGGCGGGATCGCTCCGCGTTCCGAGCCGGCTCAGGTTTCGAGCCGGTACCGGTACGGCTGGCCCGCGATGACCTCGACCTCGCCGCGCTCGGCGCGGCGCCCGAGTACCGTGGCGACGCGGTGCGGGCTGTCGATCCCGTCGCATTCGTCGCACTCCTCGACGAGCGCGAGGATCTCCCGGGCCGTCAGCGGCTCGTCGGCCTCGGCGAGCACGCCGCGGATCCGGTCGTACCGGTCGTATTCACCGGCGCTCATACGTCTTACGTATGGTCTCCGAACATATAGGGTTCAGTGAGACAGGAGTCGGACGGTTGTCTGACACGTGGCGTGAGACGGGTTTTTTTGGAGGTTTGAGCGGATTTGCGAAAACCGACCGGCGGCGGGTCGTCTCGATTAGGCGTACGGGTCTTCGGCTTCGAGGTCGCGCTCCGCGCGGTACTGCTCGACGAACTCGCTCACGTCGAACTCGACCATCTCCTGTTCGAACGCCGACAGCGCCTCGTCGTCGTCGGCGTGGCTCACGGCGTGTTCCATCAGTTCGACAACGAGTTCGACGACGACCTCGTGGAGGCGCCGGGAGTCGAACTCCGTCACCCACACCATCGCGTACCCCACGTCCGCGTTCTCGCTGGCGTCGTGCGAGACGACCGCCTCCGGAAACTCCTCTAAGACGACGCCGAGCAGGTGCGGCGTGTCGAACTCCGGCATCTCCTCGCTGGTCGTCTCGATCGCCTCGCGGAGGACCTCGACGAGGAAGTCCGGGAGGAACCGCTCCGGGGGGTGGACGTCCATCACGACAGCGTGGGTCTCGCCGCAGTCGCACTCGTACTCGCGCATCCCGAGGTCGAGTTCGCCGACGCCGACCGTCTCCCCGCAGGGTAGCTCCAGCGCGTTCTCGTCGCCGCCGGGGACGCGGGGCTGAGACATGGCTCCGCCTTAGTCGCTGTCGAGGTTAAAAGGAGCGGAACAGGTCGGTCGTCGGCCGGAGCGACGGCGACCGCGACGCCCGCTACTCGAAGTCCTCGTCGCCGGATTCTTCGTCGCCCTCGGCGGATTCGTCGTCGTCTCCGGTGGACTCGCCGTCTCCGCCGTCCGTCTCCACCTCCGCTTCGATCTCGATCTCGATTCCGTTCGCCTCGTAGGTCGCTTCGAGGACCTCGGCGTCCTCGCGTTCGACCTCCAGTTCGTCGCGGTCGACCTCCACCTCGACCTCCACGTCGACGGTCACGTCGTCGGGCATGGTTCACACTACGCGCGCGAAAACGGAAAAATGCCTCCGAAGGCGCCCCCGGTCGGCCGCGTTACTGGAATCCGATGCGGCCGCCGGTGTCGCGGAGCGACTCGCCGCCGCCGCCCTTGAACTGCTCTCTGACGTCCTCGTAGTACGCGAGGATGTCCTCGTTGATCGTCGGCCGCACCGACTCCATCGCGCGCCGGAAGTGCTTCATCTCGACCTCCTCGGCGTCGTCGTCGTCGCGCAGCGCCTCGATGGCGGCCTCGCGGGCGATCCCCTCCAAGTCGGAGCCGACGTAACCGTCGGTGATCTCGGCTATCTCGCGGAGGCTCACGTCGGGCGCGAGCGGCGTGTTCTCGGTGTGGATGTCGAGGATCTGCTCGCGGCCTTCCTGATCGGGCTGGCCGATCATCACGAGGCGGTCGAACCGGCCGGACCGGAGCAGCGCCGGGTCGATCATGTCCGGGCGGTTGGTCGCGCCGATGACCATCACGTCGCCCATGTCCTCCAGCCCGTCGAGTTCGGTGAGGAGCTGATTGACGACGCGCTCGGAGACGTTGTTCCCCATCTCCTGCCCGCGCGAGGGCGCGAGGCTGTCGAGCTCGTCGAAGAAGATGATCGTCGGGCTCACCTGCCGGGCCTTCCGGAAGGTCTGCCGGATCGCCTTCTCCGACTCGCCGACCCACTTCGAGAGCAGCTGCGGTCCCCTGACCGAGATGAAGTTCGCGTTCGTCTCGTTGGCGACCGCCTTCGCCATCAGCGTCTTCCCGGTCCCGGGCGGCCCGTACAGCAGCACCCCCTTCGGGGCGTTGACGCCCATGCGGTCGAACTTCTCCGGCGAGGTGAGCGGCCACTCGACCGACTCCTGGACCTGCTGTTGGGCCTCGCTGAGCCCGCCGACGTCGTCCCACGATATCTTCGGGAGTTCGACGAGCACCTCGCGCATCGCGGAGGGCTCCACCTCGTTGAGCGCGCCCGAGAAGTCGTCGCGCTTGACGATCATCCGGTCGATGAGGCTCGGCGGCACCTCCTCTTCGTCGAGGTCGATCTCTGGCAGGTACCGGCGCAGCGCCTTCATCGCCGCCTCCTTCGTCAGGCTCTCGATGTCGGCGCCGACGAAGCCGTGCGTCTCGTCGGCGAGGTGGTCGAGGCTCACGTCGTCCGAGAGCGGCATCCCGCGGGTGTGGATCTGGAGGATCTCCTTGCGGCCGACCTCGTCGGGAACGCCGATCTCGATCTCGCGGTCGAAGCGCCCGGGGCGGCGGAGCGCGGGGTCGACGCTGTCGACGCGGTTCGTCGCGCCGATGACGATCACCTGCCCGCGGGTCTCCAGCCCGTCCATCATCGTCAGCAGCTGGGCGACGACGCGGCGCTCGACCTCGCCGGTGACGTCCTCCCGCTTCGGCGCGATCGAGTCCAGCTCGTCGATGAAGATGATGCTCGGGCTCTCCTCCTTCGCGTCCTCGAATATCTCCCTGAGCTGCTGTTCGGACTCGCCGTAGTACTTCGAGATGATCTCCGGGCCGGCGATCGAGAAGAACGACGCCGAGGTCTCGTTGGCGACCGCCTTCGCGAGCAGCGTCTTCCCCGTCCCGGGCGGGCCGTGAAGCAGGACGCCCTGCGGCGGCTCGATCCCGAGCTTCGAGAAGATCTGCGGGTGTTTCATCGGCAGCTCGACCATCTCGCGGACGCGCTGGATCTCCGACTGGAGGCCGCCGATGTCCTCGTACGTGATGCCGCCCCCGGTCTTCTCGAAGCCGGAGATCGGCTCCTCGCGCAGTTCGACTTCGGTGTCCTCGGTGATGAGACAGACGCCGTCGGGCTCCGTCTCGACCGCGATCAGCGGGATCGCCTGCCCGGGCGACCGCATGAACGGGTGGTTCGTCGACGACATCACGGGGACGATGTCGCGCTCGACAACCGGGCGCTTGAGTATCTGGCGTTTCACCATGCCGGCGGCGTCGGAGCCGAACTGGACCGACGCCTCCTCGGGCGGGGCCAAGACGAGCTTGTCGGCCTTCTCGGCCTCCGCCTTCCGGATGGTGACGCGCTCGCCGATCCCGACGTCCGCGTTCTGCCGGGTGAACCCGTCCACGCGGACGGTGTCGGTGTTCCAGTCTTGGCGGTCCGCGCGCCAGACCTTCGCGGCGGTGGTCTCCGCGCCCTCGATTTCGATGATGTCGCCGGGCGAGAGCTTCAGGTGTAACAGGGTGTCGGGGTCGAGTCGGGCGATGCCGCGCCCCGAGTCGTTCGGGTACGCCTTCGCCACTTCGAGTTGGACTTCGTTCATGATTCCTCGCGGGGGATGGTGGTATCTCCTTCCGGTTCGGGAATAAGCCTGTTGCCCGTCCCGGCGCCGCCCGGCGCCGAGCGCCCGACGCCCGCGTCAGGTTGTGTTATCATATAGCACGGTTAGGTATCCGCTCTTAAAACCTCGTCGTAAGCGTGCGTTTTCGCCGTGGACTCGCGGTCGGTCGCACCCGCCGTTTTTGCCGTTTTGCGGCGACGTTCCGACGTGTTCGACTTACTATTGGATTTGACGGTATGGCGCGCGCCTCCGAGCGCCCGAAGGGCGCGAGGAGCGCGTGCGAGGTCGCCGGCGCTACGCGCCGGCTGCCAGAGGGACCGGAGGTCCCTCACTGGAGTCGGCCGACCGAAGGGCGGCCGACGAGGCTGGGGAGGGGTGAGGTGCGGTGCTGTGCGGGCGGGGGGACTCAAAGGGGCAGCCGGGAGGATGGCACAGGCGACGTAAGCACTGGAAGGAGCGAACAGCGTGAGCGACTGAAGCGCGCAACGAGCGTGTGCCATCCTCCCGGCTGGGGCTTTGGAGGTACTGTTCGGAGTAACACCTGAGTATGACCGAGCGCCGGGGCTTTGGCGGTGTTCCGCGCGGCGTCGTCGACTATCTATACATTGGAGACGACCGTCCTGCGGAGACGCTTAACCGACTATCCGACAGAATGGACGTCGCCGATCCGGGGGTATTTGTCTGCCAGTCGCCTCGGAGAATCCATGCGAACGCTCGTCTTCGACGGCCGGACCGGCGCCGCCGGCGACATGATCTGCGCGGCGCTGATCGCGGCCGGCGCCGACCCCGACGTCCTCGCCCCGGTGAGCGAGGCGCTCCCAGTCCGATACGAGGTCGGCGAAACCGAGAAGAACGGGATCCGCGCGACGACCGTCGACGTCCTCGTTGACGACGGAGATGAGACGGTCGAGACCGACAGCGACCACGACCACGGTCACGGTCACGGCCATGATCACGACCACACGCACGACACGAACTCCGCCGAACCGGACAAACCCGCCGAGGGCGCCGGCGTTCACCGGAGCTACCGCGAGGTGGTCGGCCTCGTCGAGTCGATGGGGCTCCCTGCCCCGGTCGAGTCGACCGCGCTCGACGCCTTCGAACTGCTCGGCCGCGCCGAGGCGTCGGTCCACGGCACCGACCTCGACGACACCCACTTCCACGAGGTGGGCGCGGACGACGCGATAGCCGACGTGGTCGGCGCGGCGCTGCTGCTCGCCGACCTCGACCCAGACCGAGTTGTCACCACGCCTGTCGCCGCCGGCGGGGGGACGGTCGAGATGAGTCACGGCACATACCCGGTTCCCGCCCCGGCAACCACCGAGATCGCGACCCGCGCCGATTTCCGGATCGTCGGCGGGCCGATCGACCGCGAACTGCTCACGCCGACCGGCGCCGCGATCTTGGGAGCTGTCGCTGAGGGCGTCGACGCGGTCCCGGACCTGGCGGTCGAACGCGCCGGCTACGGCGCCGGCGACGCCGACTTCGAGCGCCATCCGAATGTCCTGCGCGCGCTCGTCGGCGACGGGGGAGACCCCGGATCGGACGACGACCGCGAGGAACACGGCGCCGACCACGCACACGGCGGCCACTCCACCGACGGGTCACTCGTCCACGACGACATCGCCGTCTTGGAGACGAACCTTGACGACGCCGCGCCGGAGGTCCTCGGCGGGCTTCAGGAGACGCTCAAGCGGGCCGGGGCGCGGGACGTGACGATCGTTCCGACGACGATGAAGAAGTCCCGCCCGGGCCACCTCGTGAAGGTCATCTGTAAGCCCGAGGACGCCGAGGCGGTCGCCGAGCGACTCGCCCGCGAGACGGGGACGCTCGGGGTGCGCCAGTCTGGCGCGAGCCACCGCTGGATCGCCGAGCGCGAGTTCGAGACGGCGACGCTCCGAGTCGACGGCGCGGACCACGAGGTGAGCGTGAAGGTCGCCTCGACGACGGCGGGGGCGGTGTACGACGTCAGCGGGGAGTACGACGACGCAGCCGCGGTCGCGGAGGCGACCGGCCTCCCGATCCGCGAGGTCCTTCGGCGCGCCGAGGCCGAGGTCCGGGAGCGACTCTCGGGGGAGTAGGCCGAGGGAGGACGACCCCCACTGCCGTCAGTCGGGCGGGTCGACGCGCTCGACCCGCTCGGGGTCGACGCCGAACCCGTCGGCGAGGCGCTCGCGGACGCGGTCGACGACGACGAACCCCGCGGCGTCGTCGGGGTCCGTGTCCGGACCCGCTTCCTCGCCGACCGCGAGGGTGGCGACCGCCTCAACCGTGGTGTCGTTGAGGCCGGGCCGGAGGCCGGCGATCTCGATCTCCTCGACGCGGAGACCGTCGATTCGCTCGATCTGTGCTCTGGCGCCGGCGACGAGGTCGCCGGTGGCCGCCTGCGAAACGCGGACGGTCACCGTGGCCTCGACCGACGGCGTGTGGATGGCTGCCGCCATACGCCCTCGCCGCGAGTCGAACGCGGCGCGGCCGGTCGACTCCCGGTTCGAACCCGGGAAGCGACAGATCCGCGTCCTCGAACGCGCCGACGGCGAGCCACCGACTGGGGTCGGCAGCCGGGCCACCGGCGGCGCTCGCGAGGGGACGGCCGTCAGGCTCGACGCGCGCGACGGACAGCGGCGGCTGGAGAGAACGGGAGATGGTCCGTCCCGCGGGGGAACTCCCCAGCCGACGCGCGTCACGCGGTCGGGCGGACGGACCGTGAGTTCGGAGCCGAATACCCGATCCCGATCCACCCGAGGAACGCGACGCTCGCGGACCGCGCGAGCGTCGAGGTGGTGGAACGGGTCATGATCGGACTCCGCGGCGCCTCGGGCGCCGTTATCCACCTCGTGTGTCGGTTTCGTATTAAAATTATGTTAGTTATGCGACCACATGCCACGGCGGGTTTGGTTCGGAAGTCCCCGAGAACCCGCCAGAGCGGCCGCCGGCGAGCCGTTCCGTCGACGCCGAGACGACAGGCCTATGCCGGCTCCCCGACCAGTTGCGGACAAGCAGACCGCCATGATCGAGCGAATCCACACGTCGGACGTCGAACCGGACGCGGACGAGGTCGCCATCGCCGGCCACGTCCACGAGATCCGCGACCTGGGAGGCCTCGTCTTCCTCATCGTGCGCGACCGCGAAGGGCTCATCCAGATCGTGTTCAAGGAGGAGCGCGAGCCGGACCTGTTCGAGGCCGTTCAGGACGTCGGCGCCGAGGACGTGGTCCGCGTCGTCGGCGAACCGCTGGAGAGCGACCAGGCGCCCGGCGGCGTCGAGATCGCGCCGACCGAGTACGAGGTCATCGACGAGGCGGAGTCCCCGCTCCCGCTCGAGATCTCGAAGGACATCGAGGTCGACCTCTCGACCCGGCTCGACAACCGCGCGCTCGACCTCCGCAAGCCGGAGACGCTTGCGGTGTTCACCCTCCGTTCGGAGCTGATCACCGCGATGGAGGAGTGGTTCGAAGACGAAGGGTTCGTCGACATCAAGACGCCGCTGATCTCGAAGGGCGGCGCCGAGGGCGGCGCGGAGCTGTTCCCGATCCTCTACTACAACCAGGACGCGTTCCTCTCGCAGAGCCCCCAGCTGTACAAGCAGATGCTGATGGCCTCGGGGTACGAGGCCGTCTACGAGACGGGCACGGCGTTCCGCGCCGAGGACTTCGCCACCTCGCGCCACGTCTCCGAGATCGCGATGTTCGACGTGGAGCTGGCGTACATCGACGACGAGGACGACGTGATGGACGTTCAAGAGGAGTCGCTGCGCTACGCGCTCCGCGAGGTCGCGGAGAACGCCGAGCGCGAACTCGACCTGCTCGACGTCGACCTCGACGTGCCCGAGGACGACTTCCCGCGGATCACCTTCGACGAGGCGCTCGACATCCTCGAAACCGAGTACGGGCACTTCCCGGACGACCCGACCGACCTCGACACGAAGGGCGAGAAGCTCCTCGGCGAACACTTCGAGGAACAGGGGCATCCCGCCTTCTTCGTCGTCGGCTACCCCGACGAGAAGTTCTATTACATGCAGGACGTGCCGGAGGACGACATCGCCTCGCGGAAGTTCGACCTCATCTACAAGGGCCAAGAACTCTCCTCGGGCGGCCAGCGCGAACACGACGTCGAGCGCATGGTCGACGTGATGGAGGCGGAGGGCGTCGAGACCGCGAACTTCGAGTTCTACATCGAGGCGCTGAGCTACGGCACGCCCCCCCACGGCGGCTACGGGCTCGGCATCGACCGCCTCGTCCAGAAGGTCGCCGACCTCGACAACATCAAGGAGGCGATCATGTTCCCGCGCGACCCGAACCGGCTGGAGCCGTAGCGGGACGCGCTCGACTCGGGCAGGCGGGACTCCCCCCGGCTGTCCCGAGACTTCCCCCGACCGTACCCTGACACGCCGCCGCACGAGAGACATCCGACTCCCGCGCGAGCGACGATCGATCTGCCGGCCGTTTGCCGTCTGTTATAAACGACTCCTCCGATTCGACGATATCCGCCTTTCGAAGCCTCTCACGGCGGTTAAACCGAGTTAAATTGGGCGTAATTCGGCTGAACGGCTTGCGCCATTAAAGGGGGTCGGACCCAGAGGGTGAGTCGCAATGACCGCACTCAGAACGACGCTGCTCGTGGGGCTGGCCACGGTGGTACTGATCGGGACCGGCGCGGCCGCCGGTGCCGTCGCGGCGACGCCCGGCCCGGACAACGCCTCGGGCGACGCGGGCCCGCCGAGCGACCTCCCGGATCAGGTGCCGGACTTCGTCGGCGGCATCCTCGATAGCGTGAACGAGTTCCTCGGCGGCGGCGTCGACGACCTCGGCGAGACCGTGAGCGAGGTCGCCGGGAACGGCGCCGGCGAGGGCGACGCGGACGGCGGAACCGACGCGGAGGGGGAGGCGTAACGTGACGGACCACGCGCCTGACCTCGACGCGCTCGATCGCCGGACCTACCTCAAAGCGACCGGGGTCGCGGCCCTCGGGACGACCGGCCTCGCCGGCTGCGTCGGCCGCGCGACGGGAACGCTCGCGACGCAGGTGACCGACCAGCCGGCCGACATCGCGGACTTCGAGTCGCTCGTCGTCACCGTCGAGGGATTCTGGCTCGGTCCGGAGGGAGCCGACCCGGAGGAGAGCGACGACGACGGCAACGAGACCGACACGGACGACGGCGGCGACGACGGGTCCGCCGGCGGCAACGAGACCGACGCCGGCGACGAGACCGGCGACGAGGATGACGCCGCCGAGGGTCGCGAGTACTTCGAGTTCGACGAATCCCAGGAGGCTGACCTCGTCGAACTCCAGAACGGCGAGACCCAGCTCGTCGACGAGCGGGAGCTACAGACCGGCGAGTACCCGTATCTCCAGCTCGACGTGTCGTCGGCCGACGGGACGCTCACCGACGGGAGCGACGCCCCAGTCGACCTGCCGGGCAACGCGCCGCTGAAGTTCAACGAGCCGTTCGAGACCCGCGAGAACACGCGGACGACGTTCACCGCGGACTTCGCGCCGGTGTTGCGGGGGAACGGACGGTACCTCCTCCGGCCGGTGCCGAGCGGGATCGAAGTGGAGTACGAGGAGCCGGAAAGATCGGACGAGAGCGGTTCGAGCGACGGCAACGAGACCGACGGCTCGTAGCGACGCCGCAGTCCCCCGGTCCCCCGTTGAAGTCGCGTCGCGTCCGGCCGCTCGCTCCGCGCGAGCGCGGACCGCGCCGCGACTTCGGGGTCAGGGCTGGGTCGGTTCCCGGGATTCGGGGACCGGGGGAATGCGCGCGCCGTTGCGGTCGGTTCCCGAACAGAGGCACGCGTTCGCCGTCAGAGGCACACGACCCGCACGATCGTCCGCGCGACAACGCACACGGGCGATCTTCGTTTTCCCCGATCCGTTCACCGTTTCGGCGCTTTTTATTTCGCACCGAGTCAGGCGGCCGTCGCGTCCGACCGCAGGAACGTCCGGTAGAGCGGTCCGGCGAGCACCAGCGCGCCGACCGCGGCCATCCCGAGGATCACCGTCGGGTCGACGAGCGATCCGCCGCTCGCTGCGAGGCGGTCGATCGAGACGCCGACCGCGACTCCGGAGAGGACCCACGGCAGTTCGCCGAGCGCGGTGCCGGCCAGAAACGGTCGGGTCCGGACGCCGGCGGCCGCGGCCCCGACCGTCACCGCGTCGGAGGGGAGCGGCAGCAGGCGGGTCCCGGCCACGGCGCGGACGCTGCCGGACTCCGCCGCGAAGCGCTCGCCGGCCCGACAGAACTGGGCGGCGAAACCTTGTTCCGCTCCCGTTTCGGTGTCGTCGCCGAGCCGGATCCGCCCCGCCCGGGCGAGCGCGTACGGCGGGAGCGCGGTGCCGACGACGAGCGCGAGCGCGAACGGCGTCCCGACCCAGCCGTAGCCGAAGCCGACGGCGACGGGGAGCAGCGTCGTCGGCCACGCGAGGAGGGGTCTCACGGCGGCGAGCGCGACGACGGCGACCCCGAACCGGAGCGGGTCGGTGGCGAGCCAGCGGAGCCGCGAGAGCGCAGCCTCCGGCGACACCGCGAGCGCGAGCGCCGCCAGCGCGGCGACGACGGCGCCCGCGACCGCGTACCGCCCGAGCGTCGACCGGCGATTCACGCTCTCCGGTCTTCGGGCGCTCGGTAAACGCTTTGTGGGTGCGTTCGAGCGAGTGTTGAAGTCGTACGCTCGGGGGTCATGACAGCTTTCCGAGCGCCTCGAAGAAGTCCGACGGCGGCCCCGCGATCCGTATCGGCGGCGCCGTGCGCTCGACGGTCACCTCGACCGGGCCGTCGAGTTCGGCGGTGTCGCGGCCGTCGCTGACGACCGTCGCGCCCGCGTCGCCCGTGACCGAGACGGTGACCGTCGCGTCGGTGTCCACGACGAGCGGCGGCATCCCCTCGTCGGCGACCATCTCGTTGACGACCAGCCCGTCCACCTCGGGGTGGACCAGGGGCCCGCGCTCGGAGAGGTTGTACGCGGTCGATCCGGTCGGCGTGGCTACGAGGACGCCGTCGGCGTGGCCGCCGGCGTATCGGGACCCGTCGACGCGCACCTCGTAGTCGATCCCGCCGCCCGGACCGCGGCGCTCGCCCTGGACGACCACCTCGTTCGCGGCCGGCGTCGACGTCCAGTCGCCGGCGCTGGCGGCGAGCCGCGGGGCCTCGCGGACGTCCAGCCCCCCGTCGCGAAACGCCCGGATCTCGGCGCGGAGGGCGGTCGCGGCGTCCGCCGGCGAGACGGCGTTGAGGAAGCCCACCTCGCCGAGGTTCACCCCGACGATCGGGGTGTCGCCCGCGTTGCGCGCGACGAACAGGAACGTCCCGTCGCCGCCGACCGCGACGACGATGTCGCAGTCGCCGAACGCGTCGACCGGCCGGGCGTCGTCGCCGGCGTCGAGCGCCGCGGCGGTCTCCTCGTCCAGCCAGACGCGCTCGCCCGCGTCGGCGACGACGTCTCGTAGGGTCGCCGCGAGCGACGCCGCCCGCTCGCTCCCCTTCCGCGCCACGATGCCCACTTCCATGCGAAACCCATCCCGATCCCGGAATAAAAGCATGCGGACATCGGTGAGTCGGCCGAGTTCTCGCGACCTGAAAGCTCGCCGGAAAGTTTCAAGCCGCTCGGCCGCGTTGCTCGGCCCATGTCGACCCCCCACGGGCGGCGGAAACGATGAGCGAGGAGGACGACTGGTTCGACCGCGCGTTGCGCGAGACCGACGAGGAGTCGGACGAGCCGCCGGTCGACGGTGTGGAAGGCGGCTCCGACGGTGCCGCGAGCGACGCCGACGAGGCGGACGCGGTAGACGACGCGGAAGCCAGCGGGGATGATCCGGCGGGGGAAACGGAAGCCGCGAGCGACGACGAGTCCGCCGATCCGTTCGGCGGCGCCGTCGACGAGACCGACGCAGAGGGGGGCAACGGCGACTCCTTCGGCGACGGCGATCCCTTCGGCGGCACCGTCGGTGAGGACGCCGACTCCGGAGGCGACGAAACGAGAGACGGATCGGCGAGCGGGGGCGTTCCGGCGGACGCGTTCGGCGACGTCGACGCCGACGCCGGGTTCGACTCCTTCGGCGACGACGACCCCTTCGGCGGGAGTCGGGGTGGTGGCGGGTCCGGCGGCCGGTCGAGCGGCGGCGGAGCGGCGGGGGGTGGCGGCGACCCGTTCGGCGGCTACCGCGGCGCAGCGAGCGCGGGCGACGACCAGTTCGGGTTCGACGCGTTCGGCGACGACGCCGACGCCGGCGGATCGACCGACTTCGACGTCGACCCCGACGAGTTCGAGTCCGGGATCGATCGGACCGACATCGGGATACAGGGGCTCGACGACATGATCCTCGGGGGCGTCCCCAGCCGGTCGCTGCTGTCGGTCATCGGCGGGGCCGGTACCGGGAAGACGACGTTCGCGCTCCAGTTCCTCAACCACGCGCTCGAATCGGGGAACAAGGGGATCTACATCACGCTCGAACAGACGAGGGAGTCGATCTACGACACGGCAGACGAGAAGGGGTGGTCGCTCCGCGAACACGCCGCGGAGGACCGCCTCGCGGTCGTCGCCATCGACCCCACCGAGATGGCGAACTCGCTGTCGTCGATCCGCAACGACCTCGTCCGGCTCATCGCGGAGTTCGACGCGGACCGGCTGGTGCTCGACTCCGTCTCCCTGCTGGAGATGATGTACGACCACCCGGCGAAGCGCCGCTCGGAGGTGTTCGGGTTCACGCGCTCGCTGAAGGAGGCGGGGGTGACGACGCTGCTCACCTCCGAGGCGAGCGAGGACACGCCGTACACCTCGCGGCACGGCATCGTGGAGTACCTCACGGACGGGGTCTTCGTCCTCCAGTACGTCCGGGGGTCGGACTTCCGCGAGACCCGCCTCGCCGTCGAGATTCAGAAGATCCGCGACGCGAACC
>NZ_AOJK01000056.1 GCF_000336875.1 Halorubrum californiense DSM 19288 | reverse complement strand
GCTTACAGCTCAGATTAGTTTCGCAGCCTCTTGGATCGATGATCACCTCGGTGACTATCTTCAAAAGTTACGCTAGGTACTAAGCTCTCTCGTCATCACGAAAGGCGCTTCGCGCCTTTCGAACGACAGCGAGCGTGCGCCCGCCTTCCGACTGGGGCTTTGGAGGAAATCGACGTTTCAGAGGGCATTAGGGCACACCTGCGGCTCGCGACGTTGCTCGCCGCAGGTATGCACCGTCCGGGAGTCCCGTGAGCGGAGCGAACGGGACAACGGACGGGGCACGACCGAAGGGAGTGCACCGTCCGGGAATTGAACCAAAATCAGACGTGCTCGCTCGTTTCACTCGCTGCGCGCGACTGATAGGGTNCAATTCCGTTCGGTGATTTCTCTCACTACGTTCGAGAAATGCACCGTCCGGGAATTGAACCCGGGCTATTAGCTTGGGAAGCTAATGTCCTACCACTGGACCAACGGTGCTCGAATCGAGATACCCGACCGCCTCACTTTAACGTAGCGTTTCGACGGCCGCGACGAGGAACCACCGCGTGCCGCCAGCCACACGCTTAAGCCGTCACCGACGGAGGCACGCCCATGACCGACGACGCAGCAGACTCGACGCGATCCGATGCGGTCGAGCGCGTGCGCGAGCGGACCGCGGACCTCGCCCCCGCGTTCGGCGCAACTTGGACCGACGACGAACCGTGGCGCTTCCTCACCGATCTCACGGCGATCGGGAGCCGCATGGCCGGCAGCGAGGGCGAACACCGTGCCGCCGGCCTCGTCGCCGACGCCTTCGAGCGCGCGGGGCTCGCGGGCGTTCGGACGGAGCCGTTCGACCTCCCGGCGTGGGAGCGCGGGTCGGCGTCGCTCGACGTGACCGTCTCCGGGCGGGACGGCGAGCCGTCGACGCGCTCGTTCGAGGCGCTGGCGCTCCCGTACTCGCCCGCGGGGAGCGTCTCCGGCGAACTCGTCGACGTCGGCTACGGCACCCCGTCTGAGATCGACGAGCGCGACGTGGAGGGGCGGATCGCGGTCGCCTCGACGACCACGCCCTCGGGCGGTCGGTTCGTCCACCGGATGGAGAAGTTCGGCTACGCGATCGATTCCGGCGCGGTGGGCTTCGTGTTCGTCAACCACCTCGACGGGCAGCTACCCCCCACCGGGTCGCTCACGTTCGGCGAGGAGGCCGAGGCGGTCGCGGTCGGCGTCTCGAAGGAGACCGGCGCGTGGCTTCGCGAGTACGCGGTCGGCGGCGCGAGCGGCGCTGTCGGCGGCGCAGCGGACGGTCCCGCCGCCGACGTCGCGCGGGCGGAGCTGTCGGTCGAGGCGTCGACGACGCCGGGCGAGAGCCGAAACGTGATCGGCCGCGCCGGGCCGGACACCGACGAGCGCGTCCTCCTCTTGGCGCACTACGACGCCCACGACATCGCGGAGGGAGCGCTCGACAACGGCTGCGGCATCGCGACGGTCGCGACCGCGGCCGGGGTTCTCGCCGACGCTGACCTCCCGCTCGGCGTCGACGTCGTCGCGGTCGGCGCCGAGGAGGTCGGGTTACTCGGCGCGGAACACCTCGCCGATCGTCTCGACCTCGACCGCGTGAAGGGCGTCGTCAACGTCGACGGGGCGGGGCGGTTCCGCGACCTCGTCGCGCTCGCGCACGCCTCGACGGCGGCCGCGTCGGTCGCGGAGGCCGTGTCGACGGCGACGCGGCAGCCCATCGAGGTCGACGCGCAGCCGCACCCGTTCTCCGACCAGTGGCCGTTCGTGCGCCGCGGCGTGCCGGCGCTCCAGCTCCACAGCGACTCCGGCGACCGCGGTCGGGGATGGGGCCACACCCACGCGGACACCCGCGACAAGGTCGACGACCGGAACGTCCGCGAGCACGCGATGCTGATCGCGCTGCTCGTCGCCGAGTTCGCGGCGCCCGAGCGCGACCTGCCGCGGCTGGACCGCGACGAACTCGCGGCCGCGTTCCGCGAGGCCGACTTCGAGACTGGGATGCGCGCGGCCGACCTCTGGCCGGCCAACTGGGACTGAGCGGGACGCCGCGAGCCGGTCTCGACCGCTCGGTCACTCGACGTCCGCGTCCGGCGTCGGGGGCGGGAGTCGCTTGTGTGCCGTCGCACGGTTGCGGCCGAGCAGGTCCGCGACGAGTTCGCGGTCGACCGCGGCGAGTTCGGCGGCTTCACTCCCGCTATCCCCTGCGTCATCGTCGCCATCCCCGTAGCCGTCGGCGATCGCCGCCTCGATCCGCTCGACGACCGACGCTGGGTCGAGCCCGCGATCGACGCCGAGGTGGAGGACGGGGTCGACGACCTCGTAGGGGGCGCCGAGGTCGTCCACGTCGCGCTGTCCCGGGAGGAACCCCGCGGTCGGCGGCTTCTCGACGACGAACTCCGGCACGTCGAGTTCGGCCGCCAGCGCCCGGACGTCCGTCTTGTAGAGGTGACCCAGCGGGAACAGGTCGGCAGCGCCGTCGCCGTGTTTCGTCAGGTAGCCCAGGAGGAGTTCGCTCCGGTTCGCGGTGCCACAGACCAAGCGGTTCGTCGCGTTCGCCGCGAGGTACGCGACGGCCATCCGGAGCCGCGCGACCGCGTTGCCGGACCGGACCGGCTCGTCGTGGAGGTCGAAGCGGTCGGGAACGACGGCGCCGAACTGCGCGAACAGCGGCTGGAGGTGGACCGTGTCGTGGGCGATCCCCAGCGCCTCGGCGAGCGCCTCGGCGTCGCGAGCGTGCGGCGCACCGATCTTGTTACACGGGAGGACGAGCCCGTACACGCGGTCGGCTCCGAGCGCCTCGACCGCGAGCGCGGCCGTCACCGTCGAGTCGAGCCCGCCGCTCATGTTCACCACGACGCCGTCGGCGCCCGCGGCGTCGACTCGGTCGGCGACGAACGACCGGACTCGGTCGCGTTCGACCGCAGGGTCCCGGTCTGGGAGCAGCGAGGCGGAGTCGGGCCCAGAACGGGGGTCGTCTCGATCTCCGTCCGACGCGGCTGCCGTTGAACGCCCGGTGGCGCTGACCTCGTCCGGATCGAACGCCGACTCGCGGTCAGGCATCACCCTCTCCGGCGCGGACCGTCCGTCCGGTCCGAATCGTCCGCCGTCGGGGCGACCCGCCGGCGATTCTCTGCGGCGCACGGGTGCGGTTCTGCGGGCGATCGCGAGCGTTACGTTGGATCGTCATCTGTCGCCTGCCGCTTCCGGCCGGGACGGTAAATACTTGCGGTGCGGATCGTATAAGGAATTGGTATATTTATATCTAAGAGCGGAGATATTGGGTAAAAAATTCAATATTTGTGTTATTCTATTCGCCTTAACCTAACGATTCGCTTGTAATTGGTTCTCCAGAACTGTCGAACCTGCGTCCAGAGATATTTTAGCCTATTTTCCATACGTATGCCCAAAAGATACTCGGATTAGAAGCGTTCTAAGCATATAATGTCGTTATATACGAACATTTATCAACTAAGTGTGCTTCAATTCGGCCATGTCCAACATTCAGTTGAGTTCGAGTCAGGAACGAGTGCTTACCGCGCTCGTGAACCTCTCCGAGGGCCGGGAGACGCCGGTACAGGGGCGCGAGATCGCCGAGGCCATCGATCGGAACGCGGGAACGGTCCGGAACCGGATGGGGAGCCTCAGCACCATCGGGCTCGTCAAGGGCGTCGCCGGGCCGGACGGCGGCTACATCCCGACCGACGACGCGTACGACGCGCTCGGCATCGAGCGGCTGGAGGACGCCGCGACGACGCCTGTCGAGCGCGAGGGCGACCCCGTCGAGGACGTCACCGTCGCGGAGATCGATCTCTCGAGCGTGGCGAACCCGGAGCTGTGCCGCGCCGAGCTCGTGATCCGCGGCCCGGTCGGCCCCTTCGACGCCGGCGACCACGTGACCGTCGGGCCGACGCCCGCCGCCGGGCTGCGCCTCTCGGGCGTCGTCGACGCGACGAACGTCGACGGCAACAGCCTGCTCGTCCGCGTCGACGGCATGGAGACGCCGACCGGTTCGGCCGCCTGACAGCGGTTTGAGCGGTGCCCGATCGGCGATCGAACGGCCGTCGAGCGGCGATCGGATTCCTCCTCGTTGACCGGATTCACTCCCCGTCGACAGCGGAGAACAGCCTGTCGCGGACCGCGCCGGTGGCGGCCGCGGCGTGACGCGCGTCTCGGTGTCGCTCTCCGAAGGCGACGCGAGCGCTCTCGGCGGCCTCGGGGTCGACGGTGAACGATGCGTCTGGGTAGGTCACGTCCCACAGCACGAGCGGCTCCGGGGGCGCGGGACCGACGCCGCGCTCGCCCGCGATCGACTCGGGAGCGAGCAGTCGGTCGATCCACTCCGGCTCTGCCGTTCCGCGACCGACGGCCCGAGCCGCGGCGACGATCCGGCGGACCAGCGCGCGCGGGAAGCCGCCGGCCGCCACCTCGACGACGAGCGCGTCGCCCTCGCGTGTCGCCCGCGTGTCGAGGTCGCGAACCGTCCCCGTCTCGTCGGTCGTTAGATTGTGGAAGTCGTGTTCGCCGTCGAACTGCGCGAGCGCGGCCCGGAGCCGCTCGTCGTCGACCGCGTGTTCCGGGTCTCGACGCGCAGTCTCGGCGGTCCTGTCCCTACCGGCGTCGGGGGCCTCGTCCGCACCGTCTCCGTCGGCCGCGGGCGCGTAGAGGTGGTACCGGTAGGTGCGGCGGACCGCGTCGTGGGTCGCGTGAAAGCCGCCTTCGACGTCGGCGGCGGCCCACACGCGGACCGACCCCGGCAGGTGGCCGTTGAACGCGCGCGGCGTGAGCCACGGCGGTGTCTCGAAGGCGACGGTCTGGGCAACTGCGGAGACGCCGGCGTCGGTCCGCCCCGCCGCGGCGTACCCGGGCGGCGTGGCGTGCGTCGACCCGTCGCCGCGCTCGACGACGCCGTGTTCCGCGAGCGCTTCGAGGAGCGCGTCCGCGACCGTGTGAGCGTGCGGCTGGCGCTGGAAGCCGGCGTACTCTCGACCGTCGTACGCGACCCGGAAGGCGCGGGTGACCGTCCCGCCGTCGTTCGACGCGGTCGTCACTGATCGTCGGACGCGCCGCGGCCGTCCGTCTCACCGCTCGTTCCCTCCGTGTCAGCCGATTCCGGCTCCGCCTCGTCGGAGTCTGCCATCGGGACGGTCACCACCGGCACCGACGCGACGCGGACGACCTTCTCGGTGACGCTCCCGAGGAGCAGCCGGCGGATCCCCCGTCGGGTGTGGCTCGGCATGACGACGATGTCGGCGCCGTCGTCGATGGCGTTCTCGATGACGTCGATGGGCTCGCCGCGGACGACGCTCCCGACCGCCTCGACCCCGGCCGCCTCCAGTTCGGCGGTCACCGCCTCGACGCGCTCCTCGGCCGCCTCCGCGAGCCGGTCGGAGAACGCCCCCGCTCGCGGGCCGGCGAGGGTGTCGGCCGCGGTGTCGGCGGCCGAGACGACGCGGACGGTCGCGTCGTAGCGCTCGGCGAGGCTGGCTGCGTGCGGGATCGCGTCGTCCGCCTCGCCGCCGGGCGCGACGGGCAGGAGGATGTCGTCGTACATACGCGATACTGCTCGCGCCCGGTGGAAAACGATACCGGCCGCCGATATGGTCGCGGTGGCGAGCGCTACAGGCCGAGCGCGTCGAGCAGGTAGATCCCGACGATCGCTACCACGCCCGGCAGCTCCGGCGGTGCGGGGATCGGGACGCGGAGGAACGCGAACAGCGCGCCGACCGACACCCCCACGAGGAGCGCGGCGACGGTCAAAACGGGGGTCGAACTCATGTCGCCGCGTCGGCGGTGTTGGTTTATAAACACGGTGTTCGCGGTCCGCGGGCGCCCCGCGCGGATGGGCAAGGTTTTCCGACGCGCGTCCCTCCTCGCGAACATGGCACGAGAGGTTTCCGACCCCGACAATCCGCAGGTAACGCTCCAGACGAACCACGGCGACATCGTCGTCGAACTGTTCGCCGACCGCGCGCCGAAGACGGTCGAGAACTTCCTCGGACTGGCGCGTCACGACCCCGCCGCTGACGCGGAGCCCGCGCGCGACACGAACACGTGGGAGGACCCCAAAAGCGGCGAGGTGCGCGGCGACTCGCTGTACGAGGGGATCGTCTTCCACCGCGTCATCGACGACTTCATGATCCAGGGCGGCGACCCGATGGAGAACGGCCGCGGCGGCCCCGGCTACGAGTTCGACGACGAGTTCCACGACGACCTCACCCACGACGGGCCCGGAATCCTCTCGATGGCGAACTCCGGCCCGAACACGAACGGCTCGCAGTTCTTCATCACGCTGGACGCGACCCCGCACCTCGACGGCAAGCACGCCGTCTTCGGGCAGGTCATCGACGGGATGGACGTGGTCGAGGAGATCGGCGGCGTGCCGACCGGGCGCAACGACGACCCCCGAGAGGCCGTCGAGATCGAGAAGGTCGACGTCGACGAGTAACACCGACGCGGTCGCCGATCGGTCCGGCGACGCGAGGAGTTGAGAAGAGTTAAATTGTCCCCGGCGTAAGCATCGTTTGCGCTCGGTTGGTGTAGTCCGGCCAATCATGTTGGCCTTTCGGCGGACGCGGCGCCTCGGCGCCGGTTCGGAAGTCAGCCGACGACCAGGGTTCAAATCCCTGACCGAGCATCCACTCTCACACCGCGAGCGACGCGTCTGTTCTCGCCGTCGACCCGAAGGGGAAGAATCACGGCCGTCGGAGACCGAGAGTCTGGTATGAGCGACCGACCCGACGCGAGCGACGACGACCGCGACGCCGGTGACGGCCGTGCCGCCGGCGAGGACGACAGGCGCTTCGAGACACGCGCGATCCACGCCGGCCAAGAGCCGGACCCGGAGACGGGCGCGCTGATGACCCCGATCCACGCGAACTCCACCTACGAGCAGGACGCGCCCGGCGATCACCGCGGCTACGAGTACAGCCGCACGGGGAACCCGACGCGGACCGACCTCGAATCGAACCTCGCCTCGCTGGAGTCGGGCAGCCACGCCCGCTGTTTCTCCTCGGGCATGGGCGCGATCAACACCGTCCTCAACCTCCTCTCCGCGGGCGACCACGTCGTCGCCGGCGACGACGTGTACGGCGGCACCCACCGGATCTTGACGCAGGTGTACGACGAGTACGACATCGACACGACGTTCGTCGACACCACCGACCACGACGCGGTTCGCGACGCGATGCGCGACGAGACCGAGCTGGTGTGGGTGGAGACGCCGACGAACCCGCTGATGAACGTCAACGACATCAGTGCGCTCGCCGACATCGCCCACGAGGGCGACGCGCTCTGCGCGGTCGACAACACGTTCGCGACGCCGTACCTCCAGCGGCCGCTCGAACACGGCGCCGACATCGTCTCCCAATCGCTGACGAAGTATCTCGGCGGCCACTCGGACACCATCGGCGGCGCCCTGATCGTCGACGACGAGGAACTCGACGAGCGGCTCGGCTTCTACCAGAACTCCGTCGGCGCGACGCCCGGCCCGTTCGACGCGTTCCTCGTCCTCCGCGGGACGAAGACCCTCCCCGTGCGGATGGACCGCCACTGCGAGAACGCGATGGCGCTCGCCGAGTGGCTGGAGGGACACGACGCGGTCGAGCGCGTCTACTACCCCGGGCTGGAGTCGCACCCGGACCACGAGCTGGCCGCCGAGCAGATGGACGACTTCGGCGGGATGCTCTCGTTCGAACTGGACGGAACCCTCGAAGAGGCGTCCACCGTCGTGAGCGAGACCGAGGTGTTCACCCTCGCCGAGTCGCTCGGCGGCGTCGAGAGCCTGATCGAGCAGCCCGCCGCGATGACCCACGCCGCTATCCCGCGCGAGGAGCGGCTCGCCGCCGGGCTCACCGACGGCCTCATCCGGGTCTCGGTCGGGATCGAACACGTCGACGACATGAAGGCCGACCTTCAGGCGGCGTTCGACGCGGCGCTGTCGTAGGCCTCTGGGTGGAATCGAGGATCGCCCTCTGCGCCGACCGACTGACACCATTTTTGTCGGTTCCGCCGAGACTGCTCCCATGAGCGATCCAGACGTCTTGGTGCTTCGCCAGACGATCCACGGACTGGGGCCCGACGAACTGGCGTCGGCGATCCGCGAGCGACTCCCCGACGTCGAGGTCGCGCGGGCGCGGACGCCGGCCGAGGAGCGCGACCTGATCCGGACGGCGCGGGTCGCGGTCGGGCTCACCATCGACGAGGAACTGCTCGCCGCGGCCGAGGAGCTGAAGCTGTTCGCCTGCGTGTTCGCGGGGACGGGCCACCTGCCGCGCGAGCTGCTCGCCGACCACGGGGTCGCCGTGACGAACGCGTCGGGCGTCCACGGGCCGAACATCGCCGAGCACGTCGTCGGGTCGATGATCGCGCACGCGCGACAGTTTCACCGCGCGTACCGCCAGCAGTCCCGCCGCGAGTGGCGCACCTACGAGACCACGGAGGTGTACGGCTCGACCGTCGCCGTCGTCGGGCTCGGCGCCATCGGGCGGGCGGTCGTCGACCGACTGGCGTCGTTCGACGTCGACACGGTCGGCGTGCGGTACTCCCCCGAGAAGGGCGGTCCGACCGACGAGGTGTACGGGTTCGACGAGTTCCACGAGGCCGTCACTGACGTCGAGTACGTCGTCTTGGCCTGCCCGCTCACCGAGACGACGCGGGGGCTCGTCGACGCCGACGCGCTCCGGACGATGCGCCCCGACGCGCTCCTCGTCAACATTGCTCGCGGCCCGATCGTCGACACCGACGCCCTCGTGACGGAACTCCGGAACAACCGCATCCGCGGCGCGGCGCTCGACGTCACCGACCCCGAGCCTCTCCCCGAGGACCACCCGCTGTGGGGGCTGTCGAACGCGACGATCACGCCGCACAACGCCGGCCACACGCCCGAGTACTACGAGCGGGTCGCCGAGATCCTCGCCGACAACGTCGCTCGGCTTGAGGCGGGCGACGACCTCCGCAATCGGGTGGTCTGAGTCGACACCGAACGCGTTCTGTAGAAGATCTATATATAGATACGTAGCAAAAATATCTCTCTATTTATTGGGTACACAGCGGCCTATGGACTCGTTTTGAGCGCAATTTAGAGTCGCGTCCCGGCCGCGAACTCTCCGAGGTATATATTTTGATCAAAATTAAGGTGTTCCGCTCCGGAGGGGCTGGTATGGAAACGCGGAAGGTCCAAGTCACCGGCGGCTCGACGTACACGGTCTCGATTCCGAAGACGTGGGCGACCGAAAACGACGTCGAGGCTGGGACGGAGATCGAGTTCCACCCGGACGGCGACTCGCTGTTTCTCACGCCGCTGTCCGATTCGGAGCGGACGCGGGGGACGCTGGACATCGCCGACCTGACGGGGCAGGCGCTCCGCCGGGCGGTGACGACGATGTACGTCAGCGGCTTCGACGTCATCGAACTGGAGGCCGCGGAGATCACCACCGAGCAGCGGTCGACGGTCCGCGAGGCGGTCCAGAGCCTCGTCGGTCTGGAGGTGCTGGAGGAGACCCGCGACCGCGTCGTCGTCCAGGACCTCCTCGACTCGTCGGAGCTTTCGATCCACAACGCGGTCACGCGCATGCGGCTGATCTCCCTGTCGATGCTCGAAGACGCGATCACCGCGCTCGGGGAGCGCGACCACGACCTCGCGCGCGACGTGATCGGGCGCGACGACGACCTCGACCGGCTGTGGCTCGTCGTCTCGCGGATCTTCCGCGCCACGCTGCGGACGCCGAAGGCCGCCGAAGAGCTGGGACTCCCGCGCGAGGAGTGTTTCGACTACCACTCCAGCGCCCGCCAGCTGGAGCGGATCGGCGACCACGCGACGAAGATAGCACACCTGACGCTGAACATCGACGAACCCCTTCCCGACGACGTCGTCGAGGCGGTGAGCGACCTCCACCGCGACGCGGTCGACGTGATCGACACGTCGATGGACGCGCTGTTCGACGACGACACCGACGCCGCGACCCGCCGTGCCAACGAGGCGCGGACCGGGGTCAGAGCGATCGACGAGCGCGTGCGCTCCATCGACGAACTCCTCCGCGACCTCGACCCGACGCGCGCGCAACTGCTGGGGCTCGTCGTCGACTCCGTCCTCCGCTCGGCCGACTACGGCGGAAACATCGCCGAGACCGCCCTCCAGAAGGCCGCGCCGACGCCGTGAGCGGATCCCGGCTCGAATCGAGACGGCCGTCGCCGATCTCGTTGCCGGGTGACCGATCTCGTTGCCGGGTGAACGGGTTTTTTGAGCGCGCTCGCCCGAGGTGATCGCATGCCAGAGATCGAACTCGGCGTGCCGAAGGGCGTCGTCGAGTCGCTTCCGGAAGAAGAGGGGACGGCCGAACGCGACATGCGACGGGCTATCAGTGGGATCCAATCGCGGCTGAACGAGGCGCTCGACGAGGCGGATCCGGGCGAGGCAGCCGAGGTCGTCGCCGACGCGGTCGAGCGCATGGAGTCGCAGGCGAGTACGTATCACGAGTTCGTCCCGGAACTGCGCGCGTGGGGCCAGTCGCCGATCTACGCGATCGCGTGGCGGAACCTCTACCTCGAACTCATCGGCCAGCTGTACGACCACGAGTGGCTCGCCGACGACCTCGACCGCGAGCGCAACTTTCGGCTGGTCGAAGACGGCATTCGGCTGTCCGACCTGTAACCGGGGACGCGACCGCACGGGCCGGGGTCCGCCGTCGTCTCTCCTTCCGCGGCCGCTTTTAAGCCGCCGCAACCCGACGTACGGGTATGGAACTGGAACTGCGGTTCTTCGCGACGTTTCGCGAGGCCGCCGGCGGGAAGACGGTGAACGCGGAGTTCGCCGACGGCTCCACCGTCGGTGACGTGCTGCGCGAACTGGAGTCGACGTACGAGGGAATGGAGGGGCGACTGATCGTCGACGGCGACCTCGCCCCGCAGATCAACGTCCTAAGGAACGGCCGCGAGGTGCTCCACCTCGACGGGCTGGACACGCCGATGGGAGACGGCGACCGACTCTCCGTGTTCCCGCCGGTCGCGGGGGGCGCATGAGCGACGACGGGTCGATCACCGCGGAGGAAGACGTCGGTGAGGAGAGCGCCGACTCGCCCGGTCTCCCGCCCGCGGAGGACGGGTGGGAGCGAAAGACGATTGCGTACCGCGGCATCTCACGACGGCTCGCGGCCCACTACCTCCGCAACTTGGGCGGGGAACTCGTGGGCACCGACGACCCCGCGGAGGCGACCCGCGTGGACGGCGACGGCTGGCGGGTCACTCTCAGCGCCGAGAAGGTGACCGCCGCGGCCGCGATCAAACTCACGGAGGTGACCGCCGAGTTCGCGGGCGACCCCGAGGTCCTCGCCGAACTGCTGCCGAAGTACCGACAGAAGGCCATGCGCGCCGGCGGGTGATGTCCGACGACGACGCGACTCCGGGTTCCGGCGATAACGGGACTGCGGGTTCCGACGACAACGGGACTGCGGGTTCCGACGACAACGGGACTGCGGGTTCCGGCGTCGACGGGGGTCGCGGCGACCGGGGAGACGCCGACCGAGACCCCGGCTCCTATCCGATAGAGGGCACCGCACTGGTGAAGACGGCCGCGCTCGCGAGCGTGCCGGCGGCCCGCGTGCCGGCGTTGCTCGCGCGCGTCCAAGCCGACCTCGGCCCCAGAATCGACGCGTATCGACGTCGCTACGAGCGGATCGCGGCCGACTCGGACCGCGAGGCGTTCCTCGTCGAGCCCGACCACTGGGAGTCGGTGGCCGACCGCGTCGGGCTCTCCGAGCGCGAGCGCGACGCCGTTGTCCGCGCCCACGAGGCCGCAGTCGAGCGGATCGGATCCGGGAGCGGTCGTCGAGACGAGTTCGACACCGCGCTGGAGATCCGGTCCGGCGTCGTCATCGGCGTTCAGGAGGGGAACGCTACCCGCGACGCGGATGCGGAAGGCGACCGCCATGCCGACGGCGAGGACGACTGATCCGAGTCCTGCCGTCACCGACGCCTTTTCGGACCGCAGCGCGGACGTTCCCGCATGCGACTCGCTCGACTGCTCACGCCTGACGGCCCCGTCGCCGGGCGCTACGTCGACGGCGCCGTCGTCGCGGACGACGGCCGCTACGAGGTCGGTCGCGACGGGCGGCTGCTCCCGCCGTGTGACCCAAGCGCGCTGTACTGCGTCGGCCGGAACTACGTCGAGACGCTCGACCAGATGGAGTACGAGCGGCCTGAGGAGCCGGACTTCTTTATCAAGCCGCCGGCGAGCCTGCTCGCGCACGGCGAACCGATCCGGTACCCGGAGTGGACCGACGAACTGACGTACGCCGGCGAACTGGTCGCCGTGATCGACGAGCGCTGCCGCGACCTCGACCCCGAGGACGTTCCGGACGCGGTGCGCGGCTACACGGTCATGAACGACGTCGACGCGCTCGACCAGCAGGGGCGGACCGCGCGCAAGGCGTTCGACGGGTCGGCGCCGCTGGGGCCGTGGATCGAGACCGACGTGGACCCGACCGGGGTCGACATCGAGACGACCGTGGGTGGCGAGACGCGCCAAGACGCCAACACCGAGCTGATGTTGTTCGGCCCGCGCGAAATCGTCTCGTACCTCTCGAAGCGGTTCACGTTCGAGCCCGGCGACTGCGTCGCGTTCGGCAGCCCCGCGAATCCCGGCCTCGTCGAACCGGGCGAGCGCGTCGAGATCACCTACGAGGGGGTCGGCACGCTCACGAACGAGGTAGTCGCGGCGGACGCGGGGTAGCGTCTCCAAGGGCGGAAGAGCGAGCTTCGATCGAGTTCAGCGGCCTCAGCGGCCCGCAGGGTCGAGGTCGCCGGCGCTCGTGGTGCCGAGGTCGTCGACGCTCGCGTCGTCGATCAGGTCTCGGGCGCTCGTTAGCGCCGTCTCGTCGCCGGTCCGGACGTACTCGCCGATGGCGTCGGCCGCCTCAACGAGGGCGTCCGCGGCCGCGGGCGGCACGTCCCCGCCGAGCGCGTCGACGCGCGTGACGCGGTCGCGAAGGCGCTCGAACGCGTCGCGGGCGGGCCCGACTCTCTCTTCCGGGGCCTCCCCGTCGACGGTGGCTGTCGGGGTGCCGTCGTCTTCGGTGTCATTGCTGTCGCCGTCGTTGTTTTCGCCGCCCCCCCGTTCGGCACCGGATTCGAGTTCGTCGAGGAAGTCGAGCGCGTCGCTCCGGTACGCCTCGACGGCACGCACGGCCGCCATCCCCCGGGCCTCGCGGAGCGTGGTCGGGATCCCGTCGGCCGGCGGTCGGTCGCCGTCGTCGGCGCCGGCGAGCAGCGCGAGGAGGAACTCGCGGTCGGCGTCCGTCGGGTCGCGCAGTCGCTCGAAGCAGTCGACGGCCTCCAGCAGTTCGCGGGCCGCGAGGTACGTCTCGTCGAGCGGCGCGAGCCGGCCGCCGTCGATGAACCCGCGCTTCCGGCAGTACTCCCGAAGATCGGGCTGGAGTTCGTCGACGCCCGACCGCGGGAGAGTCTCGGGCGCGTCTCCGAACCGCTCGCGGTGGGCGGTGAGATCGAGCGAGACGGACGCGTCGGTGTGTGCGGTGCGGGCGTCGACGCCAACGCTGCGGAGGTCGCCGCAGCTCGGACACGCGACGGAGCCCGTCTCGTAGTACGACCACCGCGTGCCGCAGGACCGGCACTCGCGTTCGCCGCGGATCTTCATACGAGGCGGTTCGTCGCGTCCGCCCTAAATGACTGCGGGTCGGGGGCCCCGGCTCGGGTGACGGCCGTCGGTTGCCAGCATATTTCACGCTGTTCGGCGAACGGTCGGTATGACTTGGCACGCCGTCGACGCGCTCGACCGCGCCGTCGACGCAACGCGGCGGTTCCTCTTTCCCTTTGAGGCGGTGCGGTGGGCGAAGATCGCGTTCCTCGCGCTCGTGATGGCAGGCGGGGGCGCCGGTGTGTCGGGCTCCGGCTCGTCGTCGTTCGGCGCCTCGGCCGCCGGAGTTGGCGCCCGGAACGAGTTCGTTCCGGCGGAATCCGAGTCGGTGCCGGCGGGCGTCGAGCGCGTCGTGGGTGCGGGCGTCGAGCGGCTCACCGGACTCGACGCCGCGCTGCTGGCCGGGATCGCGGTCGGCGCGGCGCTCGTCGCGGTCGGGCTCGCCGCGTGTTCAATCGCGTTCCGACTCGTTTTCTACGACGCGCTCGCGACGACCGAGGTCGCGCTCTGGCGCCCGTTCCGCGATCGGCTCCGGCAGGCGCTGGAGCTGCTCGCGTTCTCAGTGGTTCTCGCGGCCGCGGCCGGAGTCCCCGCGCTCGCGCTCGCCCTTGTCCTCGACCCCGCGGCGTCGGTCGCGGTCGGGGACGGCGTTTCGTTCGGCGGCCTCTCTGGCTCTTCGACGATCCAGACCGCAGCGATCGGGGCGCTCGCTGTGGTTGCGGCCGGGAGCATACTGCTCGGGGCCGTCGGCTCCCGGCTCACGTTCGAGTTCGTCGCCCCCGCAATGGTCACCCGCGACGCGGGCGTGATCGCCGGCTGGCGAGCGGTTTGGGAGTCGCTCCGCGGGTCCGGGACCGACGTCGTCGCCTACTTCGCGGTTCATGCCGTCGTCGCGGCTGGCGTCGGGATCGTTCAGGGCGTCGCCGTTGCGCTCGCCGCCGGCGTCGTCGCCGCGGTCGGTCTCGTCGCGCTCGTCCTCGCGGCCATTCCGCTCGGTGGGGTCGGGGCCCTGATCGGAACGACGGGGGGAGCGATCGTTCTCGCGACCGTGCTGGTCTGTGGCGTCGTCGCCGTCGTGGTCGTGACGCTCCCGATCCGACTTGTGGCGCGAACGTATCTCACCGCGTACGAGGTCTCGACGCTCGCGGGGATCGACTCCGACCTGGCGCCGCTGGCGTCGACGCTCGTCGCGAGCGACGGAGCGGTCACCGAATGATCGTCGAACGTCGAATCGGATATTCGACACCATCGGATAGCTTTTTACTCCGTTCACGAATTGAGAGAGACATGGGACTAGACGACGACGCGCGGGAGTACCACCGGCAGGAGCCGCCCGGGAAGATCGAGATCGAGACGACGAAGCCCACGAACACGCAGCGGGACCTCTCGCTGGCGTACTCGCCGGGCGTCGCCGCGCCGTGTCGCGACATCGCGGCCGACCCCGAGTCCGTCTTCGAGTACACGGCCAAGGGGAACCTCGTCGCCGTCGTCTCGAACGGGTCGGCGGTCCTCGGACTCGGCGACATCGGTGCCGCCGCCTCGAAGCCCGTCATGGAGGGGAAGGGGGGGCTGTTCAAGCGGTTCGCCGACATCGACGTGTTCGACATCGAACTCGACATCGACTCCGTCGACCCGTTCTGCGAGGCGGTGAAGGCGATGGAGCCGACGTTCGGCGGGATCAACTTGGAGGACATCAAGGCCCCCGAATGCTTCAAGATCGAGGAACGGCTCCGCGAGGAGATGGCCGTCCCGGTGTTCCACGACGACCAGCACGGCACCGCGATCATCTCCGGTGCGGCGCTGATGAACGCGGTCGACATCTCGGACAAGGACCTCTCGGAGCTCGAAATCGTCTTCTCCGGCGCCGGCGCGTCCGCCATCGCGACGGCCCGGTTCTACGTGTCGCTGGGCGCGCGAAAGGAGAACATCACGATGTGTGACTCCTCCGGGATCATCACCGAGGAGCGCGTCGAGGCCGGGGAGGTCAACGAGTACAAGAGCCAGTTCGCCACGCCCGTTGAGGAGGGTGACCTCGCGGACGCGATGGCGGGCGCCGACGTGTTCGTCGGGCTCTCCGTCGGCGGAATCGTCTCGCAGGAGATGGTTCGGTCGATGGCCGCGGATCCGATCATCTTCGCGATGGCGAACCCCGATCCGGAGATCACCTACGAGGACGCGAAAGACGCGCGCGACGACACGGTTATCATGGCGACGGGCCGGTCCGACTACCCGAACATGGTGAACAACGTGCTCGGGTTCCCCTTCCTGTTCCGGGGTGCGCTCGACGTGCGCGCGACCGAGATCAACGAGGAGATGAAGGCCGCCGCCGCGGAGGCGCTCGCCGACCTCGCGCGCAAGGACGTCCCGGACGCGGTCGTGAAGGCGTACGGCGACGACCCGCTCCAGTTCGGGCCGGACTACGTCATCCCGAAGCCGCTCGACCCCCGCGTGCTGTTCGAGGTGGCGCCGCGCGTCGCGGAGGCGGCGATGGAGTCGGGATCGGCCCGGACCGAGATCGACCTCGAAAAGTACCGGGAGCGGCTCGAAGCCCGGCTCGGGAAGTCCCGCGAGATGATGCGGGTCGTGTTGAACAAAGCGAAGAGCGATCCGAAGCGGATCGCGCTCGCAGAGGGCACCGACGAGAAGATGATCCGCGCGGCCTACCAGCTCTCGGAGCAGGGGATCGCGGAGCCGGTGCTGCTCGGCGACGCCGACACGATCTCGCAGACCGCGGCCGAACTCGGCCTCTCGTTCCGCCCCGAAGTGGTCGACCCCGACGACCGGGACGTCTCCGCGTACGGCGACCGATTGTACGAGCTCAGGAAGCGGAAGGGGATCACGAAACGCGAGGCCGACGACTTGGTGAAGCGGGACACGAACTACCTCGGAAGCGTGATGGTCGAGACCGGCGACGTCGACGCGATGCTCACCGGGCTCACCCACCACTACCCGTCCGCGCTCCGGCCGCCGCTCCAGATCGTCGGGTCCGCGGCCGACACCGACACCGTCGCCGGGGTGTACATGCTCACGTTCAAGAACAGGGTCATCTTCTGTGCGGACACGACCGTCAATCAAGATCCGGACGCGGAGACGCTCGCGGAGATCACGCGACACACCGCCGACCTCGCGCGCCGGTTCAACGTCGAGCCGCGCGCGGCGATGCTGTCGTACTCCAACTTCGGGAGCGTCGACAACGAGGGGACGCGGAAGCCCCGCGACGCGGTCGACATCCTCCAATCAGATGACGCGGTCGACTTCCCGGTCGACGGGGAGATGCAGGCCGACACCGCGGTCGTCGACGACATCCTCAACGGGACATACGAGTTCTCCCAGCTCGACGAGGCCGCCAACGTCCTCGTGTTCCCGAACCTCGAAGCCGGGAACATCGGATACAAGCTGCTCCAGCGGCTCGGCGGTGCCGAGGCCATCGGCCCGATGCTGGTCGGGATGGACGAGCCGGTCCACGTGCTCCAGCGGGGCGACGAGGTGAAAGACATCGTCAACCTCGCCAGTGTCGCCGTCGTGGACGCGCAGGAGTAGTCCGTCGCGGGTGTCGGGCGGTCGGTATCGTCGCGGGTGTTTCGGCGATCGGTACACCAAATTTACTTGTTTCCGACTACGACAGCGTTGGTATGGGACCGAGCGAGGATCCGGACGAATTGACCGGGCCGCGAGTACTCGACAACAGGCGCGACGCGACTCGCTACCGGGTCCTCGTCGAGATCGCTGCGCGACAGCCGGCCGTGAGCCAAGAGGAGATCGCCGACGTCATCGGCGTGACGTCGCAGGCGGTGAGCGACTACGTCCGCGATCTGGTCGACGGCGGGTTCGTGGAGAAGCGCGGTCGCGGTCGGTACGAGGTGACGAAGGAGGGGGTCGACTGGATCATCACGCGGACCGACGCCCTCTCGGAGTTCGTGTCTCGGGTGTCCGACGACGTCTTGGGAAGCGTCGACGTCGACGCCGCGGTGGCGACCGACGCGTTCGAAGAGGGCGACGACGTCGGGCTGGAGATGCGCGACGGCGTGTTACACGCCGTCCCCGAGGGTGGTTCGGCGGCGACGGCAGTCGTCGTCACGGGCGGCGAGACGGGAGAGGCGATCGGCGTCACCGACTTCGAAGGCGTCGTCGAGTACGATCCGGGCGTGGTGACGGTCGTTCCCATTCCCGCCGTGACCGAAGGTGATCCGCCCCATTCAGACGTGATTAGGGACCGTGCCACCGAGGCGGACCTCGTCGCGGTCGGCGGGACCGAGGCCTACGCGCTCGCGACTCGTACCGGGGTCCGACCCGACGCGCGGTTCGGGTCTGCGACGGGCGTCTCGCAGGCCGCCCTTCGCGGTTTGGACGTGCTCTTGCTCGTCTCCACTGACGAACTCTCTCGACACACGACTCGACTTCGCGAAGACGGCGTGCGGTACGAGGTCCGCGACTCCCTCGACCGCTGAGTCGGAGTTGGCCGAGGAACACTGAGGGCCACGTGCGGAGTGGTACGAGTGGAGAGTGGTACGAGTAGAGAGTGGTACGAATGGAGAGTGGTACGAGTGGAGAGTGGTACGAGTGGAGAGACACACCGTGTTTCCGGTGAAATTGGGGTCTGGTTGGGTGGGGGCAGTGGGCCGGCAGGGTATTATGTCCGAGAAGTCCAAATCCTGACCAGTTTGAAACAACAGGTTTTATTAACTAATCCAGAGTACGGTCCGTCAAGCCAAATTGGCGAGTATTCGCCGAGCCATATGCGTCGTTTCACCGGAAACGTGGTCCCTCCCGTGGCAGAGTCGTCCGTCACCTCGTCGAACACCGTGTTTCCGGTGAAATGGGCTGGCTATCGGCTCCCCCGCTGTCGGTCTCGTTCGCTCCGTTTGGTCGCGTCCCTTCGTCTATCGTTGTCCGCAAACACCGTCTCAGTGCGCTCTCGACGTACTCTCGCAGACCAGTGTCTGTTTTGATCGTCCGCTAACTGTGGAAGCGGGTCTCCCGTTCTGTCTTTTTTGATTGACTCGGTCAGGGCGACCGAGTGTGAGCCGAGTCCGATTGTCTGCGGGTCCCGTCTCGACCGCTTAGCCAGTACCTCTCGACCCAGATTTCCGAATTCCTCCCGACTCACTTTTCCGAGTTCCTCCCGACCGACCTCGTCGCTCACCTCCCAACCTGCGCCCCGGGCCCACCCGACCCACCCCTCCCCAGCCCCGTTTTCACCGGAAACACGGTGTGTGTCTCGACCGACCGATCCGCCCCCGACCGCATCCAACACGCGGTCGCGAAACAGAACGCATTTCACCGGAAACCCGGTGTCTCTCTCATGGACGCAGCGGACGACCTCTTCACGAGGGAGGACCCCATCTTCGCGAACAAGGAGCTCCTCGAGATCAGTCACCTACCGGGCGAGGGGCGAATCGTCGGCCGAGACGACGAGATCGCCGATCTGGCCACGGCGGTCAATCCGGCCATCTTCGGACAGAGCCCGAGCAACGTACTCATCTACGGGAAGACTGGTACGGGGAAGTCGCTGTGTGCGAAGTACGTCTCCAAGCGACTCGTCTCGACCGCGAGCGAGGAGGGCGTCACGGCGACGTTCGCCTACGTCGACTGCGCGCAGGACACCACGGAGACGCAGGCGGTCCAGACGATCGCCGAGGGCGTCAACGACCCCGAAGAGACCGGAATCAACGTTCCCGACAAGGGGCTCTCCACCTCCACGTACTACAAGCGGCTCTGGCGGATCCTCGACCAGCGATACGACGTCATTTTGATCCTCCTCGACGAGATCGACAAGCTCGACGACGACGCCATCCTGATGCAGCTGTCCCGCGCGGGCGAGGCCGGCAAGATCACCGACTGTAAGCTCGGTGTCGTCGGAATCAGCAACAAGATTCAGTACAAAGACCGGATGGACGAGCGCGTCAAGTCCAGCCTCTGTGAGCGCGAGTTCGTCTTTCCGCCGTACGACGCGAATCAGCTCCGGGAGATTATGCAGGCGCGTGCGGACGCGTTTCACGACGACGTTCTCGAACCCTCGACGATCCCCCGCGCCGCCGCGCTCGCGGCGCGCGAACACGGCGACGCGCGGAAGGCCATCGACATCCTCCGGTACGCGGGCGAGATCGCGCAGGCGAACGGCGAACCCACGGTCCGCGAGGAGTTCGTCACGCAGGCGCGCGAGCGAGCCGAGACCGACCGCTTCCGGGAACTCATCCGCGGGTCCACCCCGCACTCGCGGTACGTGCTTCAGGCGCTCGCGCTGCTCTCGCTTTCGAACGGTCGGCAAGACGGGTTCCGCACGAGTCGGGTGTACGAGATCTACGAGAACATCTGTCGACAGGAGGGCTCCGACAGCCTCTCGCTGCGACGCGTCCGCGACCTACTGAAGGAACACGCGTTCCTCGACATCATCGAACAGTCGAAACACAGCGGCGGCAGCGCCGAGGGAAGCTACACCAAACACCAGCTTCTCGAGGATCCGAGCGTCGTCAAAGAGGTCCTCACCGAGGACGACGCCGAAACGTAACCGAGCCGTACCCGGCCGCTCGACACTGACAGGCGGCCGATCGACACCGATCGCCGCCCTTTGTCAAGGCGGCGGTAACCGAACAGACCGATCGGTTCACCCTCAGCCGAGCAGACCGAGCCCTTCGATGCGTTCGACAATCTCCTCGACCGCTTCTTCGGCGTCGTCGGTCTGCTTCCCGCCGGTGATAACGATCTTTCCGCTCCCGAAGAGCAGGATGACGACTTCTGGCTCGTCCATCCGGTACACGAGGCCGGGGAACTGCTCGGGTTCGTACTCCACGTCTTCGAGGCCGAGCCCGATCGCGAGGGCGTTGAGGTTGAGGTTGTGCCCGAGATCTGCGCTCGACACGATGTTCTGTACGGTGATCTCCGGGTCGTCTTCGACAGGGATCTGGAGGCCGCGAAGCTTCTCGAAGATGATTCCGAGCGCGTCGTGAACGTCGTCGATACTCTTCGCGCCCGTACAGACGATCTTCCCCGACCGGAAGATGAGCGCGGCCGCTTTCGGTTCCTGAGTCCGGTACACGAGGCCGGGGAAGTTGTCCGGGTTGAAATCCGCACCCGGGAGGTCTTCTGCGAGCGCCTCTAAATCGAGTTCCTGGCCGATACCCGTCGATGCAACAACGTTCTGAATCTCGATCGAGTCTGCAGGGTTCGTCATCGTTCGCTTTTATATGTGTCCCCCTCCCTTATAAACGCCCGTGGTATAAACGACCGGCTCATCCCGAGACGGATCCCTATGTCCTCGCGTACGCGTAAGGTCCCCGGACATAGCGTGGAATACTATGATTGAATTCTGATATATTGTGCGATCACGAGTGCTTATCCAACTATCTGACGACGCCGGGCGTCCCCGAGTACCACCGCTCGCCGATGGGTCAACTCGTTGTGAACTGCTCCATGAAACCGCATGACGTGGCGGAGATGGTTCGACGGGGTTAAGTATAACCCGGGCATTTGATGAGATGCGAGGCGCCCCCGCCGAGGGGGCACCGGCCGGCCGTTGACGCGGCCGGTCGAAGCGTTCCGACGTGCTTAAGTGTATAAGCCCGTTCGGTTGAAACGCGAAGAACGCACCGCGGACTCGGGCCGTTCAACTCGGCCCGGTTTCGCAGAGTCGGTTCATCCGACTCACCTGATGAGGATCACGCCCCCTGCGCTCCGGCGTAAGCGGTGATCTGATGTGAGCCGTGGTCGTTCGGTGCCATCCAAGCCGCTGGGTAAAC
>NZ_AOJK01000055.1 GCF_000336875.1 Halorubrum californiense DSM 19288 | reverse complement strand
TTCTCGCGTTGTGCGCGTGGTCGTACGGAGCAAAGATGCGGTGCTTGATCAGCGGTCTGATCCCGAGCTCACGCAGACCTTCGCGGAGCGACTGCTTGTCGTAGCCCTTATCGGCCGCAAGGGACCGCAGATCGCCCGCGTTTCGGCGGGCGATCTGCTCAGCGAGGTCTGCGTCACTTCCTTCTCGATTCGTTGAGCAGTGAACGTCAATGACGGCCTGAGACGCTGTATCGACGAGTTTCGTAACTTTGAGCTTCTGAACGCGGTAGCTGATTCGCTGGCAGTAGTGGCGGCTGGCTGGTGAGCGGTC
>NZ_AOJK01000054.1 GCF_000336875.1 Halorubrum californiense DSM 19288 | reverse complement strand
ATCACGAACCACCCCGATCGAGAACAACGCGCATCTATATATCTACCTCCTCTCTGACACACCATGGGCAAATGGGCTGTGGGCCAATTTCATTCACTGTAGACCGAAGGTCTACAGTTAATGAATACTGTAGGGGAGGGTATCACTGAATACGCATACTACCAGAAGTATGATAAACCGACTACGAGTCCTTGTACCTCACACGGTGCTCCTCCGGCACACGGTGGACCAGTTCACTGTAGATCGCCCGGAACGCATTCCCGATCTCAGCGAGCCGCGCCACATCGTCGTCCGTCAGTGGCTTATCATCGTTCAGTAACGCCCGCGTCAACGTGTCTGCGGCCGTTATAGCCTCCTGCTTCTGACCCTCCAGCACCAACGCCACGAACTCGTCTGACTCACCTTCGAGCGGCGTTCCGTGGACCAAGTCTTCGGTATCGATACTCTCATGCCCCTTTGCCGGGGAATCTGATTTTGCTGTCATGGTTTCCGTGACGGCACGGGGTCGGTGGTGTGACACCGGCCCTTTCGGGCACACCCGCGCCAGTGGGTGCCTCGCCCGTTCTCGCGGGGTCATCGGCAATCCTCTGGTGGTCGAGCCACCGGCTCGTCGAGGACCGGCGGCAACTCACGACGATCGCGTGGCCCGTCCTCACTCCATGGCCACTCGAACGACATGAGCACCTCCGCGTACCACGGTTCTCGAACGTTGCAGTTCTCGACCAAGTACCGCGCCATCGTCTCCGCCGAGAACGTAGCGAAGCCGGTCTTCTCGCACCGGATTTTCGCACCCCCCGACACGTGCGCCAACCGCGTCTCACGTAACAGCCGATCCTCTGGTAGCACCAACTCGGCCATCGACGCACCCCCCCCACCACCACCCGTTGCCTCTATCGATCCGTCCGGGTTGACGATCTCGACCAGCTCGTACTCAGCTGGAATCTCCGGCGGCTCGCCATAGACCGGCTCGACTTCCTCAGCTGTGTTTACTCCAGCCACGGCCTCCTCGACCACCTGCTTGTGTTGCGGTGCGATCCC
>NZ_AOJK01000053.1 GCF_000336875.1 Halorubrum californiense DSM 19288 | reverse complement strand
TTGTACGTGTTCTTCGACCAGTTCTGGACGGTCGAGTACTGGACGTGAGCGTCCTCATCGACGAACACTTCCACGCCGCCACAGTGAAGATTGAACTTCGAGTACTTCGGCGCGGAACAGCCCTCGATGTAGTGGACCTCGGCACCCTCCTCGGCGATGATGAGCGTGTGCTCGAACTGGCCCATTCCCTCGGAGTTCATCCGGAAGTACGCCTGGACCGGCATGTCGACGGTGGTGTTCTCCGGGATATAGACGAACGAGCCGCCGGACCAGATNCCCTCGGAGTTCATCCGGAAGTACGCCTGGACCGGCATGTCGACGGTGGTGTTCTCCGGGATATAGACGAACGAGCCGCCGGACCAGATGGCGCCGTGAAGCGCCGCGAACTTGTTGTCGCTCGGGGGGACACACTTCGTCATGAAGTGCTCTCGGACGAGTTCTTCGTGTTCTTGGACAGCCTCGTCCATATTACAAAAGATGACGCCCTTCTCTTCCCACCGCTCTTGTATGTTCTGGTAGACGACCTCCGACTCGTACTGCGCGCCGACGCCTGAGAGCGCGTTCTTTTCAGCCTCCGGGATGCCCAGCTTGTCGAACGTGTCTTTGATATCGTCCGGGAGTTCGGTCCAGTCGTCGACGCCGGCGCGGACGTCGACGTCCGGCCGGATGTACGGGACAATCTCGTCGACGTCGACCTCGCTCAAATCCGGCTGGCCGGGCCAGTCGGTCGGCATCGGCATCTCCTGGAACTGCTCGAGCGCGCGCAGGCGGCGCTCCAGCATCCACTCCGGCTCGTCTTTGTCCTCCGAGATGACGCGAATAGTCTCCTCGGTGAGGCCCTTCTCGGTCCGGAACGCAGACTTCTCCTCCTTCTTGAACTCGAAACGGGCCTCGGTGTTTGTCTCTTTGAGATCGTCTTGTTTTGAACTCATCAAAGTATTTTTTAGAGGCTACGAATATAAGTGTGGTGCGCTAAAACATCCATCAGTAACTTATAATGGTTTCTTTAACGGAAATGAATAACTTTATGTGGTTTAATTCGGTTTCTCTACTTAGAGAATTTAACATTTAGCGAGAGGACCATCCGGTAGAAACAGGGTCACCGTTACTCGTTAGCGAGAATGACTTGACAGCACTCGATCGCCGCTTCGATGTGGCGGTCGGCAACGGCGTCGCCCGTTTCGTCAGCCGACTCAAGCAGTGTAGCAACTTGCCGAACCCGTTTCTGCCTGGTTTGCGTGTCAAGATCGTCACTGGTAGCATCGCGGGCGACGGCTTCAGCCTCTCCGAGCCATCGGTTCGTCGCTGGCGGTACTGGACGATCTGCGGTCGCAGTTAGGTGAGTCGCCAGTGTGTCGACCGCAGCCCGTGGCTCGGTTGGGATATCAATTTCGTCCGTCATTGTTGGTATGTTAGCGCCCACTCTGAAGAATTGTTGCGCCAAGCCACACTCCAGATGCGTTCGAACGTTTCCAGCCGAATGCGACCGCTTGTTAGCCTATTGTCAGGGCGTCATAGAGCGGTTGGCATACCTCCCTTTTCACCTACTCGCCTTGTGTAGAGCTGCGGAAAGAGGATTTGACATTTTGAAGACCGGCTGCCGTCCAGCGATCCGGGGCCTAGTTGGCGTACCCAGTTCGCTGCTGGGTACAACTCAACGACCCCTTTCCGCGTTTCTGCATAAGAGCGAGACTGCTGTGGACAATCCTCCATATCTCGGATTTGGTGAACAATATACTACCCCACAGATTATTATACTGCTCTTTCGTTGGTTGGTACATAATGTCCGAAGAGTCGTCCCCGCCCCACCGAATGAGCCCGGATGGCGGCACCGACCACCCTGACGTGAACGACGTCGTCGAAGAGGAATGGATCGAGGAGACGACCCCCTTTGAACGGGTGTACGAAGTCATCTCTCGCGTGTACGATCCGCTGTCTGCAGCACAGATTGCCGAGCGTGCCCGAGTCTCATCGACCACGGCACGAAAGCACCTGCGAACGCTCGAGAGCGCTGGTGAGGTAACGACGTCTCAGGACGGTCAGACGACGCACTACCGACGGTCGGAAACGGCTATCGTCACCGAACACGCCCAGTCGCTCCTCGCGGAACGGACGCCCGAAGAGATCGCGTCTGGCATCGCTGATATGAAGGCACAGATACAGGCGTGGCGCGAGGAATACGGTGTTGATTCACCCGAAGAGTTCGCCCGAGAACTGGATATCGACGACGCTGACAGCGACCATGGCGCGCTTCTTACAGAATGGCAAACGACGCGACGTAACCTCGCGCTCGCACAGGCAACACTCGCGATCGGTGAAGTGAGCCAAACTGGTCACCTTACTGGCACGGACACAGATGACGATGGTAATGGCGATACGTCCATCGTCGTATGACCGACGACGGAGATCCCGCTCACCATATTCAGCCAGCCGAGCAGTCTGAGGTATTTGGTCCTATCGACGCTGGGGCACTACGGGAAATACGGGACCTGTTCGTGGAACTAGAGCCGCTGGTCCAGACCGCGTCAGTAGACGACCCGCTGAATCCACAGACACTTTCGGTTGAACTATGTGACGGCGTCGGAACGGCGTCAACCGCCCGGATAGATGTCCGGTGGAGTCTCACCGGGAACTACGCCGCACACTACACAGATGCCCGCGACCGAAATTTTCGGTTCGACTGTCATCCGAAACCCAACGCGCCGCGACGACACTTCCATTCACCACCTGATGCTCCAAGCCATCCCGTCGACCCATCTTGTATTGCTGTGTCTGAGACAAGCCTTGTGACGCGAGCGATTCTCCAACGCTGGCGGTACGCTTACACGAATGGAACATCCGGTGGGATCAACGACGCAGAAAATCCACCGTGAGCCTTCCTCACCGTGTACGACAAGGAGGATGTCCGGTAGTCGAGTCACTAGCTACCCACTACCGGATCAAGCGATTTCATCGAAAAGTCGAGCAGGCCTGTTCGCGTTCTTCGGACCGGACACGATTGCTCTGTTGAATCCGATGACGACACGGGGTTCGCGATCTCTGAAGTGACGATAATCTCACTTTTTGTCGTCAAGGAGGTGGATCGATCNAGTACATCTCTGAATTCTCTCGGCAGCGCACCTGACCCGAGTACAGAGTGACCCGATCCGACGCCTTCTGCGGATTCAACAGAGCAGACACGATCCTTGGGATGGCGACGCGCCCGACAGCAGTGTTCGGTTACAACGGTCTCTGGGAGGCCATCGTCAGCGTTGCTCCGGAAGTCCTCCTGACGATTGTGTAATGAATTCTCGAAGGACGCGCCCTTCCATTTGCGAGCGGCTGCTGTGGGCCGCTCGTGGCAAAGGTGGCAATCCTCGTGGCGGACCCTCCGGTCGCCGCACCGTTGTACTGGCTCTTTGTTGATCTGTCGCCATCGTTTACGTCGGCATTCCTCGTCGGTGGAATCGTGCTGCTCACCGGAATTCTCGTTTCCGCCACAAACACGATGCGAGTTGATAGCGGTCAAGAACCGTTCGCCGCTGAGAAGTTCAACCCGGTCTAGCGACCGATTATCCCGAGAAAAGTTCCCGTGATGAGTTCACAGCGAGGAGACCGCTACAAAGAGCGACAGCGACCGCCGCCGTTACCGGGTTGAACAAACCCACGAGCGCGACGGGGATCGCGATAGCGTTGTACGTGAAGGCGAGGCCGATGTTCTGTCGGACCCGGCGACGCGCCGCCCGAGCGAACTCAAACGTGGTGTTGACGAGAGAAAGGTCATCGTCGACGATGGCGATGTCGGCTGCATCAGCGGCTAATGCTGTTCCGCTTCCCAACGAAATCCCGAGATCCGCCTGTGCGAGGGCGGGCGCATCGTTCGTTCCATCCCCGACCATCGCAACGCGTCGATCGCGCTGGAACCGCCGGATTGCCTCTGTCTTTCCCTCTGGCGGCACGTCCGCGAATACGTATGAAACGGCCTCCTGTTCGGCAAAGAAGTCCGTCGCCTCCTCATTGTCACCCGTGAGGACAGCCACTTCGATCCCGCGCTCGTGAAGACTGATAACTGTATCCAGCCACCCCTGTCGGGGGTTGTCGCCGACCACGACGAGCCCGTTCGCACGTCCGTCACGACCGATTACCACCGGGAGACGACCGAATCCACGGGCTTCACGCGCTTTTGCTTGGATCTCTGAGGAGACCGTCCAGCCATGTTCGGCAAACAGGTCGAGATTCCCCACGAGTACCTCACAACCGTCGACACTTCCCGAAACGCCCGTCGCGTGCGTTCGGAAGTCGCGTACGTCACGCCCAGCGGGCGCCGTCCGATCCTTAGCCCGGTCACCGTTGGGATGCTCGCCGTCGGGGCGTGTCGCTGCGTCCTCACTCTTAGCGTCGACCGCGGAGACGATTGCGGCCCCGGCCGGATGTGCGGCCCGTCGTTCGAGCGCGGCCGCGTCGGCGAGCACCTCGTCGGGTACGTCAACCTCGACGACCTCCATCTCGCCGGTTGTAAGGGTTCCAGTCTTATCGAATACGACCACGTCGACCTCGCGAAGCCGCTCGAAGATAGTGTCGTCGAGAACGACGATCCCGCGCTCCATGGCGTCGTGGATGCTCGTCGCGACCGAGAGCGGCGTCGCAAGCCCAAGCGCCCACGGGGTGGCGACAAGCAGCACGAGAAGAACGGCCATGACGCCCGCTGGAGGGGAGCCACCGTCGACGACGACCCAGATACCGACCGTGGCTGCGACGCCGGCGACCAGGGTCGCGAGACGATATGCGAGCGCGTTTGCGCGGCGCTGGATTCCGTGGTCGGCGCTCTGGATCGACCACAAGGAATCGGTAATGCGGTCGACGCTGCTCGTCACTGGATCGCCGACCTCGACGACTGCGGCCCCGTCAGTAACGACCGCGCCGCCGACGATGGTATCCCCCGTCTGCTTCGCGACGGGGAGTGCCTCACCGGTGACGACTGCCTCCTTGACGCTACAGTCGTCGCCAACCAGCGTCCCGTCGACTGGAATCCGTTCCCCCTCGCGAACGAGAATCCGATCCCCGGGGCGCAAGGAGTCGACCGATACATCCGTCGCGTCGCCGTCCTCGTCGAGTCGCCGAGCGCTGTCCACCTGCGAGACAGTGAGCTCAGTGAGCCGCTCTAATGCCCGTTGTTTGACCGACGTCTCGTACAGAGAGACGCCCGACACGACCGCTGCGACGACGAGCGTTAGGTCGTAGAAGATGTTGTTGTCCCCCAGCAGCACCGCGCCTGTCCCGTAGCAGAAAGCGCTGACGACTGTGAATGCGACGAGGAGATCCGTGGTCGGTCGGCGCATCTTCAGGCTGATGTACGCTCCGCGTAACACCGGCATGCCGGTGAAAAATAACACAATTGCGGTCAACACGAAATAGATTCTCAGGAAGAGAAACCCGCTGCTCCCGTCCAGTTGGAACGCGCCTTCGAACGCATCGAGGAACGCGGCGTCGAGGTACGGCGCGAGGTGGGTAGGATACATGAGAGCTACGTACGGGACCATCAGAAACGCGCCGAACACAATCCCGGCCGCGTAGCGGAGTCCGAGGACTTCGTCGCTCCGTCGTTTTCGGAGTCCGTCTGCCTCCCGCGAGCGACGCGTTCCGCCACTGTCACCGTCCGCACTTGCGTCGGACCGAAGAAACGCAGTGTAGCCGGTCTTACTTAATCCGTCACGGAGTTCGTCCGTAGACACCACGTCTCCATTGTGGTCCACGCGAATCGTCTCGGTGACGTAACTTGCCTCTGCGTCGACCACTCCCGACTGCGTGTTTGCGAGGTGTTCGAGATACGCCTCACACGTTGGCGAGTGTATTCCATCGATCCGGAGAAACGTCTGTTTAACGCCCTCAGGGACCGATCGATCGGTATCTGGGCCTGTCTCGGGACGGTCTAATTCGGTGCCATCACCAAGGAGGCGGCTAATCTCTCGACACCCGCTACTACAAAACGGTCCACCGGAATTGTCCGCTGTCGAATCACCTGTGATTGGCTGCTGACAGACGATACACTCACGCGTTTGACTTGCGTCACTCATTCAGGGCCCTGACCGGAACGGTATCGTTCTAATCTCGGAGCGTGGTGATAATTCGCTGGACCCATTTGCTTTGTCGACAGATCAGGACTATAGCCGCACATAGGTAAGGGCCTTCAGATCAACTGGCTGTTGCGCTGCTGCTGTGAAGTGATAACCGACAGGATTGAATCTGGGTTATTCACAAGCATTTACGGTATTAGAAGTACGGCACCAGGTTATGAATCTGGAGAAAGCGCCATCAATAACTAACGTTACAGTCCCACCTCGCCGGTCTATCAAGCTACATCAAATCGAAATCGGTGACCAAATCGGAGCAGGTGGACAGGCAGTCGTACACAAAGCACGTGTCCCTGACAGTGGCCTAGGGACCTTTACAGTGAAAGGCCCAGCTTCCCTCCACTCAAATAACACAATTTCTACCGGTGTACGGAAGGACTTCCAGAAGCGTGCCGAAACATGGGCAGCTGTTGACGCCCGTGAACGAAACAAACCACGGTGGAGCGAGTACAATTACATCACGTCGGTTATCGAGATCGGGTCGAACAATCCGTGGATTGCGGTCGAGTACGCGTCCGGTGGAACGCTAGAGGATCTCCTTGAGACCGCTGAAAATGGTATCAAAATAAAACACGCATTATGGATTATCCTTTGTGTCTGTCGAGGGCTAGAAGTCGCTCATAGAGATGGCATCGCACACCTTGACTTGAAGCCACAAAACATTCTCNATTCTCTTTCGACAAACCTCTGGCTCGCAATGGAACATTCCGTCAATTTCAGATTGGGGGCTAGCACGCCGATTAGCAGAAAATTCTGGCTCAATGGAAGCCTTCACCTATCAATATGCTGCGCCGGAACAGTTTGATCCAGCTGAGTTCGGAGACCCTGATGACCTCACCGATGTGTATCAAGTCGGATGTCTACTGTACGAGCTTCTCACTGGCTGGCCACCGTATACTGGGACACACATGTCTATCATGAATGACACTCTCAGCGAGGGACTGCCTCCAGCACCCAGCGAAGCTCAGGCAGACATTCCTGAACAAGTCGATGAGATTGTGCTGTCAATGCTTCAAAGAGAGAAGACGAACCGGCCGAAGTCGATTGGGAGCATTTCAGAAGCAATTGAAGATGTGCTCCAAAATTTGGTGTCTGGACAAGTAAACTCGTCTTCGAGGAGCGACAATGGTGGGGTACATTTTGAAGGGGAAAACTCGAGAGATACTGTTGAGAGTGATGCGACCAAGTCATTCAGTGATCGTGTCGAAGAAATACGGGAGCGGCGCAGTTCCGAGAAAGATAGTACCGGTCAAAGTGGTGGAACAGGGGATGAGGAAGATGGAGAGAAGTCGTTTAGTGAACGAGTTGAAGAAGTCGTGGAGAGGCATGAATCGGAGTCTAACTCCAATTCTATCGTAGAGAATGAGAGTGAGCAAACTGTTGTAGATATGTTTGACCAAGGCGGTTTCGCGAATGACGGGTCAATGTCGACAATGGTTCAGATGATGCAGCAACAGGGCGAATTTGGTGAGCAGTCTGGGTTCAGCCAGTCAGTGAATATGAACCAAACTGGCATAGGGGGCCCAGCCGATATTCAAGGCTCTGTTGATGAGGACCTCCTTGATTGGCGGGTGAAAAACGAGATGAACGAATCAGTCGCGGTCATTGAAGATCAGGAAAAATTCCGCCAACGGATTCATGAACTTGAACAGAACGTGAGTCTGACACCCTTCGGTAACAATGTTGGCGAGAGCATTCTTGAGTTTGTCCGTCAATACGAGTCCGAACATGGGGAAAAACACCCAAAGACGAAACTGTGCCGGTTCAGCGCGTTGAAACTCCTCCAGACGCTGTCCGTCTGATACCGTTTTGTCCCCATTCCCAGTAGATAACACGTTCATCTAACTGAGAAATTTTGCTCCGATGGTAAGGTCTTGGAAGCTGACGTGGTTGCTCTGAGCGAGGATATACTGAAGTACTTCACCCACACAGGTACGACGCCGCGGCCTTCGGGAGTGAGACCGATCGTGAGCGTTCCGCCTTCTCGGTCCCGGTCTACGTAGCTCCCGTTGACCCGCTCGTAGATGTTCGACAGCTCCGAGAGGCTGTCCACCGTGGAGTCCTCAAGCCGAGCGACAAGCTCGTCTTTTGCGTCGTCAGCCGGGACGGACTCGCCTGCCTGCTTCCCCGCACGGAGCCGGGCGGCGAAGATGGACTCCAAGACGGTGTTCAGATGCCGCTCGACGACGCTCTCGGCGTCGTCTCCCGTCGACCCTCCGAACCCCCCGCCGACTCACCGGCGCTCGCTGCGCCGCATCCGCCGGACATGGGCGTGGTCGACGCTGCGGTGTCCGCTCTCCCCTCCCCTTTACCCCGGGATCTTCGGGGCCCGGGACGGCGTTTTGGAGTTGGCGAGCAAAGTACAACTTGTCTTCGCGCTCCTCGGCCGCCGCAGCGACTGCGGAGAGACACGCGACTGCGGCGAGCGCAAACGGCGTCCACGTGGCCGTTGAGAACGACTGGCCGGGCAGTACGACCACGGCGGTGTGGAACACGGCGGCGCGGATTGACATCTGAGATCGTGGACGTTGCCCACATTTGCTCGGGAATGCCTATCGGCTGCTCGTCAGTGCGAAGGCAAGTCAGGACACCACGTATGACACGCTCGTATTCGAAGATATCACTGAGCGAGGAGTATAAGAGGAGAATCTCAATAATTAACCAACAACTCACGAAACAGAGGTCGATGCGTTGGTTAAGATTCTGAGTGCTAATTTTACTTTTGACTTATTTAATATACTTTGGAGCATAGCAGCCTCTTTTTATTTGAAATCTCCAGTTCAAATGGTTCGTGATGACGCTTCCGAAGCACCTGAGACTCTAAATCCTTGACTAACTCTAAGTCGTCTTCCAAGCTCATTACTGTCGAGATAACTCGTCACGAATTTATTATAAAATTGTGAGACAAAATCAACTTTTTACGACGTGTGATAAAGCTACCCCTGTGGGATCTTTATCACTGCCAAAATACAGGTAACGTATTCTGGCTAAGACCTAATTTTTCCAAGCTTCGGCTACTCTACTTCCAGTGCTGTGCTTACACTTCCGTCGCAAAAGTGAGTCCCAGTTCTGACTCGAAATGGTCAATCAGGAACGCCTCTACTTCAGCTTGAGATGCCTTGTGGAGCTCTGCGACACCGGCACCAGCGTGACCGCCGCCGTTGCCACCGAACTCGTCGGCGAGTGCCGGTAAGATATCGCCTCCAAGACTGCGGCGCTCAACAAACGATTCTGAGGCACGTGCTGTCACCCGGAATCCGTCGGCCTGGTCTGAGCAGACAACTGCCAAATCGATTCCGGCATCACAAAGCGCGTGTGCGGCAGCTGTCTCGTAGCCCCCAACGTGGGTCACGGCGACAAAAAGATCGCCAGCCCGGTAGCCTGTCGCTCGCAGGGTTCCGAGTGCTCGGGCAGACTCCTCGCCTGACGTCCGCGACTGATCGAGCAATTTCGGCAAATCGGCGGTCCGATCGTCGAGTGCCCCGAAGAGCTCGACCGCTCCCGTGACGCTTCTAGGGGATGCCTCTGTCATGAACCCCGTATCGTCAAGGAGGCCGACGAGCAATGGTAGCGCAGCCTCCGGTGACAGTTCCCAGTCAGCGGCACCTGCGAGTTGGACAATAAGTTCAGCTGTCGCTTCGGCTTCCGTATCGACGAACGACGCCGTTGCCCTTGAGGCCAGGTTGTCTGGTTCGTGATGATCAATGAGAATTGGTGACATTGGATCCACCGGCGCAATCCGCTCAGTCGACGGTGCGTCAAGTACGACAACTGCGTCGTGCGTGATCTCTCTCAGTCGGGTGACCGGATCAATGTCGAACGTCTCAAGTAGCGACTGCGCGGGACGTGCGACACCGTCGGGGGTACAGATTGTTCCTCGTCCGAGCAGTTCTCGTAATCCGATAGCACTCCCGAGGGTATCGCGGTCCGCGTGCCGATGAGTGACTAATACCGGCGAATCAGACGCGCGGAGGGCTTCAACAATGTCCATATACAAAATTAGACTTCAAGACAGTTCAACAGAGGGCCTCAATACGGTTGACCGATTCGATGTCGTGTCAGCTACGGGCTTCAAGTACACGCTCAGCGGCAGTTCGATCAGAAAATTGTTCGCCACAAGCCAAATAGTCGACTAATCTGTCTGTGTTCAGGGGTTTATAATCCAGTAATTCAACTGAGAAGTTAACCCGACGATTATTGTGATCAATTAAAGGAAATTGACCTGGCCAGTTGTTGTGATGGTGACCATGGAGCAGCCAGCCCTTGGGATTTGAGGGGTCGTCCGCTGGGTCATGGACAGCATGGAACGGAACTCCGCGATACTCGAATTGATACTCTCTAACGAACTGAACTCGATCTAACTTCTCTAAGACAGTATTGTCGTGATTTCCGAGAACAAAAACGATCTCGCCGTTAAGTTCGTCGAGCCAGTCCAGTAAAGCCGAAGCTGACGACTGAATAGTTAAATCGCCACCATACAGTACTTCGTCACCTGGATCAATGCTGTCATTCCAGTTCTCAACTATCGTCTCATTCATCTCCTCTACCGAACTAAATGGTCGGTCGCAGTAGTCAATGATATTGTCATGGTCGAGGTGTAGATCAGAGATGAGATATTCCATTGTGTGGGCAGGATTTCTCTCACTTACTGTAAAATGATCCGTCCTCGGTGGGGTGGCGGTCAGAATGTCGGATACATCCTGCGCCTAAAGCGCGGACATTCTCCTTGCTTTTTATAATTCAGCAGTGGTCACTGGTATCCCCGAGACCACTGTGAGTTGCGGAGTTCAGATCGGACCCGCTCGAGTGCTGCTTGGACATTATCCTGAGTAACCACGATCTGTTGGGCACTCTCCGCATCGAAATCACGGACCGCGAATTCGAGTGCCTTGCGACAGATGGCCATAATATCTGCTCCAGAAAGATCCGACAAGCGGAGTGAACCGAACCACTCCGTTGTAACGTCCTCAGCTGTTGGAAGATCATCAATATGAACGGAGAAAATCTCCATCTGTTCTTTTTGTGATGGCGACGGGATCTCAATGAACGTATCAAACCGGCCTGAACGGAGTACCGCGTCATCAAGTTCATTGACGCGGTTCGTGGCAGCCATGACGATGACATCGGCAAGCGGTTCTAATCCATCAAGTTCAGAAAGCAGTGTGTTGACCAGATCATCCTTCCAAACTGGCGTATCGGTCTTCCTGCTCGGCGCTAGTGAGTCGAATTCGTCAAAGAAGATTACACTGGGAGTATGTTCGCGCGCAGTCTGGAACAATTCACGCAGTTGGTCTTCAGACACGCCAACGAGCGGTTGTTCGAGCTCTGGGCCTTTCACTGAAAGGAAGTGATAGGATAAATCGTTCGCGACAGCCTTTGTGAGCATCGTCTTGCCGTTTCCAGGAGGTCCATGTAACAAGATGCCTTGCCCAACAGAGTAGCCGGCTTCCCGAAAGGTATCGCTATATTCGACTGGTTTGGTGACCGCCTCTCGAAGTCGTTGTTTTTCGCCTGTGAGGCCACCAATATCATCAAAAGTCACTGAGGGGATCTCGGGCTCAAACTGATCAGTATCCTCTCCATCAAAGATCGTCATTCCTGTTGATTCCTCCAGTTTCTCAGCCTCAACAATACTAATTGAATTCTGTATATGAGATGGCGAAATTGTCGGGTTTTCCACTTCACTTGCGCGTCGTCGCCGCTGAACAGTCCGCTTGATTACAGTTCGAAGTTCCTGTAGCGTGAGATCTGCTATATTGAGTTCAGATAGTGCCTCTTCATCGAACTGTGCCGATTCAATTACCCCCGCAGCCTCGGCCCGCTCAAGTTCTGTAGTAATTGTCCCACGACGAAATTCGTCACCAGGTTTGGGAACTTCGATGAAGACCTCGAATATTGAATCGTGGGCGGTGAGTTCGATATCTTGGTCCTGTGCAGTACAGACGACAGTCACTCGGTCGTTGCTCTGTTGAATTGACTCGATCTGTGTCCGAAGCAACTCGTACTCTGTCTCACCGAATCCGTGCTCATCAAGGCAAGTAAACAGAACAAAACTCGGTTCACGAGACCGTGCAGCGTCTAGTGTCGTCTCAATATTGTTCTCTTCACCCATGATATCGCTCCGATACGAATCAACATGAAAGAAAGAATACTCATCGTCGAGTTCACCGGATATCCCCTTCGCTAATGCTGCTGTTTGACAATCAGCTTCCTCACCGAGAAGCAGGGCAGATGTTGTGACATACCGATCGTATCCAGCTGGTTCAATGACAGTCTCGGAGAGTTGTTGTTTCTCCTCAGTATACCCACGAAACGCATCAAACGAACTAAACGGGTGAGATTGAATGGTGACAGTGTCCTCGTAGTGGTCTTCTACAGAATCGTCAGCTTCCATGTCTGTGGAGTCTGAATTCATCATAGTTTCTCAGATGCTCATTCGCAGGTGACTTATTTATTTCGGGTGGTAATATTCCGGTCGAAAATGCCCAGAAAATTCTGGAGTGAAATCAATCAAGATTTGTCCTCCGCCTACTGCTCGCTCCAGAATGGCCCGTGCTTATCAGACCGACGATACCGATACGGATCCATTGGGTTTCCGACGGACCGCCTCCAACGTATCGGGGCTTTCGATCAAGACGCCCTCACCTCCTGGTGAGTGATGGTTCATTCGAATAATATTCCCGCAGACGACGTTGCCGTTTCGGACGGGGCTAACTCGTTTCGTGTGGCCGACGACTTGGGGCGGAGCTGATGGTTCCAAGTGTGTGAAGTCCATCCAGCAGAGGCCAGCATCAGGACCTCGACCGCCGTTGCCACCAAGTGCGAATACACGGCTGTATCGTCGTTCTAGCTGCTTCTGTACCATTCTATCGTCGCAATCGACATCCNCCTCGACCGCCGTTGCCACCAAGTGCGAATACACGGCTGTATCGTCGTTCTAGCTGCTTCTGTACCATTCTATCGTCGCAATCGACATCCAGTAACTCGCTTGCGGCGGCCTGGACTGCGTCGTTCACCTTTCTGACGTTGAATGGTTCGTTCTGTCCGGCGTGACTGTAGATATACTGGTATCCCTCAAAAGCACCCGTTACAGCTCCCTCGTTGACTCGTTGGAGGAATTCTCGCCGCTGCGCTGAGCCAAGGCTGGTCGAATACGCATCTGGCCACCGGACGAACGACGGGAGCAAGATAGCTAATTCGTGGTTTCCTAAGTGGTAGCGTACCCGTCCAGATGGGGCTTCGTTTTGAAGTCGCCACACCATCTCAAGACATTCCTCGTTTGCCGGCCCCCGATCGATTACGTCACCGTTGACGATGAGGACGTAATTGTTGTCTGCCCAATGGAGCCGGTTGTCTTGATCACTTGTTACCAGATCTGGATACGATTCGGTGTCACCAACAGCGCGCAATGCACTTCGAGCGTCCGCGAGGTAACCGTGGACATCACTAATGTGTACGATCAACGGGTCACCGGAAATTTGCTGGGCGATAGCAGGTGAGGTGTTCATCTAGGTCGAACCTGTTTTCAATCAGCGCAGTCGTCTTTGTAATGATAGCTGATATATCTTGGCAGCTGCCATTACTCAGTTGCTGCGCGCCGTTTCGTCTCTATCCGGAACGCCGATGCGGATGGTTGTCCCGTCGTTCGTGTCGAAAGAAAGCTCACCGTTGAGCTTGTCGACAGCCCACCTGAGCTGCCAGAGGCCGAGGCCGCGCCCGTGGTTAAGTTTCGTCTCGGTCCCAGCCTCTATCGGGATGAGTTCCTCTTCCGGAATCCCGGGGCCGTCGTCATCGATGATGACTACGTACCCGTCAGGGGAGTCTTGGACCGTCAACCGCACTGTCGAATCGGCGTACTCGATGGCGTTTTCCAGTGCGCTCCTGACGGCCGTTCGGAGCGCCTCGTCGTTGTTCATTAGCCGCGCCGACGCGGGGAGGTCGGTCACCACCTCAACGGTCCCCTGATTCGGCGCGAGCTCGTCGGCGAGTTCCATCATCGTCTCCGGAAGTTCGACCTCGCTTGTGGCCTCACCGATCGGTATAATCTGGTCCGTGTTCCGCGCTCTGGCCCCCATCGCTGCGAGTTCGTCAACCGCGGCGACGATCTGTTTGGGGTGGCTATTGTCGATTTGGTCGATCAGGGCCTCAGCGTGGCTTCGGATCACGTCGAGCTGGTTGCGCAGGTTGTGCCGGAGGATCCGGTTGAATACCTCAAGGCGCTGCTCGCGGTACTTGCGCTCGGTAACGTCCTCGACGATGGCAACGAACCGGCGTTCATCGCCGGACATCTCGATCGTATAGCCCGTCGCACTGACCCAGCGGATTTCGCCACCGGGCTGTCGGATCCGGTACTCGAAGTCGTAGCTATCCGCGGGGTCATCGCGTTGCATCTCCGCGACCATCGTCTCGACATCGGACTTGATTTCCTCCCTGTCGCGGGGATCGACCGCCTCGAGAAAGTTCTGAGCGTCGTCGTAGAGCTCTTCGGTCGAACGACCCCAGATTGTCTCGTAAGCGGGGTTAACGTACAGAACCTCGGTGAAGTCTGTGTTGGCGAGGTATATTACCTCGTCAATCTGCTCGGCGATTAGCCGGAAGCGCCGCTCACTTTCACGCAGTTCCCTCTCGCGTTCCACGCGATCGAGCGCGGCCCTCGCGTGGCGCGCTAGTATGCGAGCGGCGTCAAGCGTGACGTCGTCGAACGTCTCGACGCCCGGGTCCGCTGCGCCGAACATCCCGTGGTCGCCAAGTCCGATCAGGACTCCACAATTGAGTGGCGTTTCCTCACGCCGCTCACTTGGGTCGTAGATGCGCATCTCGCCTGTCTCGTACACCTCGTACTGGAAGTCACCAGGTTCGAACTCACCGGGGCCGTCGACTCCCTGTGATGCGTCCCAGACTGTCTCGCTGGTTGCGACCGGAGACAGGACATCGGGTTCATCGTATCCGTGGATCCAGCAGATCGGCATCGAAATGTTGAGTACCTCTTCGGCTGCCGCGACGGTCGCCTCACAGACATCCTCTATGGACTCCGCCTCCTGTAGATCGTTGGTCGATGCGTGAAGCTTCTGTATGATTCGCTGGCGACGTTTGCGCTCGGTGATGTCCCGCTGCATCGAGAGGATCCGATCTTCACCCTGGATCACCGCTGAATCAACCGTCGCTTCGATCCAGCGGCGTTCTCCATCTTTGGTCTCTTGTGCCCACTCCACAACTTCTGACTCCCCTGTCTCTATAACGCGGTGGCACAGTTCCTCCGCGTACTCTTTGGTGTGGCCGGTCTGAGTTGCGCTGAGCCCTGCCAGTCCCTCCTCGCGGATTTCGTCGACGTTGTCGTACCCCAGCCGATCGAGGAACGTCTCGTTCGCATCTACTGGCTCGCCAGTCTCAGGGTCCTGGATGACAATCGCGTCGTTGACCCCATCAAAAATCTGTTCGTACTCGCGCTCGCGGCGCTTTCGCGCGGTAATGTCCCGGACACTCGCGAGGACGCGCTCCTCACCTCGGAGATCGATGACGCTGAGATTGACTTCGACGGGAAAAGTTGTCCCGTCGGCGCGCTCGTTACGCCACTCGAACAGTTGTGACTCGCCCTCTCTGGCCTGCTCTACCATCTTTTTCGCGCGTTCGTAGTCGTGGTCCGGGCCAGTTACGACGTCGATGGTCTCCCCCATGAGCTGCTCACGGTCGTAGCCATTCATACTAGAGAAGCGGTCGTTGACATCTGTGATCTCCCCAGTTTCAGGATCATGGACAACAAGTCCGTCCGAGACGTTCTCGAAGACCGACCGGTAGGTGCGTTCAAGTTCCCGTCGGTCCGTGACATCGCGCTGTATCGAGAGGACACGTCGCTCGCCCCCGATTTCTGCCGGGGTCAGCGTCGCCTCCAGCCAGATTCGGTCGCCATTCCTCTGTTTGGCCCGCCACTCAACTGTCTTGGACTCGCCGGTCTCGGCCACGTCCCGGATGAGTTCCCATGCCTGCTCTCCCGTGTACCCTTCGTCGGTCGCACTCAGTCCATCGATGCCCAGTTCGCGGATTCGTTCGATATCGTACCCGAGCATCTCGCGGTAGGCTTCGTTAATTTCGGTTATCTCTCCGGCTTTGGGGTCGAAAACGGTGATGGCGTCGTTGACGCTGTTGAAGATCTGCTCATACTCTTGTTCACGACGCTTACGCGCTGTGATATCTCGGGCGATCCAGAACACGGTCTGCGTGCTCCCGCTTGCGTCTAGCGGTCCGACACGACCTTCGAACCACCGCGTGCCCGACTGCACCTCCAGTTGGTACTCGATCCGCTGCTGTTCCCCAGTCTCGAGTGTACTCTGGATGGCATCGAGGGACCGATCCGCAGTTTCGACAGGCAGCAGGTCGTGAAACCGACTGCCGAGCAACTCTTCCGGATCGTCAAAGAGCAGCGAATCTGTTCCACCGGCGATGACGTCTACGTACCGTCCTTCCTCATTGATAGCGAACACAACGTCTGGAAAGGCCTCCACGAACCGCTCGAACTGCGCCTCGTCGTACGCCCATTCCGTCGCGGCTCCGTCGTGGCTCAAGAGCGCCCGAATCCGGTCGACGAGCGCGTCGAGGCCGCCCCCCCCCGGCCTGCTCCGAACGTAGTCGGTGACGCCCGCAGAGATAGCCCGACTCGCAACCGCTTCGCTCCCCGACCCAGTGAACAAGATAAACGGAACGTCACCGTGGGTTTCGCGGACCGACTCGAGAAACGTCACACCATCCATCGTGGGTAGATCATACCCGGCGACGAGACAGTCGATGTCACCTGAACTCAGCCGATCGAGCGCCTCCACTGGGTCCGTTTCAGTCACGACATGGAAGGGTTCGGGCTCACCTTGGAGCGCCGCGGCGACGCGTTGTGTCTCCTCCGGATCGCCGTCCACACAGAGCACCCGCGTCGCTTCCCGAGGGCGTGAATCGGCGGTTGACATTATACTTAATTGACTACTTGATCCGAAGCGGCAAGAAAGTACGCGCCCAGCCGTCCAAAGATAGTTGGAGTAAATCGGTCGTTTGCGCTGTATCAGCACCAGAAACGCTCGTCTCCGGTTTATGTCATCGTCTCGTATACCCGTAACCACGACATGACCGAACCAGCGATCGACACCGAGGGCTTGACGAAGCGGTTTGGCGGGGTGAAAGCTGTCGACGGGTTAGACCTTACCGTCGAGTCGGGCGAAATATTCGGCTTTCTCGGGCCCAACGGGGCCGGAAAGTCGACGACGATCAATATGCTGCTGGATTTCGTGTCCCCCACCGCGGGGACGGCGTCGATGCTCGGGTTGGATGTTTCGGCCGAGCGCAAGCAGCTCCACCGTCGTATCGGGGTTGTTCCAGAGAACTACGGGCTGTACGAGCGGTTGAGTGGGCGTCGACACGTCGAGCTCGCCGTGGAGTTCAAGAATACCGATGACAATCCGGACGAGCTGCTCGAACGGGTTGGGCTGTCCCCGGATGACGCGGGGCGCCCGGCTGGGGAGTACTCGACCGGGATGAGCCAGCGACTCGCGCTGGCGGTGGCGCTGGTCGGTTCACCCGAGTTGCTCATCCTTGACGAACCGACAAGCGGTCTCGACCCCAACGGCGCACGCGAGCTCAGAGAGCTCATCCAGGCAGAAAACGAGCGGGGAGCGGCCGTGTTCTTCTCGAGTCACATCCTCGAACAGGTCGAGGCTGTCGCCGACCGCATCGGTATCATCGACGATGGACGGTTCGTCGCGACCGACTCTATCGAGCAGCTCCGCGAGGGCCTCGACGGCGGGGCCCGCGTGACGCTCCAGGTCGGTCGCGAACCTGAAGCGCAACTGGGAGACCTGCCAAACGTCCGAGACATTGAGGTCACCGACGGGGCTGTTTGCGGGACTTGTCTCGAACCGGACGCCAAGCTCACCTTCATCGACCGAGTCCGAGAGACGACAACCGTCACCGACGTCCGGATCGAGGAGTCTTCGCTCGAGGATATGTTCGCCAGCTACACGACCGATACCGAGAACGATGAACACACTGAGGCAGCGGTCATTGGAGGTGCCGAGGCATGAGCGTCCGCACTGTCGCTCGGAAAGACCTAGCTGACGCGGGCCGGTCGAAAGCGCTCTGGGCGGTCTCGCTGGCAGTAGTGTTGTTCACCGCCGGAATAACGGCTGCCGCCGCGACGACTGTCGACGAGCCAGCCAGCGTGTTGTTCGGCCAAGTGTTTCAGATCACTGTCGTAGCGCTCCCTATCATCGCGCTGTTCGTTGCTAAAGGAGCGATTACCGGCGAGCGCGAATCTGGGTCACTCCGCGTGCTGTTGAGCCTCCCACCGTCGCGTCGTGACATCCTGTTCGGGAAGCTCATCGGCCGGACGGCATTGATGCTCGTCGCGACAGTGATCGGTGCGGTCGCGACCGGGGTCGTCATCGTCACACTGCTCGGTGACGGACTCGCCCTGCTGGTGCCGTTTATGTTCTTTCTTGGCTTGATGGGAATGGCATTCGTAGGCATCGGCGTCGGCATTTCGGCCGTCAGCGCGAGTGACGGCCGGGCGACTGCGCTTACTGTCGGGGCATACCTCGTCCTTGTTGCCCTCTGGAACCTGATCCTACGTGTCATCCAGGCCGGCGCCGTTGAATTTGGACTGGTCGAATCAGGGAGCCAACCAGCGTGGCTCCAATTTATTGGTATATTTCCGCCAAGCCGCGCCGCGAGTACCGCCTTCCAGACCGTGGCGAGTGGCGGGCAAATTTTCGCTGCCGATCCGTTCGCTTCGGTGTGGTTCCCAACGCTCATCCTGCTCGTATGGATCGTCGTGCCGGTCTTGGGTGGATACCTACGGTTCCGGAGTGCCGATATCAGTTAAGTTGCGAGTGCCAGAACACGACAGGCTGGCTCTGTTGAATTCCTATTCTTCGGACACAGTACCGTCTGAAACAGCCACTCGCTGAAGAGCGGGTATTTACCACGAACGCTCTTCGGTAGGAGATTGTTGATACAGTCTTCGGGGGTGGACCTCATTCAGTAGTTAGCCGTCAGAGCTGCTAAGTCGTATGTTCTCAATCTACTCAACGCACCGCAGAATCGCAAGATGGCTCTTCATCAACAATGTGCTACACATGAGCGATGTACGTATTAATTGGCGATTTTACATCACTCAATTCCATACACAAGCGCTGTACAATACCACATTTAGTCTCTCCCCTCGAGTTCTCGTTTTTGAGAATATTCTGCGCTAGTCAACTACCCCGCGCTACTCGCACCCTCCCCGCGTACACGGACTGGTCACGCTTGACAGTGGGGCTTTGCCGAGACGGTATTGTGCCCCACGACTCCGTATATGCGCGTGGCCCGACTTCCTCTTACTGTCTACGCTTCCAGCGGGGGCTTTCAGGGCCTCCTTCGACCATCCGCATGGATTCTTCCGCCGATTTAATTCCCGGTGTTCGCACCCACTACCCCGAGACGGGGACGGAGTTGAACCGTTCGCGGTTATCGCTCCCGAGTATCGGGTGCGGTACTCCTATACCACGGGCGTCGGTCTACTGGCGAGGCCTCTCGTCCCCGACTTGTGTGAGGACGACAGTGACATGTGGTACCTCAGGGAGTCGATCAAAATGCGCGAACACGCTTTCTCTCCCCCTACTCGCGTCTCCGACGCTCGGTGAGGAAGGAGGCTCTGCGCTGCCGCTCGCTGAAATATTGGTTTGCCCCCTGGTTATCAGTAAGAATATTTCGTGGCGTAACTATTTGTAAATCAGATATGTATTTTCATATATGTTAGATAAGATCGCGATCGACCGGTTGGACCTTCGACCGAAACTCATCATCGCGTTCGTCTTAGTAGCGCTATTGGTGGGCGTCACCGGCGCGGTCGGATACCAAGCCGTTGGAGACGTCGACAGAGAGGCACAGGCTATCTCTGAAGAAGCTGACAAAATCGACGCCTCAATGAACATGCTCGTAGCCATCGACGAGCAACAAGTCGCTGTACACGCCGCACTCCTCGGTGAGGAAGGAGAACAGTCCAACTTCCAAGCAGCAGGTGAGAGATTCGACGACTACTCCGCCGAGCTACAACAACAAGAGCTGCGCGAAGCAGAACAAGCGGAGTTCGAAGAATTACAGAGACAACACGAACAGTACTCTACGACCGCTCAAGAGTTGTTCACAGCCTTAGAAGCCGGTGAAATGGAGCAAGCGCAGGCGAAGAGCGATGAGTTAGACACAATCGTCGCTGATACCAGAGACTCCGCGAAGGCGCTCGAGCAGGCAGCTATCGAAGACAAGGAAGCATCGGTTGTATCAGCCGAGAGCACAACGCAAACCGCACAAGTAGAAGTTCTTGGGCTGACCATCGGATCGTTCATTGTAGCGATTATGATCGGCCTGTTCGTCGCCGGCCGCATCACACCACCGATCAAGCAGTTATCGAACGGGCTCACTGCAATCAGTAACGGAGAGCTCGACACGGAGATAGATCAGCATGTCGAGAATGATGAACTCGGGAGGATGGTCGAAGCGTACACTAAGATGCAAGAGAATCTTGAGGGAGTATTTTCTCAGATTGGAACCGCAAGTGAGGGGCTCAAACAGGGAGACCTCAACTGGGAATTTGAATCCCAATACCCCGGAACGTACGGTGAGACGATAACCAATCTTGAAACTGGTGCCGGCGAGCTCTCGGCAAGCTTCGAGCAAATCCAGAGTGTTAGTAGCGATCTTCAACGGGGTGTACTTGATGACAATATCAACACGGACCGTCCGGGACAGTACGGTGCCGTACTTGATGACCTCGCAGTAGGGACAGAGCAGTTGTCGAACAGCTTTGGGCAAATATCGGCTGCGAGCGACCGGCTAGAGCAGGGGCAACTCGCACAAGATATCGACACAGATTACCCAGGAGCGTACGGCGACGTACTGTCAAACTTAGAAAATGGGATCGACCGTCTCAGTGATAGTGTCGGTAATGTCAAACAGATTGTAGAGAACGTTGCCACCTCAAGTGATGTGGTCGCACAAAACACTGAAGAGGTCAAAGAAGCGAGCGAGGAGGTTGCTAGGTCGGTCGAAGAAATCTCACACGGGGCAGACACGCAGAGTGAGAATCTCCAAGAGGTGGCTAACGAAATGAACGACATGTCGGCTACGGTCGAAGAAGTGGCGTCTTCAGCAGACCAAGTGGCTGCAACTGCGGGGGCGGCAGTTGAACAGGGGAACGAAGGCCGTGAGTACGCCTCGGAGGCAACTACTGAAATTGAGTCGATCGAGGAACAAGCCGACGAGGCAGCCGCACAGGTTGAGGCTCTCGAAGAGGCGATGACAGAGATCGGAGAAATTGTGGAGATGATCTCCGGTATCGCAGAGAAAACAAACATTCTGGCGCTGAACGCGTCGATTGAGGCAGCGCGTGCTGGAGAAGCTGGAGAAGGGTTCGGCGTTGTAGCGTCAGAAGTCAAATCGCTCGCAGAGGAAGCAGAAAAGGCGACAACCGCTGTCGAAGAGCGGATTGAGGCCGCACAAGCAAACACAACGGAAACAGTTGCGGGAATGGAGGAGATGAGCGAGCGCGTTGAGCGCGGGTCGGAAACAATTGAGAATGCGATTGAGATGTTTGACGAGATCGCGGACGCAGTACAGGAGGCTGAAAGCGGTATCCGAGAGATTAGTGACGCGACTGACGATCAAGCTACATCGACAGAAGAGGTCGTCTCGGTGGTAGATGAAGTGGCGAGTGTAAGTGAGCAGACCGCAGCGGAGGCAAGCAACGTGTCGGCAGCAACCGAAGAGCAGACATCATCGCTCGCGGAAACGACCGAAACGATTCAAGAGCTCTCGACGTTGGCTGGTGATCTCAACGAACAGGTGGCTCGGTTCGAGACACAACAAGAAACGACCGTTGAGACAAACACACAGTATCAGGCGGCCACAGATGGAGGCAATGTACCGGCTGGCTCTCACTACGAACAAGAAAGTAACTAACTTGACCTATCTTCTCACACATAAAGAATATTTTTCAACAACTAGACTCTCAATAGGCATCAATCAAAGGACATTAAAAAAATATCATAACATATTTTATAATAGACAAAATGAACTACGTATGGAGGTAGCACGGGCGGCGTATGTCGCGGTGTTTGCTCTCGCGACACTCATTTCGGGCTATGGAGCTTGGAGAGCCACCGATATCGCCGACCGTGATACACGCCTTGGACTTGTGTCGGTATTCGTTCTGGCTGGGGGGGGGACAGCAACAACTACCATACAGTTCGCGATCGGTTGGGTGTCAGCAGCCGCATGGCTACGGATCATCGGCTTAATTGTTGGACTTGCTAGTATTGGTGCGTGGCTCTATTTTGCGTCGGCATACGCAGGTCACGAATACCACCGCCGCCCTGTACTACGGCGTCTTGCGGTTGGGCTATACCTCGTCGCTGTCGCTATCAAACTCACCAACCCAACATATAATCTCTACTTCACTACGTATGTCTCTACCGAACCATTCACACACCTTGCGTTTAATCCGGGTGTGACTTATTGGTTGATCGCCGGGGGAGCATACCTGTCAGTCGGGATCGCAACGGTCTGGCTGATCGAAGCTGTGAGCGTCTCTCGTCTCAAGGACTGGCGACTCGGAGTCGTTGTAGTCCTCACGGCCGTCCCCGCAGTGGTAGATGTCGCTATCGGACTGGGACGCGTTCCAACGCAGCTTGTCGACACGAGCTACGCACCTCTCGGAATGGCCGTCTTCGCGTTGGGAAGCTTCGTGTTTTTGAATGAGACGTTTCGTCCGATTCCACGGTTCTGGCGAAAGCAGGTGCTCACACATCTTAACGAGGCAACGATTATTGTTGACGCTGAGGGAGAAATCAGGCACATAAGCCCCTCCGCCGCTGAAACATTCGATGAGCTCCGCGGAGCTAGTGAAACGAGTTTTGCTGACACAGCGCCAGCACTGTACGAGTGTACCCTTCAAGACGATCCGATCTTCGAGTGGGAGACTGATAGTGGAACTCGGTATTACCGAGTGATCGAGACGGGGCTACCGAGCGAGCGGGTGGGCGCGCACCGAGCATACGTGTATACCGAGGTAACGGGGTCCGAACAGACACGCCGCGAACTCCATCGCAAATCGAGGGTGATGGACAAAGCACCGATTGGAATCACGATATTCGATTTACATCGAGAAAACGACCCGCTCGTGTACGCAAACAATCGGTTCGATGAACTAGCACAGAATGACCTAGAGAATCGGTCTGATCTCACAGCGGTGTTCTGTAATGGCAAAGACTCAGAAATGGCTTCAACGGTCCAGACAGCTGTCGAGGAGGGTAGATCAGTAACAATCGAGCGCTGTGACGACCAAGATGATCAACCAAGATTCTGGACGAAAGAAACATTCGCTCCGATTACTGACACGGAGGGAAAAGTCAGTGAATTCGCCGGGTTTCACCGAGATGTCACCGAAGATAAAGAGAAACAAGAGCGGCTCAAACAATATAAATCGGCAGTCGAGGCGTCACCCACATGGATTTTTTGTATTGACTCATCAGAGCGACTTGTATTCGCCAATGAGAACTTTCGGCAGTATTACGAACTTGATCCGAGCCGAGTTCGTGGAACACGTATTGATTCGATTGTTGAGAAAAGTACTGCTGAGAAAATCAGGCCCCCAATACGACAAGCGTTAGACGGTGAATCTGTTGTCTTTGAACTTGAAGCTGATACCAGTAAGGACGAACGACAGCGCTTCGTTCGGGCTGTCCTTTCACCACTGTGGGACGACGATGGAGGGGTTACGGGGGTAGTGGGGTCAGTTCATGATTTGAGCGAGGTTAGACAACGTGAGCAGCAACTTCAGGTTCTTGACCGAGTGCTCCGCCACAATATAAAAAATACGATGAACGTTGTGAGGGGAAGTGCTGAGTTGATTGAGCAGCAGACAAGCGCCCCAGAAGTCATAAACACCGCTGAGACTGTCTCGGAGCACAGCAAGAAATTGATTGATATGGCCGGGAAAATACGACAAGTCACAAAAGTCCTTTCGAAGCCACGAAAGGCTGAGTCAACCGATCTTACACAGGCGAGCAAATACGCAGTCTCAAACGCTCAGATAGAACATTCTGAAGCAGAGATTACGTTGGACACACCGGATGAACCAGTCAACGTTCCACACGCAACAATTGAAACAGGAGTCAAGTGCTCTGTTGAATCCGCAGAAGGCAGCGGGATAGCGTCGCTCTGAAGGTGGAAGCGAAGCGGAAGAGCCGAATGTGTCCAAACTACTCTNTGCTCTGTTGAATCCGCAGAAGGCAGCGGGATAGCGTCGCTCTGAAGGTGGAAGCGAAGCGGAAGAGCCGAATGTGTCCAAACTACTCTTCCGCTTCGTTAAGCAAGCGGCGTCGCTGGCTCAAAAGCGCTGTGCTGCCAGTCCAACGGCGGTGAGTGATCCGACTGGCAACGGATTTTCCGGTTGGAAGCATGTCACGCTCCACTTTTTGCGGATTCACATGGATGCGACGTACCGTGAGATCGTGGATTGGGCAAGCGAGATGGATCGTGTTCGTGGTCTGTTACAGCTCGCTCGAACGGCATTTCCCGCACCCTCAACGCTGTACCGGTCGTTCGAGAGGGTGCCCATGTCTGTGTGGCGCGGCTTCCTCCGTGAGTCAGCGACCATCTGCGATCCGGGCTCGCACGGAGCCATCGATGCCACATTCTTCGACCGCGAAACGGCATCGAGACACTACCAACACCGCTCGGATCGCCACATACGCACGCTCAAAACGACGGCGCTCGTCGATACAGATTCGTGTGCCATCCTCGATCCCCACTGCTCGGCACACTGGCCCCACGACACCCAGACTGGCCGTCGAGTCGCCCTTCGTAACACCGAAAAAATCGAGAGTCTCGCCGGCGACAAAGGCTATGACGACCAATCTCTCCGGGACGCCCTCCGGTCAGAGGGCGTCCGGCCCTTGCTGCGCCACCGGCTGTTCGCTGCGTACGATCACGCACACAACGCACGGTTGGACAGCGATTTATACGGCCAGCGCTGGATGGCCGAGACCGCCTTTTCGGCCATCAAGCGCCGGTTCGGCCCCGCTGTCCACCCTCGCGCGTGGTACCGCGAGTTCCGCGAACTCGTGGTGACCGCCGCAGTCTACAATCTCGAACAGGCTCTCAAACAGTGATCCCCACGCCGTCATCGGATTCAACAAAGCAGA
>NZ_AOJK01000052.1 GCF_000336875.1 Halorubrum californiense DSM 19288 | reverse complement strand
GAGCGGCGGGGAGAAACGGCTCGCTGGCCTCGCCGGTGTGCTCGTCCTCGAACCGAGTGTGGTCGTGCTCGACGAACCGCTCGCAGGGCTCGATCCCGACCGGTCCCAGCTGGTCGCGGAACGGATCGAACACGTTCACGAGGACGGTATCAGTGTCGTCCTGTCGACGCACGACCTCGAATTTGCCGCCGAAGTCGCGGACCGCGTCTGCGTGATGGCCGACGGCAACATCATCGGAGGCGGAACACCCCGAGAGGTGTTCTACGACGACGCCCTGTTGGCTGACGCGAACCTTCACCCACCGAGCGCGGTTCGTGTGGCTCGTGACGCAGGGCTGGGGGCGACGGCACAGCCGGTGACCGAATCGGACCTCGTGTCGCTCCTGACGGAGGCTGGAAATTCGAACACCGCACCGACACCCTCCACGGACGGACACAGACATGACTGACTGCGTTCTTCGGTATCTCCCGAGACTTCTTGATGAGACTCAGCCGGGTGGTCGGAGCTCACGTGAGCGGTCTCCCACGACTCGGGAGTATTGTGATAATCAAAGATAGATCACCGATAAAATCACGAACAAGATCATGCGTACGAGCTTCAACATTCCCGATGACCTCCTGTCCGAGTTCGACGAAACGTGGCAAGCAGAAGGATTAAACTCGCGTTCGCGTGGCGCCCGCGAAGCGATACAAGAGTACATTGAGGCACACGCCAGATTAGAAGATATCGAAGGCGATGTTGTCGTCGTCATGACCCTCGATTACGAACACGAAGCAGTTATTGAAGACATCCACGACGTACAACACCAGTTTCAGGACATCATCACGACCACGAATCATATCCATGAAAGAGAATGGTGTCTCGAGACGCTCTTTTGTAACGGGCCAGCCTCGCGCGTCCGGACTTTCGCTTATCAGTTGCGCGATTTCGATACGGTGAGTCGTGTTAAACTGCTGCTCCTCGCCGAGCACTGAGCGGTGCTCAAGAATTAATGCGCTGATCGATGCGAGCATCGCCCAGTGAGGCGATCGAGTAATCCACCGCTTGGACATTCGGCACTGCTCGAACGCTGTTGACGAATCCAGATATTGCTTCTGTGGTCCCCTCTAAAACGTACAACTCCATACAGTTCTCGACCCGTGCGACAGCGGGCATCGCCCGCGACGTGCCAGTGTTCGTGCTCCCGGGAAGTGAGAACGCCGTCGAGCTCGCCACGGCAGAAATTATCGTCGAGGGAGCCCCGCATCTCTCCGGACTCGCAACCAGGCATACGAACGAGAAATCCGGGGGTGAGGCGCACTAATGACCCCCGAAGGACAGGAATCCAGCACACGATGAAATTGGTGAGACACAACTAATGACCCCGATAGAAGCAGACGAACTACTTCCGGCCGAAAAATCAGACAAGCGGTCATCGCCGGAGACGTCACACAGCTGCACCGCGGCGACAAACACGCCTCCGAGGGTGACCGCTTCGAAATCGACGACGTCATCTTTGAGGTGACGACGGTACGAGAACAGCGACAGGGTGATATGACGGACGAGGACGCCCGAGCCGAGGGCTCGCCGAACCTCGAAGCCTACAAAAAGCGAATCGAACGCACCCACGATACAACCTGGAACGACGACGATACCGCCGTCATCCATCGGTTCGAAAAAGTAGGATAACAACCCATTCGCTCTCGTGTAGACTGGCGGAATAGTGCGTTAACAGACCACTTACCCCCTTAATCTCGGCTACAGTATCTGAATACGTCGAAAATTCGATCAGAACGTCGGCCGTGAGAGCCAGTTCCGCCACACTACAGGAGAGTGCCCCTATTTTGACTCCGTTGAAACCCTCGGAATTTGACACAAACGGCTCGCTGTATACGGAGGGCCCGTCACAGCACGCCTGAATAATTAGGACAATCAAAAATAGAGTTCGCATTTTAGAAAGTTTCTTTTGTTTAAGGAGTTTAATAGTTGGTATAGTGATCCTGAGCCACATCGTGCTGGTGTTCGTCGCCGGGTTGGTAACTGCGTTAGCCACCGGACTGGGGGCAATCCCGTTCTTTTTTGTCGAGGAGTTCAGCGATAGTTGGAACGTCGCCCTCTGGGGAATTGCCTCCGGCATTATGGTAGCCGCGTCACTGTTCGGTCTCATCAACGAGGGGTTACAGTACGCCGCTGGAGGGTTTCCAGCCCTGATGATTGGTGGCCTCCTGACGGGTGTCGCCTTGGTTGAGGCGTCCGACCGTTTGCTCGATCGAATTGATATCGATACGGACGATCACGCCGAAACCAATCACAGACACGGTAACGACAGCGTCGGTGGGGAACATACCGACACCACGACAGAGATTAATACCGACGGTGGATCAAGGCCCGCCACAGATACTGGGACGCAGGGACCGGACGACCACCGACTGGAAGCGAAGGCGTTTGCCGACGGTGATCTGAAAACGCTGGTGTTAATCCTCGGTATCCTCACCGTCCACAGTTTCCCCGAGGGGGTCGCTGTGGGCGTCTCCTTTGCAGAACTTGGATTCGAGGGGGGCATGAACGTCTTCGGCGTCGCGATCCCTGTTCTGGCCGTTTTCATGACGGTCGCGATTTCGATCCACAACGTCCCCGAAGGGACCGCGATCGCAATCCCGATGCGTGCGATGGGGTTGTCGAAGTGGCGGATGGTCGGTGCAGCGGTGTTTTCTAGCCTTCCACAACCCATCGGGGCTGTTATCGCGTTTGCCTTCGTGACCTGGGCCGAGTCTTTCCTTCCGTTCGGGTTTGGCTTTGCCGCCGGTGCAATGATCTATCTGGTCATCACAGAGTTCATTCCTGAAGCCCTTGAGACCGGTAGTGACCTCCCGTACGGCGGTTACCGTGCACTTGTCGGTGGGATCTTTGCCGGGGTTGCGGTGATGGTGCCGCTGCTGTACGTCTGAACCGGCCGTCCGCTTCGAATCTTGACCGGCTATGGCGCCGTATGAGATACACGCTCCGACTCGCACGGTATCGGAGAATCATGATTCTGCTGTCCGTTCTTGTGTGTCGGGGTGAGAGCGTAGGACAAACTCTGTCAAAGGAAACGCCTATCGGCTCGCTTTGATTCAATCGTCGACTCCGAGGCGGTGATCCAGTCTGTATCCGCATCGGATGGAACGTCGAAGTCGGGAACGAACGGCTTGATATCCAGCAACGGAGTCCGATCGACGACATCGAACCCGGGTCCTTCCTCGGGTTGGTCGGGCCGAACGGGAGCGGCAAGAGCACGCTGCTCGATCTGATGCTCGGGCTTCGTCGACCGGACGAGGGCACGGTTTCGCTGTTCGGCGAGCCCGCGCACGAGTCTAACGCCGGCGAACGAATCGGATACGTCGCACAGGACGCGACGAAGGCGGCACGCAACATGCCGATCACGGTCCAAGAAGTGGTCGAATGGGGCGGTACCCGCGGCGGCTCTTCGGTCGGTTCTCGGCGGCGGACCGGCGAGCGGTTGAGGGGGCGCTTGAAGAGGTCGGTATTACTGATCTCGCTTCTCGGCGGGTCGGCCGACTGTCCGGTGGCCAACGTCAACGAGTGTTCATCGCCCGTGCGCTCGCCTCGGAGGCCGACCTGCTCGCGCTCGACGAGCCGACGGTCGGCGTCGACGGCGAGTCCAGAGAGGAGTTCTACAGCCTCCTACGCGACCTGAATGCGACCGGGCTGACCGTCCTCCTCATCGAGCACGACATCGGCGTCGTCACCACCTACGCGACGGATATCGCCTGTATCAACCGCCAGCTGTACTTCGACGGCAATCCGGACGAGTTCGTCGAGACGGGCGCCCTCGCGCGGGCGTACGGGACCGACCAGCACGTCCTCCAACACGACCACTAATCATGTTTCTCACATACCAACACCTCGCCGGAACGCTACTCGCCGAACTACCTGCCCTATGGTTCGGCCTCACGACCCCTATCGAGTGGTTCCTCGACACCGTGGTTGACCCCACCATGGACCTCCTAGCGGAGGTTCTCGGGGCGCCGATGCTTGCCTACCCGTTCATGTAACGGGCGTACCTCGCCGCGGTCTGTATCGCTGTCATCGGCCCACTGGTCGGAACCTTCCTCGTCCATCGGGAGATGTCGATGCTCAGTGATACGCTCGCCCACACCGCCTTCGCTGGCGTCGCCGTCGGTCTGTTCCTCAATTCGGCCCTCTCCCTTTTGTTGTCGCCACTGCTGACTGCGTTCGTCGTTGCGGTCGTTACCGCGCTGCTCGTCGAGTTACTCGTCGAACACGCCGGCGCGTACACCGACACATCGCTAGCGATGGTGCTTACGGGCGGGTTCGCCGTCGGGAGTATCCTCATCACCGCGACCGACGGCGGCATCTCCGTCGGTATCGACGCCTACCTCTTCGGGAGTCTCGCGACCGTCTCGACGGCGAACGTCGGGATCCTCGTCCTGATGAGTCTCATCGTCGGTGGCCTCGTCACGCTGACGTACCGGCCGCTGCTGTACGTCACGTTCGACGCTACCGCCGCACAGGCGGCCCGACTGAACGTCCGTCTCTACAAACGCCTCATGGTCGTGCTCACGGCACTGGTCGTCGTCAGCGCGATGCAAATAATGGGCGTTATCTTGGTCGCCGCGATGCTCGTCGTGCCGGTCGCCGCCGCGACCCAACTCGCCGGGAGTTTCAAGCAGTCCATCCTGTTGGCGATTATCGCCGCCGAGTTCGCGGCGATCGCCGGGGTAACGCTATCGTACGTTTACGGGATCGCGGCCGGCGGCTCGATCGTCGTCGCAGCGATCGCCGTGTACGTCGTCGCCCTTGGCGCTCGAAGACTACCGCATCGGCACCTAATCCTGGGACGGCCTCGCAGCCTGCGGCCCGGGCGGTCCCGAGACGGACTCGAAGTGGACGGAGGCGAGCGAGAGTGACCGTCAACAGACCGGACACGGGTCGCACGTCAAGCGGGCCAGAACCCTACGAGTACGTGATCGTCGGTGGCGGTGTTCACGGAACCTGTCTCGCCAACTACCTCCTCGCGGAGGGCGGACACGCGCAGCGGGAGATTTGTCTCGTCGATCTTCGCGAGCAGTTGCTCGCCTCGTTCGCGACGAGGGCCCGTCAGTGCGGCATGCGGACGCTCCGGTCGACGTATGTCCACCACATCGACACTGAGCCGTTCTCGCTCGAATCGTTCGCGGAAGGCGCGCATCGAGAGGCCGAACTCGTCTCGACGGAGAACTATCCGAACCGACCGACGCTCGAACTCTTTGTCGACCACGCCCGAAACGTCATTAATCGACGCGACATCGGCGAATGTCACTTCCAGTCGAAGGTGACGGGTGTTACCAGGTCCGAGACTGGTGATCGACTCGACGTACAGACGGACTCGGGGACGCTTGAAGCTCGCCGTGTCGTTCTGGCCGTCGGGCTCGGCAGCCCGCGGACGGTCCCGGCGTGGGGGAGGTCACTCCCGGACGACGCCCCGCTCGCTCACGTCTGGGACGACGATTTCAGCCCGGCGACAGCAGCGGAATTCGCGGGGCCGACATTCGTCGTCGGGGGCGGTATCACCGCTGCGCAACCCGCCTGTAGCCTCTCGGAGCACACGGACGTGACGCTCCTCTCGCGACACGACCTCGATATCGAACTGACCGAAGCCGACCCGTACTGGATCAACTGGCGACACGTCGAACAGGAGATTCACACGCTTCCGTCGGGGTCGAAGGCCCGTCTCGACCGGATTCGAGCCGCCCGCAACGACGGAACGATTCCCCCGTACGTCGAGCGTCGATTAGACGAAGCTCGCGATTGTCGTGACCTCGAGGTTCGACGCGGCGAAATCACGTCTACAGCCGCAACAGATGACGGATTATTTGTGCGGTTCGACGACGGAACGACGGCAGCGAACGCGCAGGTCGTGCTCGCGACCGGAGTCGGTCCGGTTCCGGAGCATCCGTTGGTCGAGGCCGTCGCCGAATCGTTGTCACTCGAACGCGGCGCGGACGGCTTCCCCGTCCTCGACGACCGGACCCTCGCGTGGCGAAGGACCGACGGCAGCCGTTCTGCGGTGTCTGTTTCGGGAGCGCTCGCAGAACCCAGTGTCGGTCCGTTCGCCCGGAACATCGTCGGCGCTCGTCGAGTCGCGGAACGGCTCCTCGCGTCACGAACTGAGGCTGCTTCGGAGAGCGCCTCGTCGGCTCTCAAAGGGAGGTCTTGAAATGCCGTCGAACGACCTCACGCTGGCAATCTCGTTACGGGCACTCGATCGGCTCGCACGACCGAAGCGAGCGTTCGACGACGCTGTAACGTGGACCAGTCACATCGGAATTATTTCTTCGGAACCGTCTTTCATCGAACGACGGCGGGTACGAGAGGCGGGATACCAGCAGGACTTCCTATCAGGTCCTCGAACGATCGAAGAGGCACTCGCGAGTGTACGCAAGCACTTCGAGACGCAACGGTACGTGTTCGTCGGGATCGACGAGCCCAGCAGGGCGAGAGAGACCGTTCCCGGCTGGACGTTCCAGCCGGTGACGGACGCCGCTGCGGCCGCAGACTGGCGGGTCGGGACCACACCTTCAGCCGAGGATGAGTGGCCCTGAAGAAGGGGATTTCTCGTGTTGTCGGACCGAACTGTCCGCTCAGTGGTTCTCGTGGATGTGCTCGCGCAGCCCGTCGGTCTCGTCGAACTGTTCGTTACACTCGGCACACGTGTTGTGGTGAAGCGCAACGTGCTGGGTCACGCCGGCAGCGCTCTGGAACTCTGAATCGCAGTTGGAGCAGGTGTACGACATTACATTAACAACCCAAGATCTTATATATTAAAACGATTATTAAAAAATAGGGTGGTGGAGTTGCTTCTCAGTATTAATTTTCCCCACCGAGATAAATAACGACCCGCCAGCACTCCGGCAGGGTACGCCAGTGACTAAACTTTCGCGGCTTTCAGCGCAGAGTGGAAGTCAACCCGAATTGGTCGGTGTCTGTGTACGGGCGAGAACGTGTTCGTCGTGACAGCGACAGTTACACCGGAAGAAGTCTACAGATAAGCAAGGCGAGTGCCTCGGGGCTTGACCCCGAGGGTGAAGCCGACACGAGCATTTTACTTACCACGATTCGTATAATAGAGCACAGTCAGAGAACCCAAAAGACGGATTAAAGATCTTAATCTAATGCTGACTGAGACACGATATGGAAATGTGGTGTCTCTCAAACCCACGTTGAAGACGTGGTGAGACGGACACTATCGGGTCGTGGTGGAGCGACCGACCCTCACGGACGCACCGAGCGTTCGGGTGTTAATTCCAACCGACTCCTATCGGGGGAGGTCGAGGGGAATTAAATTCGCCTGCGGGCACGGTGCTGAATCCTAAACGGTGAAGCCTCGGGGACGAGCCCCGAGGTACTTCACAGCGTAGCCGCTTTTTCCGAACAACCGAATCACTGCCAGAGCCGATGCGTTACTCTCGACCTCGACGTTGACGATCGATCGGTGCCCACGTTCGAGGGCCGCCATCGTCTCGCCAGTGTCAGGGCGTTCGGGCTGGAGCGACTCCAACAGTAACGTCTCGGTCGTCCACTTCCCAAACTCGGGGATTGTTCCATCGGACACCGCCGCTGCGATGGAACTGTCCTCGTGGAAGTGCTCCGCGATAGCGGGTCCGTCGAAATCTCTGAGTCTGTCACGGTGACGCTCCTCGAAGCGATCGACTACGAGGAACACGTCGGCGTCGAGTTGGGCTACGACGCGCTCGTAGGCGGCCACGCGGTCTAGCATCCCCGAGGTCACGACGGTGAATCGCCTCGGGGTCAAGCCCCTCGCCTACGACAGCGTGCGCAAACACACCGACCTCGGGAGTCAGCACGCGATTCTCGCCACCCACCAAGCCGCACAAGTCATCACCAGCTGTATCGGACGGAAGGCGAAGGGCAAGAAGGTGAGTAAGCCCACCTTCACCGCACCCACGGTGAAATACGACACCTGGACCATGACGCTGTTCGATGATGATACGGTGTCGCTCTCCACCACAGAGAGTCGCGTCCGGTGTCCGCTTGCCCTCCCCGACGCCGACGATGGCTACCAGCGACAGTACCTTGACTCCGACAAGTGGAGCGTCACAGAAAGTACGCTCACCGCCCGTGACGGCGACTACCTCTTACATATCGGTTTCCGCCGACCCAAGACCGATACGGAGCGGAACACCGCCGAGGACGGAACGGTCCTCGGGGTTGACCTCGGTATCGAAGATCTCGCCGTCACAAGTACCGCCTCCTTTGTCAGCGGTCGGGAGTTGACCCACGACCTCCATGAGTTCGAGAATGTACGAACTGGACTCCAACAGACGGGGGCGCGAAGCGCCCATCGGACCCTTGAACAGTCGAGTGGCCGGGAGCTTCGTTACGTCCGTGACGTACTTCACCGAGCGTCGAACGCTATCGTAGACGAAGCACTTCGGTATGAGTGCGACGTGATAGCGTTCGAGGACCTGAGTCACATCCGCGACCGAATGGGGGCGTCGTGGGGACACAAGTGGGCGTTCCGAACGCTGTACGAGCAAGTGGAGTACAAAGCCGAAGCGGAAGGTATCTCGGTGAAGCAAGTCGGGTCGGCGTATACGTCGAAGCGGTGCGCCGAGTGTGGGTTCACGGCAGACGAGAATCGCGCGACTCGCAACGATTTCCAGTGCGTGAAGTACGAGTCGGAGGCGAACGCAGATTATAACGCGGCGAAAAATATTGGTATGCGGTACGTCCGCCGGGGCCAACAGTCGTCTCGGCGGACGGGCAACAGTCAGCTTGCCCTGAAGTCTGGAACTGTGACGCCGATCGGCGGATTTACCGCCCACCCGGAAGGNGGTTTGAGGCCAAATTCATGGACAAGCCCCACCCTCCACGAGCGAACCCGTCAGGGTGAGCGAAGCAGGATAGTGTAGTTGACTCAGGCCGAAACAACATACTGATACACCGGATTACCGATGTCGAAAACTGAGACGGTACATACATCAACCACAGATGAGATGAACGTATCGTGGCGATGGGCTACCACACTGGCCATCCAACCAGTTCTGACAGCCGGAGTACTGGCCGGCGCGCTCCTGTTTGGCCTAGTCAGCACCGCAACAACCAGCTTCGGACTACCGAAATTCATTCCGTTGGTTCCCGGAGGGTTGACGCTCGTGTTCCTCGGAGTAGCCTTCTTCTACACACCGGTCTACATTGTGGGGCTGGCGCTGGACCGACGGCGTGTGCGAGCGACCGACGTGGCCTGGAGTCCATCAAGATTGATCCTACTGGGTGGTGGTGCACAGACCGTATACATCGCTATCCCGATAATACAGGCATACGGAGGTGAGACGTTCGAGGAACTAGTGTTCGGGTCGGTCGAACTCGCGGCACTCTTGTGTGCTGGAGTCGTGACAGTCCGGTATCTCGCAATCCGCGACAACAACCTACCCGGAGCCCCGGCGCTAGTCTCGCTGTGGTCCGGTGTGTGGCTCCGTGTCGCTCAAGAATTGCGTTCTTTGTTTTGAGTTGGGCGGTCCCTTGCGAAACGTACCAGATTATCGGTTCTAGCGCATTCGTGAGCAGTCTGGGCCAAGCATTGATTATAACTCAAGTGTAGGGTGTCATAGAAGAGTTGGCACGACATTTATTTCGTGTATCTACAGCCGAATCAGCTGATAGAACTCGCTTGCGTGGTCACCGCTCACGATACCACCGAGCCAAGCGCATACTGATTGCGAGACTGAGTCCGCCAGCCAATACTGCGCTGCTAACTCTCNGAACGAATTACCGATGGAAAGCTGCCACAGCATTGCGACGACAGCGAGGATACCTATCAGGCCCCAATCAAGATACCTGAGGGTGTTGTACCGCCTCATAATAAACGAATACACTGTCACAGGCATTTAGATTACATGTGTGCGCTATACTGACCGATCACTCTCCCCCGTAGATCGGCTTCGGTTCGTACCACATTCGCGCGCTCTATTCAGCACGACTGCGAAAAACTGTTGGCAACTTGGCGATTACATCGAACCCTCTACGAATGGTCGGTCGCGAGCGACGCGGAGGTCCCGCGAACGGAGTGAGCGGGACGCCGGTGAGCTTGCTCACCGGAAGGCGGCAGCGGCGAGCGGGGCGGGCCGTGAGGTACACNGGAGGTCCCGCGAACGGAGTGAGCGGGACGCCGGTGAGCTTGCTCACCGGAAGGCGGCAGCGGCGAGCGGGGCGGGCCGTGAGGTACACACCTGTCCAGCCGGCCACGACACTCAGCGACCCAGCTACCGTCTTGGCGGACTCAGAAAGGGCGAGGCCGCCTCGGTCGTCCCCCGACCCCGCAAGCACCGCAGGCACGAGGAGCGCAGCGGCGGTCATGGGATGCCGAGCGGCCGAGGGCTTTCGAGTGCCGTCGCCGGCGCTGGCTGTTCGGCGTCGCCACCCGGAGACTGGTTACTCTTCGAGACGGTGGAGCAATTGTGTGACGTACGGACTGTTCTCCCAGCTCCGATGCGGGCTGATCGTCGTGATCAGCGTTCGAGCCTCTTCGTGGCTCAGATGCGCGTTTCGAGCGTAGTCGACGATGAGCCGCGGCGTCGGGACGATCCGCGGGCCCTGTAGCACGGCGTGAATCAGTGGGAAGTTCGTTCCGCCGAACTCGTCGGTGAGAAACCCATCGACATCGAGCGCGTTCGCAAGGACAATCCCGTCGGTTTCGCCGTCGTCGAGCCCGAACGTCGGCCGGGAGTCCGGTGTATCCTCGCGCTCGTAGGGGTCCGCGACCGTGTAGTAGCTGCGGGCCGCGAGGACGTTGTTCGCAGCCGCGGCGTGGATGTCTTGATACTGCGCGATGTCACGGAGTTCGGCGATCACTTCTGGCGGCACGAACACGTCACACGAGGTGAGCAGAAACTGGAACGGGTCCGAAGTGTTAGTGTCGACCGCCGCGTCGGCGCGGGGAACCGCGAGACTGACGAGCGCACTAGTGTCGGCGACGACCGTACGCAGTCGCCGGCCGCTCATCGCTCGTCGTCGGCTACAGTATCGACCGCCGTCGCGTCGCCATCGTAGACGTCGACATCGTCGGGGGCAGCAAGATCGAGTGGTTCATCCTCGAGATCCGCTTTGAGAAGCCGGAGACGCTGGGCAGTCTCGGCGCCGACCAACTGCTTGACCGTCTCGAACTCAAGCTGGTCGTCGTAGTACTTCGTCGCGACTAACTCCTGGAACGTCTCGCTGTCGGCGGTGTCTTCGATGTATTCACGAATCGCGTCGACAAGCAGATCCGTCCGATCCTTGTCGAAGAGCTCCGCGATCGCATCCAGTCGGTCGACGAGATACTCCGGCGACTGGAAATGGACCCGTCGCGGATCATCACTAGCGCTCATTCTATGTGCACATTCTACACATAGAGTGATAACCGTTTCGGCGTTTGCACAGAGATTGCACATCGAAGCCCTGACGGGACCCTCCCACCAGTCTCAGCCGTCGTCCTGTGCGTTCAGCTCCTCGAGGAACCAGCTGGCTACCGTCCCGATCCGAACGGCGTCGACGTTACGCATCTCAAGGCCGTTCGTGGCGGTCCGGAACGGCTCGTCGTCGACAAGGATGCGGTGAATGACTGTCCGGACTGACTCCGTTCCGTACCTGTCGACGAGCGCTGCGACCGCCGTATCGAAATGCGTATTCTCGTGCTCGGCTCGCGGGTTCTGCGCTCGCTGGATCACGAGGTCAACCACATCGTCGACCGATGCGTGCTCGGGATTCGCGGTTTGCTCACGGACGGTATAGTGGGGCTCAGCATCAGGCATTTCGAGTCACTCCGTGATGTCGTCCGAATCGGTCCTCGCCGGGTCGGTGTCTCGTTGCCGGCGGATTGCAGCCAGCGTCTCCTTGAGCGTGTCCACACTCCTGATCGCCCCGAGCTCATTCGTAATCTCGCCGATGAGTGCGGCTCGCTCGATGGCAGTTTCGTCGCCGGCGGTCGTGTCGATCGATGTGACGCGAAGCGCCCGCGTTTCGTGCCAGCCACAGTCCCAACAGTCTCGGGTCACCTCGATATGCTCGTCCTCTTCGGCTGCGAGGATGGCGTCGGACAGTGACGTCGAAAGCGGCCGGTCCGGTCCGACCTCGAGGGTGACAGGGGACCCGCACGCGAGGCAGTCCATAGTCATCCCGAGGAGCGCCCGTCTGTTGAAGATAGCGGAGCGACGGGACAGCGACACAACCAGCGCTGCTGAGGTCGCGGGGTGAGACAGCTACGGACAACTGTGAACCTCCCGGAGTGGTCGCCGTTCCACTCACGTTGACGACCGTTCGGCGGGTCAGTCAGAGACGATGTGCGCGTCGAGGTCGCGCGTCCAGTACGTTGCGAGCCCGCCTGGACTACAGCGGGCGCACAACTGTAACGGGCCTTCCAGATGCCCCAGTTCAACGCGGAACCGCGTGAGCGCAGCGAGCGTGTCGACGACCAGCCCACAGCCGTCACAGGCGACGTGATCGCGCTCGTCGGGATTCGGCTCCGTCTGAGTCGCACAGTCGACGCAGATCGGGTGGGTAACCCGTTCGTCTTGTCCCCAAGTGTGGGCCTCGCCAGTCTCAGTATCGGGCGGGGCGTCGCAGAACGCACAGCCGACGAGCGTTTGCTGCATCACTCTTCCTCCGCATCGGCGTCGCGGCCGGCCGTCCAGCCACGGTGGAAGACGGCTAGCTGCGTCGATGAGTCAAACGCGGTACCGCCCGGCTCGTGAACCAGAATGTGGTCCTCGGGAACCGGAGTGACGATGTCCGCGTCGATGAGCTCGCTGACCAAGTTTTCGGCCGTCGCGTCGTCGACGTCCGCCGTGTCGACATCGGCGGCGTCGCGGTCCTGGGCAAGCTGTTCCTTCTCGAACTGTTCGTAGTCGGCACTCGTGTCGTCGTGAGGATCAGGACCAGGCATGGTGAATCACGGCGCGCACACTGTCGCGCGCTGTACGCCTCCCGGCGCCGATAAACAGTCAGGAGTGACAGCGTCAGTCCGGTCGCGGGTCGCGATAGCCGATGACGGCGATGTCGTCGATGAACAGGACGCCCTTCATGAAGTCGAGCTTCGTCAGACTGTGCTGGTAGAGGTTATGCCGACCAAGGTAGTTCACCGGCACCACCAGACAGCCGAACTCGATTTTCGGCCGCCCGTCCTTCTGGGTGCGGTACCCCTTCTGGAACTTGAGGAGGTCGTCGCTGACGTTCTTCCGCTCGCTCTTCTCGACCTCGATGGCGATGCGGGCGTCGGCGTCGTAGAGGTCGACGCTGTAGTTGAACCCCTGATGCGACCAGAGCTTACAGTTCGGGTTGTAGCCACCGGCGGCGTCCCCTTCGTACTCGTACTGCGAGAGCCCGTCAGCGATTGCGGCATCGAACGCCCCGACCTCCGTGTGCTTCGTCGAGCCGTCGAAGACGCTTGCTGGGACGGCTTCGACGGCCGCCTGAATCGACGCCAGCGACTCATCCGGAAACGCCTCGGACGAGGTTTGGGTGCGGCGCTCGCTTAGTTTGGTGACCTCCTCGACGACGACCATACTCGCTCTCGACGAACAGCGACCCGATAAAACCCGTCGCGACGGCCATTCGAGTCGACCGGCCGCCAAGTTTCACTCACTAGAGTATCAGGGCGGCGGGCGGGGACGAGGGAGTAGATCCAGCCTCAATGTTAACCAACACAGTGTCGGTTTCGGCCGGGAATGTTGGTTAACTTGGTTAACCAACGCTCCTCGCCGTTCAGAGACAGCCGTTGGTTAACAGTAGTCGCTCTTATGTAGAAACGCGTAAAGGAGTCGTTGAGTTGTACCCAGCAGCGAATTAGGTACGCCAACTAGGACCCAGATCGCTGGACGACAGCAGGTCTTCAAAATGTCAAATCNGAATTAGGTACGCCAACTAGGACCCAGATCGCTGGACGACAGCAGGTCTTCAAAATGTCAAATCGCCTTTCCGCGGCTCTACACAAGAGCGCACCAGTTTGTGAATAATAAGTAATAGGTCTCCGGTGAACCTGCCCGCAGCATTTCTCTTGGGCCGGCAGGAGGTAGTTCCCAGACAAGCTGATTCCATACTAAAACAAATGATCTCAACCACTCGTCGGAGGTTTATGCTTCGGTGTTGCTGAAACAGTTTGAGAAACATATAGTTCGACGTTCTATTTCACGAAAACACGTTTGACGCTGTTCCGATTTCCATGCCGTACATATCTAAAATCGGGGCCGTGTTCTTTCAACTTGTCCTCCCGGAGACTGACCGGACAGTACGGGGATCTGAACCGATCGACAAGCAGATCGAGATATGTCTGGAGTGTGATCGAGAGTTTGACTCGATACAAGTGTTCCAGACACTCTCAAACCTCGATGTGAACTACCTCATTCCGAAGCGAGTCTCCAGCTCCGAACGGGATGTACTTGAACAAATGGAGGAAGACGATCAAGAGGTGGCTGTTGAGCCAGCTTCTGTCCATGTGGCATCTGGATCGCATCCAATGCGGCTGCTGTACGTCCCGTCGACGAGTGGAGAGGGAACGTCCGTCTTCGCGACGAATCTTCGAGTCGGTCCCGAGAAAGCTGAGACATTCTGTCAGCGCTACAGCCGCCGGTGGCAGATCGAGAGTGAGTACAAATCGATCAAAGGTGATTTTCTCGCCAAGACCTCCTCGAAAGACTACCGCGTTCGATTGTTCTACTTCGTGTTCGCGGTCCTCTTGTACAATATCTGGCGGCTCACCGACTTCCTGCTGAAAGCGGGCGTGGGCGGTGAGATGGACTACGCACCCGTGTTGACTGCGGGTGAGTGTGTTGAACTCGTTGACTCGTCGTTGATTCCACACGACTAGCCGGTTGATGCCCCACTGAGTCTGCCGTTTGGGAGTGACAACCCCAATCAGGAGCGACAGAATCCACGCAATTTCGCACGCACGTCCGGTAGATGCGACCGGTAGAGATCCAAATCAGGACTGATCGGTGAGAAGAGCCACGAACTAATGCTAATTCGACCTAAAACTGACCCCATCCTCCGAAACTGTGGCAACTCCACGGGCCTAATTCTATATAGCGACATGGTGTTTATTAGTATTGTCAACCGGATCATATCGGCTCTCACGCCTGAAATCCGGGGATAATCTCTGAGTATCAGCAATAGGGCGGCAATTTGATTACTTTGTCTTATCTCGGTAAGACAGAGTAAACTCTTAGTGACCCCCACCCGTGGCCTCAACTGAGTCAATTCCAGAATTATGTCCAGCCCTTCCCTCAATGCCCGTCCCAGCCCGCTCGTCGGACCTGAAGCGGCGTATCGACGGTCCAACCCCCACACCCAGCAAGTCCAATGACGGGTCGTCGCTCCGTGGAAACGCCGATCGACGACACATTCAGCAAATACCTCACGGACAAGGGGAAAGGCGATGTCGGTGAGCAGGGGGCGTACCGAACTGACGCCGAGCGGGAACTCCGTCGATTCCATCAATGGTGTCTCGGTCAGACAGCTGACCCGGCGAACGCTTCCCCGCCAGAATCTTGGGAGGGCGTCGTCGACGGCGACACTGTTCGGTTCGCAGACCTCGACACGACGGTCTTCTCAGATTACGCCCGCTACCTCTCGACGTCGGGATACGCTGCCGGGACCGTGCTCACCTACTACGCGCACATCGCCTCGTGGTGCGGATGGTCGCACGCGCAGGGGTACATCCCACGTCACTACGCCCGGGAGTCGGACGCCGAGGACCCGCTCCCCGAGAACGATGGCCGGCGACCAGGCGACCAGCAATCGTGGGAGCCGATCCACCGCGATCTAATCACGCAGTTCGTCGACCGCCGTGTCTCCGAGGCGTTTGACACGCTCGGCGCAATCGAGGTCCCACAGGCCAAACACGGGGATCCGGAGAGTGAAGCTTGGCAAGCCAAACAGCGGGCTCGGTTCGAAGCCTACCAGCGCTGTCGTGAGCAAGCACTCGTGTACGTCATTGCTTATACCGGGCTGCGTGGGTCGGAGTTCCTTTCGGCGCCGAAGGAGGACCGCGAGGGCCGCAACGGAATCCGATGGCGTGACGTGTCGTTCGCGGACAGCAGTGTGACGGTGTTCCGAAAGAGTCGCGAGTGGAAGGAGGCCTCTCTCCCCGAACCTGTCATCACACCGCTACGTCGGTACGCAGAGGTGCTAGATGTCCCCGAGTCGTGGCCAGTGTTTACGACACTTCACCGGCCGTCACTCGCTTCACACGTCACCAAGGGCCTCACCGAACGTGGTCTTGATGAGGACGCGATTGAACGGATTCGTGGTGGGACCCCAGACCTCGTCGTCGCCGCCGAGCATGACCTGCCTGCGCCGAAACCGCTCACCACCGAGGGAGCCCGCTCGATTATGGACCAACTGTGGAATCATGAGGAACTCATTGAGCGACGGGACGAATTCGATCTCACGCTCGATGGTGACTATCTCGAGCTCCACGGTGGGCGTCGTGGCGTTGGGGAGGTACTCGTTCGGCAGTTCGGCTACGCCGCTGCAGCCCGATATCTTGATAATAGCGAGGAACAGGTCCGTGGAGCGTACCAGCATATCGAGGCGGCCGAGCGGGCCGACATGGCAACCGAGGCCTTCTCACAAACGGATAACCGAGTGAACGAGCACTAAAGCTGAAAAATCCTGTTTCAGAACTAGTTCTCCAAGAACTTATCTGGCTACTCAGCCTGACCCCTAGGTCTGTATGTGAGATTAACCGTTAAGAACCCCTGTGCTGTTGGAATTGCGGCCATTGTCAGAGAAACACCATTGATATCGAAAAGCGTAATCGACCAGTCCACGATAGGATTGATTCTGGCTGGATCGGCCGTGACTACATCAGCAACCAGCGATCGGAGGGAGATTCCCACCGTTACTATACGATAGTAATCTGTGTCGAGGGTAACTTATCCCTCCGGGAGCGCGTCGTAGACCTCACTGAGGGCATTAGTGACTTTCTCAGCGGTCTCATTCGCATATCTTTCGTGCCGCAAATCAAACCCGCTCGTGGGTTCGAAACTATCGAAAACAAGTTGACCAAGGTGCCGGAATCAGATCGAATCTCCGTCGCTTCAGAACACGAGCATCGGGCGGCACTCCCTGAAGATTGCGCATCTGTCGACTCACTGTTAAAATCCAAGCGAATGATACTGACGAGTGGACTGACCGACTATTCAATATTGAATTATTTACACCTCTCACCGACCAGTCTTGGACGTATTGTTCAGTTCCTCACGAAAGCCATATTCGTGAGATCAATACCGCTGGACACAACTGACTGATAGAAAAATTAGAAAACCTTAGAGCAACTACGAGGCGCAACTGTAGAGCCATACGATGATTCGTAGAAACGCTCGCTGTCGCTATCACCAACTACGAGCGCGAAGACAATCAGGGAACCGCGGTTATCACGGTGTGACAAGAGTTCTATGACCCCCTGCCATCACGCCAGCGAACCTGTTACAAAAGGTCCGCTGCGACCGATTCCGACCCAAACACATCGAGTGGAATCATTCGTGTTGGGCACCGCTGCCGCGGGGCGCTTATCATCTTTGACTTCACAACTGCCGCTCATCAGTATCCACAATCTCCTACGCAAGAGCGCTTAGCTAAACACCAATTCGGTTGATGCCTACGTCGAAAATCTCCCACTTCATGAGCAACGTCGCTCAGTTGGACTATACAGCGTCGGACGTTTCGACGGATGGAGGAGAATGACCAACCGCGTTGGCGAGGACGGTGTACCCGAGGTGGGTCAGAGACTGGCCTGTGAGGCCGAACGGGTGGAGGTTCCGTTGAGTAGGAGATGGTAACAGGCCGCCGAGAACGACGACTTCGCCGCCTCCGCTCGGTATCTGGATGGTCCCCGCGGTGACCATCGCCTTGTCCTCCTGCTGGTAGTGCCCCGCGACGGTGCCACCGACCGCCTCAAAGGCATCGCGGTCGACGCCGTACATTGGTGCCCCGTTGGCTGTCGTGGCGTATCCGAGTGGACTACTCCGGACGAGTTCGCGCTGGCCTGGCCGAGTCCCATCCAGCAGCGAGTGATCTTCGTTTCGCGTGCCCAGCGAGATCCCTGACTGCATAACTCGTTGTACGGCGTCCCTGGGAACAGACACAGAGAACTCGGACTCTCCGAGCATTCGGACCGCGCTATCGGTCAGAACAACCGTCTTCCCCTCCTCAGTCAGCGCCGTATTGAGGCTCTCAAGATAGCGCGACCGGTTGATACCTGTGTCAGTTGGGACGACCATGGCGTCGGTGTTGTCCACCCCCAACTCTACCGCATCCGTGTCCAGAACCCCGACCGGAGAGAGGGCGTCGCTCGCCGCCCTGTAGCTCGGTACGACGTCAGTGATGGAGGCATCGTAGTCTCGTTGATTGTAACCTAGTGCGGCGCGCGGGTCCAGCTGCTGGTCGGTCCTCAGCCGCGTTCGAACCGAGATGACAGCCGCCCGGTCGCCGTGCTCGTTGGAAAACTCCAGTTCCCAGGTTCCGGCTATCGGGTCGTTGACCCCCCAGACGAACCGGCCTTCAGGTGCCGTCGCAGTCGTGTACTGGTCGGCTGTTCGAACGACCGCGCCTGATGGGTCGTAAAGAGTGACGTCAGCCGCGCCGGCGGTGGCGTCGACTGTCGCGGTGAGCCGATGCGTCTCGCCTTCCCCCTCAACGGGCACAGTCGTCTGCTCGTCGGCCGGAACCGACACCGGTGTCTCTGTCGCGTCGATACCGCTCACTACGTCTCTGCTGGAACCGCCGCTCGCGACGGCGTCTTCATCACGACTCCCGACTGGGTAGGGAAGATCCGATGCAGTAACACGAGTATTACCCCCATCGATAAGCGCCACGTTCTCGCTGGTTGGATTCTCGATGGCTATGTCTTCGTTGCCGGTGTAAGAGGCGAAAGACTCGAATACAGTCTCGTAGGCTTGGACCTGTAGGTCAACGACGGCCGGATCGAAACTCATGCTGCCAATCCGGTTGTCCCACGCCATCTCTAAGGCTATACCACGAGCGCCTAATCCACCCGCCTCTGGAGAGCAACTTGCCCAGGAAGCGAACCCGCCACTCGTGTTGTACCCAACCATGTCTAAGATAGTTCCAGCAGCTAACGTGTCTGTCGGCACTGGCAGTGTCCGTTCAATTCCGAGGTAGGAAGCTGCCGCCTGTGCGCGCGCCTCGAACGCGTCTTCTCGCGCCGAAAGAATGTCACCGACTGCGTCGTTGAGTGCCGTCTCTAGGTGCCCCGCAAAATCGAATATTGCGTGCGCGTCGGTAAAATCAAACGTGGCATTACCCGCCAGTAGCTTTACCAGCTTCTCGGACGCGAACATCCCATGAAAGTCTACAGCCCAAGTGACGTTCTCGTAGCCACGCAAGTGATCTACAACGCCGAGTCCGCCCGGCACTTCGTGTTCGTAATCCCGCGGCTCTGCTGGAACGTCGCTGTCGGTACCTGCTCTATCGTCGCTCAGGTCCGTCCCTTTGGGTTCGGCTGGATAGTGGTCAGCGTTGATCCAACCGACTGTCGGATAGATTCTGTTGGGGTCGTGATCTGCGCCAGTGTTTCGTTTGAACGTGTTGCCAGCGTCGTTGAATCGAGTCTGGCCGAACCGACCGTCGACGGTGAACGGTAGCCGCGACACCCAGCCGTCGGGGTTAGGAAAGACAAGTACGAACGCAGTATCGTTGAGCGCGTCGGCGGCGTCGCTCACTCCGCGGCAGATATCTTCAACGAACCGGACGCCCGCCTCTACCCCGGCTCGCTCATCACCGTGGATTCCTAGGGAGGCCACGATCGTCTCTTTTTTATTGAACGCCGACCGGTCGCGAACGTCTTCACTCACTTCGACAACGTGGATGTCGTTACGGGCCACTGACTTCGACGCGACATTGAGCCACCCAGGGCTTTCACCTACGTGGACGTGCCGTACGGTATCGGGATGCTCGTTTTCGAGCTCTGCGACACCTTGAACGAACTCCGGATAGGAAACATAATCGACAGCATCGGCCGGCTCCGGGAATATCCGATCGGAGTAGTGTTCGAGCACCCAAAATGGGTTCGCTCCGGGAGCGTACAGTACAGTCGTCAGTGATCTGAACTCGAGCAGCTTGCGCCACGAGGCGGCGTCATTTGGTATCTTCGCGTACGCCGCCGGCGGGTCGGCCGCGGTCGTCGTCCGGACAGATTCGTACCCCAGTTTGTCGAGCCTGTCGAGTGCTGACTCATTTTCGAACAGGATCACGCTCGGAAGAAGCGCGTCTTTAGGCTCATTCTGGTGGGCGGTCCACCAGCGCTTTGAGAACCGGTTGTCAGGGCGTTCGGCGTCGGCTCTGACATCGGAACTCGCGCCAACGAGCGCACTCCCCCCCGCGAGACCAGCGACTGTTTGTAGAACGGTACGTCTATCTGTGAGTTTACTATTGCGTGACATATGGAGGGGTTTGCTTTTTCCAACAGTTTTTGACTGGCTTATACAGTATTATATGAATGGGTTGGGTATGATAAAAACAGCCGCAGTGTTTCAGCAGGTGAGACTCGGACTCGTTCCAGTCCCGGTACTGCTGGCGACCTGCGTCCTGTGTTCGCTCTTACGGTCGTCATAATTCCGTCCGGTATCCGATACCCTGTTTGTGGGTTTCGATCAGCTAGAGTCACCTAGTCTGGTGATCAGGTCAGAGACAGGAACGATAGGCGCAGAGACATCGATGGATTCCACAGACCCACGAGATATGTGAGTCGTGTCGTCACTGTACTCTCGGGTGTAACTGCTGTTCGAGGACCCACCCACAGAACGCCGTCTGGAGACGATGCTGGTTCCTTGTCTGCGGATCGAATTTAATATACGAATTTGCGGGGCGACATCCTTCCATGGGAGTTGGTCGTGAGAAACCCGGAGGTCGTTCTTCCATGGGGGTGTGGGTGTCATAGAAGGGTTCTCACACCGTTCTATGAGCGACATATATTTTTGACTAATCTCAATATTGTGGGTCAATGCGCTACCGTGACACCTCTCATCTAGGAGTTGGATTAGTTGCGGTGAGTGGTGGTCTTCTCGTGATTGCGGGAATCTGGTACGGTGACACGACGAACATCGTGATCGGAGCAAGCGTCTTGATAATGTGTGGTGGGTCTTTAGCCGCATTGACCGCTTCAGACACTTCTCAGTGATTACTGTACGGACTCCAAATCTATTTCTCCATTTCCCCTATGTGAAGAGTTCTATGACACGCTGTGGGGTGCTTTTTTGTGAGAACGTGCTCGGCGTTCGTCCATGAGGTGTCTATTAGACACAAAAACGCGCCGTCTCCACGCCTTTCCATGGGGTTTGTTTGCCGGATACGCGCCCTCAGTCCTCTATAGGGTCGGTGTGTCATAGAGCTATCCTCAATCGAATATAGCCGCATAGATTGAGTGGTGAGATACCCACCAAATTGGAATGATATTTTATTGGTATGTGAGATACAGAGCGCATATTCAGTAGTTGAAACAGTGGCTTAGCTGTTAATGCGAAGATAACTCAACGTTTAATTGATACAACTTCGCTATGATCGATCAAATGACGTCACTGGGCGAGTGGCTCCATGGTGGATCGTTTAATTACGCCGAAACGAATACTGCCCTGCTCAGTTTGCTTGGTCTCGGTCTGAAAACTATTCAGTTTGTCTTGATGTCGTGGATGATGGCCGCAACGCGACTCGCCACGCTTCAGCCAGAGCCGTCGTCGAAGTTCTTCGCACTCCTTCTGGGGGCTATCCCCGGGGTTATGCTTGGGGCCATCCCGCCGTATCTCGTACAGTATTGGGACTGGCTTGACCCATTAAACGACTCGTGGACGACCGGACTACTCGGTCAAATAATTCTGTTTGGCACATACAGCCCCCTCTTTATTTTTCATCCGGTGACTGGTGTTATATTTGCGATCCTGTATCTTATCTGTCGGTCTGGGATGGTCGGTGTGATCTATATTGGGTCTCGAATTGGCATCGTCAGTGCGAATTATACCGGATCTTGAATCAACGTCTTGACTACTATAAACCGGTTTCACTCAAACACGTTCACTATTCAGCTCAGTATTATTACAGTGGTCTTTGGCCCCCCTTGGATGGGCTAGTGGGTACTTGCTTGCCGTCTCTTTTTGATATCGCTCCAAGTTCCCATAGGATCGCCGGACTGCTCGGGTGGAGCTTCGCGCTGCTGCTTCATATGGTTTATACGGCGACGCTCTTCTGTAGGAGATTGTTGATACTGGCGAGCTGTGGCTGTGGAGTCGAAGAGGACAAGCACACCGCGTCAGCGGTGTCCGACACGAATGATTCCGCTAGATGCGTTTGGGTCGGAATCGGTCGCAACGGACCTGCTCCAACAGGTTCGCTGGCGTGACGGCGTTTCCTGTCCTCGCTGCCGTTCTGACCGAACGGTCAGAAACGGCAGCTACGGGCAGTTTCAGCGGTATCTGTGTAAGGATTGCGACCGCACGTTCAAGGATAAGACCGACACGATCTTCGCTCATTCGAAGATCGCACTCCGCAAGTGGCTGTTCTCGATCTGCGCGTTTTTGCGGTTTAACACGAGCCTCAGGCAGTTACAGTGCGAAATCGAGGTTACCTACAAAACGGTCCACAGGCGTGTCGAGCGCTTTGCCGAAGCGCTCGACGCGCCGTCACTCGATCTCCGTGACCCGGTTGAAATTGACGAGTTCTACGTCTCTGTTGGCATAAAAGGCCGCGAGCGCGACCGCTGGTCGCGCTCTCGCGGCCTCGCCCGACGCGGGCGCGGAACGTATGATCAAGACAAACCGCCTGTGTTCATTCTCGTGGATCGCGGCACCGAGCAACAGTACGTTGTGCCAGCGAAATCCGCAGACGAATCGACGATCCGGCTCCTGCTGGCTGACCGCCAACAGGAGCCTTTCACCGTCTATACCGACGGATTTTGCGCGTACGATCCGCTTACAGAAGACGCCCAATCCGACCGCGAATACGTCGTTCACGGCGACGGCGAATACGCCGACGACACGGTCCACGTGAACACCTGCGAGAGCCACGCGTCGCTGGCGCGACGGTGGCTCTCGCCGCATCGAGGCATCTCAAAAGACCGCCTCACACAGTATCTCCGAGTGTTCCAACTCAGACGAGAGTTCTATCACAAACCCGGATAAAAAGCGCTCAAACACGCCGTCAAAGCAACTCTCTGAAATCAACAATGTGCTACACAAGAGCGAGTCAACAAAATCAAGTAAAGAGCACTGCCGATTAGCGTTGTAACCCAATGGCTGATCTGCTTCCTCCGCAGACCTCGTTGATGAACACAAAACTCCTCTCGATACTGGTGGCAAATATCATCCCAGTAATTGGGCTCGTGATACTTGATACATCTGTAACAGCCTTGTTAGTATTCTACTGGCTCGAACTCGGCGTGCTCGTCATCTGGGCCGTCGTACGCGCATTGTTTGCTGGCCACCGACCTGACCAGACGGGTGGGGTTGAGGATCTCGCGGGCGCTTCAGGAGCGGCGGCACGGATTCTTTTCTCTAAAACCGAAGGTGGCGACTCCTCATCCAGTGGTAGCAGCATACTACAGAAGCGATTCGTGATCCCGCGGACTAACGTTGGCGTCTACGTCGGAACTGTTCCTGCGTTGTTTTTTATAATCCCTTTACTTGCTAGTATCTGGATTGGATTTGGAGGATTTGTTGCTGGCCCAGTCGTTGCTGCGTCACACTCAACTACTACGTCAGCATGGGTTGTGACTGGCGCTAGTTTTATATTTCTTAGCGAAGGAGCTCAAACAGTATTGGAGTACTTTTACCGTGGCAAACACCGTGAGACATCTGCTTGGACGGCTGCTAAAGGAATCTTTTGGCAGGGCTTTGCGTTGTCTGGCGCTGGATTACTTATCCTGTTACTTGCATATGAGTCTACAGAAGGGAGCGCTACTAGTATCGAAAGTGCGGCTCGTGACCCGTTGATTGTCACCGCAATCGCTTCTAAATTCCTTATCGATCTCGTAAGCTATTATCTCGATAGCCGTGACCAGCCGCTGCGAGAAGCGCTCTAGCACGAGCCTCCACGCGAGCCGTAAATTCTCGGGGGAGATGATGATCGCTGGAGTTGTATTAGAAATCAATGGCTCAGTTGAAATCCTCAGCAATTGATATATTCTTATCCAGTCGCGGTTAGTATAGAGAACTCACGTACCGATTAACCCGAGTACTTCCCCGCTACCTGTCAGGAAAGTCGTGCGAGATACAGAGGGTGAATTCAGCAACCAACCCCAGTTGTTTTATTTTCGATTTCAGTAGAAGTGCTAACAAACCGAAAGAGCGAATTTGTAGTGTTATCTAGGGCAAAGTGGAAAGAAAAGACATGATATCTGGAATACTTACCCGTACAGAGCAAGCACTGCTCTTGGGTCTTGGCTCCTCGTTTTTTGTGTACGGTGCCGCCCAATGGACGGGTTTTGTCACGTACACCCCTCCTGCCATTGTCTATATTATTGTAGGCATTGTCGCCTTGCTTTGGGTGTGTCAGTTAACCGTCGTTCATGACATGGCTCGCCTGAGCCCACAGATTCGATTCATTACCGGTTGACTGAATCAGTCCAACCGACTTGCGTACTATGTCGGTCACGCTGTTACTGACAAGTATTGAGTAGATCACGTGAACGCTGCTATATACAGGGCGCGTATCTCGCACTACTATTAGGCGCGCGGAGTGCTCAACCGTCTACAATTCGTCGAAGTCACCAATAGCACCAGCCATGCCGAGAAGCATTAGTCCGAAGCCAGCAAACCCAGCGGGTACTGACGCTTGGAGGAGCAGCGACCCTGTGAATGCTCCGATNCCAGCCATGCCGAGAAGCATTAGTCCGAAGCCAGCAAACCCAGCGGGTACTGACGCTTGGAGGAGCAGCGACCCTGTGAATGCTCCGATACCTCCGATGGTGGCTCCTCGTTTCCTTGCCGAACGATTAGAACTGCCACGAGAAAGCGAAAGCCATTGTTGTCTATGCGCCAAGATCATTGATGTTGTAGCAGCGTAAAGCGGGACAAGGGAAAGCGTGATTAGGTGATCAGTTGCGGCGAGTTCTACAACAAGGATCGTAACTATCAGTCCAACACCCAGAGAAATGGTGTACCGGAGGGCAGGGTACATACATCAAACTGCGGTGACTGGAAATAAATACGATGCGGAATCTGAATCTGTAATTTGTACATCTACTAAGCGATGAATTCAGCATCAAAAAGTAGATATAAACAAATCTGGTTTGCCACAGGCAGCCTCTGTATCGGTCACGGATGTTTTGATAGAAAGTGAATAAGTTAGACACGATCCTGCGAGATACAAAGCGCGTATCTACCTTGAGACGACCTTTTGATAGCCTTCCTGGAGAAGTTGCCCCGTACCTGCGATAGTAAGTATTACTCCGCCAGTTACAACCGCTGAGTGGACGATTTCATATGACGGAAACGGCGTGTACCGACCGAGAATGAGCAGCGTCGTCGCTATTATCCACAGACCGTACAATCCAATACCAGTTTGACGGAGGGTCTCGCGCATGGATGGTCTTCGGAAGCCGGTCCACTTCTTTTTGATGTTCCCTACTGATTACAACTTCTATAGTCAGCACGCCCGAACTGACAGCCATCGAGGAGATCATTCGAGCGGTACTGAACACAGCGCGCGAACGTGGGACGAACTGAGGCCGATTACCGGAGAGAGTGATCGGTCAACACAACTGCTGTACTAGCTTGAACCGCAACCAGTCTACCGGGTCGTTAGTCAGCAGGCACTTCCTGCTTCGGTACATAGTCTCCGAGTTGACCGGGGACCGCAGGCAGAGTACCATCCCGCGTCAACGTCTGTGACCCGGCATACAGCGCAATGATCGACGCACAGAGCAGATATAATACGGTGTCTCCCGACAGGATGTCAAACACGGCAGGTACGTCTCCAGCAGCGTCCCCGATACGGGGCATATTATGCGAAGCATGGGCGATCATCACGGCTGGCAACGCTCCCTCTGTGTTGTTGTACAAAAATCCAAGAATGACTGATATAGCTGTCACATTCACCATACAATACCAGAAAAAGGTAAAATATCCGGTTCCAGTGAGTATCATTGGGACGTGCCAAAGGCCCCAGATGACGCCAATCCCTATACCCGCGTGGAGCGCACTGAACCGCTGCTGGAGACGGGGTTGTAGGAAGCCACGCCAACCTAACTCTTCTAGTACACCAGCCAGAAACAGTGTGACACCGAACGTAAAGATGTAATCGCTGATTGGGGCATACGGAACCGCCACGTCGGCACCGAGAAGCACCGCAACTATTGTCTCGGCTTCGGTTCCGACCATCATGATGGCGATACCGATGAGATACCAGTAAATACCAGCTCGCAGGTTACGAAGTTGTCCAAGCTGCTGTGTTAAATAGCGATCTAATCGGCTAATATCGCGGAGTAGAAGGACGAAGCCGAGGAAATCGATTCTGTCCATGGAAGTCGATATCCTCGACTTCGTTGAGCAGTGT
>NZ_AOJK01000051.1 GCF_000336875.1 Halorubrum californiense DSM 19288 | reverse complement strand
TGGGCCGTCGTCGTGGCCGCTGCCGGGAACATTGGACCCGACCGCCGGACGATCGGTTCGCCCGCGCTCGGTGACCGCTCGTCGAGCGTGACAGTGGTGCGCGTCTCGCCGTCGACGGTGACGCTCGTCTCGGCCGCCGTCTGGTTCAGCCGTGGGAGCGGCGGCGGCGACACGGAGACGTCAGTGGAACCGTTCATCTCCAGCCCGAAGACGTCGTCCGGCGATATCGGGACCCCGTCGGCATTGGTCTGTATACGGTATCCGGTACCGAAGAATTCGTCCGGAGCGGCGTCTCTGTACTCCACACTCGCCGCCTGAACCGGCGTACCGCTTTCGTTGACAACGTCGACCACGAGCGGGTGCCCCCGTTCCACTTCGACCGTACCGAGACTCGAGTTCGTCGTGTTGATTAGCGCAGCGTCGGCCGTGTCGCTCGTACCGACGGAAGGGGTAACGCCTTCTGACGTGTCGGACGACGCGACAGAGTCGGGAGCGGTGGTAGTGGTGTCGCTACCGGAGAGGTCGACGGTGCCGATGTTCTGTATGTCGACGTTTCCGTTCCGCTCGAAGCCCTCCTGGCTTCGGTCGGCTTCGAGGTACGTGAGATCGTACACGCCGCCGCTCTCGACTTCGACCGCGAAGGACCCGTCTGCTTCGGTCTCGACCCATTCGTAGAGGAATTCGCCCGTGTCGCGGCGGTTGACGATGACTGACCGCTCGGCCGCCGGGTCGCCGTCGGCCGTGGTGAGTTCGCCGGTGATCGTCTCCGTCGCGGTCGAACCGTCGTCACCGCCGCTCCCGCCATCTAGCGTCGGCACGGTACCGACGTGGAAGGCGTTTCGCGTTTCGGTGTAGTACGCGTCGCCGCCGGTGTCAGCGACCAACGTGGCGAAGTGGAGCGTTCCGTCGTAGTCGCTGGCGTTGACCGTCGCTTCGAGCTCTTGGAGGTTCCCTTCGGTCGTGACGGTCACGTCGTGTTCGTTCCAGGTGCCGTTCGGATTGACCGTCTCATGTGCGAACGCCGGATTGTCTACGTCCCCGGGCGCGGTGAGTATCCGAGCGGCGCTGTCGTTGACGCCGTCGCTGCTGTCAACGTCGACGCGGATGGTGACGTTACCGGCATCGACCCGGTTGTACTGGTCAGCATCGGCGACCTCGACGCTTTCGATCGCGGGCGGCGTGTTGTCACTGTCACCGGTCTCGTCGTAAGTGACGAGCGTTGTCGTTCGCGTTTCCGTCGAGAGTACACCGTTCGAGTTCCGACCGAGCATGCTGACGCCAACCTCGTCGCCGTCGGTGAGGCCCATGTCAATTAACTTAGAGAACGAGCCCTGACTGGTTCCATTTGCGACTACATCACCGTTGACCGTCACCGCGTACGGGTTATCCAAGTAGGCCTCGTTATCCTCCTCGAGTGCCCTGTAATCGAGGCGGTGTGGCGGCTGATCGGCCGCAAATACCCCGTGAACGTCGAGACTATTCGGGCCGAGCGTTAGAGACACGTCACCGGTGGCCGGGAGACGCTGGAATGCCGCTTCGAACTCCTCTCCGCCGGAAGGGTTCTCGTATCTGTCGATTTGCCAGAAATCACCGGAATTTGTCCGTGCGTTTACTGCGATATCAGCAGTCCCAGAGAGGTGTACTTGCTGTGAATCACGGCCACCGACATCCCAGACGTAACCCGATGAGATGGCGTCATCATAGCGATTTGATGAGGAGTACAAGAAGATTCCGTAGTCTTCTCCCTTAGCACTCCGACGGTAGCTGCTGTTCACTGTTGCGAACTCATCTGGCTGGACCACGTACTCGACCGGGTCTGTCACGTCGAGAACGTGGTAGACATCGTAGTAGACATCATCCACGTCAAGATCGGCACCACTTTGGTGTTGGCTGCTCGGTGCAAGGGTGTGTGCGACGCTCGCGTTTACCCGGCTATCTGGCGTGAACCGGACCGTTTTCACGTTCGTGCTGGCATATGGGCCGCTCCACGTTGTAAATGAATTCTCGACCCGGAATTGGGCGCTCGGCGTTACCTGGACCGATCTGACGCCATCCTCAAAGGCGGAGCCGTTCAGCGTGACGGGCACCGTCTCCGACTCATTGAGTGTCACGCTCTGCGTCTGCGAGACGTTCACCCACTCCGCGGTAGAGATCGGCTGGTTGGCTTCCTCGTCGAAGCCGGCGGAGTGAACGACGTACTTGTCTCCAGTCCCGAGGAACGTCGCCTTACCGTCCGGTCCGATGTTTGTCGCCGTCGTCTCGTCGCCGGACGCGATCCAAACCGGATCCCCTTCGACCGATCCGCGGTCACTGAAGGCCGTTTTCTCGATGGTGACGCGCTTCCCGGAGACAAATCCGAAGACCGCGCGATGCTGGTCGTCGGTTCGGTTCTCGACGAACACTATTTCCCCGGCGTACGACCCGCCGTCCACGTCGGTGGCGACGGAGTAGTTCAGCGTGGCCGATTCGCTCGCATTAAGCTCGACCCGGTCGCGTTCGACCCACGGCGTCTCGCTCGCGGTCCCGTCGGTGACGTCGGTCATCGACGGTTCGACGAGCAGCTCGACGGCGTCCTCCGTCGGGTTCTTGAGGGTTAGCGTTCGGTTGATATGCGGCTCGTCACCGACGACACCGAGACTTTCGCTCGCGTTGGTGAGAATGAGATCGGGCGACACGGCGTCGCTCGCGTTCACCTGCCCGGTCCCCTGCGCGAACGCGTCTGTCGGGGAGCCCGCGTCGCCGACGGGTGCGTCTGTCGTCGACAACAGCGTGTTTCGGACGCGATCGGGAGTGGCGTCCGGATCGGCGTCCAGCATCATGGCCACGACGCCGCTCACGTGGGGCGTCGCCATACTCGTTCCGCTGTATTCGACGTACGGATCAGTGTCGCCGTCGGCGGTCCCGCCGGCGTTCGCGGCGGTGATGTCGACGCCGGGCGCGACGAGGTCGGGCTTGACGAGCCCCGCTGTCGTGGGGCCTCGCGAGGAGAATTCCGCGAGTTCGCCCGTCGAAGCGGACGTAGCGCCGACCGCAATACTGGACGGTGCGAGCGCGGGCGAACCGATCGTCCGGCGGTCGGGTCCAATGTTCCCGGCAGCGGCCACGACGACGGCCCCGTTCGCTTCTGCCTCGTTGACGGCCTCGACGATCGGATCGTCGATATCTCCCGGACCGCCCAGGCTCATCGAGATGACGTCGGCGTCGTTGGTGGCGGCGTAGTCGATGCCATCGATCACCTGAGAGATCGACCCGCTGCCGTCGTCACCGAGTACCTTCAGGTCCATGACATCGGCACCGGGTGCGACGCCGGTGAAGTTCCCGTCGACCGAGCCGTCACCGGCGACCGTGCCGGCGACGTGTGTCCCGTGGCCGAACCGGTCTCCTTTTCCGTCCCCCGTGAAGTCGACTTGGTCGACGACCGCGTCGTCGAGGTCCGGATGGTCGGCGTCGACGCCGGTGTCCAGTACGGCCACCGTCACGTTGGATCCGTTCACGCCGTACTGTTGACGGGCTTGGTCGGCCGCGATCGCCTCGACGGAAGTGTTGAGCGACACCTCGACATTGTAATCGAGATGGACGGATTCGAGACCGTATTCCCGGTCCAGCCGGTCGAGCGCAGTCGCGCCGGCGCGTTTGTCGACCGTTACGGCGCTCGCGCCGATCGACTCAAGCGAGCGCGCGTTGGAGAACCCGGAGATGGCGTCCATCGCTCCGACCGCGGACGAACTCTCCCCGCCCACGTTGACGATGACGGGTATCGCGTCGGTCTCGGCGTCGGTCAGCGCCTGTTCGACGAGGAGATCGACGTTGAACAGCTTTCGGTCATACACAGAAAAATCGACGTCGCTCGGGTAGACGTACGTCGAACCGCCAGCCTCGACGACCCGAATGCTCGAGTCCGCCTGACTGGTCACGGACCACCCGTCTGCTGTCTCGGTGAGATGAACCGTCTCACCGGTGACTAACGTGATGGTGTGGCCGGTGGCGTCCGTCCCGTTGGCCGAGCGATTCTCGGTCTCGTTCGTCCGACGCAGGTCTGTCGTGCCACCCCCGTCATCGGTGGCGGATGGCGCGTCCGTTCCGCCATCCGTAACGGCCGTTGACTCGACCGAAGCGCCGTCGTGGGCTCCGTCCGCCTGCGGCGGTGACGGTCCCGCTGCCAGCGCCGGTGCCGCCATGCTGAGCACCATGGCGATAGCCATTGTATCCGCCAAAAGTTTCTTCACCGTCGTCGATGAAGCGATCGCTGTTCGTCTCGTGTCGTCCGTCGCGGATTTAGCGCTCATAGTCCCTGTTTACCAGGCGGTGAACTGGCCTCGCTCCCCCCCCATGGTGAGTCGATGATCACCTTATTTGGCCCACATTTTATAAAGTTTCTGTGAAGTGACCTGTCCCTACCTACAAACGAACTGGGAAGATCTTAATCCGCAGACGACAGGCGATCGAGAGCGGATGGTCACCTACCGAGACCGTGAGAGAACTCTCCCAAACAGCGCGAGCGCGAACAGGCCCGAGAGAACGCTGAATCCCGGCGTGTCATCAGTCGTCACACCATCCGTAGTGTTCTGTGCGGCGGTGTCGCCGTTAACGCTGACTACGCCGAGACGTGCTTCGTTGAGGCGGTCTCCCGTGAACGTGAGTGTCGTGTTTTCGGCCGTATCGAACGCAACGCTGAAGGAGAGATCGACCTCCTCGCCCGGTGCGACGGAGACGGTACGTTCGGCGACGGCGAGCTCGTTTCGCCGAAGTGTTAGATCGTCGTTGACAGCGGTCTCTCCCATGTTCGTGAGAACGACGGTCACGGTTTCGTTCGATCCTAGAGACGCTTGTGATGGAAGCCTACAAATAAGCAAGGAGAGAGAATTGTTCACACATCGAATAGAAGGCGGAGCCAGTCGAACGACCCGCCCGCGGGAGTTTCTTCGGGTCGGCCGCTCCAGTTCGCCACCCTCGGAATCGTCCGCCGAACCAAGCCGCCTGCTGGAGTCGCCGCGGAGAGATCGCCTCAGTTGCTCTCGACGTCGATCCAGAGGTGTAGCTCGCGGTACGCGTTCTCGGTCGTCGGATCTTCCGGAACGGAATCGCGATAGAGGAGGTACTGTACGCGCAGGTTCTCACCCGCGCGCGTCGGCCGAAGCGTGTGCCGCTCGCGGTGGGTCGCGTTGTGTTCGACGGTCGCGTCGAACCGATCGAGTTCGGTCCGTTCGAGCACCGTCGTGGAGTTGTTGGCCGTCTCGACCTCCTGTAACTGGACCACGACGTGGTACTCCGTCGGCTCGTACTCGTTGTTCCCGATGCCGACGATCAGCTCGGCGGTGTCGTTGACGGCCAGCGTCTCCGGATAGTCGTCGGCGACCAGCTCGCCCTCGGGCGTCTCAGTGAGCAGGTAGAACTCCGAGAACTGCTCGCCTTGGGGCGGGACGGCGACCGCGTAGCCGACGCTCGCGACCGCGAGCAGCACGGAGACGGCGAGGACGACGTTGAGCGCGGCGTCGGTCCGATCGTCCGGCTCGAACAGTTCGCTCTCGGCGGCGGCGAGCCACTCGCGGTACGGGACCGCGAACCGCTCGTCGGGCGGAAGCGCCCACCGCCGACGCGCGGCGACCGCGACGCAGCCGAGGGTGAACCCGGCGACCGCGATCACCACTGGCACCAGCCGGATCCCCCACGGCGTGAAGTTCAACACGAGCCCGATGAGCGGCACGACCGCGATCGAGAGGCCGAACGAGAGCGCGACCCGCTCGATCCCGTCGATCCCCGAGCGGTCGGCCGCGGTCGCTCCGGGGCCACCCCCGCCCGAGTCGGTGTCCGGTTCGGCGGCCGCCGCATCGGTCCCCGGAACGGGAGCCGGTCTGTCCTCCGGCTCAGGCATAGATCGCTCGGATTCGGCGGTTTCGGTCGCTGCCGGGGCGGTCCCGGCTTCCGGAAAGAGCGCCGCGATGAACGCGTAGCCGGGGAGAAACAGCACGAACCCCAGTCCGAAGAGCACTCGGAGCGGCGTCTCGTTGATCACCGGAGCGAACACGGTGACGAGCGTGACCAGAGTGAGAAGCACCGTCGCCGCGAGATCGGCGGGAAGTCGACGGACTGGACGGGGGACGACCAGCCAGATCTCCCGGCGATCCACCATACGTCACTCAAACAAGACGACGGACAAAAGGGACTCGATCGCCGGAACGCCGACGCCGGACGCACCACAGCATTGATATCTATTTACACAAACCAAGGGATAATGACTATCGGGAGACGGCGGCGGTTCGTTTACGGCGTCGTCGCGTGGATGCTCGGGGCGACGATAGTCCTGAGCCTGCTCGAGTCGCTGGAGCTCGAGCTCTTCTTCGTGCTCTCGCTCATCGGCCTGCTCGTCGTCGTCGAGCTGACCGCGCCGTTCAACGTGACGCCCCGCTGGCGACGGCGGCTGGTTCCCGTCATCGTCGTCGGTCTCGCGGGGTTCGGGTACATCGTCGTCAGGCGGATCCTCGAGATCCTGCCGGAGGGAGTCCTGTAGATGGAGCTCCCGTCGACCCCTCGCGTCGTGCTGTACGCGTTGGCGGTGGCCGTCGGCCTCGGGCTCGTCGTCGCGGCGAGCACGACCGGGGCCGCCTTCGGCGCGTACAACCTCGAGTGGGACGGCACCAGCGACTTCCGGGAACTCGCCGACCAGCGGACGGACAGTCAGGTCCTGCTCGACACGGCGCCGTACGAGCGGGGCGACGCCAACGGATCGGTCGCCGTCGTCCTCGCGCCGACCGAGCCGTACGGGCCGAACGATTCGCGACGCGTGCGGGAGTTCGTCGGCGCCGGGGGAACGCTCGTCGTCGCGGACGACTTCGGCCCGTACGGGAACGCGCTCCTCGACGACCTCGGCGCGAGCGCGCGGTTCGACGGGACCCAGCTCCGAGACGAACGCCACTACTACCGCGCGCCGTCGCTTCCGGTCGCGACGAACGTCAGCGAGACGCGGTACACTGAGGGTGTCGATCAGATAACGATCAACAAGGGCACCGCGATCGACGCCGGTAACGCGACGGTGGTCGCCACCACGTCGCCGTTCGCGTACCTCGATCGCAACGGGACCGGGAACCTGTCGGCCGGTGACGAGCTGGGAACGTATCCGGTCGTAACCACCGAGTCCGTCGGCGAGGGGCAGGTCGTCGCCGTGGGGGACCCGAGCCTGTTCATCAACGCGATGCTGTCGCGGCCGGACAACAGGGCGTTCGTGACGGCGATGTTCGACGCACACGACCGCGCACTGCTCGACTACTCGCACGCCGGCGAGCAGCCGCCGCTCGCCGCCACCGCGCTCCGCTTCGCGTCGTCGACGGCCCTCCAGCTGGGAGCCGGCGCGCTCGGACTCGGAGCCGTCTGGAGACGCGCGTGGCTCGCGGGGGGGCTCGTCGACGCGGTTCGACGGTCGGTGTCGTCGGTGTTCCCGCCGGGGTGGCGACGTCGACTTCCCGCGTGGCTCCGGGGAACGAGAAGCGACGATGAGCCGGTCGACGAAGAGGCGATCCTCGCCGCGCTTCGGGAGCGCTACCCGGAATGGGACGAATCGCGCCTCCGTCACGTGATGACAGACGTTTTATCTGAGCGGACACGAGGTAACGCAGATGAGTAGTCCGGCGGCGGTGTACGAGGCGATCCGCGAGGCGACGAGCGACGTGGTCGTCGGCAACGAAGCGGTTCTGGAGGGACTGACGATCGCGCTGCTCACGGACGGCCACGTGCTCCTCGAAGGCGTTCCCGGCGTCGCGAAGACGACGATCGCGAACGCGTTCAGCCGAGCGATCGGGCTGTCGTACAGTCGCATCCAGATGACGCCCGACATGGTCCCCGCCGACATCTCCGGCACGAACGTGTATCAGCAGGGAACCGGCGAGTTCATCCTCCGGAAGGGACCGATCTTCGCGAATCTCGTCGTGGTCGACGAGATCAACCGCGCCACGCCGAAGACGCAGAGCGCCCTCTTGGAGGCGATGGAGGAGTCGACGGTCACGATCGAGAGGGAAACGCTCGCGCTCCCGCAGCCGTTCATGGTCGTCGCCACGCAGAACCCCATCGAGATGGAGGGCGTGTTCGAACTCCCGGAGGCGCAGCGCGACCGCTTCCAACTCAAGTACACGGTCGACGTCCCCGAGCGTGCCGACGAGCGAACGGTGCTTGACCGGTTCGACGAGACGCCGGCGCTCGGGGCTGAGGACGTCACGCAGGCCGTCGAAACGAGCGAGATTCAGGCGGCGAGCGACGCCGTCACGGACGTCTTCGTGGCCGACCCGGTCAAGGAGTATATCCTCGATATCGTGGCGGAAACGCGGAGCGCGTCCGCACTCCGCTACGGCGGCTCGCCCCGCGCCACGCTCGCGTTTCTCGCCGGCAGCAAGGCCCGGGCGGCGATCCGCGGTCGGTCGTACGTGATTCCGGACGACGTCAAGGCGCTCGCGGAGCCGGTGCTCGTCCACCGCGTGATCCGGACCACGGACGCGGAGCTCTCGGACCGCACCGTGACCGAGATCATCCAAGCGGTGGTCGACGGCGTCTCGCCGCCGAGCGCGGATGCGTCGTTCGCCGAGACGGCCGAACGACAGCCGCAGGCCGCCGACGGCGGACCCGCAGTAGACGACCAACAGCCGGATATCGACGGGTGAGGGCGACGGACCCTATGCCGGGGCGCTCGCCTCATCGCCGCGCTCCGGGGGCGTGTCGGTCGCCGCCGTCCCGTCAGACGAGCGGGACCAGTTCGGATCGTACCGACAGGTGACCGTCAGCGGATCGTCGCGGACCTCGAGGCGGACCGTCACGTCGAGCGACCGAGCAAGTCCCACCGCTAGGAACGACGGGATCGGGTGATCGATGCCGGTCGGGTCGCCGAGACCGGCGCCGGCGAGTTCGAACGTGATGCGGTTCGTCTCGGTGTCGACGTCGTGGTCGACCCCGTCGGCGAGCTCGAACAGCTCGACGAGCGCGTCGGCGAGGACCGGCGCGGCAGCGTGCGGCGTCGCGTCGACCGACCGGGACCGGGTCGTTTCGAACTCGTCGAACAGCGGCGCTCCGGTGGGGTGAAACGCGACGCCCCCGTGCTGCGACTCCTCGGGGACGACGAACAGGTCGGCCAGCTCGGCGGGGTCAGGGAGCGGCGCGCCCTCGTGACGGGAGACGAACACGCGACCGTCGTCGACGGGGACGTACACCGGGTCGCCCCCGATTCCGAGCTCGCCGAGCATCGCGTCGCGGTCGGCGCGAACCGCCTGATACACGCGTGAGCCGACGCTGGCCGTCACGAACCGCTCGGGGGTGAGGACGTACGTCAACACCCCGGCGAAAACGCCGGTCCCCCCGAGGGCGAACAGCACCGACCGGGCGTCGGGGAAGGCGACACCGCCGAGTAGCCCGAGGGCGCCGACAGCGAACAGTCCGAGGGCGGTCTGTCGGTACGTAGCCCGCTTCGCGCGTGCGCGTTCGTCGCGGAGCTGTCGGTTCTCCGCCTCGAGTACGGCCACTCTCGTCTGGAGGTCCGCGGACTCGCTCGCGTCAGTCGTCGGATCGGTCTCGACGGCCTGGCCGGCGCGGGTCGCCTCCGTGTCCCCCGTGTCATCCATCGCGGTACCGTTGGGTTCTCGAACCCCGGAATTCACTCTTTCGGCTCGGTGACAGACTGAGCGTCCGGGCGGTCGCCACCGTTCGCTTCGCCCTCCGAGGCCGCGTCGTCGCCGACGAGACCGAGCCGAACCAGCGTTACGCGGCGAGCGAGATACACCCCGCACGCGACGGCGAGACACAGCAGGCCGCCAGTACCGACGAGCCCGTACCGGAGGCTGACAGTGACTACGCCCGTGAGCCCAACGGCGGCGAGGAGCGTGGCGCCGAGGGCGTACGCGCTCCCGACCGTGCGCGCCGGTTCGGTGAGCACCACGAGCAGCGCGAGCTGCGCGACCGCCGCCGCCGCGGCGTCCTCGACGGAGACCGTCGGGAGGATCGCGAGCTGGCCGGCGGCGAACGCGACCGGAGACGGCGTGGGGAGCGCCGCCAGCAGAAACGGGGCCGCGAGGGCCATCGCGCGGACGGAGCCGGTCACCAGCACGACCCCGGCGACGACGAGCAGCGCGACGAGGCTGCCGGCGTCGCGGGCGACCGCCGACAGCGAGCCGGCCGAGGGGCGTCGTCGGTCCCCGCCCAGCGAGGAGGCCGTCATCGCGACACCTCCCGCGTCGCCCGTCGGTGTTCGAGCACCGTATTCAGCCTGGTGTCCGGGGCGAGTTCGAACACGGTCACGCGCGGGTGCTGATCGAGTTCGCGGCGCAGCCGTTCGAACGTCCGGTACCGCTCGTACGCGGCGTCGAGATCCGTCAGCCCGGCCGGCTCGAACAGACACTGGGGCAGGAGGAACACCAGCGCTCGGCCGCCGCCGCGGATCGCGGTTTTCACCGCCTCTCGGAGCTCTGTCGGCCGGTCGTCGCTCGTGACGAGCACGAGCAGCTCCTCCCGCCCGCCCCGGTTGCGGATCCGCTCGACGGTGCCGACGAGCGGGTCGTCGCGGAGCAGCGTGACGTACGAATCGGAATCGCTCACGTACGCAGAGAGCGTCCGGGCGAAGCGGCTTGCGTCCCCGTCGAGCCGCTCCGCGAGCGCGCGCGCTCGAGCGGCGGAACGGGCGTCGCGAGCGCCGCCGCCGTCCGTGGGCGTCAACCCGTACAGGAGGGTTTCGATGCGCCCGTACGTCCGCGTGGCGGAGCCGGACGTGACCGACGCGGTGGGACCGTTCCCACCCACGGTCCAGAGGCCGATCGGATCGCCCCGGTCGAGCGCGGCGCGCGTGACACCGATGCCGACCTCACGGGCGTAGTCAAGCGGCCGCTCGCCGTCCCGGCCGACTGACATCGGACCGCGGTGATCGACGACGAGTACCGTCTGTCGGTCCGTTTCGCCTTCGGTCTCCCGAATGTACGTCTCGGCCAGACGGGCCGTCGCGTTCCAGTCGATCCGCTGGATGTCGTCGCCGGGGACGTACTGTCTGAGTTCCCGGGTCGTCACGCCCGGGCCGGGCCGGTCCGCTTGGTGTTCCCCGTACGCGCCGTGGATCGTCTCGCCGCCCTGTCCGACGTGGAGGTCCGGCGTCCGGGGCGTCACCGTCACGGTCGGCGCGCTGCCCAGCCGCACCCGCGTTCGGTACAGACCGAACGAGTCAGCGACCTCGACGGTCGGGGAGGGGAACTCGAACCGCCCCGCGATCGGAAACGAGACCGAGGCCGTCGTCGCCGCCTCGGTAGTTCTCGGATCGAGCGCGAGCGGCGCTGTCATCTCGTCGCCGTCGACGCCCGGCGGCGTGTCGACGCGAACCGTCAGCGGAGCGGCGGCCGTCTCGGGAGGGCGCCTGACCGTCAGCGTCGTGGTCGCGCTCGCGTCGACGAGAGCCGTGGCCGTGGCGAGGTCGTACTCGACCGTCAGCCGGTCGACGAGGCGTCGCATCGACCAACTCGCCGCCGCGGCGGTGCCGAGGAGCCAAGCACCGAGCCCCGCCGCGCCGAGCAAGAGGATCGGCCGGCCGGCCGCCGCGCCGAGCGCGACGAGGGCGACGCCGGTTCCCGCGATCGCCCACCAGCGCCCCGTGACGTTCATCGGGTGGAGGTGAACCCCCGACCGCATTGAAAGTTGGCTTCACCGACAGGTCGGAGTCAGCCAATACTGACAACTCATTTAACCACCGCCCTCGCAGTGGACGTGTGTCGGCACGGATACATCGTCTCGGTGTGCTCGTCGCCGTGGTCGTATTCGTCGCCGCGATCGGCGGCGGCGTCGGCGCGACGCCAAGCGGCCCGGCCACGACCGCGAACGGGTCCGAGGCGGGGAACACGACTGCCCCACACGAGAACCCCAACGAGGTTCGAGAGGCGGGGGACGACCGGCGCGTCTCGGCGTACCTCGCGTCGCGGCTCGGCGACCGACTGACCGAGAGCGCGCTCGCGATCAGCGTCGGCGAGTACGAGCGCGGCCGCGCGCCGCTGGACGAGGAGTACGGTGATCTCCTCGATCAGTACGGCGCGGTCGCTCGCGACCTCGACGAAGAGGAGGTCGCGGAGCGATTCAACCTGACCCGCGAGCAGCAGCGCTCGGTGATCACGACGATCGAGAATCTAGAAGCGACGCGGGCCGAATACGAGGCGGCCGTCGAGGAAGGCGACGAGGAGCGCCGCCGCGAGTTGGCCCGCGAGCTGTTGGCGGGGGCCGAGGAACTCAACCAGACCGCAACCGCACTTACCCGTCAGTACACGACCTTGGGGAACGAGACCGGGATCGACTTCGAGGAGGCGCAGCGGGCGATCGAAGACGCACAGGTACAGGTCGGGGAAGCGGCGGTCGTGATCGAACAACGGGAGTTCACGGCGACGCGGCTCACCGCGGAGACGAACCGAACGGCCGTCTCGGTGAGCAGGCCGGCGACCGTCTCCGGCCGGCTCACGACGGCGAACGGGACACCCGTCACAAACGGCTTGATACGGGTCCGGACGGGCGCGGACAGCGTCGCGACGCGCACCGGTCGGAACGGCACGTTCGCGGCGACGTATCGGCCGCTGCTGGCCTCGACCGCGGCGTCGAACCTGACGGTGGCGTACGCGCCCGCGAGAAGCGACCGGTATCTGCCGGCAGTCCGGACAGTCCCGCTCTCGATCGCGGAGCGAGCGAACACGTCGGTGACGCTCACGGAAGCGACCGGGACGGTCGCGTTCGACCAGCCCGTTCGCGCCGACGGAACGGTACAGGTCGACGGCGCGCCCGAGGGCGCGATCGGCGGGATTCCGGTCGTACTCGCCGTCGACGGCCGGCGCCTCGCCACGGCCGAAACGGAACCGGACGGCGAGTTTGTGGTCGACGGCGTTCTGCCCGCGGACGTGCCGGCCGGCGAGACTGACCTCGAGGTCGCGATCGACCGCCGAGACGCCGCGATCGATCGATCGGCGGCTGCGAGCTCGCTCACGGTCCGGTCGACCCCGACGACGCTGTCGCTGACCGCGACGGCGGACGACGGGCGGAACGTGACCGTGAGCGGGGCGCTGACCGCCGGCGAGGGGACCGCACTCCCGACCCGTGAGGTGGCGATCGCGGTCGGCGCGACGGAGACGGAACGCGTCGCCACCGGCGGCGACGGACGGTACAGCGAGACGGTCGCCATTCCGGACGACGTGGAACCCGGCGAGTCGGTGACCGTCACGGCGAGCTTCGACGCTGCCGGAACGAATTTACAGGCGAGCACCGCCACGCGGCAGGTGACGCCTCCGCAGTCGAGCGGGGCGAACGGCGGCGGGAGCGCCGACACCGTCGCGGAAACCACCGCACTCACGTCGCTTCTCGTCGCGGGGCTCATCGTCGTAGGCGCGCTGCTCGTGATCGGCCGCCGAGCCGTGCGACGGTGGGGGCGACGGCTCGGGTCCGGGTTGGGACTGATCTCCGAGCCGGGGGACGACGCGCCGCCGGACTCGTCGACCCCGGGCGACGCCGCGGGGGCGAGAGCCGAGACGAACGCCGACGCGGGCGGGGAACCGCCGTCGTCCGGCACCCCGTTCGACCGCGCGCGGACCGCGCTCTCGGCCGGCCAGCCGGACGACGCCGTCCGGATCGCGTACGCGGCGATGCGCTCGGGACTACAACCCCCGGAGGCCGACGCGACGGGGACGCACTGGGAGTTCTACCGCCGGTGGCGGGACGACGCGGACGTCGACCGAACGCGGCTGCGAACCGTCACGGAGGCCTACGAGACCGCCGCGTTCGCGCCGGATTCGGTCTCGTCAGACACCGCCGACGACGCGGTCACCGCCTCGGACGAACTCGCCGGGCGACGCGAACGGGCGGACGACTAGCGTCCACCACGGCGCATCCCGTGTCACGCCGAGGCGAAGGGAGCGCTGAATAGAGCCGAACCGGGGTCGAAATCCGGGTGGTGGAAATTTTTATGTGACACAGATAACCATATTCAGGCTGGTGTGCGTTGAGATGAGCCAATACCGAGAACTCCCGTGCGAACGCCACGCGCTCGCCGTCGACGTCGAAGCGGTCGTCGAGAGCGACACAGACACGCTCGTCGGCGCAGTCTCGCGGGGCGAGTTCGCCGGTCCGGAGCTCGAACTCCTCTGTCGGGAGGCGGACGCCGAGACCATCGGGATCGATGACGGCGTGCTGGAAGTCGTGCGAATCGTCACGGCGTTACTGGCTCACCACGACGAGCGCTCCGACGAGACCGATCCCTAACCGGAACGGCGGACGACGGACTCCGAAACCACCGCGCGTCGTCGAGACCGTACGTTTCAGTCTTGCGACAGCGACTGGTCGGCGGGCTGACCGGTCGACAGTCGGTTCGAGACCGCTTGGACGGCCGCGGTCTGTGGCTCGTTCAGGACGCGGCGGGCCCGCTCGGGGAGCATCCACGCGGAGTCGACGTGCTCGTCGCTGATGTCGATGTTTCGCTGGGAGGTGTAACACTTGTAGTGGACGGCGAAGCGGCCCTCCTCGTCGTCGTTGACCCACGTGTTCGTCGCCACGGGGGTGTGGATCTCGACGGAGATACCCGTCTCTTCGGTGATCTCTCGGCGGAGGCCGCGACGGACCGACTCCTCGACGGCGAGCCGTCCCCCGGGCAGCTCCCACTCCCCGTCCGTCGCGCGCTGGAGGACGAGGTTCCGCCCACGGGGGTCGATGATGACGCCGCGAACACTCACCGTCGCGCGGAGCAGTTCGTCGGTCATTGCCGTAACTGAAGTTTAAGTAACAATAAATTTGTGGGTCGGCGCGGGTTCGGCCCCCGTGCGGCGTCTCGGAGACGGGAGCTGACAGTGCCGCCGGCCGAGTCGGAACCGAAATGCCCTTTTGATTGCTCTGTTGAATAGCGGTTGTTGAGAACCTGTCTATCGACACCGAATTTGGGGCCGTGCGGCTCATCACCTCACGGGCCGATTCATATCTACCTTCACCACCCAAGCACCGCTATTCAACAGAGCACTTTTGATAACAACTGAATGTCAAGTCACATGTCCAACGACTTCCCGGCGAGCGTCGACGTCGATTACGCCGACGGCGAGGGAGAGGCCCCCGAGGACTATCCGTCGATCCAGCACAAAATCGAGAAGGCGGTCGAGGTCACCCGCCGCGGGCTCGAACAGTACGACAACCCCGCCGTGATGTGGACCGGCGGGAAGGACTCCACGCTGACGCTGTACTTCATCAA
>NZ_AOJK01000050.1 GCF_000336875.1 Halorubrum californiense DSM 19288 | reverse complement strand
CTTGTACTCGACGTACTCGGACAGGCGTCGAAACGCCCAAATATGGTGCCACTTCGCGTCCGGAAGCCGCTCGCGGATGTCCGTTAGGTCCTCGAACACGATCAGGTTACAGTCGTGTTCGACGGCTTCCGAAACGATCTCGTTGGCAACCGTGTGGATGTATTGTTTTCGCCACGCTTCTTCACGCTTTCCGAGGCGAAGAAGCGCATTGTGTGCGGCCTGCGTCCCGCGCTGTTGTATCTCACCACGCCGCTTCTCGAACTCGCGGCACCAGTGATCGTATTCGTCACCCTGCCAGAACGTGCCGGTCGAAGCTACTGCGAGGCTGTTGACTCCGAGGTCGATACCAAGAACTGTTTGGTGCCCGGTATCTGCCGAACCCTCGGACTCGTCGTCATCGTCCTTCCGGGTTGTAATGTGGAAGTAGAACTCGTCAGTCGCCTTGTCGTATTGGAGTGTACTCGCCCGGAACTCGTACTCGTCCGAAAGAACATACCGTTCGTAGGGTGTCGGGCTGTCCGCCGGGAGTTCAAACTCGCACTCAACACGCCCGTTGACGGTTGAAAGCGAGACTTTATTCCGGTAGAACGTTGCGCTTCGCTTATCGTAGAGCATACTCCACGACGTGAACTCCGGCTGGCTCACACGCTTCCCTTGTTTCCACCGTTCGACACACCCTTTCGTTGCTTGGACGGCACGTCGGATAGCCTCTTGGACAAGGTTCGCGGTGAGTTCAGTTTCCTCTCGCAGTTCCTCATAGAGCGCGTCTCGCGCAGTTGAGTTCGCCGTAACGCAGTTCGTGTAGGAGCGCTCGTCCCAACAGAACTCGGCGGCACGGTTCGCACAGTGAAGGAACTGACGAGCTGACTCGTGGAGGTCGTCGCGTCGCTCGTCGGGAACGACGAGCTTGACCGGCGCGGTTCGACGCCCCTCCATACTTCAGATGAAGAGCTATCGGTTCTTAATTATTTGGGAGTCAGGTGGCCACGGTATGTCGGTTGTGTCGTACCATGTCGGTTTCCTCNTACTTCAGATGAAGAGCTATCGGTTCTTAATTATTTGGGAGTCAGGTGGCCACGGTATGTCGGTTGTGTCGTACCATGTCGGTTTCCTCACCGACCTACTCGCTCGCTTCGCTTACTCCTTGAGGTCGGAGGCTCCACCTTGTGTAATGCTGAGCCGTCGGGGACTCCGCTCCGCGTCGTCCGAATTCCGCGGCGACCGCCGCAACGGACGGTCACTCGAACCACTCGAGGTATGAACACGACGGACAGGTCGCCCGGGTAACCCACTCATCGCCTCGGTCGTGGTTCCGGGGAGGAACGTTCGTCACGTCGAGGTCACCGTCCCCGCACGCGGGGCAGTTCGATGGGATCGGCATCGGTACGACACTCCGAAATCCAATCGGGAGGTATCAAGCTACCCCTATTACGTGTTAATTGAGTAATAATTCAGTTTCACCGGAACGGGCCGAGAGCGATCAGTTCACCGAGCTGAGGAAGAACGACGAGAAGACGAGCTGGACGCCGATCACGATCGCCGTGAACGCGAGCAGGGAACTCGTCGTGAACGGGACGGAACCGAATCCCCTGAGCGCCCAATCGAGCACGAGCCAAGTCGCGTACACCGCGCCGGCGGTGAAGACCGCGAGCCCGGCAGACGCACCGCGTTCGAGGGTCGCGTTCTCCATGATCCACGACGTGGCCATGTCGTTCGGTTTCTGTATCGGGTCGCTGGCGACGGTGGCGAACACGCCGAGCGAGCCGACTTGAACCCCCAGTATCGAAAACAGGCTTCCCGCGATCATCGAGTTAGTGCCGAGCGTCATCGCGCCGATCTCGATACCGGTGTGCGCGATCAGCAACACCGCCGCGCCGAACGCCGTGAGGAGCATCCCCGGGACCGAAAAGAGGTACCCCGGTGCGTTCACGAGCATGAACCGGACGTGCCGCCAGCCGTCGCGGAAGCTGTCGAGGGTCTCTTCGCCCTTCCGTTCGTGATAGATGATCGGTACCTCCTCGATTTGGAGATCGCGGGCCCCGGCGTCCATGATCATCTCCGAGGCGAACTCCATCCCGGTCGTCTCGAGATCCATCCGCTCGTACGCGTCCCGAGTGAAGATGCGAAAGCCGCTGTGGGCGTCGCTCACGCCGGCTCGATAGAACGTGTTGAGGAACCGCGTGAGGAGCGGATTGCCGATGTACTGATGGAGCGTCGGCATCGCGCCGTCTTTGATCTCGCCGTCGAGCCGGCTCCCCATGACGATGTCTGCTCCCGTCTCCTCTAGATGGTCCAACAGCCGCGGGATCTGCGTGAAGTCGTACGTCGTGTCGGCGTCGCCCATCACGATGTACTCGCCGCGGGTCCGTTCGAAGGCGTACCTGTACGCGTACCCGTACCCTTTGCCGTCGGGCTCGACGACGACCGCGCCCATCTCACGGGCGATCTCGGGCGTCCGGTCGGTCGAACTGTCGCTAATCAGGATTTCGGTAGGGACCTGTAGTTCCTCGATTGCGGCTTTGATCCAGTCGATACAGGTTCTGATCCCGTCTTCTTCGTTGAGCGTCGGCATCACCACACTCAACACGGGCGACTCGTCGGCGTCGTCCCGCACCAGTAGTTCGTCTGCTGACCGCTGCGTCCGATCGACAGCCTGGTCTGCCGACTGTACCACCTCGCCGCGCTGCGTCTCGGTTTTCGTGGCCATCGAATGTTGTCTTGATCTTATTCAATTTCACTAACTATTTGAAGGTTGCGTGTGCCGGCAAAATGCGGTGTTATAACATTAACCTGACACAACATGTAATAAAATCGGAACGTGCTGTCTGGTGCGATGAGCGCTCCCGTGTAAACTACCCTACTCTACTCCACTCACCCATACGGGGTTCGCTCGTTGAGGTCGGGGGCTCCACCTCGAAAATGCTGATCCAGTCGCCTGCGCGGTTACGGTCTCCGGCCGACGGCACTACCCCACGCCTGTCGTCGAACAATCGCTCGACTACACGGCCACAGATCGGTATCAGAGACGAAAGCGAGTCCAGTAGGCGTGCGTGCGCGTGTCGCGCTCGGTGTCTTCCGTCCGGCTGTCTCGTCGACGTTCGTGTACTCGTCTCGTGGCCCTCGGCGCCGTCGTACCTCCGAGACATCAAAAAAGAGCGCATCCTGGCCATCGCCAACACCACCTAGCTATCGTAGCGATACAACTACCAGTGTCCGGCAATATCACGGCTCGAATCCCGAAAAATGTCAAAATAGCCCAAAGTATATTACACTGAACTAACTAGTTAAGCGTATGACAGCTGAGAGGACCGTCCTCCTTGTAGAGGATAACGATGATCTTGCGTCCCTCTACCGACGCTATCTTGATGGTGAGTATCGAGTACGCTCGGCCCGGACAGGACGAGAGGCGATCCGAAAGGCAACGCCAGCTGTCGATCTTGTGGTCCTTGATCACAAGCTACCAGATATGCTTGGCACCGACATTCACGACCAGTTTCGAACCAGTGGCTTAACGACACCAGTGGTGATGGTCTCTGGCACCGATCCAGAGTTACTTCCGGACAGTGATGGTATCGCCGCTTGGCTTATTAAACCATTCTATAAGGAGGAACTACAAGAAACAGTTCAAGCGGTTCTCACTGCGGCCGAGCCGGAGAGGTAACCGTATATACAATTTTTCAAGGCGAAAGACAACAGTAGTAGCCCTAGGGCAGTACTTCCTGAGAAAGAACTATATTGTGTAATATCCAACAGTAGTCCATGGCAGAGACCACGGAGGGGCCACGCTGTAAATGTGGACGACGGATCCCACGCGGACTCTCGGCGGCAGCCCAGTGCGACCGGTGTCGAAAACAACAGGGCGAACGCTAGAGAGCTGAGAGAGTCGTTCAGACTGGCGTGCTGTCTCGGTGCGACACAGCTAAATGGAGACGACGCGACTACAGAGAGATCTTTTCAACTGAAGCGGTAGCGCGGAGTCCCCTTCCTCAAGGAGCGACCGAAGGGAGCGAGTAGGGAGGGGACGAGCGCGTTCGTATCTGTAACAAACACCAGATTATAAGTAGCCTCTCGTACACATTGAAACTGTGGCAGACGACCACGTGCGTCGGACGGCAATTACTCGTCTCTCGGTAGACGGTGAGCAACGCGGGTTGCTTGAGGAAACCATCTCCGAGTGGAAGCGTGGGTGCCAACTCGCCACGGACATGGCGTGGGGGAAGTGTAACGCCAAGAGCGACGTACAACCCCTCGCCTACGACGACGTGCGCGAGGAAACCAACCTCGGGAGTCAGCACGCGATCCTCGCCACCCACCAAGCCGCACAAGCCATCACCGGCTGTCTCGAACGCCGCTCGAACGGCAAACAGGCCAGCAAACCCACGTTCACCGCCCCCACGATAAAGTACGACACTCGAACGATGACGCTGTTCGATGACGATACAGTGTCACTCTCCACGACGGAGAGTCGCGTTCGATGTGAACTTGCGCTCCCTGAAGCCGAGGATGGCTACCAACGGCAGTACCTCGACTCCGACCACTGGAGCGTCACGGAAAGCACGCTCACCGCTCGTGACGGCGACTATTTTTTACACATCGGCTTCCGCCGACCCAAGACCGACACTGAGCGAGACACCGCCGAGGACGGAACGGTCCTCGGGGTCGACCTCGGTATTGAAAACCTTGCCGTCACCAGCACAGCACGATTCATCAATGGGCGCGAACTCTCACACAACCTCCGCGAGTTCGAGAAAGTCCGTGCGGGACTCCAACAGACAGGCACGCGAAGCGCCCACAGAACGCTCGAACAATCAAGTGGACGCGAACGACGATACGTTCGTGACGTGGTTCACCAAGCGTCGAACGCGATTGTGGATGAAGCACTTCGATACGAGTGCGACGTGATCGCGTTCGAGGACTTGACTGACATCCGCGAGCAAACCGGCGCGTCGTGGGGGCATAAGTGGGCGTTCCGAACGCTGTACGAGCAAGTGGCGTACAAAGCCGAAGCAGTCTGCTGTGTTGAATAGCGATCTAATCAGCTGTTATCACGGAGCAGAAGGACGAAGCCGAGGAAATCGATTCTGTCCATGGAAGTCGATCTCCTCGACTTCGTTGAGCAGTGTCGTCGCCTAGTCAAACAAGCGTNAAATCGATTCTGTCCATGGAAGTCGATCTCCTCGACTTCGTTGAGCAGTGTCGTCGCCTAGTCAAACAAGCGTTGGGAAAGCACGCGGGCGAGCCCGCCAGCGGCGGGTTCGCCCGCTGGAAACATGTTGTGCTACACTGTCTTCGGCTCGAAGACGGCCACAGCTACCGAGAAACGCCGAATCGGCTGAAGTATATGGCCGAGATTCGTGACGCACTCGGCTTAGATCCAGACGATCTCCCAGACTACAGCACGATCTACAAGTCGTTTGATCGGCTGAAAATGTGGGTATGGCGGGCGCTGCTGCGCGTTTCCGCGCAGCAGCACCCGCAGTCCGGACACGCTGCGCTCGACAGCACGTTCTTCGATCGGCGACGTGCCTCCTCGTACTTTCGCCAGCGGGCAGGACGGACGATACAGACGCTGAAAGTGACGACATTGACTGATGTGGAATCACTAGCTGTTCTCGACGTTCACATCGCAGCGCGGTGGAAGCATGACACGAAGACGGGACCGCAGGTCGTCCGCCGAAACGCGGACGACCTGCAGTCCGTCGCTGCCGACAACGGCTTCCAAGACTGGCACACCGAGTACGAAATCGCCGCACACGATATCGATTACCTCGTTCATTATCGCGGCTCGTCAGCGAACGCAGCCGCGAAAAACGCTCTGAACCGGGCAAAGGGCTACTCTCAGCGGTGGATGGCCGAAACATCCTACTCGACAACCAAGCGCTCGCTCGGCGATGCCGTGCGAGCGCTTGGCTGGTATCGGCAGTTCCGTGAAATCGTCTTGATGTTCGCCATCACCAACATAGAACCACTGTGTGAGCCGCTGTAACCGTGACTCAGCATCTATTCAACACAGCAAAGCAGTCGGCATCTCTGTGAAGCAAGTGGGGTCGGCGTACACGTCGCAACGGTGCGCCGAGTGTGGATTCACGGCAGACGAGAATCGCCGAACTCGCACGGAGTTCCGGTGCGTGAAGTGTGAGTCGGAAGCGAACGCGGACTACAATGCGGCGAAGAACATCGGGATGCGGTATGTCCGTCGAGGCCAACAGTCGTCTCGGCGGACGGGCGACAGTCAACTCGCCCTCAAGTCTGGAACGGTGACGCCAAGTGGCGGATTCTCCGCCCACCCGGGCGGGTTTGAGGCTGAGCTCACGGACAAGCCCCTCCCTCAACGAGCGAACCCGTCAGGGTGAGCGAAGTAGGGAGGAGTAGTTGACTACCGCAACCCTTTCACGGAACCGTTGAGCAGAGAGACGCATGGACGATACACGTGTGCTCGTCACAGGCGGCGCTGGCTTCATCGGCTCGAATCTCGCCAATCACCTCGCTGAACGCAACCACGTAATCGCTGTCGACGACTGTTATCTTGGCACCCCTGACAACCTCAGCGACGACGTCGAGTTCGTCGACGCGTCGGTCGTCGATGACGATCTCCCAACTGACGTCGACGTTGTGTTCCACCTTGCGGCCCTCTCATCATACAAGATGCACGAGGAGAATCCCGCACAGGGCGCTCGAGTCAACGTCGAGGGGTTCGTGAACACCATCGAGCAAGCCCGCCAGGATGGGTGTGACACCGTCGTGTACGCAACCACGTCCTCGATCTACGGCGACCGCACGGAACCCTCACCCGAGACGATGGACGTCGAAGCCCGCACCGGTTACGAAGCGTCCAAACTCGCCCGGGAGCGCTACGCGGAGTACTTCCACAACTTCCATGAGATGACCCTCGCCGGGATGCGCTTTTTCTCCGTATATCAGGGCTTCGGTGGCGCCGAAAAGCACAAAGGCGAGTTCGCGAACACGGTCGCACAGTTCACCGACAAGATCGTGAACGGGGACCGCCCAGAGCTGTTCGGCGATGGCACCCAGACGCGCGATTTCACCCATGTCGACGACGTCGTTCGCGCGTGTGAACTTGCCGCCGACCACAAACTCCAGGGGATCTACAACGTGGGCACCGAAGAGAGCTACTCGTTCAACGAGATGATCGAGCTGATCAACGACGAGCTCGGCACCAACGTCGAGCCCAAATACATCGAGAACCCGCTGGACGAGTACGTCCACGACACGATGGCGGACTACTCGAAACTTCACGAGGCCACCGGCTGGGAGCCAACGATTGCGTTCGAGGAAGGCGTGTCGCGGGTGTGTGAACCGTATCAATGACATCCTCCTCGCCGTGAACGGAGAGGGAGCGAAGCTCCCTCAAGCAGTCGGGCTACGCCCGACGACGGCGAGGTTTCCTCGCGCTGGGGGTATCGGTTACCTTCCCACGGAGGCAACTTGCGGGTTTGTATGCTCCTCGTTGGGACGGGGAGAGCGTGGTGACTCTGACCATTCGTGGTCGTCCCACTTGAGGCATACAGGCCGTGCCATCGACCGTGTTACCGTTGTCTGCCGCCGAAGGAACGTCTCCGACGCTGTGAGGTCAGCGTGCCCCTCGAATCCACACGGACACGTCAGCGTGTCGCGGTGGCGCGTCGTGTCCTCCGTCGAACCGCAGTTCGGACACTCCTGACTTGTCCACGCCTCAGACCGTACTTCCACCGACATACCGTATTCCTCAGCGGTACACGCCAGTCGGTTCACGAACCCTCTAAACGCCCAGAAGTTGTGCGTCTTCGCGTTCGTCTCAACGGACCAGTGTGTGTCGAGTACGTCCGTTAATGCGCCGACGTACACTGTCGAAACGCCTTCATCGTACAAGCGTTCGATGAGGTCGCGGGTGAGTGCGTCTTGGGCGTGGTCACGTCGCTTCGTACGTCGGTCGTACAGGCGCCGGATGCGGTGGCTACTGTATCGACCGTCCTCCAGCAGTGATTGGAGTCGGGCGATTTCTCGCGTGGTTTCGCGGAACCTGTCGAACAGCTCGCGTCCTTCGTACAGGTATTGCTGACCTGTCGTGGTTGTACAGGCGACGAGGTTGTTCGCACCGATGTCCAGAGCGGCTTCTTCTGAAGCCAGTGGTTGTGCCAGTCGAGAATCATCGACGGTGACTGGCTGAAAGGCCCTGAACGATTGTGCTTGCTCGTCGTAGAACAACTCTAACCGACCTTGCTTTTCGTATTCCTTCCAGTTGGGATTGCCTCGAACTTCGAGTCGCAGACGTTCGCGGTGTCCTAGTCCGTACTCGTCTTTCAGGTCTTTGCCGACGAGAATTTCAAGGCGGGAGTATTCACCCCATTCGACGGAGTACGACGTGTTTCGGATGTACGTGCGAAGTTCTCGTCCATCGTCTGAGTTGCCCCAGAATCCGGGTTTGCCGTTGGCTTCGCCTTTCTTTTTGAGGCTGAAGAACGACTTCCACGCTTCGCGGTTCTTGCGTTCGATTTGCTGAACCGTGGATGCGCCGAGTGTTCCGCCGTAGCGACCGCGATACTCGCTGATGTCCCATACGTCTTCGTCTGGGTCTTTGTAGTGTTCGCGGCGCTCGTAGTTAATTTCGTTCCAGAGAGCGGCAGAAGCGTCCAATAGCCGTCGAAGTAACTCCTCATCCTCCTCAGACTGCGGAATCACCTCAAACGTGTTGGATCGCTTCATCAACTACTGATTGAATCGGAACACACATAAAAATGTGGTTTGTGTGTTACTGTATGGTCGAAGTCCGAATCGAGTTTGACGACGACGAGCAATACGAGCGGTTGAAAAAGCTGAAGAAGCACCGTGGGTTGACATGGAAGGGATTACTCCTCGAAGGCGAAAAGAAAGTCAGAGAGGATACCCCGGAGTAAGCGCCGAGCGTGGTTTGTGAAGTGGAGTGTCGGATTCACGCCCAGCCTAAAGGCCGAGACTCTCTCCTTGCTTATCTGTAGGTCAGCGCTCCCGATCGACTACTCTTATCCACGCAACCCACTATCTCCCCCTTATGCTTCCATTAGGCCACCTTGCTTTCGCGTATCTCTGGTACGCAGTGTACGCGGCCACCAGCACCCATCGACTCCCCGCTCGGCTTGCGCTTCTCCCGCTTGCGTTCGGCAGCCAATTTCCTGATCTCGTGGACAAGCCACTCGCCTACATTGGTATCCTCACGTACGGTCGCTCACTCGCCCACTCGCTGTTCGCATTCGCTCTGTGTTCGCTCACGGTCTGGTGGCTCACAATCCGGCTTCGTGGTCACTGGAGTGCCGAGACGCTCGCTGAACAACTTCGAATTGTCACCCCCGCAGCGTTCGCGATCGGCTACGCGAGTCATCTCCTTGGTGACACCTACCGGTTCTTGCTTACGGGCGATGTGTGGACCGCACGCTTTCTGCTGTATCCGCTGTTTCCCGTCCCGGAGTCTCCGAGTGATGATATCGCGCCGTGGGTTCGGCTCTTCGAGATCTACCAAGAGATGGGAACGCATCCGCAGATTGGTCTCATCGTTCTTGCTGTCGTTGTGTTTGTGGGACTTCGCGCGCGCCAGTACATGGCTTCCTCCCCGCGTTGACATCCTCCCCGCGCTGAAGCGCGAGGCTTTCTCCTCGATTCTCCGTAATATGCTGGAAGCGCTGACTCGTCGGACTCTCCGTGAGAGTAACTCACCGTGTTCCTCGTCCGTGCGTTGCTGGCCGCTAACTGCGTCGCGATCCAATAGTATCGCCCCCATATAGAATACATTAAACTAAGATTTGGTACTGATAAACTCAAAATGTCGGGTATGAAGTCCGATTTGAGTTACCGACTACGAGATTACCACCAAAAAATGTCGCCACACAAGAGATTTATACTGGTTAATGCTTCCCTGCCAACATGAAACAGACTCCCAGCGACAGACTGGATACAGTCGCGGATGTCGCTGCTGCGATCGAGACTGCTGGCAATGAGATCACGGATTTACGTGTCACTGTCGACGACGACAGCGGGCGTGGCACAGCACGTGTTTCGGTTCCGATCGTCGACGAACGTGTAGACGCTTCGTGTGAGCTCGATCTCGTCGCCGCGACGCTCGAGGACGGAACGCTCCAGATCGAACTTGACATTGCCACCGGGACTCCGGAGTCAACAGGCGACGAGACTGCCTCACTAGAGACCGGGGCGACCGAGACATCCGACGAAGACGGTGCTGTTCAACCCGTTGACGCCGCTCGGTCGACACAGGTCGACGAGAACGCGTCGACTGAGCGCGACTCGACACGCTCGATAGATGCGGATTCATCGGTGGGGTCGGCAGTTGATGAGGACTCGACGGCTGGGCGCGATTCAGCAGATCCGGGAGCCACCGAGGGGTCTGTGGAGTCGACACCCGGCGAGGCCACCGCTGACAGCGCCACTCCCGCGGACGATAATTCCCCGGCGTATCGTGACCCCGATCAGCTCGCCGCGGTGTACGACCCGGAGGCAACGTTCTCCGAGATGACCGACGCGCTCGGGGTGGATGTGACCCCGCAAACGGTTCGGAGATATATGGTCGAACACGGCATCCACGAGCCGACGTCACGGGCGAGCGATACGCTTGCCGAGACAGAGATGGACGCCGAGGAAGTGACGAGTGCCGCGACCCAATCCGGGCACGACGCGGAGACTGGAGAATCTGAGACTGGTGAGGCGGACCCAACAGGGTCAGAGACGGCTCCAGCCGACGAGGAACACTCACGGCGATCAGGCGGCGATGTCCAGGCGAACGACGCTGATGACACCACAGCGAACGACGCTCCCGAGACGCCCACACAGAAAAAAGCTGACCGGGCCACTGAGGTAGTTGAATCGGGCGATAGTGACTCCACAGCATCTGCCCACGCAGGCGACGACGAGGGGGTGACAAAAAAAACACAAGCGAGCGGCAACGGAATCGACGACACGGCCGCCGACCAACCAGAGGAGTCCGCCACAGACACACAGACAACCGCGTCGACGGCGACTGACGGTGGTACACAACCGACACTCTCCGCGGTTGCGTCGCTTGACCTGCCGGACGAGGTGTCTGTAGGCGAACTTGTCGCTGTCCTCACCGACTCGCGGACGGTGTACGAGGTTCGGCGGGGACTCGGCGTCGATGACGGCCAGGCCCGCGCAATCTTGCGACGGTATGACCTGATTGATCTCGTGACCGGCCGGATCACGCGGGGTGTGGAGCCTCCGGACAAACAGGAAGTACTCTCACGGCTGATCGAAGCGAGCGACCACGCGGCGTGACCGTCTCCACCACTTTGATCACGGCGTGAATGCCACGTCACGGTCGCTCGTTTCTTGCTGAACACGAGGTCGCTGTTGTTCTAGTCACAGGTACCATCATCTCGCCACGCTCCGAGACCCCCGTTCTACCGCTCATCTCGTGCTGTTCGGTCCCCGATGTCCGATGCGAGGTCATTTCAAAAAAAGACAACGAACATGACGGTGAAATGAACGGATCCGTATTTATCAATCGACGGTAATGTAGCCGTATGGGCAACGGGGGCGTGGAGAGTGACCGCGACGACAGCATCTCCCCCGGCCCCGTCCATCGAAGCCACGCCAGAGAGCTCGGAGTGATGCTCTGGGGGCTGGCAATAGTCACGATCATCGTCGTCGGCAGATACGCGACGGTCGGAGCCGTTCAAGCGCCGATACAGGAGTCGTGGCTCGTGCTGCTACAGGTGGTTGTCGTGTTGGCCGTATTCGCGGTAATGAGTCCGATTCTCGCGGCCTACCTCAGCGGGACCGGCTTCTCGCGATAAGCGGTGCGTCGGCCTCATTACGCGCGTAACTCGGTTCCCGTCAGAACCGGTCAACGAGCCAGTATATTTATCGCGACTAATAATATATCTGAAACCACATGAAACGCCTTGTCACGCTGAGCTTCCGTGCGTACAGCGCGATCGCCGTAATCTTGGCTGGCCTCACCGGACTGTGGGCGCTCGACATCATCTCTGTCCCGATTCCTCTCGTCGGATACGGCTGGGTCGGGGTTGCCGTCGTCGGCGCCGTCGTTGCGACGGGGATGCGCGCTGCCCCCGAGGAAGTGATCGAACCGGACGCGACCGACGATCGGATCGAGACGTTCGAGGAGAGCACAGTCACGGGACGCCCCCTTGAGCTGTACATCAGCGCGCTCGCGCTGTGGGCCGCCGTCTCGTTCAGGTGGGTCCTTGGCGGGATGAGCGCGGCCGGCCTCACGCTTGTCGGCTATGGGTGGTTGGCGATCGCTTTTTACAGGCTGTCGAGGCGAATGCCACGGGGCTTGACCCCGTGGATGAAGCCGACACTCCGTGACACAAGCCATTAACTAGCAACGCAGCGATAATCGAGGTACGGCGATGTGGTACGACTACCGCTTCCGCGCCTACCCTGACCGAACAGGTGTGACTGCGGAAGTGGAACGCCACATCGACATCCACCGCCAAGCATACAACCACACCCGCTACGAATACAGTGTCCTCGACACCGACGAGGACAACATCGGTTCGGCGTACCAACACCAGAAACGCCTCACCGAATGGAAAGACGAGTGGCCTGTGTTCTCCAAAGTCCACTCGAAGGCGTTACAGAAGACCGTCGAACGCTTCTACGACAACCTCTCGAACCTCTCCGAGAAGAAGCAGAACGGGCACAAGGTCGGGTGGCTCAACTGGAAGTCCCCAAGCGAGTACCAGAGTATGACGTATTCGCAGTCTGGCTTCGAACTCAAAAACACGAGTGGCCGGACTGCCACAATCTGGCTCTCCAAAATCGGTGACATCCCCATTCGATACCACCGTTCCATCCCCGACAACGCAGACATCAAAGAGGTGACGCTCAAGAAAGAGACGACGGGTGAGTGGTACGTCACGTTCGGCCTCGAAGTCGAAGACACCACGCTCCCCGAGAAACCCGCCGTAGACGACGTGGATGTTGAGGACTGTATTGGCCTCGACCTCGGCATCCAGAACTACATCTACACGTCTGACGGCGACAGCGTGGACTGGCTTGACCTCTCCGACGAGTACGAACGCCTGCGTCGGGAGCAGCGCAATCTTTCCCGGAAAGAACACGGGAGCAACAACTGGGAGAAACAGCGCCGCGGGGTTGCCAAGATTAAGCGCAGAATCAAGCGGAGGGTTGAAGACTTCCAGCACAAGCTCACGACGTGGCTCGTCACGACGTATGACGCCGTGTTCGTGGAAGACTTGAACGTCTCGGGAATGCTTCAACAGCGTGGGAACGCTCGGAATAAGCAGGATGCCGTGTGGCGCGGATTCATCGAGATGCTGGAGTACAAGAGCGACCTGTACGGTACGCACGTGGTCCAAGTAGATCCTGCGGGGACGACCAAAGAGTGCGCTGAATGTGGTGTCGAGACAGACAAACCGTTGTGGGTGCGGGAACACAGTTGTCCGAGTTGCGGGTTCAAGGCGGATAGAGACGCGAATGCGTCGTACAACGTTCTTTCTCGCGGTCTTCAAGAGTTAGGTCTGGGACAGGCCGAATCGACGCCCGTGGAGACTGCGACCGCTGTGGAAACCGATGGAGGACAGTCTTCGTCGGTTCCTGTAAGTCGCGTCATCGAAACGGGAAGCCTCAGGGCTTGACCCCGAGGCGCTTCACGGTGTCGGCGGCGGCGCTGGGCTCGTGGTCACCCACAGCGACGACGTTGCCACGGCAGTCGATCCGAGTGAGACGCTCGACACGAGCGAGTGAGGTCACGGCTGCGGGCAGGCAATGCCTGAACAGCAGGTGAGCAGGAGGCTCGCCTTGACCTCCACCTCGGGAGGAGCTATGTCCGGTCTACCGTTGTTCCGATCTCCGAGTCACCCGGCACTTCGCCCTCAAAACGTCTCCCATTCCGTGCGCTCCGGTTTGCGGATCCGAAACTCTTGGTCTTCGTCGTCGGTGCGCCGCGTCTCGATCACGCCCTCGAACAGCGGAACGAACTGCTCAACGGTCGATGCGTCGTGAACGCTAGGGTCGATCGTCGCGATCACCGGCCAGCCGGTACCGATCGATTTCTGGACGAGAATATGTGCGAACTGGAACACGTCGGAAGGCGACGTGTATACCAGCAGCGGCGAGAGGTTCGTGAGGCCGACAGAGAGTTGATCCGTTTCGTGCTGGTCGAGAACAGCAGCGAACTTCGTACCGATCGACGTGAGATTCCCCGGGTCCTGTGCGTACTTCGTCGTCTCCGTGTCCTCCTCTGATCGGCCGAGAGAGTTCGTGATACAGTCGATGACGATCGGAGTAGACGCATCGTCGCCAGTCAGCCGGTGGTACCGCGACCGAAGACACTCTGTGGGCTCGCGCGTTGCCACCACAGCCGGCCGCCCTGGCGACTCCCGTAACAGCCGGTAGAGTAACCGCCGCCGTCCTGACAACGTCGGACCCATTATCAACGTCGACCCGCTGTCACGCACGGGGAGATTCATCAACAGGTAGAAGTTAATAATGAGATAATTAAGTTTTTCCAATCATTTATCGGCGAGACCCCTCCGTCGATCTCGTTCAGCGCGCAGGGCGATTCCTGCGTGCTCTCGATTTGACCGTTCACAACCCGTTCTGCTGTGGTCCCCGTCCCTCCGGCGGGTTCGCATGACGTGCTTGCCTACTGAGAGACACTCGGCAAAGGTCGGACCTATTCCGATCGCCGAACCGTTCGATCGACGATTCCAGCGAAACCCATGAATACATCGTACACGGAGCAAACGCCGTATCCACACCATCTTCCCCCGCGTCCGTGGTTCGCTCGCCGGTGAAACGCGAGAAGCTATCGTCCGATCGGGGACGCGAGACAAACGACGCAATGACCGAACGCGGGTGGTGCGTTGCTCCGGACCGACACACGTGACTCGCCCGGAAGTCGGAATCGATCGAGTTAACGGCGATCAAAGCGACGAGAGCCAGATGGGATCCGTCTCCGCCGGATCGAACGGCAGCGCCTTGATACGTGCGACCGCTGCACGGACGGCCCCGCCGGTCATATCCTGCGGTGCGACGAAGACCGGGACGACGGCGTCGCGATCAGCGAAGTCTTTCACATCAGTCGTGACGATAGCCATCCCTTCGGATTCGGCGTACGCCACAATCGCGTTGTCAGTCGCTTCGGGATCGAGTCCGGATATCTCCCGGGAGTACACGACGTCGTGCCCGTCGCCTCGGAGCGCGGAGACGTACTCCTCGGGCACGTTCGCGTCTGCGAGGATCCGCGACACGGCTACGCTGCGTCCTCTGTCGACCCCGAGTTCTCGCCGTGGAGTTCCTCGACGAGGGCGCGCGTCCGTCGCTCGCCATCGCGACGCGTCCGCTCGGCCTCCCGCTCGTCGTCCTCGAACGCGTCGCGGTGTTCGTAGTAGTGCGCGAGCGCGCCGAAGAGGTCGGCCATCGAGATCTCATACTCGCCGGCGACGACGTGTGGATCCTCATCGGCGTCGATCACGCGCCGCTTGACGTCGCGCACGGTGATCCGCGTCCCTTCCACACGCGGCTCGCCGGAGCGAATCGCCTCGTCCCGGACGATCGAGGTCATACGATGAAATACGACCGATATCCGTTTAGTCCTTCGGGCGGCTCGGAAGACTGCGTCGGTCTCCGCCAGCTGGTGTGCGGTGACACGATGGTGGTCAGCGTGATCGCTAGATCTACGCCCGCCGAAACCTATGAATACATCATATACATAGCAAACAGCATGCCAACCATCTCCACTCGGGTCCCCGAGGACCTCGAAGCGGAACTCGAGGCGTACCTCGAATCGGAACGCCTCGACCGGAGCACGGCGGTCCGGAAGCTCCTCAGCGAGGGGCTCGAAGCGTGGCGCACCGAGCGCGCGCTCGAACGGTTCGCCGACGGTGAGGTGTCGCTCACGAAGGCCGCGGACCTCGCCGAGGTCTCCGTCTGGGAGTTCGCCGACCTCGTCGCAGACGCCGACAACGTGTGGGTCTCGACCGATCACCTCGAAGCCGACCTCGACGAGCTGTGAGCTGGGTTTTCGACGCGACGCCGCTGATCTACCTCGCGAAGGCGGACCGGCTCGACGTGATCGAGACGCTGGACTAGCCGCGAGTCGTTCCGGAGGCCGTCTACCGCGAGGTCGTGACGACCGGCGTCGAGCGCGGGTACGACGACGCGCGTCGGATCGAGCGCGCCGTGGAGGACGGTCTCGTCGACACTTTCGCGGTCGACACCGACGATTCGCCGGTCGCGACGCGACTCGCGCGGCATCCGGGGTTGAGCGACGCCGACGTCGCGGTCCTCGCCTGTGCGGACGCCCGCAGCGCGGTCGCCGTGATGGACGAGTCCGCCGGACGCTCCGCGGCCGCGGTCGAGGACGTCGAGACGCGCGGGACCGCGTACGTTGCCCTCTCAGCTGTGAAGGACGGCGCGCTGACGACTGCGGAGGGCCGTGACGCCATCGACACGATGATCGACCACGGCTGGTACGTGGCGCCGAACGTGTACACGAAGATCGTCGGGAAATTGGAGTCGTTCGAGTAACGACTATGAGGGCTCGTGAGAGAGACACCGATATGGCATCATCGCTCCCGCTATCGGATGACGAAAAAGAACAGATGCAGCGTGGTCGGGTCAGTTCCGGGGTCGCGACCGACGAAGCGGATATCGACGAGATACTCTACGGGTAAACTACCCTACCCTACTTCGCTCACCCCATACGGGGTTCACTCGTTGAGGGGAGGGCTTTGATGTGGACTCCCGGCAATCAGTCGCCAGCAAGAGGCTGGTGACTCTCACCGTTCAACGTCCCACCATTCACACGCACGTCTACTTGTGCGTCTCCGCTCCCCGACTTGGGCGAGGAACGGAGTTTGTGTTGTCGCTTCCGGGCGTACCGCACGCCAATATTCTTTGCGGCGTTGTAATCCGCGTTCACTTCATACCCACACTTCTGGCACTCGAAGTGTTCGCCGTGGCGGTTGCCGTCGTGCGTGAACCCACAGTCTGTCTGAGAACAGCGTTGGGATGTGTGGTCCGGCTCAACCTGCTCCACGGAGACTCCCTGTTCAGGGGCTTTGTAGGAGACGTACTCAAACAGGCGTCGGAACGCCCAGACGTGGTGCCACTTCGCGTGTGGAAGCCGCTCTCGAATGTCGCTTAAGTCCTCGAACGCGATTACGTCGCAGTCGTGTTCGACGGCTTCCGAGACGAGTTCGTTGGCGATCGTGTGGATGTACTGTTTGCGCCAGGCTTCTTCACGCTTCCCGAGGCGAAGCAGGGCCTTGTGTGCGGCCTGCGTGCCNGATGTACTGTTTGCGCCAGGCTTCTTCACGCTTCCCGAGGCGAAGCAGGGCCTTGTGTGCGGCCTGCGTGCCGCGCCGTTGCATCTCGCCACGCCGCTTCTCGAACTCACGACACCAGTGGTCGTAGTCGTCCCCCTGCCAAAACGTGCCGGTTGAGGACACAGCGAGGCTGTTGACGCCGAGGTCGATACCGAGGACCGTTTGCTCGGAGTGCCCGGTATCTTCCGAAACCCCATCGTCACTGTCTGTCCGCCGCATCGAAATGTTGAGGTAGAACTCGTTAGTGGCCGCGTCGTACCGAAGCGTACTCTCGCGGAACTCGTAGTTCTCGGAGAGTACGTACCGCTCGTAGGGCGTCGGACTGTCTGCCGGGAGAACAAACGACGGTTCGACTCGGCCCTCAACAGTTGCCAGCGACACCTTGTTCCGGTAGAAGGTCGCGCTTCGCGTGTCGTAGTCCATCGTTTCAGCGGTGAACGTCGGTTGAGAGACGCGCTGTCCCTTTTTCCACCGTTCGACACATGCTTTGATGGCTTCGACAGCGCGTTTGATGGCGGCTTGGACAAGTTGGGCCTGTAGGTCCGTCTCCTCCCGAAGTTCGGAATAGAGCGCGTCACGAACCTCTCGCTTGTTGGTCTCACACTCAGTGTAGGAGGTGTCTGACCAACAGTAGTCGGCGGTTCGGTTCGCGCAGTACAGATATTGCTCGGCGGTTCGGTGGAGTGCGTCGCGTTGCTCGTCGGAAACGGCGAGTTTCACGACGGCGGTTCGACGCACGCCCATAGTTTCAGAGAGTACCCGACGGTACTTATATGATCGGGAGTCGGTCGGTCGGGGTGTGGTGGTTGTGTCGTCCCATGTCGGTTTCCTCCCCGACCTACTCGCTCACTCCGTTCGCTCCTTGAGGTCGGGGGCTCCACCTCGAAAATGCTGAGTTCTGGTGTCGATTTACTCCCCGTCCTCACCCTCCTCATTGCTCTCACCTTCCGCCCGCAACGTCTCGTCCGCGAACTCCCGAATCCGCTTTCTGTCCTCGGCGCTCACGTCGACCGCCTGCGCGCTCTCGATCTGTCCGTTCACGACGGCGTTCTGCTGTGGTCCCCACACCTCCGGCGGCTGTGCTTTGATGTACTCGGCTCACTGGATCAGCCGCTCGTAGAGGGGCGGTCCGTCCAGACTGTCATCGGCATCGGACGAGTTCTCCTCAGGTGTTTGTGAGTCGGTCATTACGTTCGAATCGGCGCTCAGTCGTCGCCCGGGCGATACGCGCCCGATCGATGCTCGATGTCGTAGATCACCACGACCTCTCGGTCGCGTTCAGCATCGGCGCCGAGGCGAAAGTCACCGATACGGATCTTCCCGTGCGGAACGCCGGAGAGGGGTTCGATATACTCTGGTGGGTCCCGCCACTCGTCGGTCACGATGTCGTCAAGCTTCGAGACGATCCGCTGCTGTATCGGCATATCGAGCCCCTCGAACGCTCGCGCGGCAGGAGGTCGAAACTCCCACGTCCAGTCTTGACATCCTCCCACGGCTGAAGCCGTGGAATTCCTCCGGTGGGGATGTTGGCTATGCCGTCCCCACAGAGGCAAGTTTCCCGTCGCCGGTACTCTGGTTTGTGCGCTCCTCGTTGGGACTGGCCCTCTCGGGAGAGTGTGATAGCTCCGACCAGGTGTGGTCGTCCCACGTGAGGCGCACGGGCCGTGCCATCGACCTAACGGGTTCGCTAGCCTGCTCGTCAAGGAACGTGCGAGACGCACACAGGTCGGCGTGGGCTTCATGACCGCACGGACACCGGAACACGTCGCCGTCCCGGTCGGTGTCATCCTGCTCGCCACACACCGGGCACGTTCGCGTTGTGTCGGCTTCTGGCCGTACCTCGACCGTGATACCGTATTCTTTGGCGGTGTACGACAGCCGCTCGATGAACGCCCGGAACGCCCAGAATTGGTGCGTCTTTGCGTTCCCCTCGGCACACCAATGCGTCGAAAGAACGTCCGTGAGGTCGCCCACGTATACCGTGGTGACCCCTTCGGCATAGAGCCGTTCCATCAGGTGTCGAACCAGCGCGTCTTGTGCGTGGTCGCGCCGTCGCGTCCGTGTGCGATACAGCCGCCGTATCCGCTGACTGTTGTATTGTCCCTCGCGGAGTTTAGACTGTAACCGGGCGATCTCCTCGGTTGTCTCACGGAAGCGGGCGAACAGGTCACGCCCCTCGTAGAGATACTGCTGGCCGGTCGTGGTCGTACAGGCGACGAGATTGTTTGCGCCCACGTCCAGCGCGGCTTCGTGCGAAGCCAGTGGTGAATCCTGCCGAGAATCAGGCACGGTGACAGGCTGAAAAGCTCTGAACGTGTCGTCTGTCTCGTCGTACTGTATCTCCAAGCGACCTTGTTCGCCGTCCCACTTCGGGTTGCCAGCAACTTCGAGGCGCAGGCGGTCGTGATAGCCAAGTCCGTACTCGTCTTTCAGAGCGTGGCCGACGGGGATCTCGACTCGTGATCGCTCGCCGGCTTCCAGCGTGTATTGGTCGTTGCGGATGAACGTGCGGAGTTCTCTGCCGTCGTCCTCGTTGCCCCAGTAGCCCGGCGGAGCGGTATTCTCGCCGTTTTCGCGGGCGGCGAAGAACGACTGCCACGCGGATGTGTTCTTCCGAATGATCTGCTGTGCGGTGGCAGAGCTGAGCACATCGACGTACTGCTTCCGGTAGTCGGCGGTGTCCCACACGCTGTCGCCGTCGAAGAACTGCTGGCGGCGCTCGTAGTTCAACTCGTTCCACAGGCTCGCAGAGGCGTCCAACAGGTCCCGCAGTAGCCGCTTGTCGTCGTTGGAGAGCGGGCGTACCGCGAACGTGTTGGTTCGCCTCACGACACCAATTAATATAGTCTTGCGGTCCTAAAGTCTTGTCACTGATGCGTCCAAACGTGGATATTCCGTGGTCGCTCCACGGACAGGTGAAAGAGTGGGCCGAGGAAACCGACCGGACCCTCACCGAAGCATACATCGAGTTAGTCAATACAGGACTCGATAAGGTGGAATATCCAGAAGAGTCGTAGCGGGTGGTTTCCTACGGAATGTTGTCGCTCAGACCCACCCCTGAAGGGGTGGGCTTCCGCTCGCTACGTGTCATCGATCAGCTCGACGACCTCGTCGCGAGAGACGGCCTCGCTCTCACCCTTTCGCATCGCGTACTCCTCGGCGGCGATGCTCGCCAGCATATCACGTGACGCGCCCGGATGCTCCGTCGCGTCCCGGATCGCGTGCCGGAGGAACTCGCTCCGAGACGTGTAGCCCTCTTCCTTCCAGGCCGCATCGATCTCCGCCAGTTGGCGCTCGGTGACGCGGACGTTGATCGTCGTCGTCTCGGGGTCGTCGACATCGGAGTCGTTCGTACCCGTTTCAGACATACGTGTGTGTTGCGTCAGCGGTTATATAAAATATCGGCCCCGAACCGACCCGTCCCGGGTCAGAACAGCCCGGGGACGAGAACGTAGCTCAGGAGCATCCCGAACAGCCCGGCGAACAGCGCGAACAGGGCCATCGGGACGACCGCCTTGCGGAGCAGGTCGCCCTCGCGGCCGGTGATGCCGACGACGCCGCAGATGGCGGCGACGTTCAACACGGAGACCATGTTGCCGAGGCCGCCGCCGACGTTCTGGAGGCTGACGACGATCGTCCGGGAGAGCTCGACCGTCTCGGCGGCGTTGTACTGGAGCACGCTGAAGAGGATGTTCGAGGAGGTGTTGCTCCCGGTCATGAAGGAGCCGATGGCGCCGATCCACGGCGAGATCATCGGGAGCAGGCCGCCCGCGCCGATCGCGAGCGCCCGACTGAGCGCCTCCATCATGCCGAGGAGGCCCGCGGTGTTCGTCTGCGACTGGATCATCACCTGCGTCATCGACACCGCGATGATCAGCGTGAGCGCGGCGGGCGCGACCTGCTCGACCGAGCGCCGCCACGCCGCCCCCATCTCGTCGAGGTCCATCTTGTGGATGAGCCCCGTGAGGACGGCGATGGGGATGAACGGCATCGTGCCCGGGAGGTAGAGGTACTGGAGCGTGTAGCCGAGCTCCGTGCCGAGGATCGAGTCGATGCCGACGGTGAAGCTCTGGATCCACGCCAGCACCCCGGTCCCGGCGACGGTGAGGTCGGGCCACCGGGTGACCAGCAGGGCGAGCGCGACGAGCAGGTACGGCGTCCACGCGAGCAGCACCGACATCTCCTTGTTCGGCTGGTCGCGGGAGATCTCGTCGAGGTCGAGCCCCCCGAGCCAGGTGTCGCTCCACTGGGAGTCGCTCGGGAAGTCCCACTCGCGGTCGGGGACGAGGATATCGTTGTTCGCGAGCAGGAGCCCGACGCCGAGGACGACGAACCCGGCCGCGATGTCGGGGAGCGCGGGCCCGACGAACCACGCTATCACCAGCTGCGTTCCGCCGGTGACGACGCCGAGCAGGAGCGCGAACGGGGCGATCGGGAGCGTGTCGCGGACGGCGCCGCCGAGGCTCCGGCCGCCGTCGGCGTCGCCGAACCAGTACGTCAGGAAGAACACGCCGAGCAGACCCCAGAACACGTACGTCACCCCCGTGACGACGCCCGACCACGCGGAGACCATCGAGAGGAACTCGCCGACGCTCACCGAGCCCGACAGCGCCGGTTCGATGACGGCCCCGGTGCCGCCGATGACCGGCGTTCCGGCCGCGCCGAACGGCGGGTTCGGGGCGTTGAAGAAGAGGCCGAACACCGCGGCGGCCAGCGGCGGGAAGCCGAGGCCGATGAAGAGCGGCGCGGCGAGCGCGCCCGGCGTCCCGAACCCGGCCGCGCCCTCGATGATGGTCATGAAGCCGAGCCCGATGAGCAACACCTGGATGCGCCTGTCCTCCTCGATCTGTCCGAAGTACCAGCGGATGGTGGCGATGGCGCCGCTCCCCTCCAAGTAGTTCATCAGGAGGATGGCGCCGAAGACGATGAGGATGATGTCGACCGCCTGGAACGCGCCGTAGACGGCCGACGCGATCAGCCAGTCGAGCTCCATACGCCAGTACGTGAGTCCGATCCCGCCCGCGAGCAGCCACCCGACTCCCATCGCGCGGGCGGCGGACCACCTGAGTCCGGCGAGCAGGACGAACGCGACGGCGATCGGAACCACGCCGACGAACGCCAGGGTGAGGACACTTGTCATAGGTATCTTCTTTGGGCGTACGTTTCCGTCCCGCAACTGGCTATATGTAATTTTCTTTTTGACTGAGATTATCCACGGCGATCGGGACGCCGGAACGCGGTGTGCCGCGTGGTCAGTGACAAGTCAATTCGGCGCTTCAACGCCGCGGCGAGGAGGGTCACCTCCGCCGGGTACAGGTGGGCTTATGTGTCCCCCGACCGGATCCGCGATTATGGACGACCACTCGCACGAGCCCGACCCGGACAAGCGCGTGACCGCACCGATGCAGGAGTTCGGCAGTCGCGAGGTCGGTATCGGCGCGGCCGTCACGCTCGTCGGCCTGCTGATCGCGTACGCGGTTCCGTTCCTCGCTACCTTCTGAGCCGCCGCTCGGCGACTTTTGAATCGGACGGCACCATTGAGACACCCAGCAGCTTGTAGATTTCCTCATCAGTACAGCGGTAGCGGCGAGCGATAGCGGGAGTGGGTATCTCAGATCGCCGGCCGCGATGTCGTATTTAAATAACCGTGAGCGGCGGCGACGAGGGGTTATAAAAGGGGTGCGGTGGCGCGCCTGCGAGCGGCCGGAGCGAAGCGGAGGCCGCGAGCCAGCCCGCGAGGGACGCGGTGAGCGCTCGCAGAGCGCGAACCGCGAGGCTGGGGGAGGCGTGAGGTGCGGTCGCTGTGCGGTGCGGGGTGGGACTCAAAGGGGCAGTCGCGAGGGCGAAGCACGCCGCAGTAAGCACCGCAAGGAGCGAGTGAAACGAGCGACTGAGGAGCGCAGCAAGGCGCGCGAGCCGTCGCGACTGGGGCTTTGGAGGTCGCCATCCCAGTAGCGCTGATCACTTATAAACAGCCGACAACAACACCACAACTCTCCTTATAAATGGCCTCACTCACGATATACTACACCTACTCCCGCACTCGATCAAGAAGCACCGTTCAGCGAACAGCTGGTTCAGACGGTAATATGTCTGAAAAATATATGACAACCGGGCCAATCGTGCCCGACGTCCCAACCGCGACGCGCTTACCGGGGGTACCAGGCCAGCGGGTGGTCCGCGGTGAGCTCCAGGGAGACGGGCTCGTCGAGGTCGAACTCCTCGACGTGGTTGTGGAGGCAGTGGACGGCCTCGCCCGAGTCGAGTTCGACCCGGTAGACGAAGGAGGGGCCGACGTACTGCCGCGAGGTGACGACGCCGTCGGCGAGCTCCGGGCTCGCGGGCGTGGCGCGGAGGTCGTCGGGCCGGACGAGCACGTCGACGGGCGCGCCGTCGTAGACGGTGTCGTACCCCTCCAGCGTCACCGCGTCGAAGCGGCCGATACCGGTGTCGACCTTCCCGTCGCGGAGCTCGCCTTCGAGGAACGACGCCCGGCCGAGGAAGGAGGCGACGAACTTCGACTCGGGGCGCTCGAAGACGGACTCGGGGCGGCCGACCTGCTCGATTTCCCCGTCGTTCATCACGGCGACGCGGTCGGAGATGGAGAGCGCCTCCTCCTGGTCGTGGGTGACGGAGACGGCGGTGACGCCCGCCTCCTTCAGGATGCGGCGGACCTCCTCGCGCATCTCCACGCGGAGGCGCACGTCGAGGTTCGAGAACGGCTCGTCGAGGAGGAGCACCTCGGGCTCGGGCGCGAGCGAGCGGGCGAGCGCGACGCGCTGCTTCTGCCCGCCGGAGAGCTGGTCGGGCGTCTTCTCGCCGTGGTCGGTCATCTCGACGAGTTCGAGCAGCTCGTCGACGCGGGCCTCGCTTTCCTCCGCGTCGGCGTCGCCGAGCCCGAACGCGATGTTCTCGCGGACGGTGAGGTGGGGGAACAGCGCGAAGTTCTGGAAGACGATCCCCACGTCGCGCCGCTCCGGCGGGACGAACGACCCGTCGCCGGCGACCACCTCGTCGCCGAGCGCGATCTCTCCCTTCGTCGGCTCTTCGAGGCCCGCGATGGTGCGGAGCGTCGTCGTCTTGCCGCACCCGGAGGGGCCGAGGAACGTCAGCAGCTCGCCGGAACGGACGTCGAGCGAGACGTCGTCGACGGCGGTCTCCGGGCCGAACGCCTTCGTGACGTCCGACAGCGACAGGACGGGGTCCGCGCCGGCGCTCGACCCGTCGTCGGAAGCGGCGCTCGCCCGGTGTTCGACCGCCGAGTCCTCCGATCCCTCGGCCGTCGCGTCGTCCGACTCGACCGAGCGCGTCGTGCCGACTGGTTCCGTGGATGCCATCGATGGGGGGCGGGCGCCGGGCGGACCGGCATCCCGCGGTTGCCACCTCATACTTTAGGAGTACCTAAAAGCGTATCGCTCGCTTTCGCGGCGTCGAAATCGGGTGATCGCGAGGAGTCGGCGTGCGCGGCTTGCCGTTTTCCAACCGCGTCGCGCCGGTTCAGGCCAATTCGCGTTCGATCACGTCGCGGTGGTCGCGGACCGCGTCGGCCGAGAGCGCGACCGACTCGTCGCCGACGGTGAGCGAGAGGGTGCCGTCGGTCGTCACGTCGCCGAGTCGGAAGACCGGGAGGTCGCCCGCCGCGGCCGCGACGGCCTCGGGGTCGGTCGTCTGGACGAGGAGGCGGCCGGGCGTCTCGTCGAAGGCCGCGACGCGGTCGGGGAGCGTCGCGTCGGCGCCGGCGTCGTCGGTCACCAGCTCCGCGAGCGCGACCGCGAGCCCGCCCTCGCTCACGTCGTGGGCCGCGAGCGTCGACTCGTGGCGCGCGGCCGTCGCGAGCGACGCGACGAGGTCGCCGAGCCCGTCGGCGGCGCCGGACTCGTCGGGCAGCGTCGGGAACCGGTCGCTGCCGCCCGCGTGCGCGAGGTACTCGGAGCCGCCGAGCGCGTCGCCGCCGGCGCCGACGAGCAGGAGCTCGGAGTCGGCCGCGCGGTCGGCGTCGAGCGCGGCGGGCGGGGCGTCGTATCCGCGCGTCGTGCCCAGCACCGCGAGCGTCGGCGTCGGGGGGATCGGCCCCTCGACGCTGTCGTTGTACAGCGAGACGTTGCCGCCGACGACCGGCGCGTCGAGCGCCGAGCAGGCGTCCGCGAGGCCGTCGACGATCCCTTTAAACGCGCCGTACACGTCCGGCTTCTCCGGGTTGCCGCCGTTGAGGCAGTCGACCGCGGCGAGCGGGACCGCCCCGGTCGCGGCGAGGTTTGTCGCGTTCTCCAGCGCGACAGCGCGGGCGCCCTCGTACGGCGCGGCCGCGGTCCACTTCGGGTTCGCGCCCGAGGCGAGCGCGAGGCCGACGCCGTCGGCGGGGTCGTCGCCCGCGTCGGTCTCGTCGTCGGCCGGCTCCGTCTCGCGGATCGCGAGCACCGCGGCGTCGTCGCCGGGCTTCACGGCGGTGCGCGTGCCGACCTCGTGGTCGTACTGGCGGTACACCCAGCGCTTGCTCGCGGTGGAAGGGGCCGCGAGGACGGCCGCGACCGCCTCGTCGAGCGGGGGGTCGTCGGCGGGGAGGTCCCTGTCGGGTTCGCTCGGCGGCTCGCTCGCGAGGTCGTTCATCGGCGCGCCGTCGGCGAGGAACTCGGCGGGCGCGTCGACGACGGTCTCGCGGTCGCGGTCGGGCGCGCCGTCGCCGTCCGCGTCGCCGGCGAACTCGCAGACGTAGTTCCCGTCGGTCACCTCGCCGATCACCGAGCAGCCGAGGTCGAACCGGTCGGCGAGGTCGGCGACGCGGTCGACGTCGTCGGGGGCGACCTCGTAGCACATCCGCTCTTGGCTCTCGGCGAGCAGGATCTCGGTGGCGTTCATGTTCGGCTCGCGCTGGTGGACGGCGTCGAGTTCGATCCGCGCGCCGAGTCCGCCCTTCGCGACGAGTTCGGAGGAGGCGCCGCCGAGGCCGGCCGCGCCGAGGTCGCGGGCGGACAGGATCAGGTCCTCGTCGACGAGGGCCTCGTTACACTCGATCAGGCGCTTCTCGGCGTAGGGGTCGCCGACTTGGACCGCGGGGCGGTCCTCGGTCTCCGCGTCCTCGGCGAGGTCCTCGCTCGCGAAGGAGGCGCCGCCGAGTCCGTCGCGACCGGTGCCGTTGCCGACGAGCACGAGCTTGTTCCCCGGCTCCTGTGCGGTGGCGGTGACGAGCCGGTCCTCGTTCGTGACACCGACGCAGGCGACGTTGACGAGCGGGTTCCCCTCGTAGCCGCCGTGGAAGGCGACGCTGCCGCCCACCGTGGGGACGCCGATGCAGTTGCCGTAGTGGGAGATGCCCTCGACGACGCCCTCGAAGAGGTACCGGGAGCGCTCGCGGTCGAAGCCGCCGAAGTACAGCGAGTCGAGGAGGCCGATCGGGTACGCGCCCATGCTCATCGTGTCGCGGACGATGCCGCCGACGCCCGTCGCCGCGCCGTCGAACGGGTCGACGAAGGAGGGGTGGTTGTGGCTCTCGACGCCGAAGGTGACGTATGTGTCCCCGTAGTCGTCGGCGTCGCGCTCGGCCGCGGGCCGATCCGCCGCGTCCGGTTCGGGCAGCGCGAGGACCGCGGCGTCGTCGCCGGGGCCGACCACGACTTGGTCGCCCTCGCTGTCGAACGCCGACAGGAGGGGCCGCGAGGAGCGGTACGCGCAGTGCTCGCTCCAGAGGTTCTCGAACAGCGCGGCCTCGGCCGCCGTCGGCTCCCGACCGAGCTCCGCGGTCACGAGCTCGCGGTCCGCATCGGACAGACTCATTTTTACAATCGAGAAACCCTACCGTTGATGGCAGGGAGGAAGGCGATATAAGTCGAATCCACTCCACTCTTGATTGCTGGCATATTTCCTCTCATGAGCAGAATTCTCATAAAGCTACTCAAGTGAACTACCCCACCCTACCGCTCGCCTGACGGCTCGCGCTTGAGGGTGGGGCTTCCTGTTTCCACGACGCGCTTTGCAGATACCGAGGTATCCACAGGGAGCGCAGTCTCCACAGGCGTTGATTCGGAGCGTCCCGCTCCTAACCGCTTTGTGATACCGCGAGAAAGAATGTTCCACGCCGCGTTCGCGTCTCTATCCGCCTCGAAACCACACGCCGGACAGGAGTGTTCACGGACCCACAGCGGCTTCTCCGTCGAAACGTCGCAGGACGCACACTCTTTCGTCGTCCCACGAGGATTCACCGCGACAAAATACGTTCCTTCCCGTTCGCACTTGTATTCAAGCATCCGCAGGAACGTTCCCCACGCCGCGCCCGCTCGGTTCCGCGAGTTGCCCGGCAGTTCGATCAAGCCCTTTACCTCCAAGTCCTCCACGGCCACGAAGTCGTATTCGCGGGCGTAGTAGTTCGAGAGTTTGTGGAGGAAGTCCCGCCGCTTGTTCTTCAACTCGGCGTGACGCTCGGCCACGACACGGCGCTGTTTCTCCCAATTTGCGGAACCATGTTCCTTCCGCGAGAGGTCGTGTTGGGCGCGTTCCAACCGCTCACGTTCATCGGACAGATCGAACGATTCGACAGCTGTTCCGTCGGTGTCGTGGGCGTACTTGAGAATCCCTACGTCGATGCCAACGCACTTCTCGGGAGTCTCTGGTTTCGCGGGCGGGTCGCCCGGGGTTTCGACGCCGAGGATGGCGTACCACTTCCCGGTCGGTTCCTGTTTGACTGTGACCGTCTTGATTTCGGCGTCGTCGGGGAGGGAGCGGTGGAAGGTGAGCGGGATTTCTCCGAGCTTCGAGAGCCACAGCCGAGTCCGACCGCTCGTGTTCTTGAGCTTGAAGCCGGATTGACTGTAGGTGAAACTGCGGTACTCGCTCGGTGCCTTCCACTTGAGCGTCCCGACGTGGTAGCCATTCTCTTTACGACCACGAAGCGTTGAGAGGTTGTCGTACAGCCGTTGTACGACTTTCTGAAGGACTTTCGAGTGAACGTCTTTCAGGTCGTTCCACCACTTCTTGAGGCTCGGCAGGAGTTTCTGCTCGCTGTATGCCGAGGTGTCGTCGGTGCGGTTGAGCCGGTGGAGGAAGTGGTTGTAGACCTGTCTACAGGTATCGACAGTCCACGCTAACTGTTGTTCGAGAGCGTCGGACGGTCGGAGTCGATACCTGTAGTTGTAGTTCACGAACGTTCTTCGATGAGTTCGTCAAGTTGTCCGCGAACGAACGACGAGAGGTTGAGGTGGTTCTCCTCAATCCACTCGGCTTGGTCTTCGCGGATGGTGATGTTTTTCCGTCTCACTATATGCGTATTATGCGCACTTGTGCGTATAGTTGTTGCGATTGCGTGGGCCTGTGGGCCGAGCGTCGAACGTGTTTGCTACTCGTCCGGCGCTGTATCCCCTCCCTACTCGCTCCCTTCGGTCGCTCGTTGAGGAAGGGGCCTTAGCGCCTCAGTTCAGGTAAATATGAGACATGGCGGAGGTTCGTCGCACGGTCGTCGTCAAACTCGACGTGGACGACAGCGACGCAACTCTTCTCCACGAAACCGTCGAGGAGTATCTGTGGGCGTGTAATTACGTCGTCCGCGACGCATGGCAGGACGACTACAAACCGACGTCCAAGAACGAACTCCACGACCGGACGTACTCCGACGTGCGCGAACAGACACGGCTTCAGGCGAATCTCGTTCAATCCGCACGCAACCGCGCTGCCGAAGCCATCAAGGGCGTTATCACCCGCTGGCAGAACGGCAAGAAGGCGTCGCAACCGAACTTCACGACGCCGTCCGTCCGCTACGACAACCGGAGTGCGACGTTCCACGACGACCATGTCTCTCTCTCCACGGTCAACGGACGCATCGAAGCCGAATACGTCCTCCCACCGGAAGGCGACAACCCGCAGACGACGTACCTCCGCAACGACGAGTACGAAGTGACGAGTGCGACGCTCCAGTACCGCGAGGTGACGGACACGTTTTTCCTCCACATCGGAACGAAGGCCGACGTGGAGTCAGAGATACCGGGCGACGGCGACGCCGAGCACAGCACAGTCCTCGGAGTCGACCTCGGTATCGAACAGATCGCCGTCACGTCAACCGGGATGTTTTGGAGCGGTGACTATCTTAAACACCGTCGGCGAGAGTACGAACGCGTGCGTGGCGACCTCCAACAGACGGGCACGGAGTCGGCGCATCGAACCATCAAACGGATGAGCGGTCGAGAGACACGGTGGGTCGAGGACTATCTCCACCGTATCTCGAAAGCTATCGTTCAAGAGGCTGTCGCGCACGAGTGCGACCGGATCGCGTTCGAAGAGTTGACGGGCATCCGCGACCGGATGCCGGGCGCGAGGAAGTTCCATGCGTGGGCGTTCCGGCGCCTGTACGACTACGTAGCGTACAAGGCCGAAGCGGAAGGCATCGAAGCAACACAGGTGAATCCAGCGTACACGTCTACGCAGTGTTCGAAGTGCGGGACGACGCTGGCCGAAAACCGCCAGTCACAAGCGAAGTTCCGTTGCCAGAAGTGCGGCTACGTGGTCAATGCGGACTACAACGCGGCGAAGAATATCGGATTTCGACTACTCCGTGCGGGGCAAAAGTCTCCGCACGGAGGGGCGACACGTCACCTCGCCCTGAAGTCGGGGACGCTGAACGTGAATGGCGGCTACTCGTCTGCCACCCAGTAGGGTCGGCCAGAACGGAAGTCCACCGACAAGCTCCGTCTTTCAGGGCGGAGAAGGTGACTCACTTACGTGGTTACCTCGTCGGCGTTAACTCGCAGCCGGGACTTAGTACCTCTTGCCCGCTAGGTGGGCTGTATTTACAGATGTTATGGGGCGCACATTCAGGCTACCGACTACAGGAACGCGGTCACCGCAGCGAAGACGGCCACCGTCCCGGCCGCGCCGATCGCCATCGCCTTCGCGTTGAGCTTGACCGCCTTCTTGCGGTCCGCGGCGAGCGCCTCTTCGTTCTCGATCTCGTTCGCACCTTCGCCCACGTCGAAGACGCCCATGCCGGCGAAGCCGACACAGAAGCGCTCGCGGTACTGCAGCGCGCCCATCGCGGCGCCGTACAGCGGGACCACGGAGAGGACGAGCGCCCACCGCGGCCACGCGAGCGCGACGACCGCCGCGACGTAGGCGACGGCGGCCAGCAGCGACCCGACGCCGAGGAGGAGCCGCCGTCGCTGTTGGGTCGGTCCGATGTTACACACGCCCGGTTGGTACTCCATATCGGCGGTGAGGGGCGCGCGAGTAAAAGCCCTCCTGACCGGGTGACCTCGGCCGGGCTCGCCGCGGTGGCAACCCTGAAATGCGCGCCGCGAGACATGGTCGTGTGAAACGGATCCAGCTCGGCAACACCGTCTTCGAGGGCGAGAACGACGCGTACCTGCTCGACGGCGAGACGACGGCGCTCGTCGACACGGGCGTCGCGCTCCCGGAGGTACGCGAGGAGTTGGTCAACGGCCTCGCCGAGTACGGCCACACGTTCGCCGACATCGACGCCGTCGTCCTCACCCACTGGCACCCGGACCACGCGGGGCTCGCCGGCGAGATTCAGGCCGCGGGGGGCGCCGACGTGTACGTCCACGAGGCCGACGCCGGCCTCGTCGACGGGACGGAGACGCCGCTGTTCGCCGACCGCGACCTCCAGCGCGAGACGTTCGAGCGGTGGGGGATGCCCGCCGCCGACCGAGAGCGACTGATCGACTTCTTCGACGCGGTCAGCTCGGACCTCTCGGGGGAGCCCGCCGACGTGACGACGTTCGCGGACGGCGACGCGATCGAGGCCGGCGGCGTCGAACTCGAAGCCCTTCATCTCCCCGGCCACACCGCCGGGCTCTCCGGGTTCGCGTTCGACCCGCGGACGGTGCCGGACCACGAACCGGTCGCCGGCACCGAGGCGACCGAGGAGGTCTTCACGGGCGACGCGCTGCTCCCGAAGTACACCCCGAACGTCGGCGGCGCGGACGTGCGCGTCGAGGGCGCGCTCGCGGCCTACGCCGAGAGCCTCGCGCGGATCGTCGCTCGCGACTTCGACGCCGCCCACCCCGGACACCGCTGGCGGATCGACGAGCCGAGCCGCCGGGCGGCGACGATCCTCGACCACCACCGCCACCGGACACGCCGCGTGATCGAGGTCCTCGACGAGTCGGGGCCCGCGACCGCGTGGGAGGTGTCGGCCGCGCTGTTCGGCTCGCTGGAGGAGATCCACGTCCTCCACGGCCCCGGCGAGGCGTTCTCGCACCTCGACCACCTCGCGGACGCCGGGGTCGTCGAGCCCGACGGGACCGCGTACCGCCTCGTCGATCCCGACCCCGACGTCGACGCGCTGTTCCCGACCACCTCGCTCGACGACGTCGTCGACGGGAGCGAGGACGGATAGGCGAGAGCGAGGGCGGATAGGCGAGAGCGAGGGCGGGTAGTCGGCGTCGTCCGGCGGTCCCTCGTTCGAGTCGCCGTCGCCGAAAGCTATTCCCGGCGGCCGTCGTATTCGCTGACGTGAAGCGGGACGCCCTCGTCGCGGTCGTCGTCGCCCTCCTCGCCCTCGTCGCGCTCGGCGTCGCAGCGGCGACGCTGGACACCGCCGTCGACACGGGTAGCGGCGGGTTCGGGGGGAGCGGCGGCGACGCGCCGAGCGTCGGATCAGACGCCGGAGACCCCGGCGTCCTCACGTCGTCGGGCGAGGGAGGCGAGTTCTCCGCGTCGGGGCTCTGTTTCCCGGCCCTCAGGGAACCCCCCGCGGTGATCGCGCTGCTCGTCGGGGTGACGCTGCTCGCCGGGATCACCTACCGGGACACGGCCTCGCCGCTCGCGAGCGTCGCCGTCGCCGGTGTCATGGGCGCGCCGATCGGGGTTCTCTTCTGGGTGCTGTCGACGTGTCGCTCGGTCGCCGAGAACGTCTCCATCGGGCTCGGCCTCGGCGGTAACGGGACGGGGCTGTTGCCGGCGGGCGCGGCCGGCGGCGGCGGGTTCGGGAGCGGCGAGGGCGCGGCGTCGGCGCCGCAGATCCTGTTCGCGGTCGTCGTCGTGGTCGCGGTGATAGCGAGCGTCGCCGCGCTCCTCCTCGCCGGCGGCGACGACGAGGCGGACGGGGACGCGGGCGGCCGGACCGACGAGCCGGCCGACGAGCCGCCGGACCTCGCCGCAGTCGGGCGGACGGCCGGCGAGGCCGCCGACCGGATCGAGTCGTCGGACGCGGACAACGAGGTGTACCGGGCGTGGCGGGACATGACCGACGTCCTCGACGTCGACCGCCCGGCGTCGTCGACGCCGGCGGAGTTCGCGACCGCCGCGGTCGACGCGGGCGTCGACGAGGAGCCGGTGACCGCGCTCACCGAGGTGTTCGAGCGCGTGCGGTACGGCGGTGAGGACGCGACCGACGACCGCGAGCGCCGCGCCGTCGAGGCGCTGCGCCGGATCGAGGAGCGACACGGAGGGGACTCGTGACCCGCGACGGTGTCGCGGCCGCGGGCGCCGGCTCCGCCGGAGGTGACCCGTAGTGCGACCGCTCGCGGTCGCGGGGGTGCTGGCGGTGGCCGTCGGCCTCCTCGCGGCGCTCGACCGAGGCATCGCGGCCGCCATCTCCCCCACCTCGGCGGTCGTCACGCTGCTCGGCGTCCTCGGCTTGGTCCAAGGGGTCCGGTACGCGAACGCGCGCCGCGATCGGCGGCGACTGCCGACGGACCCCGGCGAGCCGGAGCGGCGCGCCCCCGCCGCGGTGCCCGGCTCGGACCTCGACGAGCGGATCGCGCGGGTCGCCAGCGCGGCGCCGGGTAGCTACCGAGACCGCAGGGACCTCCGCGACCGGGTCCGGGAGGTCGCGGTCGACGCCGTCACCCGCGACCGCAACTGCTCGGCGGCGGCCGCGGCGGCGGCCGTCGACGACGGGACGTGGACGGACGACCCCGCCGCGGCCGCGTTCTTCGACAGCCGGTCCACGTACCCGCTCCGGATCCGGCTGTCGGCCGGGATCAGGGGGCGCTCGAACTACTGGTACGGGCTCCGGGCCGCGGTCGACGAGATCGGACGGATCCAAGGGGGTGCGGCGTGAGCGATCCGAGCGGCGCCGCGGTCGCGTCCGAATCGAGCGAGTCGGAGCAGGGCGGCGCGGAGGCGGGGAGCGCGGCCCGGAAGAAGGCGGACGAATCGAACGCGGACGAGGCGAACGCGGACGAATCGAACGCGAACGACGGCGTCGCGACCGGACAAGTGAGCGAGACGACCGTAGAGGGGAACGAGACGCCCGGTGAGGGAGGTGACTCGACCGCGACGGCGTCGACCGACGCGCCGACCGACCGGGAGCGCCGGCGCGAGGTCGCGACCGACCGCTGGCTGGGGATCGCCGGCGCGGCGCTGGCGCTGGTCGGCCTCGGCGTGCTCGTCCGGCAGTCGTCGCTGCTGCTCGCGGGCGCGGTGGGCGTCGGCTACGCCGTGTACGCGCGGGCGGGCGACGCGCCGACGCCGACGCTCTCGGTGACCCGCTCCGTGAGCGACGAGGCGCCGGCGCCGGGCGACGAGGTGCGCGTGACCGTCCGCGCTGTGAACGTCGGGGAGACGGCGCTCCCGGATCTCCGGCTCTCCGACGGCGTCCCGCCCGGGCTGGCGGTCGTCGACGGCCCCGCGCGGGTCGCGACGGCGCTGCGGCCCGGGACGGCGGTGACGTTCGAGTACACCGTGCGCGCCGCCCGGGGCGACCACGAGTGGGAGCCGCTGACCGCGATCACGCGCGACGCGGCCGGGGCGCGCGAGCGCTCGACCGCCCTCGACGCGCCGACGTCGATCGCCTGTACGCCCGAACTGACCGCCGGCGGTGACCTCCCGCTGCGCGGGCTGACGACCGTCAACCACGGGCGGGTGCCGACGGACGTGGGCGGGGCCGGCGTCGAGTTCCACGCGACCCGGGAGTACCGCCGCGGCGACCCGCTGAAGCGGATCGACTGGAACCGGCGGGCGCGGACGGGCGAGCTGTCGACCGTCGAGCTGCGCGAGGAGCGCGCCGCCACCGTCGTGCTGCTCGTCGACGCCCGCGAGTCGGCGTACGTCGCGGCCGACCCAGACGCCGAGACGGCGGTGGAGGCGAGCGTCGCGGCCGCCGGCCAAGCGTTCTCCGCGCTCCTCGACGGCGGCGACCGGGTCGGGATCGCGGCGCTGTCGCCGCTCGACTGCTGGCTCCCGCCCGGCAGCGGGACCGTCCACGCCGCCCGCGGGCGCGAGACGCTGGCCACCGACCCGGCGCTGGCGCCGACCCCGAGCGACGGGCGGTTCTACCGGTCGCTGTGGCTCCGGCGGTTCCGGCGCCGGCTCCCGGTCGACGCGCAGGTGCTGTTCTTCACCCCCCTCGTCGACGACACCGCGGCGACGCTCGCTCGACGGATCGACGCGCACGGCCACCTCGTGACGGTGCTCTCGCCGGACCCGACGACGACCGAAACCGCCGGCCAGCGGCTGACGACCTTCGAGCGACGTCAGCGCCTGCGGTCGCTCCGGTCGGCGGGGATCCGCGCGGTCGAGTGGGGCGACGACTCCTTCCCGGTCGCGGTCGCGGCCGCGACGAGGCGGTGGTCGCGATGAGCGGTGCGATCGGCGACGGGGACGCCGCGGGGAGCGAACACGCCGGCGACGGGAGGACCGAGGCGAAAACGGACGACGCCGACGGCGCGACCGGGGCACGAGCGCACGACGACGACGCAGTCGCCGAGTTCCACGAGACGGACGCGCGGCCGCCGACGGTCGCGGTCGTCGTGAGCCTCGCGGCCGCGGGCGTCGCGGCGACCGCCGGGCTGGTCGCGAGTCCGACGGGCGGCGCGCTGCTCGGCGTCGCCGCGCTCGGGTTCCTCGGCGGGTCGCTCCGGAGTTCGACGCGGGCCCTGACGTGGGGCGCGGCCGTCGGCGTGGTCGGCCTCGCGCTCGCGGGGTACCGCGGCGCGCCCGCCGAGGCGCTCCTCGTCGCGGCCGTCGGGCTCGTGGTCGCGTGGGACGTCGCGGACCACGGCGTCGGCCTCGGCGAGCAGGTGGGTCGGGGCGCCCGCGTCCGACGCAACGTCGCGGTCCACGCGGGGGCGAGCCTGCTCGTCGGCGCGCTCGCGGCCGGCCTCGTCTACGGCGTCTCGCTCGCGGTCGGCGGCGGGCAGCCGGTGGCCGCGCTCGCGCTGCTGTTGGCGGGCGGCATCGCGCTCATCTCGGCGCTGCGGTGACGGCAGGAGTGGCGGAGCTAAACCCTTATCAGCGCGCGGGTGGCAGGTACGCTCGTATGAGCGACCTCCCGGACGACTTCGACTGCACGCTCACCAACTGGGAGTACATCTACGGGCTCTGCCGCAACGTCTCCGATGCGGTGAAGCGGGCCGACTTCGAGCCGGACGTGGTCGTCGCCCTCGCCCGCGGCGGCTGGTTCGCGGGGCGCTGCGTCTGCGACTTCCTCGGACTCAACGACCTCACCAGTCTCAAGATGGAACACTACGTGGGGGCCGCCGAGAAGAGCGACGAGCCCCGGATCCGCTACCCCATGCCCGAGGGGAGCGTGGAGGGGAAGAACGTCCTCATCATCGACGACATCGCCGACACCGGCGGCTCGATCCGCCGCGCCGAGGAGTACGTCGACGACCGGGACGCGGCCGAGATCCGCACCGCGACGCTCCAGCTGCTCGGCACCTCAGAGTTCCAGCCCGACTTCGTGGGCGAACGGCTCGAACAGTGGACGTGGGTCGTCTACCCGTGGAACTTCCTCGAAGACATGGTCGACCTCACGGAGGGCGCGATGGAGCGCGCCGACGAGTCGGCGTTCTCGCGGGAGGACCTGCGCCACTACCTGGAGGAGTTCCACGGCATCGGTCGGATCGAGATGGAGGTCGCCCAGCCCGACCGCCTCGACGAGGTCATCGACGAGATGGTCCGCCGGGACGTCGCCGAGCCGGTGGGCGACGAGACCTGGGCGCTCGCGGAGTAGCGGGCCGGGGCGATGGCTCCGGGAGACGACGACGGCAACGCTGACCCCGCGGACGCCGACGCGGCGCTCGACGCCGTCCTCGCCGCCTACGACCTGAAAGACGAGCGGCGCACCGGCTGGCAGCTTCGCGGGGTCGAGGACCCTGAGTCCGTCGCCGCCCACTCGTGGGGCGTCGCGTATCTCGTCTTGACGCTCGGGGACCGGTTGGCCGCCGACCTGCCGGGCGTCGACCTCGACCGCGCCCTGCGGCTCGCCGTCGTCCACGACGTGGCCGAGGCGGAGACCGGCGACGTGGCGACCCGGGCGGCCGACGTGGCGGATCACGGCGAGGACACACCCCGCGCCGATTCGACCGCAGAGGCGGCCGACTGCGAGGCGAAGGTCGCCGCCGAGCGCGAGGCCATGCGCGACCTCGCCGGCCCGCTTCCGGAGCGGGTGCGGGACGCGTGGGAGGCGTACGAGGCTCGCGACTCGCCGGCGGCGGTCCTCGCCAAGGAGTGCGACCTGCTCGACACCTGTCTTCAGGCCGTGACCTACGAGCGGGACGACCGGTACGACCCGGAACGCGGCGACCCCGACGCGTTCCGCGAGTACGACGACCTCGACGAGTTCTTCGCGACGACCGAGCCGCGGCTCCGGACCGAGACCGGCCGGAAACTGTTCGCGGCGATCCGCGAGCGGTACCGGGCCGCGCGGGACGAGTAGGCCGGACCGAGCCCAGCGAGGCGAGTCGGTGAGACCGACCCGAGACCCGGCTCCGACCGAGTTTCGACGATCGTTGTATTGTAAATCGACGTTCGTAGGCTCTCTACCGGGAGATTTCGGCCGAGGATGGTAAAAGGGTTAACGGGGGAGGTACTCGCACGAGGTGAGCTTTCACCACGCATGTCTGACACCGATCTCGTAATCATCGGCGGAGGGATTAGCGGGGCGTCGCTGCTGTACACGGTCGCGAAGTTCATCGACGTCGACGACGTCACGCTGATCGAGAAGGAACGAGAGATCGCCGCGATCAACTCCGCCCGGACGAACAATTCCCAGACGCTCCACTTCGGGGACATCGAGACGAACTACACCCTCGAAAAGGCCGAGGAGGTCAAGGAGGGCGCCGAGCTGCTCGCGGGCTACCTCGAAGGGTCGGACCCCGACCGCGAGATGCACAGCAAGCGGAGCAAGATGGTCCTCGGCGTCGGCGACGAGGAGGTCGCCAAGCTGGAGGAGCGCTACCGCGAGAACGGGTTCGGCGACCTGTTCCCGAAGCTCCGCGAGATCGGCCGCGAGGAGATCGCCGAGCTGGAGCCGAAGGTCGTCGAGGGGCGCGACCCCGACACCGAGCTGAAGGCGCTCCAGACGCCCGACGGCTACGTCGTCGACTACGGCGCGGTCGCGAGGTCGTTCGTGGACGCCGCCCGTGAGGAGGAGGGCGTCTCCGTCCACCTCGGGACGGCGGTTACGGGCGTCGACGACCGGGGCGACGGGTTCCGCGTCGAGACCGACGACGGCGCGTTCGACGCCGACGCGGTCGTCGTCGCGGCCGGGTCCCACAGCCTCCAGTTCGCCAAGGAGATGGGGTACGGCGAGGGGATGTCGCTGCTGCCGGTCGCGGGGAGCTTCTTCCTCGCGGACGACCTGCTGAACGGGAAGGTGTACACGCTCCAGATGAAGAAGCTCCCGTTCGCGGCGGTCCACGGCGACGCCGACGTCCACGACGGGAGCGTTACCCGCTTCGGGCCGACCGCGAAGCTCGTGCCCGCGCTCGAACGCGGCCACCTCTCGACGGTGAGCGACTTCGTCGACGTGTTCGGGTTCAACCCGGAATCCGTGCTGAGCTACGTCAACATCCTCTCGGACCGGATCCTCTTCCCGTACGTCGTGCGCAACCTCGTGTACGACCTCCCCGCGGTCGGGAAGCGCGCGTTCCTCCCGAACGTCCAGAAGGTCGTGCCGAGCGTCGACGTCGACGACATCGACCGCGCGAAGGGGTACGGCGGCGTGCGCCCACAGATCGTCGACACCGAGAACAAAGCGCTCGACATGGGCGAAGCGAAGATCGTCGAGGACGGCATCCTGTTCAACATCACGCCCTCGCCGGGCGCCTCGACCGCGCTGAAGAACGCGATGCGAGACGTCGAGACCGTCCTCGGCTTCTTCGACGAGGACGACTACGAGTTCGACGAGGCCGCCTTCCGCGACGCGACCATCGAGAACTTCCCGCGGCTCGACGGCGAGACGGAAGCGGACGGCGACGAGGGTGAAGCGGCCGAACCCGCCGCGGACGACGAGGAAGTCGCGGCCGAGGCCGACGACTGATCCGGTCGACGACCGAGCCGAACGACGGTCGACTCGGCCATCGGCCGCCTCGAACGACGGCCTATGTGCGCGTCTTTTCCGCGACCTCCCGCTCGAAGGCCTCCTTGAGCACGCGGATCGCCCGTCGCTTCGTCCCGTCGGGGACGAACACGAAGGGGATCGGCACGTCGAACGCGCGGTCGCCGTACAACCCCCAGTCGGCGACCGACCGCGTCGTGCCGCCGTACGCGATGGGGATGTCCTCCAGCTCGTCGGGATCGTACGCCGGGACGTACGAGCGGTCGATCCACACCTCGTGGACCGGCACGTCGAGCGCGTCCGCGAGGAGTCGCTCCAAGCGGTCGTCGCCGGCGGTGAGCCACGTCGTGAACTCGTCGAGGCGGTCGCCGTGTCCGCCCTCCCCGCCGTCCCCGTCGAGGTCGTCGGCGAGGTCGCCGCCGACCCGGTCAGCGAGCGCGATCCGGTGTTTCCAGCAGGTGGCGGGGAAGCGCCGCCCCCGGAAGCGGTCGTACATCGACGCGAGCGTCGAGTCGGGGTTCTCGCGGGCGGCGGTCCGGAGCCGTTCGAGCACCGCGTTGTCGTCGAGTTCGCGGTCGATGATCCCGTCGACCGTGACGGGGCTCTCGCCGGTCTCGGCGGCGTACTCCCGCAGCAGCGCCTGAAGCAGCCGGTTCGCGTACACCGACTTGTGGTGCTGGGTGACCCACATGTACAACGCGATCCGCCCTTCGAGGTAGTTGCCGATGGTCGAGAGCGCCTTCTCCGAGAGCGCCAGCCCCGCCTCCGGGTGGGCGGTGTACGCGTCGACCATGCGCTCGACGTCGAAGCTCAACACGCCCGCGCCGGTCATCTCGTTGTCGCGGGTGATGTAATCGAGCCGGTCCACGTCGATGGGCGAGTGGAGCAGCTGCGCGCCGACCCCGTACTGCCACGGCTCGCCGCGCTCGTACGCGAGGCTGTAGCCGAGCACGTACGCGCACACCTCGAAGGGGTCCACGTCGAACGCGCGGAGGGCGTCCCCGTACTCCTCGACGATGATCACGCAGCCGAGCAGCTCGTGCGGGTTCGCCGAGCGGAGCGGGGCGCCGCCGACGCCGGCGTCGTCGAAGGCGTCGACAAGCCCGGTCTCCGCGACGCGCTCCCGCAGGACCCCCTCGTCGAGGAACCCCTCGGAGAGGTGCGAGAAGGGCGGGTGGCCCACGTCGTGGAGCAGGCAGGCGCACTCCAGCGTGCGCTGGATCTCTTCGAGTTCGTCGGCGGCGGCGTCCCGCGTGAAGTACGACTGCCGACGGAGGTTCTCGAAGACGGTCCGTCCGAGGTGGTAGACCCCGAGCGAGTGCTCGAACCGGGTGTGGTTCGCGCCCGGGTACACGAGGTGCGTCGCCGAGAGCTGGCGGACGTACCGGAGCCGCTGGAACGGCCGCGTGTCGACGACGCCCTCGACGAGCGCGTCCGGCAACTCGATGTAGCCGTGGACGGCGTCTTTGATCTGCGTGGTGGCCATCGATTGTGGGCACCACACCCTCCCGCGTCCTGCCTCTTTCGGTCGGCACCCGACCGCGGTTCGCTCCATCGGCACCCAAGGAGGGGCCCGAGCCACACCGCATAAATGCGAGCGCGGCGAGCGACGCGTATGGTATCGGACGCCGCCGACGGGACGGACGGGCGGTCGGACGCCGCCGACGAGGCCGGCGCACGCCCGGACGCCGCCGCACCGACCCCCTCGCTCGTCGACCGCTGGACCGCGCTCGACCGCGGCTGGCAGGCGCTCGCGCTGGGGCTCGGGATCGTCGCCGCGCACCTCATCGGACAGGCGCTGTGACCGGGATCGCCGAGGCGGTCCGGGCGCACCTCCCCGGCCTCGCGCTGCTCGCGGGGGGCGCGATCGCGGCGACGCTCATCGCGGGCGCCGTCCCCGGCCTCCAGCCGCTCGTCGTCGCCGTCGTGATCGGCGTCGGTGTCGGAAATACCGTTGGTGTCCCCGAGATCGCGGAGCCGGGCGTCGGCGTCGACAAGCTGTTCCTGGAGACCGGGATCGTGCTGCTCGGCGCGGCGGTCGCGGTCGAGGAGTTCCTCACGGCGGGGCCGACCGTCCTCGGCCTCGTGGTGGCGGTGGTCGCCGGCGGGCTCCTGTTGGGAGAGGTCGTCGCGCGCGGCCTGTTCCGGATCGGCTCACCCACCTCCTCGCTGTTGGCCGCGGGCGCGAGCATCTGCGGCGTCTCCGCGGTCGTCGCGATCGGGAGGGTACTCGACGCGCGCGGGGCGGACATCACCTTCGCGGCCGCGACGATCCTGCTGTTCGACGCGGTGACGCTCGTCGCGTTCCCGCTGGCGGGCGAGTGGCTCGGGCTCACGAGCCGACAGTTCGGCGTCTGGGCGGGCGTGAGCATGTTCTCGACCGGCCCCGTCGCCGCCGCGGGGTTCGCCTACTCGCCCGAGGCGGGCCAGTGGGCGACCGTGACGAAGCTCGCGCGCAACTCCCTTCTGGGCGGCGTCGCGGTCGCGTACTCGGTTGCGTACACGGCGCGGTCGGCCGCCGATCCCGACGTCCGGCGGCTGTGGGCGGAGTTCCCGAAGTTCCTGCTCGGCTTCCTCCTCGTCGCGGCGGTCGCCAACAGCGGGCTGCTCTCGCCGGCCGCGCTGGCGTCGATCGGGCGCGTGTCGGACGCGCTGTTCGCGCTGGCGTTCGTCGGCCTCGGGCTCTCGATCCGGATCGAGGATATGCGCGCGGTCGGCGCCGCGCCGGTCGGCGCGGTGTTGGTCCACCTCCTCGTCGTGAGCGCGACCGCGCTCGCGGCGGTGCGCTGGCTGCTGTGAGGTGGGTCGCGCACCGGGCAGCCGACCGCGCCGCCGGGAAGTCGACCGCGCACCGCGATCTGGTTCACTCCTTATAAGTAGCGAGCGGGCGCACTCCGGGTATGGGAACCATCGGATTCATCGGCGGCAGCGGCATCTACGAGGCGCTCCCCCTCAACGACGTGCGCGAGGTCGAGTTCGACACGCCGTACGGCGAGCCGAGCGACGCCGTGACGATCGGCGAGTTCGGCGGCACGGGCCGAGAGGTGGCGTTCCTCCCGCGCCACGGCGCGGACCACGGCGTCTCGCCGACCGACCTGCCGTACCGCGCCAACATGTACGCGCTGAAGAAGGCGGGCGTCACGCACGTCTTCGCGTCGAACGCGGTCGGAAGTCTGAAAGAGGAACTGGAGCCCGGCACGCTCGTCGTCCCCGACCAGATCTACGACCGGACGAAGGGCCGCGACCTCTCCTTTTACGGCGACGGCGTCGTCGTCCACCAGCCGTTCGCGGACCCGTACAGCCCGGAGCTCGTCGACCACCTCACCGAGGCCGCGGAGTCCGCCGCGCCCGGCGACACGAAGGTCGTGAAGGGCGGCACCTACGTCTGCATCGAGGGGCCGCAGTACTCGACGCGCGCGGAGTCGGAGTTCTACAAGAGCCAAGGCTGGGATCTCGTCGGCATGACCGCGATCCCCGAGGCGAAGCTGGCCCGGGAGGCCGAGATCGCGTACGCGACGATCGCCGGCGTCACCGACTACGACGTCTGGAAGGCGGACAGCGAAGTGACGCTCGAAGAGGTGCTCGAGAACGCCGAGAAGAACCAGACGGCGATCAAGGCCGCCGTCGAGGAGGCCGTCCGGACGCTCCCCGAGGACCTGGAGTGTGACGCGCACACGTCGCTCGAAGGCACCGTCAACACGCCGACGGAGGCGATCCCCGAGGAGACGAAGGAGCGCGTCGAGCCGCTGCTGGGCGACTACCTCTAAATAGACACGCCGTGCGGTGGCGCGTGCCGACGAGCGCCCGAAGGGCGCGAGTCGCACGCGCGAGGGAGTCGCGAACGAAGTGAGCGACGAGGCTGGGGAGGCGTGAGGCTGCGGTTGCGGTGCTGTTCGGGTGGACTCAAAGGGGCAGCCGCGAGGCGGGCACAGGCGACGCAAGCACCGCAAGGAGTGAGCGAAGCGAACGACTGAGGAGCGCAGCGAGCGTGCGCCCTCCTCGCGGCTGGGGCTTTGGAGGTGTTCTTCGCGGACGCAACAACGTACAGCCGAGCGGCCGGGGCTTTGGAGGTGTTCTTCGCGGACGCAACAACGTACAGCCGAGCGGCCGGGGCTTTGGAGGTGTTCGCTGCCGATTGGCGGGCAGTTATTCATTACAGAACGGCGATATCCTCGGAACCGAGTACCACATCAAAAACGTACTAGTCCGCGATCGCTTCCGACTCGCCGGTCATCGCGGTCGGGTCCTTCACCCAGAGGTCGCCGAACAGGTCGTCCTGCTGGAGTCGGACCGAGCCGCGGTGGGCCATGAACAGCAGCGCGAGGTACGTCATGAACGGGCGGCCGCCGGCGCTCTCGATCTCGGCGAACAGCACCTCTGTGCGCCCGCGGTCGAAGTGGGTCCGGAGCGCGTTGTCGATCTCCACGATCACCTCCTCGATGTCCTCGTCGTGGGTGCGGTCGGTCGCCTCGCCCGCGGTCGGCTCGCCGTCTTGCCGGAACTCGTCGCCGGCGTGGTAGTCGAGCGTCTGCGTGCCGCGAGCGTGGCCGTGCGGCGACTCCGAGGTGTCGTACTCCCGGGAGTCCTTCCACCACGAGCCGCGCTCGGCCTCGCGCAGCTCGCGGACCAGCTCGTCGAGCGTCTCCGGCGAGCCGCGGGTGTTCTTCCGGTCGAGCCGGCGGTCGATCTCTGCTTCCAGCTTGCCGACCGGGTCGAAGTCGTCGGCGGCGGGGTCTGGCGCGCCGCCCTCCATCGCGACCTCCCACGGCTCCGGCTCGGGCTCCTCGTCCTCGTCGTCGTCCGCGAGCATGCCGTCGCTTTTCATCCGCAGGAGGACGCTGGCGTAGAACAGCGCCCGCCCGGTCGTCCGGAGGTCCGTCTCGTCGAGCTTCTCCAAGAACGCGTCCGTCACCTGAACGATGTCGATGTCCCACGGCTCGATCTCGCCCTCCTCGGCGAGCTGAACGAGGAGCTCGACGGGCTCGACCTCGTCGTCGTCGGTCTCGTCCGGCGGCGACACGTCGGGCACGTCCGAGTCGGGCTCGTCGCCTGCGCCGCGCTCGACGGTCTCGCCCCCCTCGCTTCCGGACGCGTCGTCGGCGAACGGGTCCGCACCGTCGCGCTCGCTCGTCAGGTCGAGGTCCGGAACGCCGCCGTCGGCGGCCCCGTCGCCGTCCTCAGTCATCCGCGCTCACCTCCTCGTCGGCGTCGTCGCCGAACTGCATCCCGGTCACCGCCGAGAGGTTATCGCCCTGCATCGTGACGCCGATGGCGCGGTCGGAGCGCTCCAGCAGCGCCGAGCGGTGGCCGACGACGACGAACTGCGCCTCCTCCGCCAGCTCCTCGATCATCTCGCCGACGCGCTCGGCGTTGACCGCGTCGAGGAACGCGTCGATCTCGTCGAGCGCGTAGAACGGCGCGGGGTTGTGCCGCTGGACGGCGAAGATGAACGAGAGCGCGGTGAGCGACTTCTCACCGCCGCTCATCGCGTCGAGGCGCTGGACCGGCTTGTCCGCGGGCTGCGCCTTCATCGTTAATCCCTCCTCGAATGGGTCCTCAGGGTTCTCCAGAACCAGCTCCCCCGACCCGGCCGAGAGCCGCGCGAAGATGTCCTCGAAGTGGTCGTTGATCGAGTCGAACGTCTCCATGAACGTCTCCTTCTTCGCCGCTTCGTACCCCTCGATGCGCTCCTCGATGGCGTCGCGCTCCTCGACGAGCACGTCGCGACGCTCCTGTAGCTCGTCGAGCGCCGCCTGGACCTCCTCGTACTCGTCGATCGCCAGCATGTTCACCGGCTCCAACGCCTCCATCTCGGCCTCCAGCTCCTCGATCCGCGACTCCACCTCGTCGAGGTCGGGGATCTGGTCGGCGTCGTACTCGCCCACCTGCGACTCCAGTTCGTCGATCTCCCACTCCAGCCGGTCGCGGCGGTCGGTGAGGTCCGAGAGGTCCGACTCCGCCTCGGCGACGAGCGACCGCTGCTCGTCGCGCGCCTGCGTCGCCTCGCGGATCTCCTCGCGGAGTTCCTCGCGTTCCGCCTTCAGCTCCGTGAGCTCCTCCTCCAAGTCGGCGATCGCCGCCTTCTTCTCCGCCAGCTCCGCCTCCTTCTCCTCGATCGCGGCCTCGTGGTCGGCGATCGCCTCCTCCGCCTCCGCCTTCGCGTTCTGTGCCGCCTCGACGTCGTCGTGGAGGTCGTCGAGCGCGTCCTCGGCGTACCCCTTCTCCAGCTCCAGCTCGTTGATCCGACTGTCGAACGAACTCATCCGGTCTTCGAGGTCGTCGATCTCCGCGCGGATCTCGTCGGCGCGCTCGGAGAGCTCCGGGATCTTCGAGTCGGCGAGCTCGGCCTCGATATCGTCGATCTCGGCGGCGAGGTCGTCGATCTCCGCGTCGGTCTCGGCCAGCCGCTCGTCGAGCGCCGTCATCTCCGCGTCGACGGACTCCCGTTCCGCCTCCAGATCGTCGAGCTCGGCTTCCAGCTCCGCGATCCGGTCTTCCGCCTCGGCGAGGTCGTCCTCGGCGCGCTCGACGTCCGCCTCCAGCGACCGGACGCGCTCGGCCGCGTCGGCCTTGCGGTCGCGGGCGTCCTCGATGTCGTCGTCGAGGGCGTCGATCTCCGACTGGGCGGACTGCCGTTCGTCTTCGAGGTCGGATATCTCGGTCGCGAGCCGTTCGATCTTTCCGCCGCCGGACTTCGTGAACGAGTAGCGGGAGCCACCGCCGGAGCCGCCGGTCATCGCGCCCGACTTCTCGACGAGGTCGCCGTCGAGGGTGACCATCCGGTAGTCGCCCATCAGCTCGCGAGCGGTCGACATGTCCTCGACGACGAGCGTCGAGCCGAGCACGTACGAGAAGATAGAGTCGTACTCGGCGTCGTAGTCGACGAGGTTCCGCGCGAAGTCGACGACGCCCGGCAGCGAGGGTTTCCGCGGCAGGCTCCGGTCGTCCATCTTCGTGATGGGGAGGAACGTCGCCCGGCCCGCGTTGCGCTGCTTCAGGTAGTCGATACACGTCGAGCCGACGCCGTCGTCGTCGACGACGACGTTCGCGAGGCGGCCGCCCGCCGCGGTCTCGCAGGCCTCGGCGTACTGGGCCTCGACCGATCCCAGCTCGCCGACCGCGCCGTGGACGCCGTCGATGCCGCCGTTCTTCACCTCGGTGACCGCGCGGGGCCACGAGGCGTCGCCGCGCTCGTCGGCGGCGGCCTCCAGCTTGGCGTACTCGTTCTGCTTCTCGCGGAGGGTGGCCTCGATCTCCTCGAGCCGCTCTTCCTTCTCCGCCTTCTCGGCGAACAGGTCGGCGACCGCGTCCTCGATGGTCGCCTGGTTCTTCTCGGCCTTGTCGAGCTCGCTTTTCAGCTCGGAGATGCGCGCCTTGTGTTCCGGCAGCGACTCGCGGGCCGCCTCCAGCTCCTCGCGCGCCTCGCTCACCGCGTTCGAGCGGCGGCGGGCCTCGTCGAGCAGCCGGTCCTTCTCGCGTTGGGTCTCGTTCTTCTCCTCGCGGAGCGCCTCGATCGCCGCCTTCTTCTCCGCGAGATCGCTTTTCAGCTCGTCGAACTCCGTGTCCGCGCCCTCGATCTCGGCCTCGACGTCGGCCAGCTCCGAGCGCTTCGTCGCCAGCTCCGACTTCACCGACGCCTTCTCAACCTTCGCTTCGCGGATCTCCCCATCTATTTCCTCTACCTTCTCCTCTTTCCGATCTATCTGGACGAACGCCTCTCGGCGGTCGGTCTCGGCCGACTCGGCGCGCGACTCCGCCGACTCGATCTTGTCCTCCAGCCGCGAGGCCTCGCCTTTGACCTCCTCGATCTCCGAGCGGATCCGGATCTGCTCGTCCTCGCCTTTGGTCTCGATCTCGTGGTTGAGGTCCGCGAGGTCCTCCTCCAAGCGGGTGAGCTTCCCCTGTCTGGCGTCGAGCTCCTCGCGGAGCTCGTCGAGGTCCGCCTCCGACTCGTCGATGTCGCCCTCGACGTCTGCGAGCGCGTCGCGCTTCTCCTCCAGCTCCGAGGCCTTCCGGAACCCGCGGTACTCCTCCAGCTCGTCGCGGAACTCCTGGTACTGGAGCGCGGTCTCGCGCTCGTCGGCGAGCTGGTCGAGTCGGTCCTGCTTCTCGCCGATCCGGAGGTCCGCCTCGCCGATGCGGTCTTCGACCGTGTCGAGCTCCTCGTAGGCCGCCTCCTTCTTCTCGTCGAACTCCGCGACGCCCGCGATCTCGTCGATGATCCCCCGCCGCTGGTAGGGAGTCATGTTGATGATCTCGGTGACGTCGCCCTGCATCACCACGTTGTATCCTTCCGGGGTGACGCCCGCCGCCGCGAGCAGGTCCTGGACGTCCGAGAGGTTCACCGAGCGCCCGTTGAGGTAGTAGTACGAGTAGTAGTTGTCCTCGGTCTCCTTCACGCGCCGTTTGATCGTTATCTCGGAGACGTCGCCGACGTTCTCCGTGCCGGCCGCGGAGACGACCTGCGACCGGTCGAGCGTCCCGTCCTCGTTCGAGAGCACGACCGTGACGGAGGCTTCGTTCGGCCCATCGGCGGCCTCGCCGTCGTCGTGGCCGGGGTTGTAGATGAGGTCGGTGAGCTTCTGGGCGCGGATCCCGCGGGTCCGGGCGAGGCCGAGCGCGAACAGCACGCCGTCGATAATGTTCGACTTCCCGGAGCCGTTCGGGCCGGTGACGACGGTGAAGTCCTCGTAGAAGGGTATCCTCGTCGTTCGCCCGAAGCTCTTGAACCCGTCCAGAACGACTTCAGTGATGTGCATGGGGTCGGGGGCGACCGCTTACGCGACGATGATGTCGTCGCCCTCGCTCGACTCGCCGTCGTCGTCCTCGGCGGCCTCCGCGTCGGGCGTCGTCGCCGACTGCTGGGGGACGATGACGTCCTCTCCCTCGCCCGCGTCGTCCGCGGTCGTCGCCGCCTCATCGGCGCCGTCGGACGACTCCTCAGCGGGTTCGAAGACGTCGACGTGGTCGTCAGAGTGGGTCGTCCGCTCGCCGCCGGACGCCTCCTCGGCGTCGGCGCTCGCGGATTCGTCGCTCGCTGACTCGCCGGCCGCGGCGTCTCCAGCCTCGGAACCGGCCGGCGCCTCGGCGACCGCCTCCTCGACCGCGACCGACCGCTCGTCTTCCAGCTGTCGGACGCGCTCTTTCATCTCGACGAGCTCTTCTGTGAGCCCGTTGACCGCCGCCTGTAGCTCCGCGACCTGCCGTTCGAGGTCCTCGACGCGGTTACTCATTTATACACACGCATGCTCGCGCGACGCGTATAAATCTGCGTCAGACACACGTGTGACCAAATCGCATGATTCGGGCGGCGTTCGGCTGAACGTTTCGCCGCCGTGAAACGTGTCAGACAGCAGGAGAAGATACTTATACCGACCGGAGATACTGCTTCGGTATGAGCAAGATCCCCTTCCGGGCGGACGACGACCTCGTCGACCGGCTGGAAGCGTGTGACGCCTCCAAAAGCGAGGTGATGCGGGAGGCGCTCCGGACGCACCTCGGCGGAGAGGGAGACGCGTCCGACGCGTCCGACGCGTCACCCGGGAGCGTCGACGACGCCCTCGCGGACCGCGTCGACGATCTGATCGCGGAGCGGCTCGACGCGGCGCTCGACGAGCGGCTCGGTCCGGCGGGCGGCGCTGCGACGCGAGCGTATACGCCCGGAAACGCCGGCGATATCAACGTAAACGTCACGCTCGACGCCCCGAACGCCGGATCCGACGAGCGGGACGACGAGGTGCGTGTGACGACCGACGAGACGGAACCGAACGCGCGTAAGACGGAGGCGAGTCCGGGCGCGCAAACGCGTGAAAACGCCTGCGGCGGATGTGGCGAAATCGTCCCTTCTGACCACGTATACTGCCCGAATTGTGGAGAGAAACAGTCGCACAGAGCGTTCTGCGAGTGCGGCGACGAGCTCCGGACCGACTGGGCGTTCTGCCCCGGATGCGGACGCCGGACCCCGGCAGCGGACGTTTTGAAAGACCAATAACCGGCTGTAGCAGTCCGTATACGTCGATATTCGGCCGTCTTCACGTTCTGTCTTACACCCACCGATAGTTTTATAATAGTTCGCTCGGTGATTTCATCTGCGTAAGACGGTCGTCTTACAGCGGTCGTCCGGTGTGGGGCGTCTCCCCGCAGTCGGGCGGTTTCGCGCTGTAAGACACACGCGTTGCGTGTTCGTCGTCTTACCGGGGGAATACCAATGGAGCGTGTGACACTACGAATCCCGAAACAGCAGATAGACGAGGTCGAACAGATGGTGGAGACGGGCGAATTCCCGAACCGGAGCGAGGCGATCCGGTCGGCCGTCCGCGACATGTTGAACGAACAGGACGGCGAGCGCGACGAGCGCGGCCGCAACCGCAACTGGGCGAAGGTGTAAACTGATGCAAGATCTCGTTCAGGACGCCCTCGACAACGCGGAAGCGGAGCAGCGCGACATGGATGACGTCGACATGGGAGACGACGAGTTCGGGGACCCCCGGATCGTCATCGTCGGCGCCGGCGGGGCCGGGAACAACACGGTCAACCGCCTGTACAACATCGGCGTCGACGGCGCCGACACCGTCGCCATCAACACGGACAAACAGCACCTCAAGATGATCGAGGCCGACACCAAGATCCTCGTGGGCAAGTCGCTCACGCAGGGGCTCGGCGCCGGCGGCGACCCCAAGATGGGCGAGCGCGCCACCGAGATGGCCCAGGGCACGATCAAAGAGGTACTCGGCGACGCCGACCTCGTCTTCGTCACCGCCGGGATGGGCGGCGGCACGGGCACCGGCGCGGCGCCGGTCGTCTCGAAGATCGCCAAAGAGCAGGGTGCCATCGTCGTCGGGATGGTCTCGACGCCGTTCAACGTCGAGCGCGCCCGCACGGTGAAAGCCGAGGAGGGCCTCGAAGACCTCCGCAACGAAGCCGACTCGATCATCGTCCTCGACAACAACCGGCTCTTGGACTACGTGCCGAACCTGCCGATCGGGAAGGCGTTCTCCGTGATGGACCAGATCATCGCGGAGACGGTGAAGGGGATCTCGGAGACGATCACCCAGCCGAGCCTCATCAACCTCGACTACGCGGACATGTCGACGATCATGAATCAGGGCGGCGTCGCGGTCATGCTCGTCGGCGAGACGCAGGACAAGAACAAGACCCAAGAGGTGGTCAACGACGCGATGAACCACCCGCTGCTCGACGTCGACTACCGCGGCGCCTCGGGCGGGCTCGTCCACATCACGGGCGGTCCGGACCTCACGCTGAAGGAGGCCGAGGGGATCGCGAACAACATCACCGAGCGGCTGGAGGCGAGCGCCAACGTGATCTGGGGCGCTCGCATCCAGGAGGAGTACAAGGGGAAGGTGCGCGTCATGGCGATCATGACGGGCGTCCAGAGCGCGCAGGTGCTCGGCCCCTCCACCCAGAAGCAGGCCGACAAGTCGCGCGCCGCGGTCGACGGCGACGACCTCGGCGACTCGCGCCAGCGAGCGGCCGAGGCGACCGAGGCCGCGGGCGCCGCGGGCGAGAGAGGCGAGCCGGCGGTCTCCGGCGGCACCGACCGCGGCTGGGAGTCCGACGGCGGCAGCGAGCCGATCGAGAAGAACAACGGCCTCGACGTCATCCGCTGAGCGCCTCGCGACCGCTGGGGTTCGTTTTCTGTTCCGTCGATACCGTTTTTCGATTCCGTCGATACTGCTTCCGACTCGCACACGGCGCGAGGACTTAACATCACACGGTCCCTGTGGAGTCACGTGTCACGTCACCAGCCGAGCCGGGGGGCGCGGCGTCGCTCCGGCGCCGCCCGCGGACGGACCAAGTTCGCGACGACACGATGACCGACGCGGCGCTCTACTTCACGGGGCCGGAGACCGTCGAGGTGCGAGAGACGTCAGTCGGCCCGCCGGAGGCCGACGAGCTGCTCGTCGACACCCGCGCGTCGGCCATAAGCGCCGGGACGGAACTACTCGTGTACCGCGACCAGACGCCCGGTGACCTCCCGGCCGACGAGACGCTCGACGCGCTCGACGGCGACCTCTCGTACCCCCTTCAGTACGGATACGCCGCGAGCGGAGTCGTCCGTGCGGTCGGCGCGGACGTCGACCCGGACTGGGTCGGCCGGTCGGTGTTCTCGTTCGTCCCCCACCAGACGAGCTTCCGAACGACCCCCGACGCGGTGGTCGCGCTCGCGCCGGAGACGACGCCGGCCGTCGGATCGCTCCTCCCCTCGGTCGAGACGGCGACGAATATCGTCCTCGACGCCGCCCCGCGGCTCGGAGAGCGGGTCGTGGTGTTCGGCGCCGGCGTGATCGGGCTCTGCGTCACCCGACTGCTGGCCGGGTTCCCGCTGGAATCGCTCGTCGTAGTCGACCCCGTCGAGCGCCGTCGGACCCTCGCGGCGGCGTTCGGCGCCGACCGGACGACGACGCCCGGGACGCTCGACGACGCCGCCGACGCCGGCGTCGGCAGTTCGGACGCCGCCCTCGGCGACGCCGACCTCGCTGTCGAACTCTCCGGGCAGCCGAGCGCGCTCGACGACGCCATCGGCGTCGTGGGCTACGACGCGCGGATCGTCGTCGGGTCGTGGTACGGCACCAAACGCGAGCCGATCGGGCTCGGTGGGCGGTTCCACCGAGACCGGATCGATATCGTCTCCAGTCAGGTGTCGACGATCAGCCCCGAGCTCCGCGGGCGCTGGGATCGCGAGCGACGCATGGACGCGGCGCTCGAACGGCTCGACCGGGTCCCCGCGGACGAGCTGATCACCCACCGGATCCCCTTCGAGCGTGCGGCGGAGGCGTACGAGCTGCTCGACTCGGAGTCCGAGGAGGCGGTTCAGGTAATCTTAGAGTATTCGTGAGCGTCCGCCGCCGTCATCGGCGGGGGAGGCGCCCGCTGACGGTGAGGTAGTCGCGCGTAAACACCGCGAGCGACGGGAGGAGGACGGCGGGCGCGACGGTCCACACGAGTCCCGTCGGGACCGGCGGGACGAGCGCGACCGTCACGAAGACCATCTGGACGCCCGCGAGATACTTCCCGAGGTCGCTGTCGGGGAGGTCGGAGACCGGGAGCCCGCGGACGCGGCGCAGCCACACGGCCCCGCGGAAGACGTACCGCGCGGCGGAGATGGCGAGGTACCAGACCGGCAGCAGTCCCCACAGCACCGCCACCAACGGCGCGGCGACGAACCCGAAGGTGTCGAACGCCATGTCGAGCCGGCGGCCGACCTCGGTCTCCCGGCTCACCGTCCGGGCGAGGATGCCGTCGAGCCTGTCGAGGACGACGCCGGTCCCGTAACACAGCGCCGGCACCCACGCGAGCGTCGTCCCCGCTGGGACGACCGTGAACCCGGCGACGACGGCGTACAGCGCTCCACGAGCGAGCGTGACCGCGTTCGCCAGCCCGAACAGCCGCCGCCAGAACCGCCCGGCCAGCCGCTCCGGATCGATCCGGTAGCCGACGTACCAGAGCTGTCCGGCCCAGCAGCCGCCCGCGACGACGGCGGGAGAGAGCCCCCACCGACCCGTCGCGACCGTCGGAAACAGCCGAAACAGGAGCGCGGCGAGCGCGACCGCGGCGACGAGCGGGAGCCCGATGCCGACCCCGACGCGGAGGGAGCGCTGCCGAGTCGACACGGCTATCGGCGGAGCAGGGCGACCAGGACGGCGATCAACGCGACCTGTGCGACCTTGTCGACGGCGCCGAGCGTCCCGACGTCGGCCGGGAACGACTTCGCGCCCCCGGCGAAGTTGACGACGTACCACAGGAGGATCTGGACGAGCGTGAACGCGATCCCGACGGCGTACACCGTGCGACGCCGGTAGTCGATCGCGAGGAGGACGACGCCCCCGACGAACCCGAGCCCCGCGAGGACGAAGCTGATCCCCATCGGAGAGGGAAACAGCCTGACGCCGAGGAGGAGGTGAACGGCGGCGGAGACGAGGGCGGCGACGATACCTACCCAGTGGAGACCGTTCAGCGATCCGAGGTCGACCGCCGACTGTCGCGCTTCGGTCGTTGCCATATCACACACACGGACTTCTCTCACATAGGAATACCGCCCGGACCGCGGGCGTCCGATCGGGTCGCGGGCGGCGACTCAGCGCTCGAAGTCGGGGTCGCGCAGGCCGTCGATCCGCGCGACCTCGTCGTCCGTCAACCGCTCGCCCCCGGCCGCAAGGTTCGAGACGACGTGCGACTCGGCGGTGCTCGACGGGATCGGGACGGCCCCCTGCGAGGCGTTCCACGCGATCACGGTCTGGGCCGGCGAGAGCTCCCGATCCGTCCCGATCCCGTTCAGGACGGGCTCGTCGAGGAGGCCGGGCGCCGACAGCGGCGAGTGCGCGACCACCCGGATCCCGCGCTCGCGACAGAACTCGACGAGGTCGGTCCGGGGGCGGTAGGGGTGTCGCTCCACCTGTACGAGCGCCGGGTCGACGTCGCCGGTCTCCAGCACCGTCTCCAACTGGGACCGCGAGACGTTACAGACCCCGAGCGTCCGCGCCCACCCCCTCTCGTGAACGGCCTCCAGGTTCTCCCACGCGGTCGCGAGCGACACGTCGTCGGTCGCGGGCTCGCCGTCCGCGTCCTCGGGGAAGGTGAGCGCCTCCTGCCGCTCGACCGGCTTCTCGGCGAGGCGGCGAAGCTCGCCCCGGTGTTCGAGCGCCGAGGGCCAGTGGAGCGCGTAGCAGTCGAACGCGTCGATCCCGAGCTCCTCGCGGCTGCCCGCGCAGGCGGCGAGCAGGTGTCCGCGGCGATGATTGGTTCGCCACGCCTTCCCGAGGAGGAACACGCGCTCGCGGTCGGGCGCGCCGGGCGCGGCGAGCAGCTCCCCGATCCGGTGTTCGTTGCCGTACAGCTCGGCGGAGTCGAGGAGGCGGTAGCCGGCGTCGAGCGCGGTCGCGATCGAGTCGGCGCGCTCGACGTACTCCCCGTCGCGGTAGCGCGAACAGCCGAAGCCGACGGCGGGGAGTCGGAGCGCGCTTTGGCCGGACTCTGTTTCCCTTCCAGTCTGCTTCTCTGGCCGGACGACCGGCGCCGGCGGCGGGTCGGCGGTCGCGCCGCAGTCGTCGACCGCGACCGACCCCTCGCCCTCGGCGGCCGCCTCGATGGCGTTACAGACGGCGACGACGTGGGCGCCCCGCCGTCCCCCCGCCCGCGACGGCGACCCGGCCTCGACGGACTCGGTGAGGCGCTCCACGGCGTCGACGTACTCGTACGGCTCCCCGGGCGCGTCCGACGGCGCGCTCACGTACTCCCGGCCGACGCGGCCGAACCGAACGCGGTCGCGGTCGTCGTCCATCGCGCCGGTCCCCTTCAGGTACAGCGAGCCGTCGTCGCCGTGGAGCTCCAGCCCGTAGAACTCCCGGCTCCGGTGGGGCGCGTAGAAGCTGGCCGTGAGCCTGACCGTCGGCCCGGACGCGAACGACAGCGTCGCCTCGACGTGGCTCGGCGTCGACGGCCGCCGGTCTTCCCGGGCGGGCCAGACGTCGAGGGCGTCGGCGACGCGGATGCGCTCGACCGGCCCGAACCACGCCACCAGCAGCGCGAGCGGATACACCGCCCCGTCGTACAGCGGCCCGATTTCGAGGAATGAGTCGGGCCGGTCGTGCCAGTCGGTGACGCGGCCGACGTGGGCGTGGGCGTACCCCAACCCCACCGACCCGAGCCGCCCGTCGGCGAGGAGGCGGCCCGCGCGGCGCTGCGAGGGCGCCCGCGGCGTCCCGGGCGCACAGTCGAGGCCGAGCCCGCGGTCGCTGGCGAGCGCCACCAGCGCCCGCGCCTCGTCGGCGTCGAGCGCCAGCGGCTTCTGCGAGTAGACGTGGCGGTCCGCTTCGAGCGCGGTCCGCGTCACCGCCGCGTGGGCCGCGTGGCTCGTCAGGTTCACCACGACCGGCGCGTCGACGCGCTCCAGCGCGGTCTCCAAGTCGGTGAACGACGGGCAGTCGTGAGACGCGGCCAGCGACGCGGCGCGGTCCGCGTCGAGGTCGACGACGCCGGCGAGCGACAGCGAACTCTCCGGCAGGCCGGCGGCGTACTCCGGCGCGATCGCTCCCGCGCCGACGAACAGGCAGTTCACGGTCGTACCGAGGCGGCGAGACGTATAGGTGTCCCGACGGCGTCGGGGCGCGTGGCCGACGGGACTGCTCCCGCCGGAGCGGTTTAGTCGCCCCGCGCCAACTGACGGTCGTGACGGAGCCGGGAATGAGCCGCCTCGGGACCGCCTACCTGCGCGGGCTACAGGCGATCGGTCGGCGGCTCGACTACGTGACGAACGCCTTCGACCGCGAGTGGGACGTCCTCGTCGTCCTCGACGCCTGTCGGGCCGACCTGCTGCGCTCGGTCGCGCCCGACTTCGAGTTCCTCGGCGAGGTCGAGTCGGTCCGGTCGGTCGGGAGCTCCTCCTCGGAGTGGCTGGAGAACACCTTCCTCGGTCACCCCGAGACGGGGCGGACCGCGATGGTGACCGGCAACACCTGGACCGACCGCTACCTCGACGCCGACGGGTTCGCCGCGCTCGACGAGGTGTGGAAGTACGCGTGGGACGACGAGGCGGGGACCGTGCCGGCCGCGGCCGTGACCGATCGGGCGATCGCGCTCGCCCGCGAGCGCGACCCCGACCGGCTCGTCGCCCACTACATGTAGCCGCACCACCCGTTCGTTCCGGATCCACTCGACGGCGACGACGGGCTGGCCCGGACCGGGAGCCACAGCAACGCGGGGAACCCGTGGGTGCTGCTCCGGCGCGGCGAGGTGTCGGTCGAGCGCGTCCGGACGGCGTACGAGGCGAACCTCCGGTACGTCCTCGACGAGGTCGAGTCCCTCGCGGCGAGCGTCGACGGGCGGATCGCGGTCACCGCCGACCACGGCAACTGCTTCGGCGAGTGGGGGTTGTACGGCCACCCGATGCACACGCCCGTCTCCGCGCTCCTCGCGGTCCCGTGGGCGACGGTCGACGGCGCGGACGAGGGCACGCGCGAGCCGACCCTGACGCCGCCGGAGCCGCTGCCGGTGTCGCGGGTACACGGCGACGAGGGCGAGACGGACAAAGAGCGGCTGCGCGCGCTCGGCTATCTGTGAACGATCGTCGCCGCCGCTCGCGTCCGGGTATACCACTCCGACGCGTCGAACGTCCTTCCGCCGCCCTCCGGATTTAGGTTGCTCGCGTCCGTGGATCGGTTTATGTACGCGACGACGGTGCTGACGGATTTCGTGGCCCAACATTACCTCACGGTCGTCGACGAGGGGCCGGAGAGCGTCCCGCACTCCCATCACTTCGAGGTGGAACTGACCTTCCGCGGCCCCGAGCTGAACGAGCACGACTACCTCGTCGACATCGACGACGCCGAGGCGGCGCTCGGCGACCTCGCGGACCGCTACCGCGACGAACTGCTCAACGACCTCCCCGAGTTCGAGGGGTACAACCCCAGCGTCGAGCGCTTCGCCCGCGTCGTCTTCGAGCGCGTGACCGACGCGGTGACCGACGACGCCGTGAGCGAGCTGGCCGTGACGGTCTGGGAGGACGACGCGGCCGCCGCGACCTACGACGCGCCGCTATGAACGTCGGGTTCGCGCTGTACGGGAGCCTCGACGAGCAGTCCGGGGGATTCCGCTACGACCGGAAGCTCGTCGCGGGGCTCCGCGCGGCCGGCGACACGGTCGAGGTCGTCGAACTCCCGTGGCGGGCGTACCCGCGCGGGCTGCTGGACAACGCGCTCCCGGGGGTCCGCGACCGCCTCCGCGTCGACGTCGACGTGCTGCTCCAAGACGAGCTCGCGCACCCCTCGCTCCTCCGCGCCAACCGCGACCTGCCGTACCCGGTGGTGAGCGTCGTCCATCACCTGCGCGCGAGCGAGCCCCGTCGGCTCTCGCCGCTGTACCGCGCCGTCGAACGCCGCTACCTCGCGACCGTCGACGGCGTCGTCTGTAACAGCGCGGCGACCCGCGACGCCGTCGCCGCCCTCGGCGTCGATCCCGCGGCGACCGTCGTCGCGCCGCCCGCCGGCGACCGGTTCGATCCCGCGATCAACGACGACGCGATCGAGGCGCGGGCCGCGTCTCTCGGGGGTCCCGACCCCGGTCCGCTCCGGGTCGCATTCGTCGGCAACGTCGAGCCGCGGAAGGGGCTCGACACGCTCGTCGCGGGGGTCGACCGCGCCGACACCGCCGTCGACCTCACGGTGGTCGGCCGGGTAGTCGACGAGGGGCACGTCGCGGACGTGCGGCGAATAGTCCGGGAACGCGGGCTCGACGACCACGTGCGCTTCGCCGGCCGGCTGTCGGACGCCGAACTGGCCGACGCGCTCCGGGGGAGCCACGTCCTCGCCGTCCCCTCCCGGTACGAGGGGTTCGGGATCGTCTATCTGGAGGGGATGAGCTTCGGCCTCCCGGCGATCGCCTCGCGGGCGGGCGGCGCGGGTGAGACGGTCGCCGACGGCGAGACGGGCGTCCTCGTCGACCCGGACGACCCGGCAGCCGTCGCCCGCGCGCTCGACGAGTTCGCGGGCGACCCCGACCGGCTCGCCGCGATGGGCCGCGCCGCGAGGCGGCGGTACGAGCGCCACCCGGACTGGGCGGAGTCGACGGCCCGCGTGAGGCGCCTGCTCGCCGAGATCGTCGACGACCCCGAAGCCGTCGACGCCCCAGACCCGGAGGTGGCGACGTGACGGACTCCTTCCGGCGTTACCTCCGAGCGAAGCGCACCGTCGACGACCGGGCGCTCGACCGACGCCTCGTCGGGACGCTCCGCGAGCGGCTGGCGGAGCGAGCCGCCGCGACGGAGGGGCCGCTCCGCGTCTTGGAGGTCGGCGCCGGCGTCGGGACGATGGTCGCCCGGCTGATCGACTGGGGGGTCCTCCCGCCGGGCGAGACGCGCTACGTCGCCGTCGACCGCGACGCCGAGACGCTCGCCGGAGCCGAGCCGTTCCTCCGGGAGTGGGCTGCGGGCCGGTCCGACGCCGCCGTCTCCGGCTCGGCTGACGCTGCCGGCGGGCTCGTCTTCGAGGCGGGCGAGCGCGCCGTGACCGTCGAGCCCGTCGCCGCCGACGCGGCCGCGTACGCCGCGGAACACCCGGGCGAGGCCGACGCGCTGATCGGGATGGCGCTGCTGGACGTACTCGGGTTCGACCGGCTCGACCCGCTGCTCGGCGCGCTGGCGCCCGGCGGGACCTACTACTTCCCGATCACCTTCGACGGCGGGACCCGGTTCCGCCCGGCGCATCCCGATGACCGGGCGATCGAGCGGCTGTACCACCGGCACATGGACGAGAAGCCGGGCGGGGACAGCCGCGCCGGCGGCGCCGCGCTCGCGCGCCTTCGCGAGGCGGACGGCTCGACGCTCCTCGGGGTCGCCGGCTCCGACTGGATCGTGCGTCCCGCCGACGGGGAGGGGGGCTATCCGGGCGACGAGGCGGTCTTCCTCAGACACATTCTGGACACCGTCGAGACGGCGGTCGGCGAGGTGATCGCCGCCGAGGGGGGTGAGACGAACGGCGTCTCGGCCGCCGACCTCGACGCGTGGCTCGAAACTCGCCGCGGACAGGTGAAATCCGGCGCGCTCGTCTACCTCACCCACCAACTCGACCTCGTCGGCCGCGTCGACGGCGACGTTTGAGCGGCGCTCCGATCACGTCGACCGCAGCAGGTGAACGGCGCTCCGGTCAGGTCGCCGCCTCGATCGAGTCGAGCAGCCGGCACTTCCGACAGACGTCGCGGCTCGTCTTCGAGCCGCAGCGCTCGCACTCGCGGAGGGCGGAACTCTCGCTGTCGCCGCCGGCGTCGTCCCCGTCGGCATCGTCTCCGTCGCCCCCGCGGTAGGCGTCGGCCGCGAGCGCGGACAGCTCCTCGTAGCCGGCCATGATCGAGTGGCGCGCGCCGGGGTGGTTCTCTTCGAGTTCGTGGATCGTCGACTGGATCTCGCCGCGGTACGCCTCCTCGGCGTGGGGGCACTCGGCCATGTGCGTCGGGAGGTCGCGGACGTGGCAGTACAGGGCGATTTCCTTTTCGGGTACGTCGCGGAGCGGCTTGGCGCGCGGGACGAACGCGTCGGTGGCCTCGCGCTCGTCGAAGGGGCCGAGCGAGGCGTCGAAGTGTTTCGCCACCTGCCGCACGTCGCCTTCGAGGAAGTTCATCATCGCCGTCTGCGCCTCGTCGTCGAGGTTGTGGCCGGTGAGCAGCTTGTCGGCGTCGAACTCGGCGGCGTACTTCTCGAGGAGGTCGCGGCGGAACACGCCGCAGTACGCGCAGGCGGCCATGTTCTCGGGGTCGTCCTCGACGACGTCGTCCATGCGCACGTCGAACTCCTCCTCGTAGGAGACGAGCTCGTGCCGCAGGGAGAGCTCGTCGGCCAACTCGACGCAGGCGTCGACGCTGGCGTCGCGGTACCCCTCGATCCCCTCGTGGATCGTCAGCGCGAGCATCTCCACGCGGGGGTCCTTCCCGAACACGTCGTCGAGGATCCGCGTCAGGGCGACGCTGTCTTTCCCCCCGGAGAGCCCGATCACCCACCGGTCGGGGTCGTCTGGCGTCGCGTCCGGATCGAGGAGGCCGTCCTCGCGGACCCGACGCTTCACCCGCTTCTCGACCGACTGCCGGAGGTGTTCGCCACAGAGGTGCGCCCCGGAGTAGGCGGCGTGGTGGATCGCGTCGGCTCCGCACTTGTCGCACTCCATCAGTGGCGGGTTGCGGTCGCGCGGGCATACGGGTTTCGGGCCGACTACGTGAGAGGAGTCGTGAGATGTGTTGAAATCGGTTCCGACGGGAGCGGTACCGAAAGCCAACTGACTGGCCGATCACTGAGCGAGGGCAGATTGGCCGAAACCACCGCCGAAGCCCCAGTCGCGACGGCTCTCGCGGCTTGCTGCGTTCCTCGCTCGGTCGCTTGCGCTCCCTCGCTGCGGTACTTGCGTCGCCGTGCTTCGCCCTCGCGACTGCCCCTTCGAGTCCCACCCCGCACCGCACAGCCCCGCACCTCACGCCTCCCCAGCCTCGCGGTTCGCGCTCTTCGAGCGCTCACCGCGTCCAGCGAGAGTCGAAGATTCTCTGGCAGCCGGCGCTACGCGCCGGCGACCTCGCGCGTGCTGCTCGGCCGCGAGGCGGCCTCGCCGGCACGCGCCACCGCAACTGATTCTCTATCGTCGGCCGATCGCTGCGTCTACTCCTCTTCTTCGAGGATCTCGCCCGCTTCGTCGCGCTCCGCCTCGTCGGTGTCGGCGCGCCGGCGAACGTCGACCCGGTAGTCGGTGAGGATGTCGCGGCCGAGCAGCAGCGGGTACTCCATGTGCCCGCGGTCCTCGACGCTCGCGGTGACGGTGTGCTGGTTCCCGCCGATACCGATGACGAGGTCGACGACCGGCCGGGCCTTCCCGCCCTTCACGCTGCCCGACTTGACGCGCGTCATGCTCTTGATCGGGCCGGCGCCGATCTCGGCGGCCAACTGGGTGTCGATGCTCGTCCGCGTCGCGCCCGTGTCCGACTTCGCGAGCGCCTGCGTGGAGCCGGAGGTGCCGGTGACGACGACCTCCTCGATGTAGCCGATGTCGGGCTGCTCGGTCGAACTCGGCTTCGGCGCCGGCGCGCAGGAGGGCCGCGAGTCGTCGAGGGTCGCGGCGACGCGCTCGACCGCCTCGTCGTCGACCTCGCCGCCGACCCTCTCGATCGCCAGCTTCGCGATGTGCGGGGCGGGGCTCGTGCCGGTCGCCTCGAACAGGCCCTTGAACCCGGCCGTGGGGTTGACTTCGAGGACGTACCAGCCGTCGTACCCCTCGACGAGGTCGACGCCGGCGTAGTCGAGGTCCATGACTTCGGCCGCGTAGAGGGCCGTGTCGGCGGCCTCCTGCGGCATGTCGTCGGTGGCGTCCTCGACGGCGCCGCCCAGCGCGACGTTGGTGCGCCAGTCGCCCTCGGGCGCGTAGCGGTACATCGACCCGACGATCTCGTCGCCCACGATGTACACCCGCAGGTCGCGGTGCTTCTCGTCGTCGCGGTCGATCAGCTGCTGGAGGAACGCCTGCCGGTTCCCGACCTTCGGGTTCACGCGCTCGGTGAGGTCCACCTTCCACGTCCCGCCGCCGTGGGTGCCGATGGCGGTCTTGTACACGCCCACGTCGCCGAACCGCTCGCGGCCCTCGTTGAGTCGGTCGTTCGACAGCGCCAGCAGCGCGTCCGGCACGCGGATGTTCCAGTCCGCGAGCGTCGCCGCCGTGGCGAACTTGTGGATCGACGCCAGCACCGCGTTCGGCTCGTTCAACATCGGCCGGATCCGCTCGAACGTCGTCGCCAGTCCCAGCAGCTCCGCGGGCTGGTCGGTGTTCGAGAGGAGGAGGCGGTTCGCGATCACGTCGACCGCGGGCTCGACGGAGACGTCCCCGTCCTCGACGCTGACCGCCGCGTTCTCCTCTCGGAGCCACACGGGCTCGTGGCCGAGGTCCTCGACCGCGTTGCAGATCGCTTTCGTCTCCTTGCTGTTGTGCAGCGACAGCACTCCCACCCGAACGGAGTCCGAACTCATACCTCACCCTGCGTGGGCCGACCTAAAAGACGCGCCGATCGGTTCGGCGGATCGGGTGGCCGGGCGCTCGGGTCGCCATATATATAGCCGACGCCGTGTTCCGCTCCGCCATGAGCGACGACCGGGCGTTCACGTACAACGGCGGGGCGGTTCCGCCCGGCGACACGCAGAACATCCGCTACGGGATCAGCGAGACGTACCTCGGCGACCCCGTGCGGATCCCGGTGACCATCGTCAACGGCGAGCGCGACGGGCCGACCGCCTTCCTCACCGCCGCGGCACACGGCGACGAACTCAACGGGATCGAGGTCGTCCGCGAGGTCGCCCACGAGTGGGACCTTTCTGAACTCGCGGGCACCCTCGTCTGTCTCCCTGTCCTCAACGTGCCCGGCTTCATCGCCCAGCAGCGCTACCTCCCCGTCTACGACCGCGACCTGAACCGGTCGTTCCCCGGCAAGTCCGGTTCCACGAGCTCGAAGCGGATGGCCCACCAGATCTACGAGAACTTCATCGCTCCGTGCGACTTCGGGCTCGACTTCCACACCTCCACCCGCGGCCGGACGAACATGCTCCACGTCCGCGCGGACATGACCGACGAGGCGGTCCACCGGCTCGCGCTGGCGTTCGGTTCCAAGGTCGTCATCGACAGCGACGGCCCGAGCGGCACCCTCCGCGGCGAGGCGACCGACGCCGGCATCCCCACGATCACCATCGAGATGGGCGAGGCCCACCGGTTCCAGCGCCCGCTGATCGACGACGCGCTCGCCGGCGTCCGCTCCGTCTTCGCGGAGTACGGCCTCCTGGAGGCCGACACGGTGCGCTGGCCCGGCTGGCGCACCATCGTCGCCGGCGCGGGCGAGAAGACGTGGCTGCGCGCCGACTCCGGCGGCATCGTCGACACCCACTTCGAGAGCGGCTCGCTCGTCCGCGAGGGCGACCAAATCGCGACGATCACCAACCCGTTCAAGGAGGACGCGGTCGCGGTCGAGGCCCCGTTCACCGGGCTCCTGATCGGCCTGCTGGAGAACCCGGTGGTCTACCCCGGCAACCCCCTGTGTCACCTCGTCGAGATCGGCGAGCCGACCCGCCGCGCGATCGAGGCGGGCGACGCGCCCGAGCCGGTGGGGCAGCCGACGCCGGCGGCCGAGGACTGAGGTCGCCGGCGCGGCGATCCGCCGCTGCGCCGACCGCCGGGTCGTCACTCTTCCCCGAGCCGCCCTCGCAGCGCGACCGCGGCGCCGGCGACGACCGCGAGGAACCCGACGAGGAACGCGACCGGCTGGAGAAAGACGCGCTGCGCGACCACCGCGCCCGGTTCGCGCTCGACGGTCCGGGTCCAGAACTCGTACCGCTCGCCGGCGCGCTCGACGATCAGCAGCCCGTCCCCGAGCGTCGGCTCCGCGGGGTACGCCAGCGACTCGACCCGCTCGTCCGGGTCCTCGACGCCGAACCCGCCCTCGGGCGCGTCGCGAGCCCGGTCGAACGCCGCGCGGGCGTCGGGCGAGAGGTCGTCGTACGCGACGACCGCGTCCGACGCGTTCGATCCGTTCGACCCGTTTTGCCCACTTGGACCGTTCTCCACGCCTGTCACGGGCGATTCGATACCGGCGACAGACCCCTCCCCCACCGGCTGGACGGTGTGCGTGTAGGCGGGGTCCGGCTCGTCGACGGAGACGGGGAGGAACAGGGGGTTCGCCATCAGGAGGAGGCCGAGCGCGACGAGCCCGGCGGCCGCGAGCGGGGTGCGCATACCTCGCGTTCGCCGGGCCGGGTGTTGAGCCTTTCCGACCCGACGCGGAGTTATAAATAGTCGCTGACGGTTCGGCGACGAACGGTTCCGAAGTCCCGGTCGCTCGCTTCTACATCGCTGCTGGCGGACCGTCGCCGCTCGCGAGCGCTCGCGAACCGCGCTCTCGACGCGAGCGGCGACGGTCTCTTGCCTCCGGCGCCCCGCGTTCCGGCACCGTGACGACCGTCCTCTCGGACCGCGACCGACGCAAACGCGACGACCGCCCGGACGAGACGTTCTACGACGAGCCGCGGTTCGTCACCCACGCCGCCGACGCGTTCCTCGACCGGCTGACGGCGCTGTACGCGTCCGTGACCGAGCCCGGCGACCGCGTCCTCGACGCGATGAGCAGCTGGGTCTCGCACCTGCCCGACACCGACTACGAGCGCGTCGTCGGCCACGGGCTCAACGAGGCCGAACTGGCCGCGAACGACCGTCTCGACGAGTTCGTCGTGAGCGACCTCAACGCGGATCAGTCGCTCCCGTTTTCTGACGATTCCTTCGACGTCGTCTGCTGTGCGCTGTCGGTCCAGTACCTCCAGTACCCCGGGCCCACGTTCGCGGAGTTCGCCCGCGTCCTCGCGCCCGGCGGGACGGTCGTGGTGAGCTTCTCGAACCGGATGTTCCCGACGAAGGCCGTCCGCGCGTGGCGGGCCGCCTCGATGGACGAGCGCGCCGACCTCGTCGAGCGCTACCTCGCGGCCGGCGGCTTCGACGTCGCGGAGCGGATCGCCGAGCGGCCGGGCGAAGATCCGTTCTACGCGCTGGTGGGGACGCTTCGGTGAACCGCCGGCGATCGCCGGAGACCCGATCCGGGGCGTTCGTCGGGGTCGGCGACCGTCAGTCCGCGGTCGACGGCTCTGCCGATTCCAGCCCCGATCCGCTCGGCGGCCGGAGGACGAACACCGCCAGCCCCGCGGCCACCGCCAGCGCGCCGCCGAGGGCGAACGTCGGCGTCCACCCGAGGGTCGCGACGAGGTACCCCGCGACGGTGCCGGAGAAGACGCCGCCGCCGACCTTCGCGGTGTACAGGACCGCGTAGTTGCCCGAGGAGTTGGCCGCGCCGTAGTAGTCGGCCAGCATCGACGGGAAGAACACGTACAGCGGCGAGGAGAAGAACATCGCGCCGAGGACGGACGCGACGAAGACCGCCCCGTTGCCCGCCTCGCCGGCGGCCACGAGCCCGACCCGGAACAGCCCGGCGAGGAGGAACGAGCCGGCCATCACGCGCTTGCGGTCGAACCGGTCGGTCGCCTCGCCGAGGATCAGCCGCGAGACCCCCGCGGCGATCGGGAGGAGCGTCGCAGACAGCGTCGCGATCAGCGCCGCGAGCCCGAAGTTCTCCGCGAACCGGACCACGTTGGCGATGACGAGGAGGTCCGCGCTCGCCATCGCGATGAACATCGCGTACAGCAGCCAGAACTGCCACGTCGAGAGCATCTCGCGCGTCGAGTAGTTCCGTCCGCGGATCGAGGCGGCGAGCCCCTCGTCGTCGCCGTCGTCGTCGTCGCCCGCGCGGTCCAGCCAGTCCGTCGGCGGGTCCCGGAGGAGGAACGATCCGACGAGCGTCACGACGAGGATGCCGATCCCGATGTTGCGGAGCACCCCGCTGTACGCCGCCGCGGAGTCGTTCGCCCGCACGTACGGGACCACCAGGGCGCTCCCGGCCGCGAACGCCATCGTCCCGACGCCGGTCGTCAGCCCCGTGCGGTCGGGGAACCACTTGACCGCGGTGTTCACCGCGACGGTGTAGACGATGCCGACGCCGACCGCCCCGAGCGAGTACAGCAGGTACAGCTGCCAGAGGCTCGTCGCGTACGCGAGCCCGATGTACCCCCCGCCCGCGAGCAGCGCCGCGAGGAAGGTGAGCGCGCCCGGGCCGCGGCTGTCGCGCCACTTGCCGGCGGGGAACTGCGAGAGCGACTGGAACACGACGTAAAAGGAGAACACCGCCCCCAGGGCGGGCAGCGCGATGTCGAGGCTCTCCGAGAGCGCCGGCGAGATGGACGACCAGACGTACTGGTACGGGCTCACCGCGGCCATCATCCCGGCCGCGGCGGCGATCTGCCACCAGCGCGAGAAGCCGAGGGTGTCGGCCGCGCGCGCGGCGTAGTCCATTCCCCCGCTCGACTCGTCGCCCGCGGCGCCGCCGTCCGCCCCGTCGTCAGCCATCGTCCCCGTCCGTCGATCGCGTGGTGGTGGTCGGTGTCATGTCGTGTCTCTCGGGCCGCGACGCCGGGACCGCCGGTCGCGTTCGTACCGGGACTGTCTGGACTGACCGATTAAAACGCGTCGTTGGAGGCGAGCCCCCGCCGACCGGCCGGCGGCGCGCCCGCGGATAAATTATGATAATTGTCTATCCTGTCGAAAATTGTTAAGAGGAGTCCGCTCGAAGTGGTATTCGTACTTCGCGGGCGTCCAAGTGGCGGCCCGCATCAATCCCATGTCTACCGACGTCAACGCCGCCGACCCCTCGACCGCGCCCCGTGACGCCGACCGCACCGCGTCGCCTCCCGAGACGGGGCGCTTCGAGCGCGTGCTCGCGGTCACGACCGGCGGGGCCGGCGACGACGCGGCGGTGTCGACCGCCGTGGACCTCGCGGCCGCCCACGGGGCGGCGGTCGACGCGCTCTACGTCGTCGACACCACCGAGCACTGGGACCTGCTCGTCGAGCGGCGCGAGCGCGACGGCGAACGGATCGTGGAGGCCGCCGAGGCCGCCGGCGCGGCGGCCGGCGTCCCCGTCGAGAAGTGGTTCCGCTACGGCACGCCTCACCGGGAGGCGATCGACTTCGCCGCCGCCCACGACGCCGACCTCGTCGTGGTCGGCTCCGCCGGCCGCACCGGGCTGGACCGCCTGATCCACCCCGAGCCGGTCCCGACCCGCGTCCGGCGCGGCGTCGACGTCCCGGTCGTGATCGTCGGTCCGGACGACGACTGATCGGGGCCCTCTCTCCGGGTCGCCGTCCCGGATAGGATCTCCTCTCTCCCGCCGCACGCGACCCGTTAAGTGGTCCCGGCCCCTACGATCGCTGTGACAGACGTAGGCATCGTCGGCGCGGGCGCGGGGGCGGCCGCGGCGGCGTTCGTCATCGACGGGACCGTGCCCGACGCGGACGTGACCGTGTTAGAGAAGTCGGGCGGGCTCTGCGGGCGCGCGGCGACCCGCCGCCACGACGATCTCACGTACGACTACGGGGCGAACTACCTGAAGAGCGACGACGACCGCGTCGTCGAACTGATCACCGAGACGCTCGACGACGAGGGGCTCGTCGAGGTGACGGGGCCGGTGTACACCTTCGACGCCGACGGGACGGTGTCCCCGGGCCGCGACGCCGACGAGCACAAGTGGAGCTACCGCCGGGGGCTCACCCAGATCGCGAAGCGCCTCTTCGGTCGCACCGACGCGACCGTCCACCGGCGCACCCGCGTCGAGACGGTTCGGCGCGTCGACGGCGCGGGCGACACCGACGGTGGGGCGAATGACGGTGACGCCCGGTGGGAGCTCGACGACGCGGACGGCGAGGCCCACGGCCCGTTCGATGTCCTCCTCTTGAATCCGCCGGCCCCCCAGACCGCGGAACTGCTCCGGACGGCCGAGTGGGACGACCCGCTCCGCGAGACGCTCGTCGAGGCGGTCGGCGACGTCGCGTACGGTAGCGTCTGGACCGCGGTGTTGCGATACCCGTTCGCGCTCGATGTCCCCTACTACGCGCTCGTCAACACCGACAAGGAACACCCGGTCGGCTGGATCTCGCGCGAGGAGTGTAAGGCCGGGCACGTCCCCGACGGCGAGACGCTGCTCGTCGTCCAAGCGAGCGGTGCGTGGTCGACCGAGCACTACGACGACGACCCCGCGGAGAACGTCGCCGCGCTCGCCAACCACGCCGCCGACATCGTCGGCGACGACCGGCTGGCGGACCCTGCGTGGACGGACCACCAGGGGTGGCGCTACGCGCTCCCCGACGCGGGCGTCGACCGCGGCCCCGTCGACTCGGCGCGCGACGCGGGGCTGTACCTGCTCGGCGACTGGGTCGCGGGCGAGGGGCGACTCCACGCGGCCCTCGCGAACGGGCTTGACGTCGGCGAGCGCGTCGCGTACGGACTGTAGGAAATCGGGAGACGACGCCGCGGTCGACCGTGGCGTCGCTGCGGGGAGAGATTTTTTGAGAAGCGGTTCGGCGGCGTTTCGGCCCGAAGCCGAGCGGCCGGAACGGTTAGTTCGTCGTGATCCGGTACTCGACAGTCCCCAGACCGGGGAGCGTGAGCGTCTGGACGCGCCCGCTGCGCCGGCGCAGGGTCCGCAGGACGGACCGCGACAGGACGGCGAGCGCGACGGTGCCGGTCAGCAGCGCGACGGTCGCGACGGGGTGCGCGAACGCGACGAACAGTGCGACGACGAGCGCGAGGAACGCGAGGGTTCCCAGCGGCGAGCGACTGCCGGGGGGCGAGTTCCGGCCGAGCCGGTGCGCCTCCTCCGGTGCGATAGAGCCTTGGTACATATCTCATCGTACGGGCTCCGCCGACTAAAACCTTTCATTTTCCAAATAGTTTTTGAGAAATGATACCATGGTTCATGGCAGTAAATCATCTGAAACGGTTATTCATGCGGTGTAAGATGTACCATGGTACTCGCTAGTATACATCTCAAATATCTGTGAATTGGCGGCACGGCCTGCCGCAAAACCGTCGGTCACGAGACCGTGTCGGCCGCGGGTCGCGCTCACGGAACCGGGGAGATCCCGTGCCCCGGCGGCGGTGAGAGCCGCGTTCGCCGGCGCTTTTATTCCGCTCCGACGAAATCCGTACATACGGACAGAACCACACGATGACACTTGACACCCCCACCACCGACCCGACGGTCGTCGTTTCCGCGCCGGAGCGCAGGCGCGTGGTCGCCGGCCCCGTCGACGGCGCCGTCGAGGCGGTCGCTGACCTGCGCGTTCGCGGGCGGGCCGACGAGATCGCCGCCGAACTCCGCGAGACGCACCTGCCGGCCCTCGAGGAGGCCGGCCACATCGAGTGGGACCGCGAGGCCGGGACCATCGAGCCCGGCCCGAACTTCGAGGAGGCCGGGGGCCACGTCGACGACCTCCCGATGCCGGACGCCGAGCCCTCGAACGACTGACCGGATCGGGGGTTGGCACGCGACGCGTCGGTGCCGACCGGCGCGGACGCGGCCCGGGACGTTTATGCCCGGGCGCAGGCGACACCCGACAGCTATGGCCGAGCCGATCCTGAAGTGGGCCGGCGGGAAGCGGCAGCTGCTCGACGAGCTGTACGCCCGGTTCCCGTCGGCGTTCGGCCGCTACCACGAGCCGTTCGTCGGCGGCGGCGCCGTCTTCTTCGACCTCGAACCCGCACGCGCGACGGTCAACGACGCGAACCCGCGGCTGGTGAACTTCTACGAGCAGGTCCGTGACCGCCCCGACGAGCTGATCGCTCGGCTCACGTCGCTCGACGACCCCCAGAGCGACCCCGACCCGGACCTCCCGCACGCCGAGGAGACGGCCCGCGACCGGGAGGTGGACTCGTACTACTACCAACAGCGCGCGCGGTTCAACCGCCGGCCGTACGAGGGCGAGTTCGACCCGCTGGAGGAGGCCGCGCTCCTCCTCTACCTCAACCGTACCTGCTATAACGGGCTCTACCGCGAGAACGCCGACGGTGGGTTCAACGTCCCCATCGGCCGGTACGCCGATCCAGACTGGGTCCGGCGAGACCGGATCCGACGCGCGAGCGACCTGCTCGCCGACGCCGAGATCCGCAACGCCGACTTCGCGTACGTCCTCGACGTCGCGGAGCCGGGCGATCTGGTCTACTTCGACCCGCCCTACGAGCCGATGAGCGCGACCGCGAACTTCAACGAGTACAGCGCGTCGGGGTTCGACCGCGAGGACCAGCGTCGCCTGCTCGACGTCGCCGGCGAACTCGACGAGGCGGGCGTGTGGGTCGTGCTCTCGAACAGCGGCGTGATGTACGACGCGTACGCCGAGGCAGGCTTCCGCGTCGACCGCGAGGACGCGACGAGAGCGATCAACAGCGACGCCGACGGCCGCGACGCGGTCGACGAGATCGTCGCGACGAACGTCCCGCCCGCCGAGCGCCGGGAGGCCGGCCAGCGCGAACTCCCCGACTTCTGAGCCACGGGTTCGTTACAATGTTCGGAGTTCGGCACTTCTCGCCCTCGATCGCTCAGTACAGACGACATATCTACGGGCTCCGACCTACGGACTGTCTTCTTCGGGTTTCCAAATCCACGCGACGAATAGCCCGACAACCATTACCACCGCTGAGATCGGCTCAATCCATCGAAAGAGCAGCGATTTTGAGGAAAGCAAATCGTCGAGAAACACTCCACAGGTAGCACCGGCAAGAAAAACAAACATCCCGATAGTCCGGGTCGTATCCCAGTCATCTCTCTTCGATTGGTAAGCTGCTGTAAGCCAAGCGAAAACAAACAATCCGACAGCGAGCAGAGTCGTCCAGCCCATAATTGCGGATAATGGGTGTATAAAAAAGAATCCCGGTGTTATATTCGCACCCTTCAGCGACCAGCCGTTTCAAGCGAGAATTCGTCTGAACAAGCGGATTCAGGGGGATCGGCACGACGGAATCGCGCGGACCGGAGTATCGCGTCGGCCGCGGACCCGCGCGGTCGTCGGACCGCGGCGTTGGGGCGGGCTTTTTGACCTCCCCCGCCGACGGGTCGCGTATGACCGATCTCGACATCGACCTCGTCCTCGTGCCCGTCGACGGCAGCGAGGAGTCGCACGAGGCGGTCGATTACGCCATCGCGGTCGCGGACGAGTACGGCGCGAGCGTCCACGCGCTGTACGTCCTCGACGAGGAGGTCGTCCGCGCGATCGACCACGGCGTGGTCGACGAGAGCGAGGTGGCCGACGACTCCGAGGCGTTCACCGACTCCGTCGCGCGCCGCGCGGAGGCGGCCGGGGTTCCCCACAGCAACTCCATCGCGTACGGCTTCTCCACGTCGGTGAAGACCGTCCACCCCGGCAGCGTCGTCCTCGACACGGCCGAGGAACTGGAGTCCGACTTCATCGTCGTCCCGCGCGAACCGGTCTCCGGCGACCCCGGTGAGGTGCTGGGGAAGGCCGCCGAGTACGTCCTGCTGTACGCGAGCCAGCCGGTCCTGTCCGTCTGATGGTCGGCGGCCTCCTCCCGGCGGGCACGACGCTGCCGCCCCTGCCGCACCTCCTTGTCGTCCTGCTCGCGACCGGCGGGGTCGTCGCCGCGCTCCGGCGGCGGCGCCCGCGGGTGACCGCGCGGCGCGTGCTCGCGCTCGCCCCGTGGATGGCGCTCGGCTCCGCGGCGCACGTCCTCTACGTCGTCGACGCGCTCCCGCCCCTCCTCGCGCCCCTGGCCGGCTCGCCGACCGTCTACCTCACGGTGGGGTCGCTGGCGGGCGCGGCGTGGCTCACCGCCGACGCCGCCCGCCCGAACCGCGTCGCGGCGCCGCTCGCGGCCGCCGGCGCACTCATCCTGATCCCGGTCGTCGCCGTCGCGGTCGGGACCGGACTCTCTCCCACCGGCGCGCGCTGGTCGGCGGGCGCGCTCGCGCTCACCGTCCCGATCGCCGGCGCCGCGTGGGTCGTCCTGACACGCTTCCGGCCCGAGGCCGCGGTCACCGGCGGCGTCGGCGCGCTCGCGGTGTTCGGCCACGCGCTCGACGGCGTCTCGACCGCGGTCGGGACGACGCAGCTCGGCTTCGGCGAGCGCACGCCGCTCTCGCGGATCCTGCTGGAGATCGGCGGACTGCCGTCGCTTCCGGTCGTCGGCGAGGGGTGGCTGTTCCTCCTCGTGAAGCTCGCGGTCGCGAGCGCCGTCGTCTGGCTGTTCGCGGCGTACGTCCGCGAGGAGCCGGCCGAGGGGTACCTCCTCCTCGGCTTCGTCGCGGCCATGGGACTCGGCCCGGCCGCGCACAACCTGCTGTTGTTCTCCGTCGCGGCGTGAACTCGGAGTCCGGTGACCGGCGTCAGAGGACCGCCAGCGCGAACGCGACCGTGACGCCCGCGAGGAAGACCGCCTGAACGAACGCGCTGGCGAGGGCGCCCACCACCGCGTAGGCCGCCTGCCGAGCGGCCTCGCCCGTGTCGCCGTCGTGTTCGTCGAGGGCGGCGAGGAAGACGGTGCCCCCCAGCCCGACGACGAGTCCGATCGGGCCGAGCGGGATCAGGAGGGCGATCCCGACCAGCGTCCCGACGACGACGGTCCGCGTCGACGCGCCGCCGAGCTTTCCGGAGACCATCCCCGACACGAAGTCTGCGAGGGAAGCAAGAAGCGAGACGAGGACGAGCGCAACCATCACGACGAGGCTCGGCTCCGCGAAGCCGGTGGTGTACGCGTAGCCGACGACGGTCAGCGCCGCGAGGGCGCCGCCCGGCACGAGCGGGACGAACGAGCTGGCCGTCCAGACGACGAGCAGCGCAATCGCCAGTCCGGCCGCGAGGGAGACCATACGGGGTGAACGCCGCGCGCGTTCAAAAGCGCGTCTCCCGCCGCACCATCCCGAGTCCCGTCACTTGGGGACGTACACGAGGGGCTCGTGCCGGTGGGCGGCGTACGGGTCGGCGTCGTCGACCGCCGAGAACACGCTCTTCGGCCACGTCCCCAACACCTCGTGGATGCGCTCGTACGACAGCAGGCTCTCGCCCGCGAGGACCAGCTCGAACCGGTCGGCGAACCGCTCGGGGGCCCACACGGCGTCCTCGCCGAGCCGTTCGTGCGGCGCGTCCGCGATGCGCTCGTAGTGGGATTGTGCGAGCCGGTTGTGGTAGTGAACGACGAGGTAGCCGCCGGGTTCTACCGCGTCGTAGAGCCGCTCTAACGCTCGTTCAACGTCAGCCACGTAACACAGCGTGAACAGACAGGAGACCACGTCGAACCGGCGGTCGGGGTCGAACTCCGGGAGGACCGCCCGCTCGAAGGCGACCTCGCGGTCGGCTCCACGTGCGCGCTCGCGGTTCTCCGCGAGGACCGCCTCGGCGGCGTCATACCCGATGACGGTCGCGTCCGGGTAGCGCTCCGCGACCTCGAACGCGAGATCGCCCGGCCCGCACCCGACGTCGGCGTACGCGTTCGGGCCGTCTGGAAACCGCGCGGTCAGAAACCCGGCGAACGGCTCCGCGACGAGGTCCGCGCTCGGGCTCGTGTCCTCGCGCACCGACTCGTCGGCTCCGTCCCAGTACTCCCCCCAGTCGATGGTATTCGCGTATCGCGTCTCGGACATTGTTTAGATGTTGTGTCATTTTTGGCGCTCTACGACCTTTCGATCGGCTGTTCCGGACTCACGCGGGAGACAGAGAGGGCTGCTACGGAGAAAAACTTACCAAAAATAGTTACTTTACTACTCGCTTACTATTTCTCAGCGAAAATATTTATCTTTTGGGGTCGGAGTATCACGCTCACCCGAGTCGCCGTCTAAACAAATCGAGACCCTCGCTCGACCCCGCGCCCACGGCGGTCCCCGACGGAGACGCCGCTCCCCGATCCGGCTTCAGTCGGCTCGGGCCGCGCTCCGTTGCGACGCGCGCGGACCGTAGAACTATCCCCGGAACCAGTACGGACGTCGCCGGTTTCGGCCCGCTGCGCTCAGTCCTCTTCCTCGACGACTTCGGGGTCCTCGATGGCCGACTGGAGGGAGTCGAGCCCGTTGACCCACTCGGAGACGAGGCCGTACTCGAGGTCCTCGACGAGGTCGATGTCGAGCGTCTCGCCGTCGATGACGCGCGTGCCGGCCTGGACGACGTAGCCGAGCGCGGCGTCGAGGTCGTCGCCCTCCTCGGCCTCGGCGGCCGCGCGCACGAACTCGCTCACGTCGCCCTCGACGACGCCGCCGACGACGTACTCCTCGGCCGCGTAGAAGACGGGGACGAGCGAGGTCTGGACGCCGTCGATCAGCATCACCTTGTCCTCGTCGTCGAAATCGACGTCGGCGAGGACGATGTCACGAATGTCGCGGAGCTCCTCGACGGCGCGATCCTCGTCGATGCGTTCGTCGTCGAACGCGGCCAGCACCTTCACCACGGCGATCGCCGCGTCGTCTTGGAGGTTCAAGAGGAGCCGGGCGGAGTCCTCGTTCTCGGGATCGATCTCCTCCTCGGCCAGCCTGTCGAGCCAGTTCTGCCAGCGTTCGTCGGTATAGAACGTTTCAACGGCGTCGTCGTCGGTCATGTCCTGTACGTCGCCCGGCCAACTCAAATGCCTTTCCTATCGATCGCCGCCCGAGAGGGCGTCTCACTCGTGTGAATCGTCGGATTCAGGACTCGCGTTCCAGGGTCGCCTCGGTGTCGATCCCGTACACGGCTCGGGGGGTCTCGACGTGCGCCCGCCGGATCGCCTCGTCGTACCCTTTGTCGAGGAGCCAACGGACCCGCCGCGGGACGGTCTTCGGCCCCAACACCATCCCCGGCCGGTCCGGGTCGTCGACGAAGTCGGTCTCCATCAGGAACGGCTCGCCCGCCTCGGCGGCGCGCTCCAGCCGCTCCTTGTCGCTCATCACGCTCGGCGTGACGCCCGCGAGTTCGCCCGCGGCGTAGTGTTTGACGACGCGCGAGGGGTCGAGGCCGGACTCCTCGGCGACCGCGGCGAGGTCGGTCAGGTCCTCGGTGGCCTCGGTGTGGAGCTGGACCGCGCAGTCGACCTCCGCGCCCAGTTCGAACGCCCGCCGCGTGACCGCGTTCGACGCCGCCCACACCGCGTCGCTCACGTCGTAGTGCGGGCGGCCGGACTTCAGCGCGAGCGCGTCGCCGTCGGCGACGTACTCGCTCGCGACCTCCAGCCCGCCGCGCATGAGGTCGCGAGCCTCGTCGGGCGAGAAATCGCGCTCGTCGACGAGCCGGCTGATCAGCCCGGGGTGGACGCCGAGGACGGGCCACGCGCGCCCCGGGAGCGTCTCCGTCGCGGCCGCGACCGTCTCCAGCGTCTCCTCGAAGACGGCCCGGAAGTCGGCCGGTTCGTCCGGTTCGACGCCGAGCAGCCACGAGGGCTTGTTCACCACGAGCAGGTGGGTGCCGCCGAGCCGGACGAACTCCTCGACGGCCTCGACCCCGCGGCCGTGTCGCGGGTCGAGGTGGAGGTGGTCGTCCAAGACGGGCGTACCGAGGTCCTCGGTCATGCGTGGGCGTTCGGCCGCGGGCGATTAGAAGGATCGGTCTGCGGCGGTTGGGGCGCTGCGGCTGCGGCGGTCGGGAGCACGCCGGCCGCCGCTGCGGGCGCGACGCGCGGCCCGCACCGACGCCGTTCAGTCCGCGCGGTTCGCCGCGAACGCCGCGTCGGATCGCGGGACCGTCACGTCGGGGAGCCCGGCCTCGATCCGGTCGCGGCGGTCCGCGAACTGCCCCGGCAACACCAGCCGCTCGCCCAGTTCGTCGAGCGGTTCGTCGCTCGCGTACCCCGGGTCCGCGGTGGCGAGCTCGAAGAGGACGCCCGCGAACTCCCGGAAGTAGACCGAGCGGAACCAGTGGCGGTCGATCTGTTCGGTCGGGCGGAGTCCCATCGAGGCGACCGCGCCGCGCATCGCGGACTGGTCCGCGTCCGTCGGCGTCTGGAACGCGACGTGATGGAGCGTGCCGCGGCCCGAACTCCCCTGTCGGTCGGTCTCCACGACGTCGACGTACTTCCCGACCGGACCGTCCGCGGCGAAGCGAGTCCGGTCGTTTCCGGTCGCGTCCTCCGCCTCCGTCTCGGCCGCGGACGCGGTCTCCGTCAGTCCCATCGTGCGGAGGAGCCCCTCGGTGCGCTCGGCGTCGCCGAGCCACAGCGTGACCGAGTGGAAGCCGCGGATCGCGGCCGACTCGGGGACGAACGCGGTCCACGCCGTCGTCGGATCGTCGTCGGGAATCTCGACCGCGACCAGTTCGACGGGGAGCCCGTCGGGGTCGCGGAAGGGGAGGACCGTCTCGCCGAAGCGCTCCCCGCGGGCGTCGTAGTCGACGCCGCGCTCGTCGAACCGCGCCTCCCAGTAGTCGAGGCTGCCCTCCGGCACCCGGAACGCGGTCCGGGAGACCTGCCCGGCGCCGACCTCGCCCTCGGGCAGGTCCGTCCACGGGAAGAACGTCATGCTGGTGCCGGGCGTGCCCTCGGCGTCCCCGTAGAAGAAGTGGTACGTCCCGGGGTCGTCCTGGTTGATGGAGCGCTTCACGAGCCGGAGCCCGAGCGTCTCGGTCCAGAAGTCGAGGTTGCGCTGCGGGTCGCCCGCCACGCAGGTCACGTGGTGGATCCCGGGGGTGGGGGTCGGCCCCGCTTCGGCGACCTCGTCGGTTCCGGCGGCGGAGTCGGATGCGTCGGTCATGTAACGAGATACGTCCCGGAGGGACTTGAATCGGCGCGGACACGGGTGTTACCGGGTCCCCGTCGCGGTCGTGGACGGGAGGCGGATCGCGGGCGGAAGGCCGGTCAGTCTCCGCACGCCATCGCCCGCTCGATCCGGCTCCGGAGCGCCTCCAGTCGATCGCCGACGGTCCCGACCGCCGCGAGAGCCGGGTAGCTGACGTCGAGACGCTGGTAACAGTACTCCGGCAGGTCGAGGTCGTCGCCGAGCGCGAGCCGGCGCTCGTGGTCCGCGAGCACGCGCTGGCGGCGGGCCGCGATCCGGTCGCAGTCCTCGCGAAGCGCGACGGTCCGGGTCCGACAGGCGTCGAGCGCGCCGAACCCGGCGTCGGCCGCGTCGGCCTCGTCGCCGCCGAGTTCGTCCGCGATCGCCTCGATCTCCGACCGGATCGGATCGAGGCGGGAGCCGGCGCGCTCGACCGACTCGATCTCGGACTCAAGCGCGTCGAGGAACGCCTCGCGCTCCTGAACGGCGGTCTCGACGGCGCCGAGGAGGGAGCGCTTGTACTCCGCGCGGAAGCTCTGGGTCCGTGTGAGCGCGTACGCCATCTCCGGCCCGAACTCCTCCGAGACGCTCCGCTCGTAGGTGTCGTCGTACTCCTCGGCGTAGTGCGGGACCGACATCACCGTGTCCCGGTAGGCCTCCCTGACCGCGACGAGCCGGGAGCCGGGGCGCGGCGCGTTCCCGACCGCGTCCCGCACCGCGCCGCCGACTGCGCCGCCGACGCCGGCGGTGCCCTCGAATCCACCTCCCCCCGTCTCTGCGGCGTTCTCGTCCGGGATCGACGACACCCGGCTCCGGAACGCGCTCAGCGCCTCCCGCTCGTCGACCACTCGGCGCCGCTCGACCCGGAGCGCGGACCGCGCCGCCCGGATCGGATCGCTCCCGTCGTCCGCGTGAGTCGCTGCCATACGTCGCGCCACGCCGAGGCCCCTCGTAAACGCTTATATGAGACGTATCTGCCGCACCGGACGACTACGGAGTCGTATATAGATCCCGCGCCCGGGGCAGCGACTTTACCGCTCCGGCGCCGACCGACGGCATGGAGACGGTCTCTCTCACCGAGGCGTTCGACTCGTTCGACGAGACGTGGTCGCCGCGGCTCGCGGGCGAACTCAACGGGCAGGCGGTGAAGCTCGCGAAGGCGGACGGCGAGTTCGTCTGGCATCAACACGAAGCCGCCGACGAGCTGTTCCTCGTCAACGCGGGTCGACTCCGGATCGAGTTCCGCGACGAGGCGGACGCGGTGCTGGAGGCAGGCGAGTTCACGATCGTTCCGCGCGGGACCGAACACCGGCCCGTCGCCGAGCCCGAGGCCGAAATCCTCCTCTTCGAGCCGAGCGAGACGCGCAACACCGGCGACGTCGAGACCGACGAGACGGTGTCCGACTTGGAGCGGATCGACTGAGGACCGGACCCCGTGGTCCCGCTCACCTCACCACGGCGCGCGCGAGCGACCCGAACAGCGGCAGCCCCAGCCCCGATCCGACCGTGACGTATACGACCGGGACCATCTCCGGGACCGCCGCGGCCGACGGTCCGAGCGAGGCCGCGAACGCGGCGAGACAGACGACCCCCGCGCCGAGCGCGTAGCCGGCGCCGCGGCGGACCGTCGGCGCCGCGAGCGACGCGAGCGCGCCCGCGGCGATCAGCCCGAGCCAGTGGATCGACGCGAGCCCGACGCCGGCGGCGAGCGCCCCGACGACCGCGACCGCGTGCGGTCGCGGCTCGGTCCTGATCCGGTGGAGCAGCGACGGCGACTTCCGGGACGCGATCGATTCGAGGGAGTCGCTCACTGCGATCCCCCCGGCTCGAACCGCACCGCCGGCTCGCCGCCGGCCCCGAGCGGCATCGGGCGCTGGTCGTTTTCGAGCCAGCGCCGGAGCTGGTCGTCGTAGTGCTCGGAGAAGTAGTCGCCGGAGTTGCCGCCCGGCAGGACCGCGGTCGCGTCGGTCCCCGGCCGCACCACCATCCGCCAGCTCGACCCGACCGCGGACTCGACGCGGTAGTTCATCACCGTCGCCGGCGACCCGTCCGCCGGCAGCTCCGCGTAGTTCAGGAACGGCGCTTCGCCGCCGAGGGGGTGGCTCATCGCCCGGGTGGTGTTGTAGTCGCCGTACGTCTCCCACCCTTCCGCCTCGACTTCGTCGAGCGCGTCGCGGAGCGCTCTCACCGCGAGGGCCGACCGCGACCGGCCGTCGAACAGCGGGTCGTCGTCGGGCAGCCGCGCGAGCGTCCAGTCGCTCGGGTAGTACCCCTCGCCGAGGTCGGCGTCGGCGAACGCCGGGCCGAAGACGCGCTCGCGGAAGTGTGGGAGGTAGCGGGCGAACAGCAGCGCGGCGCGCGAGTCGCGTCGCATCCGGTAGTCCCACCCGTCGAGGGCGTCCGCGGCGTCGACGAGCGACGGGCCGAGGCCGTCGCGGTCGCGGACCGCCGTGACTATTTCTGGGACCAGCTCCGGGGCGCGCCCGTCCCGAACGTCGCGCTGGAGCGCGCGGTGGAAGCCGGGGGCGGTCGGGCCGTCGGCGTTCCCACCGTCGGTCTCGCCGCCGTCGACCGCCTCGTCGAGCCCGGCGGCGATCCGCGCGCCGCGGTAGGGGGTCGCGTAGTCGACGCCGATGTAGTGGGTCGGGTCGTCGATCGGTCGCTGGTTGGCCGTCGAGAGGACGTCGGGGTCGATCGCGTGCGGCTTCTCTTCGAATGGGACGAAGCCCTCCCACGAGGACTCGCCGAACGGCTCGAACCCCCGCCACTCCCCCTCGCCCGCGGAGCCGTCGAAGATCCGGTCGCCGTCGACGACCTCGCCGTCGGTCCGGCGGATCGGGAGTCGTCCGGTCGCGAAGTAGAGGGTCCGGCCGTCGGCGTCCGCGTACACGAGGTTCTGCGTCGGCAGGTCGAAGTCACGCGTCGCCTCCAGTACGTCGTCGAGCCCCTCGCTGCGCCCGTACGCCTCGATGGCGACCGTCGTGCGCGTCGCGGTGTGGCCGGTCCACGCGACGCCGACCGTCTGATCCTCGCGCTCGATCAGAGGGCCGTGGACGGTGCGGCGCACGCGGAGTTCGCGGTCCTCGCCGCCGGCGACCGGGATCGGCTCGCGCTCGTCGACCTCGAAGGGCCGCCACTCCCCGTCGTACCGGTAGCGGTCGCCCGCGTCGTCGATATCGTACTGGTAGCAGTCCAACACGTCGGCACCGAGGTTGGTGAACGACCACGCGCCGCGGTCGTTCGCGCCCGCGATGACGAACGGGACCCCGGAGAACGTTGCGCCCCGCACCGATCGCTCGGGGGTATCGACCGACTGCTCGTACCACAACGGCGGCGCTTGGAGGGAGAGGTGCGGGTCGTACGCGAGTATCGGCGTCCCGCTCGCGGTGTGTTCGCCCGAGACGACCCAGCTGTTCGAGCCGACGCCCGTCGGCGACTCGAAGCCCGAGAGCCAGTCTGTCAGGGAGGGATCGACGGGGTCGACGGAGCCGTTCGGCGCGCCGGTCGTGGCGCGCTCGCCCGCACCGCGGACGCTCTCGGCGCTCCCACCCAGCCGCGTCTCGGTGCCGTCGAGGATCGCGTCGTCGTGGTCGTACCGCGTCGGAAACAGGGTTTCCGCGCGCTTCGCGCCGAGGTGATCGGCGACGAGCGCGCGGCGCAGTTCGGCGAAGTCACCGGTGAGCGTCCACGATATCTGCTTTTCCATCAGCATCGAGTCGACCGGGGTCCACGGCTCCGGCTCGTAACCGATCAGCTCGAACTCCAGCGGGAGCGGCAGGTCGTCCATCGCGGCGTTGACCCCGTCTGCGAACGCCTCGACGAGCGGGCCGGCGCGGGTCTCGGCGACGACCTCCCAAGTCGCCGCCGCGGCGTCGGCGAAGCCCATCGCGACGTTGAACTCGTCGCCGCCGAGCGTCGCCTCGCCGATCACCTCCGAGAGCCGCCCGCGCATCACCCGGCGCTGGAGGTCCATCGCGAACAGCCGATCGAACGCCTGACAGTAGCCGACCGCGAAGTACGCCGCGGGCTCCTCGTCCGCCTCGATCTGCGGCACGCCGAACTCGTCGCGGGCGACCGTCGCCGCCCCGTGCGGGCTCTCGACAGTCTCCGGGAGGGACCGGTCGGCGGCGTCCCACGCCTTGCCCGACAGCGGCGCGAACGAGTCGAGGCGGTCGGCCGCGTCGCTCGCCGCCAGCCCGGCGCTGCCGGCCGCGAGGACGCTCGCGAGGACCGCGCGGCGCGTGGTGTCACGTGTCACCTCCCAAGCGAGGCCGCGATCCTTCATTATAATTTGGATCGGATCGGGCTTCGAACCTTTATTTGTCCGTCCCGCGTAGATACGTGCGGTGTGTTCACATGAAACACGCATTGATCGGGGTCGGACAGGCGGGCGGGAAGGTGGTCGACGAGTTCCTGGCCTACGACGCGGAGACGGGCGCGGACATCGTTCGGGGAGCGATCGCGGTCAACACGGCGAAAGCGGATCTCGACGGCATCGACCGCCTCCCGGCTGACCGCCGGATCCTGATCGGGCAGTCGCGAGTCAAGGGCCACGGCGTGGGCGCGGACAACGAACTGGGCGCGGAAGTGGCCGAGGAGGACATCGACGAGATCCGGGGGGCGCTCGACTCGGTGCCGGTCCACGAGATAGACGCGTTCCTCGTCGTCGCGGGGCTCGGCGGCGGGACGGGGTCGGGCGGCGCACCCGTGATCGCGAAGAACCTCAAACGGATCTACACCGAACCCGTCTACGGGCTCGGCATTCTGCCCGGCAGCGACGAGGGCGGGATCTACACGCTGAACGCCGCTCGATCGCTCAAGACGTTCGTCGACGAGGTGGACAACCTCCTGTTGTTCGACAACGACGCGTGGCGCAGTTCGGGCGAGTCCGTCGGGGAGGGGTTCGACGCGATCAACAGGGAGCTGGTCCAGCGGTTCGGCGTGCTGTTCAGCGCCGGCGAAATCACCGAGGGGAGCGACGTCGCCGAGAGCGTGGTCGACTCCTCCGAGATCATCAACACGCTCAAAGGCGGCGGCATTTCCTCGCTGGGGTACGCCGACGTCGAGGTGGACGAACCGAAGCGCTCGGGGTTGCTGTCGCGGCTCCGCGACGACTCGACCGCCGGGATCGACAGCACGGAGGCCACCAACCGGGTCACGAGCCTCGTCCGGAAAGCGACGCTCGGTCGGCTCACCCTGCCCTGCGAGGTGAGCGGCACGGAGCGCGCGCTGCTCGTCGTCGCCGGGCCGCCGGCGTATCTCAACCGGAAGGGGATCGAGCACGGTCGCAAGTGGCTCGAAGAGCAGACCGGCTCGATGGAGGTCCGCGGCGGCGACTACCCGCGACGCGGCGAGGGGACGGTCGCGGCGCTCGTGCTGCTCGGCGGCGTGACGAACGTCCCGCGGGTCAAGGAGCTTCAGCAGGTCGCGATCGAGGCGCAACGGAACTTGGGCGAGATCACCGACGAGAGCGAGGACCGCTTCGCGGAGCTGATCGACAGCGACGGCGAGTTGGAGTCGCTGTTTTGACCGCCCCTTGGCCGCTCGGCGGGGTTCACAGAACCGTCACGGTCCCGAGCAGCGCTGTGTCGCTGAGCCGGCCTCGTCACCGATCCGCGACCGACGGCCGCCGATCGGTGAGGACGTCGAACGACTCCTCGATGTCGCCGAGCACGAGCAGCGCGTAGTACCGGAGGGACGTCACGACGGGGACCTGTGAGAGCGTCCCGACGACGAGCAGCGCGACGAGGAACAGGACTGCGAGCGCGATGAGGACGGCGAGTCCGATCGGTGAAGCTAACGAGACGGTTACGTGGACGACCGCGGCCGCGACGAGGATGGGGATCAAGAGCACGACCGCGACGATACCGACGACGACGGAGACGATGACCCCGGTCGCGGCCGTCAACAGGAACGCGACCGCGACGTATGCCAGGTACTGTTTCCACGAGCTCCTGATCGACGGCCAGAGGCGACGCCACGCCGCGAGCACGCCCGAGTCCGACTGGACCATGAGCGGTACGACGAAGGCGGTCGTGAACCCCGACACCAACGCGTACGCGACGCCGACGAGACCCAACAGGGGGAATCCCGACGAGAAACGTCGCGGCGGAGAACGAGGGATCGCGTCCGGTAAGGACGGGACCGACGAGCAGTGCGATCCAGCCGGCGAACAGCGCGAGCGTCGGGAGTCCGATCGCGACCCGGAAGCCGAACAGGCGGAGCCCCTGCCGCCACCGCCGGCGCCAGTAGCGTCGGAGCGTCACCTCGCCGGTGCGGAGCGACTCGATCAGCACGAACTCCATGACCGATCCGATCAGCGCGACCACGGCGAGGAGCAGGAGTCCCACGGCGACGACCGCGACGACGAGCGTCAGCAGGTCGACCGGAAGGTCGGAGGGTATCTCATCGGTAGAGATGTCTCCCGGCGGTGCCGACGCGCTGAACTGTGCCGTCGGGAAGCTTACGCCACCCCCGACGAAGAACGCGACGACCGCGAGCTTCAGCCAGCGGCGCACGGTGAGGGGAGTCAGGAACTCCCGGGTGACGCTGAACGCTCTCTCTACGTTTTCGACTGCGTGGGGGGGGAGGGTGTAAATTGAGGTAGACAAACCGCATAGTTAGCCCTTCTGGTGGTTGCTTACCTGACGTGTCCCAACTCCCCCTCGGCGGCGGGAAACGTACATCCGTCGCCCGGACGTACGGCGGATCGATGGAGGTCGCGCTGATCACGGTCGGGGACGAACTGCTCTCGGGCGACACGGTGAACACGAACGCCAACTGGCTCGCCGCGGCGCTGAGCGAGCGCGGCGTCGCCGTGCCGCGGATCCTCTCGATCCCTGACGACAGGGCCGAGATAGCGGCGCGGGTCCGGGAGTACGCGGCGGACTTCGACGCCGTGATCGTGACGGGCGGCATCGGCAGCACACCGGACGACGTGACGATGGAGGCGGTCGCGGACGCGTTCGACAGCGAGATGACCCCCACGGACCTCACGCGCGAGTCCGTCGAGCGGCGGCTGGCCGCGATCCGCGAGCGGGTCCCCGACCGCGAGTTCGATGTCGACATCGAGGCCGAGGCGTCGGTTCCGGAGGGGAGCCGCCCGCTCGTGACCGACGCGGGGCTCGCGCCCGGCTGCGTCGTCGAGAACGTGTACGTCATGCCCGGCATCCCCGACGAACTGAAGGCGACGTTCGAGGCGGTCGCCGACGAGTTCGCTGGTGATCGGCGCTCGCGGTTCCTCTACACCGTCGAGCCCGAGTCGAACATCATCGCCGCCCTGGAGGAGGCGATGGACCGGTTCGACGTCGCTGTCGGCTGCTACCCCGACCGCGAGGCCGACCACAACCGGCTGAAGGTGACCGCGACCGACGACGACGCGCTCGACGCGGCCGCGGCGTGGCTGCTGGAGAACGTCGACGCGAGCGAGACGCCGGTGTCGCGGGACTGGTGACGCGGGAGGCCGAGACGGCGAGCGCGCTCAGTCTGCCGCCTGTCCGCCGTCGACCGGGATCGTGTGTCCCGTGATGTAGGAGGCGTCCGACGAGCAGAGGAACGCGACCGCGCCGGCGATCTCTTCGGGGTCGGCGATGCGGTCCATCGGCACGTCGCGCATCGCCGACGTGTCGTAGTCCGCGCGGATGGTCCGTATCGCCGTCCGGATCAGACGTATCGCCGTCCGGATCAGACGTATCGCCGTCCGGAACCGGTCGCGGAGCGAGGGCGTCGAACCGCCGGGCCCATCGCCGAGCAGGCCGGACTGGATGTTCGTCTTCGTCGGGCCGGGGGCGACCGCGTTGACTCGGATCCCTTGCTCGGCGTGTTCGAGCGCGACCGACTTCGTCAGGCCGACGACGCCGTGTTTGCTCGCCGAGTAGCTTGAGAGCCCGGGCATCCCGACGAGCCCGGCCTCCGACGCGGTTTTGACGATAGCGCCCTCGCCCTGCGATTTCATCACCGGGATTTCGGCCTTCAGACACGCCCAGGCGCCCTTCAGGTTCACGTCGATGATCCGGTTCCAGCGCGCCTCGGATATCCCCGTCACGTCGACGAAGTCGGTCAGGATGCCGGCGTTGTTGTGCGCGAACTCCAGGCTCCCGTACGTCTCGACCGCGATGTCGACCATCCGCTCGACCGAGTCGGTGTCCGCCACGTCGACCTCGACGAACGTCGCCTCGCCGCCGGCGTCTTCGATCAGCTCGACCGTCTCTTGCCCCTCGGCGGTCGCGATGTCCGCCACCACGACGCTCGCGCCCTCCTCGGCGAAGCGCAGCGCCGAGGCGCGACCGATGCCCGAGCCCGCGCCGGTAACCAGCGCCGTCTTGCCGTCGATTCCGTTCATGATCGATGTCCCGGTCCCGCCGGCGGCTCAAAGCTCTTCAGGTACCGGGACCCGGCAGCCCCGAGAGGAAGCGGCTGTCTAGCGTTCGGTCACCCGTCCGGAACGGTCGGTGACCACTGAAAGGTGCGAATCGACACGCACCGTTCGGCGTCGCGGCCGCTCCGCGATGTCTCAGTTGTCCGCGGCGGCCGTCTCGCCGACCGGACTGACCGAGACCTGTCCGCTGCTGTGGACCGACACGACGCACTCGGAGAGGACGAACTTGACGACCCCGGTCGAGGGCGTCGCCGTCCCCTCGCTCTCGCCGAACAGCCGGCTGAGGGCGACCGCGTGCGCTCGGTCGTACTGAGACGCGACCGTCGAGCGGGCCGTCCCGGTGGCGCTCGACACGGCGTCGGTGACGGCCTCGTAGAGGGACGATTCGTCGTCCCAGCGGGCGAGCTGGCGGTCGTGCCACGGTGCCGTCGATTCGTCGGCGGATCGGGTTTCGCGGGTCATGGTTCGGTCGAGGGCGTCTGTTCGCCCGTGGCTCTTACTGAACGTTCGGTAAGTATTAACCTTTCGGCCGGAGGCGTCGCCGAACGCGAGGCGTTCTCGCCGTCGTCTCCACTTTGGATGAGAGCCACTTGAGGGCCAATATCGGCGGTTTAACCGTCGATCAGTGTCTGAAGCTGCGCTCCGACTCGCGCGTCGCGACACGGACGAAGCGCTTTTACCTACCGAACGTTCAGTATACGGTATGGCACGCGTCTCGCTCCGAAAGAATCCGCTGCTCGCCGCCGTGTTGGGGACGTTAGCCACCGGGCTCGGACACCTGTATCTCCGGCGCTGGCTCCGCGCGATCGGGTGGCTCTCGGCCACCTACGCGGCGACGGTACTGTTCGTCCCCGAGTCGGCGCTGTCCGCGCTGAGCACCGGCACGCTCGCCGACCCGTTCTCGCTGCTCCCGATCGTCCTCGTCAGCGCCGCCAGCGTCGTCGACGCCTACCTCGTCGCGACCGCCGAGCGCCGGTCCGACGGCGATCGGGCGGCCGACGCGGCGGGAGCGACGGACGCGACGGACGCGACGGCTGCCGACGAACCGCCGACGTGTCCCGCCTGCGGGAAGCCGGTCGACCCGGACATCGGATTCTGTCACTGGTGTACGACCGAGCTCGAGGCCGTCGACCCCGCCGAGGGCGGGCGGCCGACCGAGCGGGGGTCGGACTGACGATGGTCGCCGACGCGCCCGAGCGTGACTGGAGCGCCGCTGAAGAGGAGATCATGGAGGCGACCTACCGGGCGCTGCTCGAACACGGCTACGCGGGGCTGTCGATCTCTCGGATCGCCGCGGAGCTCGGGAAGTCCAAGGCCGCCATCTACTACCACTACGACGCCAAGGACGACCTCTTGGTCGCGTTCCTCGAGTTCGCCGTCGACAGGTTCGAAGCGACGATCGCGACCGAGACCGGCGACGAGCCGACGGCCGACCTCGAACACGTCATCGAGAAGCTCCTCCCGCTCCAGCCCGACGAGGAGCAGCACCAGCTGCAGGCCGTGCTGGTCGGGCTCCGGTCGCAGGCCGTGACGAACGAGGTGTTCCGCGAGCAGTTCACGCGGATCGACGACCGGCTGGCGGCCACCATCCGGGACATCGTCGAGCGCGGCATCGACGAGGGGGCGTTCCGCGACGTCGACCCGTCACGGGTCGCCGAGCACATCCTCGCGACGGTCAACGGCGCGATGTACGCCCGGGCGACGACCGATCGCGAGAGCGCCGCGGCGGCGACGCGCGTCTCCATCGCCTCGTACGTCGACTCAGAGCTCCGGCGTCAGCCGTGAACGAAACCGCCGCGCGGCTGCGCGGAACCACGTAGCTTTCCACGCGACGACACGACAGCTATCCATGTACACGATCGCAGACCTCCCGATCGACAACCGACTCCGGACCGTCCAGTACGATCTCGAACTCGAATCGGCGCTCCGCCGAACGTTCGAGAACGGCTACACGCAGGTCGGCGTCGAACGCGACGGCCAACTCGTCGGGATCGTCACCTACCGGTCGGTCGTCCGTACGCTGCTCGCGTTCCACCAACTGGACGTCGGCCACAAGACGCTGGACAAGGTCTCGGTCGGGGCGGCGGTCGAGGACGCCCACACGGTCAGCGAGGACGAGCCCGTCCTCGCGGTGTTCGACGCGCTCGCCGAGCACACGTACATCGTCGTCGACAGGGGTGAGGGGTGGCACATCCTGACGGACTACGACCTCCTGACGCGGTTGAAGCGGATGCTCGAACCGTTCCTGCTGATCGAGTCGATCGAGATGCGGCTGCGCGAGATCCTCGGGCGGGCGTTCGGCGACGGCCTGTCGGAGGAGCTGGCCGCGACGTTCGACGAAGACCACCCGCTGCCGACCCCGGCGTCCGTCGACCACTGTAGCTACGCGCACTACGCCCAGTTCATCTCCATCCACTGGGCGGAGTTCGAACCGATCTTCGACGACCAGCAGGACGTGATCCGCGAACTGGTGCTCGAAATCGGCGACATGCGCAACCGACTCTTCCACTTCCGGATCGACGATCCGGAGGAGTTCGACCGCGACCTCCTTCGGTTCGGGCAGTCGTACTTCTCTTCCGTGTGAACCCCGGCCGACCGCGGAGACGGACCGCCTGTCGGACCGAAGAGGAGACGAACTCTCGGGCGCGGCGGCGTCGCCCGGCCCGGCTCAGTCGGCTTGGACTAACTCCATGCCCCCTCGGACGGCTTCGCGTCGACCGAGCAGCGTGACGTGGTCGCCGCGGTTGACGACGGTGTCCGCGCTCGGCACCGCGACGGAGTCGCTGTCACCGTTGCTGAGGACGGCGATGAGGCAGCCGTCGGGGAGCATCGGGCCGACCTCGCGGACGCGCTTGCCGATCAGTTCCTCGTTGGTGACCTCGATCTGTTGGACGTCGCCCGTTTCCCCGATGTCGGTCATCCAGTGAGCGAGGTCCGGTCGCTCGATCTGATTGTCGATGGCCCACGCGGCCGACATCGCGGCGGAGATCGTACTCACGCCGAGGTCCTCGAACGCGTCGACGTTGTCGGAGTTGTTCGCCTTTGCGAGGATCTTCTCGACGCCGAAGTTCGTCTTCGAGAGCTGCGCGACCAGCAGGTTCGTGTCGTCGTCCCCCGTGGCCGCGACGAGGATCTTCGCGTTCTCGGCACCGGACTTGCGCAACACCTCCGTGTCCGTTCCGTCGCCGATCACGGCGGCGAAGCCGTCGTTGCGGAGCGATTCGACCGTCGCGTCATCCTCCTCGATGATGACGACGTTTTCGCCGCGGTCTTCGAGGCGCTCGGCGAGCGCGCGGCCCACCTGTCCGCCTCCGACGATGATGACTCTCATGGGTATCACGTTGAGGTACTGCGCGATGTACCGCGCCAGCCCGCCTTGGACGACGGCGGTCACGAAGATGACCAGGAACACGGTCCCGATCAGCAGGTCCGCCTGCTGGGCCAGCGCGGGGTCGTTGAGCTCCGTGGCGGCCGCCCGAAGCTCGGTGGCGAACAGCGTCGCGACCGACGCGGGGATGATCCCGCGCGGACCGATCGCGCTGATGAACAGCCGCTCGGAGAGTGTGAACCGGTCGCCGACCGTCGAGACGAACACGAGCAGTGGCCGGATCACCACCGCGACTACGACGACCACGCCGAGCCCCGCGAGCCCGACGTCGAATATCGCCGCCGGGGGCAGCTGCGCGGCGAGCGCGATGAACACGAACGCCAGCACGAGCAGCGTGATGTCGCCCTTGAAGTCGGTTATCTCGTCTTTGTACGGGATATCCACGTTCCCGAGGGCCAGTCCGGCGGTGGCGGCGGCGGCGACGCCGGCCTCGCTCGCCAGTTGGTTCGCCCCCGCGTATGCGGCGAGCGCGCCGGCGAGGGCGAGCAGCCGCGCGTTCCGCGGTGCGGCCCCGGGCGAGAGGTCGACGTAGCGGAGCAGGTAATAGAGGATCCCCGCGACGACGAGGCCGACGAGCAGCCCCTCTCCGAGGCGGAGCGCGAACCCCTGAATCAGCCCCTCGCCGGCGACCGTCGGATTCACCGTCTCGAAGAGTACGACCGCCGTGATCGCCGCCGTCACGTCGTTGACGATCCCCTCGGTCTCTAGGACGGCCGCGACCTGATCGCGGACGGGGACGACCTCCAGAATCGGGGAGATGACCGTCGGGCCGGTGGCGACGAGCAGCGCCCCGATCACGAAGGAGAGTCCCCAAGGGAGTCCTTCGAGGACCCGGACGGCGACCGCGGTCCCGACCAGCGCGATGCCGGCCCCGACCGTGACGAGGCGGACCGCCGCCCGAGGCGCCTGCCGAATGCGCTTGAACTCGAGGTGGAAGGCCCCCTCGAAGACGATGATCGCGACCGCGAGCCCGACGATAGCCGGGAGCGAGTCGCCGAAGCTCTCGCTCGTCACGATCCCCAGCCCCGGTCGACCGATGGTTACCCCGACGAGCAGGAAGAAGATGATGCTCGGGACGCGAAGCCGGGCGGCGAGTATCTGTGCGAGGACACCGAGTCCGATGATGCCGGCGACGAGCGGGATCAGGAACTCCTGTGACACACTCGGTCCTCCGTGTCGTGGTTCAATTTTCGCTGGATTATAAGTTAGTTGGTGTGTCTGACTCCCGTGACCTCGCCGCCGTTGATCGGTCCGGCCGGAGTTCACGTGAGTCAGATCACAATTATTATTATTTTACTGACAAAACAACCGCAGTAATGGACCAACTGGTCAGATCGAACAACGACCGCGCGGTCAGCCCGGCCGTTGGCGTCGTGTTGCTCGTCACGATCACCGTCCTCCTCGCATCCGTAATCGCCGTGTTCGCGATCGGGGTCACGGACGATATCGGAGAGAAGCCAACTTTTGCTGCCCTCGATCTGACGTTCGAGGAAGCGCCCGCTTCAGCCCCGGACTACGGCGCGTTTCGCTGGGACATCACGCTTACGAACACCGCGGGCGAGACCGTCGAGGCCGACGAGATCGCCGTCTATCTCGACCACGGGAACCAGCGGGTCGCCGGAACGCTCGACCGGTCGCTTCGGCCCGGCGAGACCGTCGGACTGACCATCGTCCACAACAATCAGGATGGGGACACGATTCCGCCCGATCTCAACTGTACCAACGTCGACGTGGCGTGTCGGCTGGCCGGCGACGACGGTAACTTCCCCGACGACGAGCGGATTCGACTCCAGATGATACACGAGCCGTCGGGCTCGATCCTCTACCGCAAACAGATCGGCATCTCCGGTTCGTACGGCATCTTCAACGGCAACCCGGACGACATCGACATCACGGACGAGACGCTGACGTTCGCCTGACGCGACTTGACGGGAACCGAGATCGGAATTCAAATAGCCGAATAGCTCTAACGGAGAGTATCCAAATGCCAGAAAATAGCAGTTCTCCCGACGTTCCCAGTCAACCGATCGTCGTCCAAGAGGACACCCACCAGAACGAGATCCCGGACAACATCAACTCGGATCTGTACTCGGCGGACAGTCCCACCAACTCGTTCCACGAATTTACAATCGAGCGTGGCGACGACCTCGTTGAAGCCCTCCGCAATAACGGCTACACGGTCGAATTCAGGGATCGCTGACATTCAGCTTGGATTTCGGTGGACCACTTCGAAACGGATAGGTTAGGTCTGCTCAGCCAGTCTGTGGACTGCCTTACTCGTCGTCAGTCGGTTCCACCCGGAGACGTCTGGGTCGATCACGATTCGGGCACTAGAAAGACTGAGGCAGAGGAAATCGCACGGTTACAATCCGTACGAAGTTGGTATGGGTTGGGGCGGGGATTCCGCGTACTACGCGGGGTTCCTTCTCTCCGGGTTTTGCGGGCGAGGAGTCTTCTAACGGGGGTCTGTGACAACTATGACCACGGACAAAGACGACCTCGAACCGATCGAACCGGGGACGGCTCAGAAGCTGTTCTTGGATCACAAGGCGACCGACTGTACCGATTCGACCGTTCGGAATCACCGATACCGACTGAACCCGTTCGTTCGGTGGTGCGGCGAGGAGGACATCGATAACCTCAACGACATCACCGGCCGGGACTTACAGCGCTACCGGCTCTGGCGGAAGGATGACGGCGACCTGAACAAGCTCTCGCTCCGCATGCAGATGTCCACGCTCCGCGTGTTCCTGAAGTGGGCCGGGTCGATCGAGGCGGTGCCGCAGAACCTGTACGACAAGGTGATGGTCCCGCGCGTCCGTCCCGAAGAGCGGCAGCGCGACGAGACGCTCGACGCCGAGGACGCACAGGACATCTTGGACTACCTGTCGAAGTACGAGTACGCGTCGAGGGAGCACACGGCGATGGCGCTGCTCTGGCAGACGGGGATCCGCGTCGGATCCGCGCACTCGCTCGACTTGGACGACGTTTTCCTCGACGAGAACTACGTTCAACTGATCCACCGGCCCGACGAGGGAACGACCCTGAAGAACGGGAAAAGCGGTCAGCGCCCGGTCGCGCTCACGCCCGACGTCTCAGAGGTACTCGCGGATTACATTCAGGCCCATCGGAAGGACGAGACCGATGAGTACGGCCGCGAACCGCTGTTCACGACGGCGCACGGCAGGATGCACGGCAACACGATCCGGCGACTCATCTACCGCGTGACCGCGCCGTGTTACCGCGGCGTCACCTGCCCGGACTGCGAGGGCGACGAGTCGAAGTGCCCCGAGGCGGTCAGTCCGCACGCCATCCGTCGAGGGAGTATCACGCACTTCCTCACCAGCGACGTGCCCGTCGACGTCGTCAGCGACCGAATGAACGTGAGCCGGAAAGTCCTCGACGCCCACTACGACAAACGGTCCGAAGAGGTGAAGATGGAACAGCGACGCGGGTACCTGGACGACATCTGACGACCGGGGCGTTCGCGCGCGACTCGCATTTTTCACCGAAGACGCGGCGAGACAACCTCGTGTTCGACCCACAACGCGGCTTCGTGGATCCGTTGCTTTCCTGGTACGAGCAGAACGGGCGTCACGACTTGCCGTGGCGAGAACCCGACCGGACGCCGTTCGAGGTACTGCTCGCGGAGATCATGCTCCAGCGGACCACCGCGGAGGCCGTCGCGGGCGTGTTTCGACCGTTCGCGGCTCGATACCCTACACCGGCAGCCGCCGCAGCCGCACCGAGCGACGACATCAAGGGGCTTGTCGAACCGCTTGGGCTCGTGAAGCGCGCCGCGTACGTTCGGCAGTGTGCCGGTCAGATCCTCTCGCGGCATGCGGGCGACGTGCCGCGCGAGCACTCGGTGCTGGTGGACCTTCACGGAGTCGGCGAGTACACGGCACGGTCGGTCCTGATACACGTTCACGGCCTCGGGGTCGCGGCCGTCGACACGAACGTGCGCCGACTGCTATCCCGGTTCTTCGACGTCACACCGGAGCAGAGCCAGATCGCCGTCCTCGCCGACGCGCTCGCCCCCTCGACGCGAAGCAGTGACTTCCAACACGCGATGCTCGACTTCGCGGCTGAAGTCTGTACTGCCGATTCTCCGGGATGTTCCTCTTGTCCGCTCCGCGGCCCCTGTGCGACTGCTGAAGAGTGACTCACGTTCGAAGCGAGTCGAACCGTTCCGTGTACCGTACCCGCTCTCCTTGGCAGCGGCCGTTCGTCGCCCGGTCAGGCGGGAACGATCCCGAGCAACGCGAAGTTCACCGCGAGCATCGCCACGAACAGCGCGTACCCGGCGACGCCCTTCGCAGCGCGTTCCGCGCTCGGAGGTGTGACGCCGCTCTCTCCCGGCGTCATCGCTTCGAGTTCGTTGTGAAGCCGACCGGCGGTCCGGGACCCGAGCGCAGCGGTGGCCGAGGCCGCTGCCGTTCCCGGGCCAAACACCGCAGTCGGCCCCCGCCAGACCTCGTCTATGCTTCGCTGTACTACATCCGTCTCTTCGGGTGTCTCGTCCGACTTGTCCCCGGTGTCCACCGTTTCGGTCCCTTCGCTACCCCTCGCACCGTCAGAGGCAGGGCCGGTCGCTGAATCCGCATCGTTCGATTGGAGCCGTGACAACACCTGCGGGTCGATCATCTCATCCTCGTTGAACAGGTTGTCAGGCACATGGTCCATGTCCAGCGTTTCTTCCGGATCTCCGTACCCGTCGAACAACTTCTCGAATATTTTGAGCCGGTGTTTCCGCTTTCGCTCCTCGCTGCGGGTGTCGTAGTGCCTGTTCAACACGGGAATCGAGACGTCCACGCGGCTGGTCAACCTGTCTTTCGGGACCCCGGCGTCGATCTGTGACTCTATCGAATACCGACGAAGCGGATGCGGGCTGTGACTCGACGGGCACTCGCTCGCGTACGCGTTCTTCACCGCGTCACATGAGTCGATGTCCCGGTCGTGCGGGCAGTTGTTCGCATGGACGCACGGCCGAGTGACTTTGTACAAGTCTCGCCGGATCGTGTCCGTCGATGGTCGGCCGTGTCTCGTCGTTAACAGCGGTTTCCGGCCGAACCGATCAGTGACGTCGTGCCGGTCCGGATTGTCCAAGTAGTCGCCGATCAGTTCCGCCAAGTCGGTCGGGATGTTGCCGTGCCGTTGCCCGTCGGTCTGGTTTTTCAACGGGGTGCCCTTCTCGTCCGGGTGGTCGTTCTCGGGGCGATGGCGGAAGCGAATCGCTCGCTCTTCGAGGTCGACATCCTTGATGTCGATCGCTCGGATCGCCCCGACACGGCATCCGATCTCTTCCATGAGTCTGTATTCGACGTGGCGACGAGACGCCCGTTCGTACGTCTCTAAGTACTCCAATGTCGCCTCGACTTCCTCGTCCGTCGGCTTCTCGTCGCTCACCTCTTCGTCTTCCGGAACGTTCGGGATCGGGGTCTTGTCCGGCGTTCCGCTCGCAACGGCCTCGATCCGGACACAGTAGACGAGGAACCGTCGAAGAATCCCGAGGATCCCGTTGAGACTCACGGTGTTGTTATCGCTCGTTTCCTTACACCAGTTCTTGAACTTGTTGAGCTGCCTCCCACCGATCTCGTTCAGATTGTGAATGTCCTTCTCCTCGCACCACTCCACGAAGAGGTTGACTCCCTTCCGTATCGTTCGCAGCGTCTCGAACGACGCGTCCTCCTTCCGTTCTCGTAAGTAGTCGTCCCTCGCTTCCCGAGGCCCCATCGGCTCTAATTCGTCAGTTACCATCGGATTAAACACCGTATGAAGCAATTGAATTTAAATGTCTGCCTCAAGGCCGTCAAGACCGGCCGCGAGTCGGTCATATAGGGGTGAATCAGGTTCCTAGCCCCGATTGATCGTAATCCGATCCGGTTTGACCGATGAGTGCCGCACAGCATCACGGCCTGGAGAGCCCACTTCCCCGACAACGGAATTTGTAGAATCCGGTGACGGCTCGGTTATGAACTGTGGGCTCCGGGTCTCGGGTCCGAGAACATGAAATCTACAGAACACGGTGACGGGTCGATGATGAGGGGCGTGCTCCGGAGATCCCGAGTGCTCATCAATGAAACCTCCAAAACCCGGCACCGGGTCGCCGAGCACGGTTCTACACACCGGGCTACGTGCCGGACTACTCAGCGACGATATCGTCATGAACGGCGGAAAAATCCTCCACTGACCGATATCACGGCGAGTCAGCCATCGGCTCCTCGATGCGATGCGAGTATAATCTCTCTGTCGACCGAGTCGGTACATCCACTCAAGCGGGTCTCAGCATATCTTGCGTCGCACGTTGTCTACAGGGCTACGATACGGCAACGAGTCCATTTGACAACTCGGTCAGCTCCTCAGTCTCGTCGATGACAGAGAGCCACCGGTCAGGCAGTTGTGACGCGCCGAACCGTGCTCCGGCGACCGCCCCTGTAATCGCACCGATCGTGTCCGTGTCACCGCCGCGGTTCACCGCAGTCACGATCGCTTCCTCGGCGCTGTCGGCGGTGAGGCCGTCGTGGAGTGCCGTCTGTAGGGAGTGGACGACGTACCCCGTCGTCTCCAACGTGCCAGGGGACGCACCGCGAGCGATCGGGTCGAGCGCCGCCACAACGTCGTCAGGTGCGTCCGAGCCGACGCAGTCGAGCGCGTCTCTCAGCGGCGTCGCCGCGTCGTCGAGCAGGCCTGCGACGGTTACGTTCAGAACCGCACACCCGTACGTACACCGCGGGTCGGCGTGCGTGATCTGTGAGGACTTCCGACTCCCCTCCACGAGACGGTTCCAGTCGGTCGCGTACGGGACGGCGAGCGGTGCGCACCGCATTACGCTCCCGTTCCCGGCGTTCTGTCCTTCCCGGCTCTGCTCCCACACGCGTTGGCCCGCTTCGTCCCACGCGTCACCGCGTTTCAACCGGCGCAGCGACCGCCGCGTCATGCCCCCGATATCGAACGGTCCCGTATCGTACCACGCGACGAACCGGTCAGCGATGTCCGCCGGATCGAACGTCCCGCACTCGACGAGACTCCGCGCGATACACAGCGCCTGCTCTGTGTCGTCCGTGATCGTCCCCGCCGGCTGATTCCACGTCCCGTGCCCTTTCATCTCGTCGAGCCGCCCGTGCTCGGCCGTGATCGCGGACGCCGACTGGAATTCGACCGGGCGGCCAAGCGCATCTCCGCACGCCACCCCGAGCAGCACACCACGCGCCCTATCCGAGTCCATGCGTCACCAACGACTACTGGTGAGAAAAACGTGGGGTGGCAGTCACTCGTCGGGTTTCGTCCCAGTGCGGAGATTCTCTCGGTATTCCGCCCACGCTTGATACATCTCCACGCGTTCCTCTCTGGTCATCGCATCGTGTTCGTCCGCATCGTAAAACGGGAGTTCCTCTTTGTCCGGCATCTTCATCACCTGCCCGAGCGGGTAGAGTTGCTCGTAGTAGTTCTCCAACACCCAGTCTTCGCCGTGCTCGTCGACGGCCTTCTGAATGTACGAGGCGGCTTCCGGGTAGTCGTCAGCGAGTGACTTACTCATTGGATGGCAGGAGGTGAAAGGGATCTGTCGAGTCGGTGCGTCTCCGAATACGGGTCAGGCGTCGGCGAATTCAGAGAGCGAGTGGTTCCGGCTGTCACTGTTCCATTTCCCTATCTGGATGAGTTCGAACGCATCGATCGGCGCATCGATCGCGGTGTCGATCTCCCTGCGGACCGCGCCGGAGAGACTATCGACACGAACCACGGTCAGCGCGTGTTGGGTGAGGCGGTAGCTCGTTGCGAGACTCGTCGGCGCGACGACGATGACGCTCGCCCCGTCGACACCGTCAAGCGCCAGTTGGGCATCTCGATACCGGCGCACCGTCGCATCCAGCTCACCGACGGGGAAGAGACGCTTCGCATCCCCGTACTCGACACTGGCCCCCGCCGACGAGAAATGCCCTTTGAGCATAATTAATTATAGACATATGCTCCCGAAACATCAAACTTGCGGTGGGTGAGAGCCTCGACCGGTCGCTATCACCCGACTGCTCCCTTAATTTCACAACCGCGGCCGATACACGCACTTACATGCCCCGCGACCTGTACGATTGTACCGCGGCCGAACTCGCCACACACTCCGTCGAGCGCCTCGATCACGACACGGCACCGAGTACCGCCGCTGCGTGGCTCGCCGATAACGGGTACGACGCCGCCCCAGTCTACGCCGATGACGACCCCGTCGGATTCATCCACAAAGACGACGTCACGACCGACGATGACGGCACCACGCTCGCCGACCACCTCACTCCACTCACTATCGACTACATGGTGAGCGGCGACACGTCGTTCACGGCCCTGTTGTCCGCACTCATCGACAACCCCGTTTACTTCCTCGGCGGCCCCGATCAGGTCACCGGAATCCTTACCCGCGCCGATCTGAACACCGCACCGGCCCGCATCTACCTGTTCGACCGCATCACCTACCTCGAAGAACACCTCCGCGAACTCGTCCTCGACGTCAAACCGGACTGGAAAACCACGCCCGTCACCCGCGACGAACTCGACGGCATCGAAGCCCGGCACGAGGACGCACAAGCCGCCAACGTCGCGCTCGACGAACTCCACTACGCGCAGTTCTCCACGCTCCAAACGATCGTCACCAACGTCGAAACCTGCTGGGAGGCCTGCGGGTTCACCACGAAAGGCACCGCGGACTCGCGTCTCCACGACGTCACCGACCTCCGCAACGACGTCGCGCACGCCAACCTCCTCGTCGAAACCACGGACAACACCGACTTCCTCGCCAGCGGCCGCACCACCGAAAACCTGTACCGCACCCTCGAAACCATCGACGACGTCCTCTCGAACCTCCAAGCCGCCGGGTACGACCCCGGCGCACCGGAGCCGCAAGACGACCCGGATCAAACTGGAAGCGACGCGCCGGCACAGCAGCAGTAACAACGAGTATCAACTCGCGGCGAACACGCACCGCAGCGGGATACCCGCGGCTCAAGCGACTCTCGACCGACCAGAGTCACGCGCGGTCGCGGAGCGTAGCCGCAAATCAGAGGGGTCTCGCGTCGGCTCGCTCCACTCATCCGTATCAGAGGCTTCAACGTAGGTCTGTAACGCGTGCGAGTCAGCGAGGAGAAAGACGGACGCACGCTTCTCCCGGTCAGACGCGTGTTCGAGCACGAGGAGCAACCAGTCTCGCGTGCCGTCTTGCGCGATCTCGACGTCCGCCTCGGCCACGGCCCAGTCGCTAGGCACGTCGAGTTCCGACAACACCGCGTCACGTGTCTGTTCAGCCGCGTCGACATCGACATCAGAGAGACTCGCCAACCGGCTCTGAAGTGACGTCATGCGGTACTACCACGTAGCACTCAGCCGCCGGTATAGCTTGTGCATCACGTAAACTATCTGAAAGACTACCCGCACACGAGCCGCTCATCGATCGAGAACCAGCGATCCGTCTGGTGCTTGATCGATATCACCGATCTTCAGCAACCATTCAACACCTGACGTGGCGATTTCTTCGCCAACCCGCCGCGTAATCGCCTCCTCAGGAACACCTGAATAGAGGTCGTCATCATACTCGTGTTCACGAAGCGAAATAACAGCGTTCCTGACTTCCGTTCCGTGCTGGCTTCGTTCGTAGAGTTCGCCTACCTCCCTGTGAATGTCGAATACGAACCCTTGGTCCTCCAGTCGGTCCAGTTTCTGTTTCATCGCTCCAATGAAGTCATCGCTTCCAAGCAGGTCTAACTGCGTCATGATCTCTGTAACGATCACGTCGTCGTCAATTCCTCCCTGAGCAATGCGCACCATGTCCTCGACGTCGTCCTCGCGGTTCGCCACTGCCTTGAACAAGAAAATGTCGTCCAGAGATACCGTCTGAACCGACAAGCCTCTTTCATCGAACAGGTGCTGACTACGCGAAATCATCGCGTCACTCAGGTGGATAACCCCAGCCACCTGCCTGTGGAACACATCGAATCGGCGTCGATCCTTTTCGAGAATGAACGCCGCCTCTAACTCGTCATACGCTTCTGCGAGGTCACCCTGCGGCTCGTATCCCGCGGCAGTAAGTACACTCCAGAGTTGCTTCAACTCAGACTCCTTCCGGACGATGAGATCGATGTCTTTCGTCGCGTTCTTGAGGCCTTCCAACGTCAGTGCCCCGCCACCGATCAGGTACACTGTGAGATCGTCGCTGATGAGGTCGGCGAGTTCGCTGAACTGTCGTCGGATCGCGGTGGACTCGAACGTCGGCTCACGGCTCATACTTTCACCTCATACTCAGCGGCGAGCGTCTCGAACTCCTCCCAGTTTGGCGTGCTCTCAGACGTGACCTCCCCGCCGGTGCGCAGAAACTCCAGGAGCGAGACGACGACGTCCTCGACGCCGTAGTACGTTGCCGCCTCCTCAAGCGACTCCTCCGACAACTCCGTCGCAGCGATGAGCAAGAGCGCGTATTTCCGGTGCCGTGAATCGTTCTCTATGAGAAGCAGGTGGCAAACGAACTCCACGGGACCGAGCGCTTCCCGGTCCTCCGAATAGAAGTAGTACTGTTCGGATGTCGTGAAAAACTGGAGTCCGTACTCGGCAAACCGATCGAGCCCGGTTCGATGATAGTTTTCCTCGTTTACGTCTGTCGCTGTTCGGATGAGGAACTCGGTGTGAGATTCCCAGACGATCGTCGCACCCCCGACATCACGCTTCGTTCTGACACGGTGGACATGATGTCGAAGCTCATACGCGAACACATGGAGATCGTCGAATTCCGCTCTCAGTCGATACTGACTGTGTTCTTTCGTCGCCATCGCTCGATTCGTGAGCGTCCGAAGATCTCGATAGATCGTCGCCCGACTGTGCCCAGTTCGCTCTGCGAGCTCCGTCGCTGTCCACGGCTCTTCGCTGCCAAGGTAGTATAATACATTCAGCATCGAGGAGGTCAGCAGCTCCGGGAAATCAACGTGAGGATTCGACGTTGTAAGCGATTGAAACACTTCTACGCACCGCGCGTCACTTGGTTTTGCGACGGACCGCGTTCCAACCCGTTCTCTGCTTATCAGCCCGTGCTGTTCCAAGTCACCGAACGCATCAGATATCGTCGCCTCCTCGTACCCTAACTCCTCGGCTAACTCCCGCCTGTCCTTTGGCTCGCCGAGCACCGAAAGGACCCACAACTCTTTCTCACCAACCATGTTGTCTCATATTCGCCCAATAGTATTTAACAACTTAGGTGAATACGAAACAAAATATAATATAATCAACTATTTATCTTGTATTGGAACGCAGGTATTCTCCTGAGATATCGAGATACTCGTGAGAAAACGATCAGAATTCGTCTTTTACCACCGTGCCTATCCCGTACTGATTCACACGGTGACAGACCTCGGGAATCGTGCCGAATACACAGCGTGAAGCAACAAGCGCACAAGTAACTCCACCAAATCCGTCTAAGAATTATGGAGCTGGTAAGGAGAACACGTCGGTATGCGAGTCCTCACTCGGAACGTTAACGGCGCGTTCCCACATCAGGCCAAAGACGAAATCGAAGCGCAAATCGAGTGCCTCGCAGGGGTGGCTGACCCGCCTGATTTGCTCCTGTTGAACGAGGTGAATCAGTACCGGCGGGAGTTCACCCGCGAGTTGATTCGAGACGAACTAGGGTATGACGGTATCGTTGATACGCTGTCATGGGCGCACGAACTCCGCGAGAGCGACGTCCAACCGCACCGCGACATCGGTCACACAAACGGCAACCTCACCGCCGTCCGAGACGCTGACAGCATCGAACACACCCCATTGGAATTGTTCGACGACACGTACGACGACGCGGACCGCAAGCACGTCTCAACGCACTACCCCGAGAAAATCTTAGTGACGACGTACACGGTCAACGGGAGAGACATCAAGGTCTGGAACGTCCGCGCCGTCCCGGGCAGCATGAAAGGCGAAGAGAAACTCAAGATCTTCGAGACCGTTTACAACCGGATTACGAACGACCCGGAGCGGTTGCGAATCCTCGCCGGCGACTTCAACACGCCAGCCGCGGAACTCCCCGACGGGCAACCCATCACGTTCAGCGACGACAAAGACCCACGAATCCAAGACCGCTGGCGGACCGCTGCGCTTCAAATCCTCAAAGGACTAGGTCACATCGGCATGGTGGACGTATTCCGCTACCACTGGGGGTACGGAACCATCGACACACTAGACGAAAGCTTCGGCAACCGACGATTCGACCACATCATCGCCTCCGAAGAGCTAAACCCGGTGTACTGCGAGTACGACCCTGAATCCCTCAATCACAGCGACCACGCAGCGCTCATCGCCGACTTCGAAATATAGCACATGTAACCGTTGCCCCCAAACCACGCGCCGCTAAGAACTTCGCCTCGTCACGTGCCGTACTCCCGTGTGAACACTACCCAACTATCGGCTTGGATACACCGGTGACATAGAACGGATCGCCGGCATACGTACTGCTGCCGCTTGACGCTACAACGTGTCTAGCCTGATGATTACTAGAAGCGCGTGGCAGAAGATGTTGATAGTCTATAGGAATTCGTCAACGGTGACGTCTCTCCAGTCGGGGAGTACGTTGTTCAGTTCCTCGCGGTGGAAGATCCCGTCTCGCGTTCCGAACACCGCCCGGATATCGTCCAGATTCAGGTACGGTTCCCGGAGCCGAAGCACCATGAGCTCCTCAAGCAACTCCGCGCTGAGGAACACGATACTCTCAACGGCCGTCGTTTCTCGAAGCTCACGCAACGTGCTGCGGTCTGGGTCGGTGAACGTTGAGGACACGATAGCGAAGTAGATGCGGCGAACACCCTGATCACGCAACTGCCGGGCGTGCCGCTCGATGTACTCTCGAATCGCGCGGTCATCAGTAGATATCGAGTACCCGTCTCCGCGGACTTTCGCGTCGTAGATGATCGCGTAGTCATTCCGAACAGCCGTAGCGATACCATCAGGCTGCCGCCCGGATCCCTGCCCGAGCTCCTCTACGTCGAACCCGAGTATCCGGAACGAATGATGGAGCTTCTCCTCGAAAACAACGGCTAAATCCCTATCTTGCTCTTCATACTCCGCTTCAGCTGTACTGTCACGCTGTGCGACAGCACTCAGATCAGAAACGACCGGTGGCAGGAAGTCACCGAGCACCTCCTCGTGAACCCCGGACGGTTCTCCGGGCCCCTGCCCCTCCTCCTCCGCTTCCCACTCTAGACGGGGTTCTTGATCCCAGTAAATCGCATTCGAAATGTCCCGGTACTCCCAGTCAGCGCCGGTTGTTTCTGTTGCGAGGTTGATTAACTCGTCCAGTGTGTCGATGAATTCGACATAGTCCTCACCCCACTCCCCATCTTGAACGAACCGGTCGTGGTCCTCCAAGTAGTGTTCAGTCGTCACATAGTAGACCGGGTACTCGGTCGGCGCCTGAAGATGCCAGAAGTAACTGAGGAAAAACATCGCCGGCTTGTACCGCGGCTCCGCGTCAATACTGTTCTCCCGGTACGTCTGCGCTAAACCAGCGTGCTCATTGATTCGGTCCGCAGCCGCCCCCCGTGATTCGGGTTTGGCGAGCATCTCACGCAGGTGCTCGGCGAGTTCCCCCTGGTCGGGGGTCGCGTTCCACATCTGGTTGAAATGGCTGTGTTGAATCGCCATACGGCAGCGAGGTAGGCCACTAAATCAAAGGAGTTGAAGCGGGAAGATTCGGTTGCCTATGACACA
>NZ_AOJK01000049.1 GCF_000336875.1 Halorubrum californiense DSM 19288 | reverse complement strand
GCGGATTCGCCGACTACGCACTCGTTTCCCTCCATTGTCTCCGGATTTACCTCGATACGTCGTACCGTATGACGATCGACTTGCTCAAAGAGATGCCACAAATAACCGGGGAGATCGGCCTCAGCGCGGCCGATCTCCCCGCGCCGTCCACGTTGTGTAAGGCGTTCGACCGGTTCAGCATGAGCGTCTGTCGAGTGCTGCTGCGCCAGTCGGCGCAGCTGCACGATCTCTCTGAACACGCCGCGATCGACGCCACATTCTACGACCGCTCACCAGCCAGCCGCCACTACTGCCAGCGAATCAGCTACCGCGTTCAGAAGCTCAAAGTTACGAAACTCGTCGATACAGCGTC
>NZ_AOJK01000048.1 GCF_000336875.1 Halorubrum californiense DSM 19288 | reverse complement strand
ATCTTCGACATAGATCATCGCCGATTTCCCGCTTCACTTCCTTTGATTTGACGACCTATCCCGCTGCCTTACAGCGATTCACCAGAGCCAAAAAAACTACTGTAGCAGAATCAGGATCGAAACTGGCCTTGTCGATATCAAGAAATTAATCTATATGTAAATAGTTGAAATAAACGATGCTCTGACGCTGACTTTATTATGTGTATCTCGCACATCGATCCTATCAGTTCCAAGTGTTCGCAAAAGGGCCGTTGACGACGGGTTTCTGGGAGTCCGAGTCATGCCCACACGCTCGGACCGAGCCCCATTTGTGCTGAGGGAATTAGGCGAGACGGTTTATAATCCGGCTCACACAGTCGTTTCCTTCCAATTTTTTAGCTGAGGCAGTTCACATGAGGGCTGGCGCGACGCCGAGGGCGGCAGCCGCAAACAGGACCGCGACGTATCCGGTAGCGACAAAAAACACCACGCGTCGCGGATGGTCGACAAGGCCCCGACGGTGTCCAACTGCCGCGAGGTAGCCAGTCAGCGGCAACAACTGGAGGGCGTGGAGGCCGACAAAGTGCGCTATCCGGAAGTCTCCGACGAGCTGCCAGCCGACGACCGGGACCGTCGGCTCCGCCGTCTCGACGACCCGAGACTGGATTGCGATCATCGCCGCTCCTTCGAACGCGCCAACGACGAACCAGCCGATGCCGAGGAGAATACCCGCGGCGAACGCTGGGTGGACATCGAACTCGTTGGTGCGCGCTTGGACCGCCAGCGCAGCGATCGCGACGGTGACGACAACAATTGTGACGCCCATGACGGCCCCGATAGCCCCGTCGAGGACTGTTGCCCGATTGAAGTGAGAACCGACGCCGCGCGCTGCCTGTCCGCCGATAAGAACGATTTCGATGAGGAGACCGACGCCGACGATCCGGGAGACACGCCGGCGAAAGTCCGGGTCAACCGGGAGGTGGACACCGAGCCAGCCGAGCGTCACGCACACGAGCGCGATCGAGCCGGCAAACTTCGTCGGCTTGAGCCACGCCGGCTCCCCGTTGACGACCATCGGGTCAAAGACGGTGCCGACGGCAAAGGCACCGAACAGGACAGCGTTGATCGTGGCCACGGCGAACAAGACAGGATCACGGCGCCACAGCTCTCTGATCAACGCGGCGATTATTTGTGCCATCATCCGCAGCGTCGTCCGTGCGCTCGTGGCCGCAGCGGCCGACTCGGAGTTCATACTACCGTGTTGCCGGGCCATTCATGTGTGCGTAACCCCAACATGTTGGTACCAGTCTGAATCGGCAGTACCCAGCATGATCGACGCCCGATTTCGCATTCGCCTTCCGCCAGACCTGTACATCACTGACCTGTCGGAAGCGTTTCCTGATGCGACCTTTCGCCTGCTGTCTGGTGTCCGCAGCGGCGCCACTGCGAAAGAACTCGGTGAGGTGCTGAGTCGAACTCCTGGGTCGGTCGCAGCAGCCTTTCGCGAACACGATGCGGTCAACACATATGAAGCGCTGGAACGTACTGACGACCGACTCCTCGCGACGTACGAGACGACCGATGTCGACCTCTACACCTTCATCGAGTCCGGAGGGTTTCCGCCTGAATTTCCGATCAAAGTTCAAAACGGGTTCTACGAGTTCGACCTCACCGGTACTCGCGACGAGTTTGACCGGCTTCGGAAGGCGCTGGAGAGGAGTGGTGCTGAGTACGAACTACTCTCAAAAGTAAACAAGAAGCAGGCAGACCGACTCCTCACACGCCGACAAGAGGAACTCCTCGCCGCCGGCCTCAGAGAGGGGTACTTCGAGGTCCCGAGAGGGTGTACGCTGGCGGATCTCGCCGACGTGGTCGGCGTGGACAAATCGACCGCGAGCGGGATTGTACGCCGGGCACAGGGTCGGCTTATTGCGTGGTACCTGACCGACGTGAAGGTCGAGTGACGAGCGGGTGGGTTCGGCACAATTCTTTGGGCTGATTTGCTCTGTTGAATCCTCAGCAAGGATCCGGATCGGAGCACGGACAATTCAAGACGAAAGTCTCGCGCTCTAGCGCGGGGAGGATGTCAATCGGTGCTCACTGATGTGAGGTGGTATTGCGGAATTGAACGACAACGGTAGTTCCTGTTGTGCCAGCGGACTGGAACGCAAGTTCCGCACCAAGCTGACTGACTGCCCAGTTGACGAACCAGAGTCCCACCCCCAGTCCATGTTTAATCTGTGTTTCGCTCGGTTCAGTTAATAACTCTCGCTCACGGTCAGGGATCCCGGGACCGTTGTCTGCGACACGGAGTTGTGGATCACCCTCGGTCGTGTGTTGTAGTTCGACATCAACCCGAACGGGGTCATCTGAGTGGACGATTGCGTTCTCTACGAGTTCGGTCATCAGGCGGCGTGCAACCGTTCGATAGGTGGTCAGCTGGAGTCGCTCCGGTGCGGTAACTGAAATGTTGGCATCTGGGTAGTCTTCACGGACTGTCGTCGCGACTTCATGAGCGACAGCAGCGATATCGACCGTTGACGGAGCGCCAACGCTGTCAGTCATCACTGCCTCGGTTTCGCGCGCTTTTCGACTGACCGAGGCGAGATCTGCGGCGCTATTTTGAATCGCCGTGCGGTGCGTGTCGCCTTCTATGTGATCAGCATGCGCCAAAATCACATCGAGCTTGTTCCGGGTGTTGTGTCTCAGGACTCGGTTGAGTACAGCGAGTCGTTGTTCACGCGTCCGCTGATCGGTCACGTCTCGAAAGACGACTGTTCTCGCAACCGGCTCGCTATCGCTGTCGCTGGTGTTCCGTTCGACGTCGGAAACTGTAAACTGAAATTGACGTCGACCTTTTGTTGTCTGAAGCGAGACCAGTTCTGTACTGCCAGCTGAAAGGTCAACTCCGGTGATACCATCGACAGCCGCGTCAAGTGGTGTCCCAATCATATTCCGCGTAGTCCAACCAAACACCTCTTCAGCTCTCACATTGGCATCGAGGATGTTCGCCTCCCAATCTACAACGATAACTGCTTCTTGAAGCGATTCGACGACGCGTGACCGCGCGACATAGTCCGCCTTGGGGAATCCCGTCAATACTGGATAGCGTTGAACCGCCACCACAAGGAGGCCTCCCGAAATCAATAGCCCGCCTGTGACGCCATCAACAATTGAGCTTCCGTCGAGCCAGCCACCAATGATGTATGGTGCTGAAATTGCTCCCAGTTGGATACTCACTTGCGCTCTCGATACCCGGTCATGATTCCACCCATACCTGAGGAAAACAACTGCCGCATACATGTACACAGCAAACAGCAGGAACAGTTCAGTCCCGACAAGTGATGCGAGCGAGCGCTGAATTTCTTCCCTCGATGGATCACCTTCGAACGTGACTGCTGCCCCAACCAACGGGAGCGCGAGGAGAACAAATAGCGCTCCTCGAAGCCGAGTGAACCCAGTCTCCCGGCCGGTATACCCGAGTACGTAGACCAGCCAGATCGCGGGGAGAAACACGGCTGGGACAATCTGTGCTAGCGCAGCGAGATTTGACCCAATTCCCCAGGCGTTTGGGAATTCTGAGACCAACGAGAGGAGTGCCCACAACAGGAGGCCGCCGCTCATGAGCGCGAAAGGGACCGCATTCGGCGGGGATCGGTCCTTCGCAACCTGCCATGTTACCCACGCCAGTAGACTTACGACAACAGCATCGATGGCAACTGATGTTACTAATGACAACAGCATTGGTGGAGGTGTGCTTCATCTAAATAGTCACTTGGGACCGGATCGAATCCGGGGCCGGTTGATGTCATCATTACAGCCAGTCACCTCGACTGTTTGACCGATTCATAAATAATACCACTGTGCTTGTTACGTCACTGGAAACACGATATGCTCTGAGACGTATATCTGCTCTTACTGTTGAATTTCTCTACTTCGACCGACGACAGCGGCGATTACGAGAACCACCGTCACGACAGCTATCCAAACTGGCGTCCCTTGCGCGACTGTTTCTGGATGTGTGGCCATAAAATCGAGTGAGTAGACTGCGTTCATTGGCCCGAGATACCACAACGAGAGGAACAGTATCTCAAACACACGTGATGTACCGAGCCAAATCCCGCTCGCGAGTGCTAATGCCGGAACAAAACAGGCGCCGATAACGACTGCGCCAACTGTTGTGAACTTCCCTGCCAAAACAAGTGCTATGAGGACACCGGCACCGGACACGATCGCAACAGATACCCCACCGATGTATGCGGCTGCGAGCTGTCGAAGTGGGTACGGGGTGGTAAATACCAGTTCACTGGTCCGAAAACGTTGTTCCCGAACACCAAGCCCGGCCCATACTGAGAGGCCGAAAAGCCACGCAACTGGAAGGACTAGGCCACGAGCAGTGTCAACCGGCGCAAACAGTCCAGCACCGATACAAACCACAATCCCGAGATACCACCACCACTGCTGTCCGCGTAGCGCCATACGGATCTCTGCGGTTAACATCCGACGGTCTGGGAGCCGGCTCGGGTGTTGTGTGACAGACTGGAGAGTCATCTCAGCGATGTCTCTCGACTTGACATCGGCCGGAGTAGGTTGCTCTGGTGGTGATTCTTTCTCACTTTGAGATTCATCACTACCGACAAGTCTCCCCATTATCCGTTGGAGAATGCTGCGAGACGGTTCGAACCTATCGAATGCCACGACGGCAATGAGGAGTCCGAGACACGTCGCAGCTAGTGTCGGCCCTCGGCTGAGAAGTTCCGGTGCTCCCCAGTCAATCCCATTCCATGTGAACGTCGTCACACTACCGGGATCGCCGGTAAAAGCGAACGACCGATTCTCAAACACGGAGGGGTCAGCACCGGCTGCTTCAACCATACTATTCCGGACGATTGCCAATCCGGTCGGACCGTACGTGACGCCCGACCCTAATGATGTAATGGTGAATACAGCCACTGCGGCGAAAAAATAAAACACAGAGCCAAGTGTCCCTTGAAGCGGCTGGACTGTCTCTGTCAGTATCGCGACTGCGGCGACAAGCGCCATTGCTGGCAGCGTGAGAAACACGAACGGCGAAGCAAGCGCCCAGAAATCGAAGCTGCCGGTCCCGTGAAGTGCGTAAGCAGCGATCGTTGCCAGTATGAGGAGTATCGTCACGAGGGTGAGCAAGACAAAATATCCGAGCCACCGACCGACGAGATATCTTCCGCCACTGATTGGAGATGTGGCCACAAGTTCTCCCACACCCATTTCGCGTTCTCGAGTCACGGCTCCACGCACCAACGTGAAACCGAACACAAACAGCAAGAAGGTGCCCATCGTGGCGACCATCCCACCGAACCACGCCGCATTTTGAACGCCGGTATACTCTCCGGCAACGACTAACTGCGTCGTATCTCCCGTGAGTGATTGCGCAAATATCGCGATGAGGACCGGAATGACGAGGTACTTTGGCGAGCGTAGCCGTCGGCGTAAATCAGCGATTGCAACGTGAACGGCTCCCCGGATGCCAGTCACGCGTTCTCACCCGATGTGGTGGCGTCTGATCCATCAAGTAGATCAAGATATGCCTCCTCGAGGGTCGGCGAGACCGCTGTCGCGTTCTTGGGTGGATCGCCTTCAGTAACAATACGTGCGTGGACCCCATCGCTTCGCCTCGTTGTCGTACTCGTGAGGTAGTTTGATTTGAGCGATTGGAGGTCATCTTGTGAGACGACCACTTCCCACACGCAGTCAGTAACCTCAGCAAGCAATTGTTCCGGCGTTGTGTGAGCGCGCACCTGTCCATCGGCGAGCACTGCCACGTCGGTCGCTGTTGCTTCAACGTCAGAGACGATATGCGTTGAGAGGATCACTATGCGATCGTCTCCGAGCGATGAGAGGACGTTTCGAAACCGAACCCGCTCCGCTGGGTCAAGGCCAACAGTCGGTTCGTCGACGACGAGGAGATCAGGATCCGTCAACAGAGCCTGCGCGATACCGACGCGTTGACGCATTCCTCCCGAGAAGCTTCCAAGCCGGCGACTTTTCGCCTCCTGAAGATTAGTAAGTGCGAGTAAGTCGTCGATGCGTTCATGCGCTTCCCCCCGTCTGAGACCCCGGATCGCTGCGAGATACGAGAGGAATTCCTTGGCGGTGAGATCTGGGTACACACCGAAATCCTGTGGGAGGTAGCCGACATTCTCTCGAAGGGTGTTCGGTGACGATACCACGTCTGTCTCGTTAAAAGAGATCGTCCCTTCTGTCGGGGCGAGATACGTGGTAATGAGTCGCATCAGCGTTGATTTACCGGCCCCGTTCGGACCAAGGAGTCCTAACACACCTGGTCCAATGTCTAACGACACGTCGCGGACGCCCCAGAAATCGCCGTATTGCTTGCCGACGGCGTTGAGACGGAGCCGAGGATCATTGTTTCGGGTTTTGCTTCGTGATTCGTCAGGTGTCGACGTTGTTGAAGGTGGTTCTACGGGGACCATCTGGTTGGTACTGCTACTGTCATCCATTCTATGTCATTCAAATAAACTTCACCCCAGCGTTGCTCCTGTTGAAACGCTCCATCTACGCTTATTCGCTCTCTCACAGAGACCTGATCAACATGCAGTTCACTGTCCGCGGAGTGGCAATCACGGTTACACCAATTATTCTTCTCACACTCGCCCTTGGACTTGGTATCGCGGGGTACGGTGGGTACGATTACGTTCAGCAAACAGATGCTGTCAATAATCCTGTTGCCGTCGAAACAGCTGTCGTCGAGACGGAGCTTAGCAGATCAGAGGGGCGCCGATTTTACTATCGAGTTCGGGTTGAACATACTTACGAGTATCAGGGCGACGAGTACACGAGTAACCAGATATTCCCCGGCTCAACGAAGCCGATTTATACCGTCCGGGATGACGCAGCACAGATTCTTGAGCCATACGAACCGAACACGACTACAACCGCCTACGTTGCCCCCGACAGTCCCAGCAGGGGATTCCTCAAACGGCAGACAACATTTGCTCCGTTCAAATTCATCGGGTTGGGGGGCTTCATAACAGTCTTAACCACGCTTCATGCGATTGGAGCGCGTAATGCTGGCCAAAATACGGGGATCGGTCAAACAAGTAAACAGGAAACGTCTCACCACAACACGGTGTTCGGGGTCGAACGAAACACGCTATGTCGGGGGAGTAAGCGTCTCCTGTTGGTTACTCCAATCGGATTTCTCATTTCACTTGCCTCCGTAGTAGCGCTCTTGTTGAACTCGTCCACAACAACAGTACAGGTCAGGTTGACTGATCCCGTTGGCTTCGCGTTACTCACCGCAGTTCTATCCATACTCGGATTTATTGTAGGGCTCATTCTCTACGGGAGTTGGTCGTTCACCGAGTACAGACGACTGCGGGAGCGCATGCCAGACCAGCGGCCACCAAGTCCGTTCCGGCCCCCCTCACGGCTCATCACAATCCTGTATACCCGTGATGGACTGGATGCCTATGGACGTCGAGTGAAACTAACCGGGTTTGTGTTTACTGTAATTGGGTTCCTCGTCGGTGTTATCGGCTTCGTCCTTGTGACGGCAGGGTGAGCGAATTAACCGGATGAATCATACAAATAGTGAGATTTTGTGACAGAGCAAAACAATCAACATATTTTGAGGGAGATAACTCTCACCGTGCACTCCACGAACCTATCGGCTTCCAAAGAAGTGCATGAGGTGGTCCAACAATATCTCAGACGCGAACGCCCGCTCAACGCGCTTGTAGTCGTATTCTCGGTCTTAATATTTCTCGGTGTATATTCACTGACATCACTGCTTCCGGCTGTCCTTGTCGGAGGTACTCTCCTAGTGGGTATGCGGCTGCCGATTCTACAGTCGAACGGGACGTTCCAGCTTCGAACCGAGGAACGAGTGGATACAGTAATTGACGACTTCACCGGTCCGACACCACCGGTTCTCGCACTCCAGTGGGGAGTTGCTGATGAGGTTTCCGTAGAAGGCGGCACAGCGAGCTACGCCGTTTCGTACCTATTTGGACTCCGAGCGGCTGACGTTACTGTCCGAACCGAGACGTACTCGAACCCAGATGGAGACAAGATGGTTGAGTTAGAGGTGACGACTGACGGCCAAGACTGGGCCACGTACACGGCGACGATCAACGATACGGGTGAACAAACGGCCATTACTGTGACGTACAACTCTGATCGACGATTCGGACTACGACGTGTGCCGCAACAACTAATTGTAAATCAGTACCGTGATGACGCGCTCTCGGCTCAAGGATATTCGGTTGTCGCACGTGACTCACACTTCGGTTTCTGATATCCTCCCACGGCTAAATCCGTGGGGTTCCCCCACTGGGGGTTGAATCCACGAGTAGCGGGAGGTTCGCAGGTTCGTCGTCACGTTGGACGATGACCTGCGTTTCGGGCTGTGCCAGTACAGCCCCCGCCTCGGACAGCGGTCTCTCGAACTTGCCCAAGGCTCGTTTACCGATGTTCAGCGCAGCGTTCTTGTCCGCGTTGTCGTCCAGTCCACACTCTGGACATTCGAAGCGTCCCTGCGTCTCGCGGATGCCCTCGGCCGTACAGCGGTTACACGTCTTCGACGTGTCGTATTCTTCGACCAACTGTACGTCGATCCCCACCTCGTGCGCCTTGTACTCGATGTAGTTGAGCAGGCGGGCGAACGGCATCTTGTGGGTCTTATCGTTCACGTACCGTCCTTTGTCGTTGTCTTCGCGAATCCCGCCAAGGTCGCCCACGACAATGACNGCGAACGGCATCTTGTGGGTCTTATCGTTCACGTACCGTCCTTTGTCGTTGTCTTCGCGAATCCCGCCAAGGTCGCCCACGACAATGACCGCGTTCCGCTCCTCGGCGTCCGCCACGATTTGGCGAGCAATCTTGTGGAGGCGATCGTCTACCTTTCGCGATTCCGCGTCGCCAATACGCTCGACCACCTGCTGTCCCTGTCGAGGTTTCGCCTTCCCAATGGACTTCCGCAACTGCTTGTAGTGTTCGCGGATATGACGAATCTCCTCGCCGTAGAACGTGGTATTGCGGTCGGAGAGAAACGCACAGGTGGCGGCCCAGCGTGCGCCCATGTCGATAGCCAGCACGTCGTCGTACTCATCAGCCACGGTCACAGACCGTTTGACGACGAGATGGACGTACCAGTCACCGTCACGGCGCACTAACTCGCTGTCCCGAATGTCACCCTCACGGACGAGTTGTTCGTCCTTTCGAGGGACGTGAGCAGGACACCAGATGGAGTTTCCGCGTCCCCGTTCGGAGTCGTAGACGGGGACTTTGACCCACNACGTGAGCAGGACACCAGATGGAGTTTCCGCGTCCCCGTTCGGAGTCGTAGACGGGGACTTTGACCCACCACGACGAGAGAACTGTCTCCTCGTCGTGAGCCACGTCGAACACGTCGTTGCGGAGTACGACGGGCTGTTCGGTATCTGGGTTCGGGTCTTTCTGTCGCTTGACTTTCGACGCCTGCTGGTCGGTCGCAGAGTAGAGATCGGCGTCTCCGCCGTGTACCTTGATCTGGAACGCCTCGTACTCACGGGCGAGCAGGTCGGCTTTCCTGTTGGTCAGCGAGTGGAGCTTGACCCGCACCGTAGTTGAAACGTTCCGTTGCATGACTACTCACCTGCTTGGGCGTCGATGTACTCCTCGATGACCTCGCTGGATACATCGCCCGCACTTGAGACGAAGTACGAGCGAGTCCACAGCGACGGGAGGCCAAAGTCGAACTCGTCCCGAAGTCGGCGCGAGGAGTAGCCCTTGATTTGTTGCATTATTTTGTTCGGAGCGAGCGTCGGGTCGCCCGTGGTGAACAGGTGTACGTGGTCGGGGCGGATCGCCAGCTCGAGGATATCTAAACCGAGTTCGTCAGCTTTCTCCTCGATGAGTTCTTCAAGACGGCCACGTACCTCGCCCTCAAGTACCGATTTGCGATACTTCGGACACCAGATGAAGTGGTACTGGAGTTTGTGGACGTTGGTACGTTCCCTGTCGAACCCACGAGGCATCGCCAGTATATAGAAACCACTCATCTAAAGATATTACGCAAACATCCAACCCCAACCGTGGCTATGAATGTGGATTGGTTCCCAGTTGTTGGCTCCATCCCACCCCTGAAGGGGTGGGCTTTCGCCTCGCTACCGCTGTAATTACCAATGAAAACCCCCGATTTAGGTCGTTTCAAGCCCAGAAACGTGGCTCTCCAGACTATTATTTCCTATGCGTATGAACATCTATGCCACCACGGTCAGATAATATGACTGAAAACAGCCGTAGCGAGCCACTCCAATTCAGTTTTAGTGCTTTTTGGGCAACCGCATTTGTCGCGCTACTATTCGTACACAATGAGGTCCATGAGATTTCACATACCGGAGTTGGCCGGTTGATCTGTGAAGCCTGGGGTCCACGGAATTTCAACACTTGGCGGCTTGCGTGTCGAGAAACGCCCGAAATTGTCTTAGCACCAATTGCCGGCCTCATTTTTACGTATGGGCTGATGTGGATTGGATATTATATCATAAAAGCGCTCGACAGCCCGTCGAAAAAGTCGATCGGCCTGTGTCTCATTTTTGCGGCAATGCCTTTCGGCCGAATATACACAGTCGCACAGTCTGGTGGCGATGAGATGATCATCCTTCGAGGTGTTTTTCCAGAAATGAACTCGCTTCTCCGCCTAGCGATCGGACTGAGTATCGTGTTGGCGTGTATACTCCCACCATTACACAGAGCTTTCGTGACNGTTTTTCCAGAAATGAACTCGCTTCTCCGCCTAGCGATCGGACTGAGTATCGTGTTGGCGTGTATACTCCCACCATTACACAGAGCTTTCGTGACGTTGCCACAACAGCGGCGGTTATTGACTTTCGCGGGCTTTCTGCTGGTTCCGTACGTATTGTTCGAGATTATTGTCTTGAGAGTCGCTAACCCACTATTGGAACAGGGCGTCTTAGCGAGTACGGGAGTTCTCGGATCACCGCTATTTGTGAATGTCTGGACCGGATTCTGGGTACTCGTGTTGATTTTGTCTTGGCGGCATCTCCCGACTATTCTCGTATCTCACGACGGAGCAGAAGGGAGACATCACTAACCTGTTTTCAGGTCACTTCTACATACAAAGACTCCACTTAGACGTTCAGCTTGGTGGTCAGTCCACAATCTGAGATGCCTACTATAATCTACTTTCAATAGTTCCGGACTCGTCACAGTTGTATCTCACTGAGAAACACCCCCTTAGCCGCTATCAGCCTTGATATAAAATAGCGATGTATGTCACAGCAAGCAAGACTGCTCCAGAATCAACTCTTCCGCTTAGGAATCCCCGCAATAACATCGTTGATCGTGGCTGGAGTTGCTCTCCGTATTGTCGAGGATCAAACTCTACAAATCGTGATGCTGTTAGTAGCGGCGTTTGATCTCGTTGTTACCCCACAGATACTGAGACGATCTGCCCGTCATGTCTAATGATTGGGCCAGTTATTCTCGCCGGGCGTTTACTTACCTTGATAGAGGCGCTAAGCCCCCTCCTTCAGCGAGTACCGCAGTCCGCCCGGCGGACAAGGAACGCAGTAGGGTGGGGATACAGCGCCGTTATTATCTGTCCATACAGCGAGTCGCGAGGCTCGCATCGTCGGTTGAAAAATGGACGATACAGCAGTGAGCGGATACGACGGCTGTACCGCAAACGGACTCGACAGCGGGACCACGCACAGGATACACTGGTTCGGGACTTGATGGAACGGCTCTACGCCGAAGGTGTCGCTACGGTGTTCGTGGGCGACCTCACGGACGTTCTTTCGACGCACTAGTGCGCCGAGGTGAACGCAAAGACCCATCAGTTCTGGGCGTTCCGGGCGTTCATCGAGCGCCAGTCACACACCGCAGAGGAATACGGTATCACCGTCGAGGTGCGGTCAGAAGCCGATACAACCCGGACCTGCCCGGCGTGTGGTGAGCAGGACGACACCGATCGGGACGGTGACGTATTCCGGTGTCCGTGCGGTCACGAAGCCAACGCAGACCTATGCGCGTCTCGCACGTTCCTCAAACGACAGGCTGGCGAAATTGAAGTTGGGTCGATGGCTCGGCCCGTGCGTCTAAAGTGGGACGACCACAACTGGTCGGAGGTATCACACTCTCCCGAAAGGGCAAGGACCAACGAGGAGCGCACAAACCGGAGTACCGGCGACGGGGAAATTGCCTCCGTGGGTTCGGCATAGCCAACATCCCCACCGGAGGAATCCCGCGCTTCAGCCGCGGGAGGAAGTCAAAAATCCTCGGCCGTACTGTCCCATCGCTCGAAGCAGTGGTCGTGCGGACATCCGTCTGAGTATCGATTTTTCTGGGGGTGTGGTGCCGGCGAGCGATGTCTCCCAGCCGGTACGCGCTTGGAGGCGCTTCCGCTCCCGTCTCGCGGCCGCGCGCACGGCCTCGACGTCCATTGATTTGACCGAGTGCTCCACCATGAGCACCTCACCGTCGACGACGACTGTTTCGATATCTCCTGCGGTCACCGAGTTCGTCAGAACTGACGGGAGATTGCTGAACGGCTGGAGACGCGGGGTATCGACATCGATGACCAGTAGGTCGGCGCGTTTTCCGGGTTCGAGGCTCCCAACGTGGTCGTCGAGTCCGAGTGCGTGTGCGGCGTCGATGGTGAGCATTCTGAGCATGTCGTACGAGGACCATTGCTGAGACCCGTACTCGAAGTTCGACAATAGTCGGGCGTGTTTGGCTTCCTGAATGAGGTCCCAAGAGTCGAACCAGAACGGATCGTCGAGGCCGATAACGACGTTCACATCGAACTCTCTGAGTGCCGGGAGCGGGAACCAACTTTGCGATCCGGCTTGGAAATAACTGTAGACGGTCGGGCAGTGAAGCACGTGCGCACTAGCGTCAGCGATTCGCCGGGCGTCGTCGCGGTCTGCGTGTAGTAGATGGGTGAGCAGCGTTCGCTCATCGAGGAGATCGTACTGGTCGAGTAAATCAAGCGGATCGTCGGCACCGCTCCCTGCCGCCATCGTATCGGCTTCACTAGAGTCGTACAGATGCGTATGGAGTCGCAAGTCGGGGTAGTCAGCCCGAAGTTCAGCGACACCCTCCCAGAGTCTCCGTGAACAGCCGGCTTCACCGCCCGGTGCGATGCTCGCGGTGACACGTCCCTCGTAGGTATCGTGATAGCTTTCGATGAATCGACGAGCAGCTGCGAGTTGGTCGTCTGCGGACGCCGGATTGAGAAAGTCTGCGAGCTCAGGTCCGATCACGGCACGTAACCCGGACTCATCGATGGATTCTGCCCCGAGTTCCGGAGTAAAATCCATCGCGTTGACCGTTGTAACTCCATGTGTGAGCTGCCGTAGGCAGGCGAGTTGCCACGCCGCCTCGAAGAACGACTCGCCGAGTGCCGGTTCGGCGGTGTGGTACAACGCGAAGGCTTCTTTGAGCAACTCACCGCCACCGAGTTCACTAAAGAGGCCTTGGACGAGCGCAAAATCAGTGTGGCGGTGGGCGTCGATGAGGCCGGGAATCACGACCTTGCCGCTGGCATCAATCACGCGGTCGGCAGTCGAGTCTCGATCACTGGGATCAGTTGGTGCGACCGATGAGATGAACCCATCTGTGACTCGAACGGAGCCGTCTTTCAGGACCTGATTCTCTTGATTCATCGTAACGACAATTGCGTCGTGAATCAGGAGGTCAGCCATCGTTCACCACGATTAGTTGAGTTGTAAAAGTAATTCGGGAGGGGAGTCCTCGGCAGGCGAGGAGCATGGACATCCGATCATCCATGTGGGCATCACCAAGTTTTCACTGCTCTCGCGATCGTCAGGGGGCACCCGACGGCTGGCCACTTCAACGGTCGAAAACGGTGCGATCACCGTTGATCACGCTGGTTCGGAGTGATCTCGAACGTAGTGATCGTGCCAAAGAGCCCAGTATTGGTGTTCCGCACATCGAGGCCCGCCTCCGAGACAAGTTCGCGCGGCTCTTGGGTCCAACGACAGCCGGTCTTTTCGTAGTGAGCGTCCGCACGCCACTCTTGATACTTCGCCATTGGGCCGATGTCGCTGCGTCCGTGCTCGACGAGGCGAATCGTCCCGTCCGGTTTACAGACGCGCTCCATCTCGCGCAGTACGGCGACGGGGTCCGGAAAGGTACAGGTCGACAGGGAAGAAATCACCGCGTTAAAGCTGTCGTCGGCAAATTTGAGTTCCTGTGCGTCCATCTCCTTGAGGTTCCCGTCGATCTCCAACTCAGCGAGTTGTTTCGTCGCGTTCGCCAGCATCTCGGGACTGATGTCGATCCCGACCAAGTCAACCGAGTCGGGGAGATACTTGAAATTCGTGCCGGTCCCACAGGCGACATCTAACACTCTCCCCTCGACATCTCCGAAGCGAGCGCGACGATAGCGACCTAAAATCACACTGTCGATCCATTCGAACCGGTCCATCTGGTCAGCGTACTCGTCGTACGATTCCTTGATGTCCGAAACCGACATCGGTCGGTTTGGCGTTGAATCGGCATCGTTGCGGTCGTTGTTGTGGTGAGAATCCATCTGTATGCGTTTCTCAATCGAAGTTCTCGTTGTCGGTCGTCAACTCGCAGAACCGTCTGAGGAACGTCTTGCGGTCGGTTCGGCCCGCATCGGCCGCCAAGAGCGTCTCCTCGAGTCCCTCGCGGTTCTGGTGGCAGTACTCGCGGTCGCAGGGCTTACACAGGTACTCGAAGGTCTTGCCCTCGCGGGTCCAGCGGTCGCCATGTTTGTCGTACTCGCGTGCGTCCTCGCGGTCGAGGGTCTCTCCGCAGGCGATACAGGTCACCTGTTGGCCGGAGTCGCTTCCCCGCAGCCTTGAGGAGGATATCATCACCGATCCACCTCCCCCATGATTGTGTCGAGGCTCCCAAGGGTCGCGACGAGGTCGGGGACGTACTCACCCTCAGCCATCGCCGGCAGCGCTGACAGATTTGAGAACGACGGCCCGCGAATCTTGAACCGGGCAGGGGTCTCGGTTCCGTCAGCGCGGATGTAGATCCCGAGTTCGCCCTTGGCCCCCTCAACGGCTCTGTAGCACTCTCCAGAGGGCTTCAGCGTCCGCGGGACGTTGGCCTGGCAGATGCGCTCCTCGTTCGGCCAGTCTTCGAGAAGATCCGCGCATTGTTCCACGATGGCTGCTGACTCCTCGATTTCCCGTAGGCGGACGAGTACGCGAGCGAAGTTATCGCAACCGTCTTGGGTGACTACGTCCCACTCAAGACGGTCGTAGTAGCCATAGGGATCGTCGCGCCGAAGGTCGTAGTCGATGCCGGAACCACGAGCGACCGGTCCAGTAACTCCGTACTGCTTCGCAACATCCGGTGGCAGCTGGCCGGTATCGACGGTGCGGGTCTGGAAGACTTCGTTGCTCGTCAGCAGGGAATGATACTCCTCAATTTTCTGTGGGAGGTCGTTAGTGAATGCTCGGACGTTCTCGAAGAACTCCTCGCGGGGCTCGGGAATGTCCCAAACGACTCCGCCAACTCGGAAATAGTTGAACATCATGCGCTGTCCGGTCAGGCTCTCGAGAAGGTCTTGGACGCCCTCCCGGTCATTGAATCCGTACATAAACGCCGCAGTGAACTCCCCACTGACGTCCAAGGCGTACATGGCAATAGCTAGCAGGTGCGAGAGGATTCGGGACAGCTCGGCACTCATCGTCCGGATGAGCTGGGCGTACTCGGGGACATCGATATCAGCCAAGTCTTCGATAACGCGAGCGTAAGCCCACTCGTTGAGCAGGCCAGCTCCACCCCAATCCCACCGGTCAGGATAGGGCATGATCTGGTGGCGATAGGTGCCCCGCTGGCACATCTGTTCCTCGCATCGGTGGATGTAGCCGATGTCTGGTTCGATGTCCGCCACCTGCTCGCCATCGAGGACCGCCTTCAGATGGAGCACACCATGTGTCGACGGATGATGCGGCCCGATATTGAGGAACATCGTGTCACCCTGCCGAACATCGTCTTTCAGCGGGTTAGCGTGTTCACGAAGAGAGGCGATCTGTGGCTGAGTCTGGTCGTAGTCCGTCCGTAGCGGGTGGCCCTGCCACGTCTCCGGAAGCAGAATTCGTTGAAGATTCGGGTGGTCATCGTACTCGATACCTACGAGATCGTAGGCCTCCCGTTCGTGCCACTCGGCCGTCCGGTAAACCGGGGTGGCCGACTCGCTGACCGGATCGTCTTTGATTGTCGGGACCACGACGGACAACTCTCGCGTTCGGTCGTCGTAGCTGGTGAGGTGATAGACTGTCTCAAAACGGTCGTCGTACTCTTGGGCAGTCACACACGAACAGTGGTCGAGTCCTACCTCGGAGCGAAGTCTCGAAAGAACCGTCTGTACGTGGTCTGCCCGAATCACGAGTGCGGGAGCGTTCACGTGTGAATCATGCCTGACGACGGCGTCATCCGGGAGGGCTGTGACCACCTCGTTTATCGGTTGGTCGGTGGTCGAGCGTTTCTGCCGTTGCATTGTCTACACGATACTAGTTCCTCGCGTAGCGCAGTAGGCACGCTGCCTCATCTGTGGCGTTGTTTATACGCTGAACAGGCACATTACCACGGCGTTCAGGCCATGGATACGCGTCGTCACTTAGGAGAAAATCCACGCACCATACCCCCTTGAGTTTCAGAAGAACGGCGTTTAACTGACAAGCAATCCTATTTGTAGGTGGGAATCGGTCGGAACGGAGCGGATTCCGAACCGGCCTACGGAGGCAGCCTGTCCACCCAGTAACGAGGTAGTATACAAAAAGGTAGTCGGTGGACGCATATGCTTGAATCGTGTGCTGATATGCTGACTGGTTAAAACGAATCAGAAGATACCCCCGAGTCCATTGACATCTGCTGGCGTCCCGGTACAAAAACAACACCCGGACGCCCCACAAGGTTGAGCATAGGTGTAAACCCGAAACTCCCACCGCTCGGGATTCCTCCGCATTTACCCGGAGGAGGATGTCAAGTGGGATATCCGTGGTTGTTTAATTCCGCGCATATCTAGCTCTTGTATGCGATATCTCACAGTGCTAATCAAACCAAATGGGGGGAAGGCGTTCCATCCACTCGGGAAAGAACTTACACGCGACCCGTCTATCGAACGGAGGGCCATTCATCATATCGAACTGCTCGACGATGATACCGTACTCCTATTCGCCGAGGCGAGCGGCAGTAAGGAACGATACAAACAGATCATGGAAGAGTCTCCGCTTGTCAGCAGTTATCTCACCGCCGGAGATGACCGGTGGATGGCTGTAAGTCAGTTCGAACCGACGGAACCGATTCGCCGCTCCCTCGAACTACAACGCGAATCGCTTCTGGTAATCGAAACGCCGATTCACTTCACGTCTGATAATAATATCAAAATTACATACATTGGAACCAACGAAACGTTCAGCAGACTGTACGAGTATGCTGACGAAATGGATCAACTCGCGTTTGACATCCTCAAGATGGGTGACTACAACGCTAATAGATCATCGTTCAACAGGATGATCACATCCAGACAAGAAGAAGTGCTTGAAGTAGCAGTCGAGTTGGGGTACTACAGCGACCCCCGCCAAGCGTCTCTCGAAGACATTGGAGAAGCCATTGGTATCTCTCCCGGAACAGTCGGTGAGCACCTTCGGAAAGCCGAAGAACGTGTGTTCACCGAACTCGTTCACTGACCGCCTCGCAAGACACCCAAACCGATGCTACCCAGAAGGAGACGGTTGAAACGTATTCGTATTGAAACCACAGTACTCGGCGATCGGTGTTGTGACAGAGAGCCAAAAATCTCCACTCCGGAGAGCCAAACAGAGCTACTCCTCCCCAGAGCGGTCAGCGGCGTGGTGTATACGGCTACCTCCTGAATATGAGGCGGTACCGTCTGGATGTCTGGATAATTAGATTAACGCCACTCGTTGGTTCTGTATTATTAGCCAATAACTACATCTTGAACCACCACACAAACATAACGGAAGACAAAGTGATGTACGTAGGGCATGTAGTCTACCCGCTCGTATTGGCTAGTACAAACATTGTGATGGGCTTGGGGCTCTATTACCTAGCTGAACCGGTTCTTGCGGCTTTGCTCGTCATGATCGGGATTCTTGTCATGCTCGCCTCAGCGGGAGGCACTCTCAAGCAACACCTCCCTGTACACAGCGATCAGTCCTGATTCGTTTTTTCATGGCTCACACTGCGAATTTGATACCGCGACGGCGGAGTGAGATAACGGTCACAGCCACTTTCGAGTACCCAGACGTGCTTGCGAGTACCTCTCAGCAGACACTCCATGCTCGAGGGGCCGGTAGCGAGTCAGCCAGCAACATCAGTCAACGATGAACACAACAGCACCGTCTGACAACACACGAGACAGCCGTATCCCAGATCCAGAACTGGCGGCACTTATCATCGCAAATCTGGTCCCTATCGTGGGGATAGTCGCTTTCGATCTATCTGTGTTAGGACTGCTGACGCTGTACTGGCTCGAGTTCGGCGTTGTTTGCTTCTGGGCTGTCGTTCGGGCATTGTTCGCTGGGCGGCCAGTAGAGCGAGACAAAGACCCACTTGTGTTAGGAGCACTCGATGAAAAGGGGGCTTCAATTCCGATCCCAGTAGTTGATGCCGACATTCAGGTGATGTCGATTCCGACACTGCTGTTCGTGACTCCGTTCCTCGTTGGATTGTGGATCTTTGTCGGTGCGCTAGTTGTTGGGCCTGCGGCGACTGTGAATCCGGCTGCTGAGTTGTCAGCGTGGATTGTCGCTGGTGCGTTTGGAATCTTTCTTGCAGAGGGATGGCGGACAATCACTACCTACTTTCGGGATGACGGGTATCAAGATCACAACGTCGCCACGGCCCTCCAAAGCGTTCTGACTGAGGGCGCAACAGTACTCATTGCGAGTGTCGTCGCGCTGCTCGCCGCAGCCGTCTTTGTTACCAACGGCGGAAGTGGGGCGGGTACTCGGACAATCGAACGTGTCGCGACTGGGCCACTCGTTATTGTCGTCGTCTCAATCAGACTCCTCACCGACCTTGCCGGGTACTACTATGACGGTCGTCTCGGTGCTGGACTGTGGTCACTTGTTGGTCGCGGAGACGAATACACTCCCCCAAATGCTGAGACGATCGAAACAACGCTGTCAGGAACTCCGACAGTACTCCGCCCATCACTTCTTGGACGACTGATTCCCACCACATCACACTTCAGAGAACATCCCGGGCCGTGGCTACTCTCGCCGCTCGCCTTTCTCGCCGCGTCAGTCGCCGTATCCGACGGATCCATCCGAATCGCAGTTGGATTCGTAGTTCTCGGGATCGGTGTCCCGCTTACACTCGTCACGCTGGACTACTGGGTTCGGTACGCTGGTATTGAATACCAAGCTGATTCGAGCGCTATTGTCGCCACCGACACGCTGTTTCGAACACCTCTCTGGCGGTACGATTCGCTTGATGATAGTGAGGTTCAAGTCGAACGCGACGCTGTCGACGGTTGGCTGGACACCTCGACGGTAATTGTTGACCGTGGCGACCGGCCAACCAAGTTACCTCGGCTTGCTGATCCGACTGCGATTACACGCTTGCTTGCTGAGGCAAGTGAGGCTGACAACAACACACGTGATTGGAACGCTGAGAGTGACAACCAAGACTCGATGATTGACGTTGGTACCGCATTATTGCGGTTAGATAGCTCATCGTCCACTCGGATGTCACTTGTATCGATGGGGCTGTTTGGGGCTGTCTCGCTAATTGCGTTAATAATATCCGCTCAATTTGAAGGCAGCGTCGCAGCCGGTGTGTTCGTCTTCTTGTTCACTACAATCCCACTCGCTTTACTCATTATTTATGCCATCAAGAAGTGACGACGTCCATGGAATCCTTTGTACTGTCTCGCACCGATTTTAAACGCGGAAACGCGACGGTAACACTTTGACACGACCGTTGCCATCTATATCCAAGGATAAAAAATGCGAGCAAAGGAAACAGCGCTGTTGGTCTGGCTGGTGATGGCGTTCGCTATTGGGACAATGATATTCAGTTAGATAATGTGACACCCAGTTATCGGTACCAAGAAATGACTGAGCCGCCCAGCAATGTTATTCCAACAAGTATCAGGACTCCACCCGTGCGCGTTGACTGAGTAAACAGCATCACCCCAGCTCCTACCGACACGATACCGATCATAAACGCTAGAAGTTTCCAGACGCTATTCGGAATCAATTCAACAGCAACATCGAAAAGTAGCTCAAATAGGTCATCAATCATTGTGCGACGGTGTATAGCATCTAGTCATTATGTTGAATAAAACGCGAGGAACTGTTTCTGAAAGAGCAAGGCGTACTCTACGAGAGGCGTACTTCAATACTCCGGCTGTTCCAGAAGCGATGTATGAGCGCGCCTCCGAGATCTATGAATACGTTACTGGGCGGTCCCAGCAGAGACACGAGTGTATCTGTGGAGAAACGGAGTAGCAGCTACGTCGCAAGCGGTCAAGAGAACACTGGCTGAACTCTCGCTCTTGTGTAGAGCCGCGGAAAGGCGATTTGACATTTTGAAGACCTGCTGTCGTCCAGCGATCTGGGTCCTAGTTGGCGTACCTAATTCNGATTTGACATTTTGAAGACCTGCTGTCGTCCAGCGATCTGGGTCCTAGTTGGCGTACCTAATTCGCTGCTGGGTACAACTCAACGACTCCTTTCCGCGTTTCTACATAAGAGCGTGAAATCTTAACCAACAAAACTATGTCAATGGACGTGTTGTTGGTTAAGACAGACGATCGCTGATGTCCCCCAAACCCCCGACGCCGCCGGAAGATCTTCCGACGGATATCGTCAACACGCTCAACAGCTATTCGGCAGCTCGACTCCGATACATCGCCCGCTACGCCGAGGCGCTCGCATCGCACAAAGCCCGTGGCGCCGAGCTCGACGAAGAGTCGGCTGAAGACGAAGATGAGGAGCGACCTGATGATCTCCCTGACGACGTCCCTGCGAAAGCGACGATTACGATCAAGGAGATCAACGATAATCGCTACTACTACTGGCAGTGGCGGGAGGGCGAGAAGATCCGCTCGCAGTACAAGGGGCCGGTCGACTCAGACGAATAGTCTCTGCTAACCCGACGAAATTTAAGCTCCGATAACCATTTGTTTTCAATAGAACCCCACCATAATCCGGCGTTTCAAGCCTTAATAAGCTAATTCACACATCGATAGAGGGGTGTATACGGGAACTAATGCTCCTGTTGAAATCCTCAGAGAGTTACATGTTCACCAAGCACGTAAGCCCAACCCCTTCCCCAAGGATGATTTCTCCGTCCGTATCAGTCAAGCGTGATTCGAGTAGTTCGATGTCCCTTTCGACAATTGCTTGGATTTCTCGGATGGTCTCGGCAGCGTGGTCCCACTCCCCGTTGTCGACGTGGGCCGCCGCCTGCCGAGTCAGTTTCACCCGTCCGTCGGCTTGTTCCCGTACGGTCACGCATACGTCGTCAGAGCGGCTCTCCAATGTGGCTTGGATGTCTCGGATGGTGTCGCACATGTCTGCGATACCGTTCCGTCCTGTGCGTGCGGAGCGCTTGCTGATGGACTCTGCTTCGGCCTTGGTCTGGGAGAGAAGCTGGTTCTCTAGTTCCAACACTTCCGAGCGGGTTTCGACTCCGTCGTCGAACCCGTCGCCATCTGAGTCAGCGCCGCTCGGGCCGCGGGTGTTTGCTCGGTTGCTCCGGCTGTTGTTGTAGTTGGCTCGATTGGGATGAACCGTGTTCTCATTGTAGTCGAAGCAACAGGTGGCTGCGATGGATTGTGCTGTGACCCACGCTTCGAGTTCGACTTCCCCGGAGAGTGACCTCGATTCAGCGGTCACTGTTGGGGTCAGTTTGTACACGGTAGCTCCACTCATCGGTGAGAGGCCAGTGTATGCGCGATGCCTGCGAACGGTGCTGCTGGCGATGCTCCCGTGTTCGTCACGGACGATGCCACTCGATTCAGACACCCACTCAGCCCACCAACCGCAACGACACCGCTCGCCGCCAGCAGCTTTCGGCAGCTAATGATAGCACGTGACACACTGTCTGTGTGACTGTCTCGTCCTCGTGAATTCATACTCGGGTAATGGAGGTGAGGCATTATAATAAGTATTCGTATATTTGAGAGGAAAAAAAAAAATACCGGCGGCTGGCCAACTAGCGCTGTGTATTCAGCACGAGGCTATGGACATCACCGGAACTTGGCAGGAATCTTTTCGGCCAATAGTCAACAAAGCTCGTGGGGCCGGAACTACTTCATGTAGCCCACTCTGATCTGACTTTGTACAATAACCATCCGATTACCGAGACCGCAACAATCGTGCCAATCGCTGTGGGAACAGCGCCACCAGACCCCCACGACCACTCGAAAAACAGGTGGCCGGCGACGGCAATCAGCGCCACGATACCCCCGATAATCCTGACCACTGGTGAGTCCGAGCGTCCTCCTCCGAACATATCTAAATTACTCGCTCCCCAGATACGTTGACGACAGCCGCGACCTGAGGTCGCCGTTCCGGAAGAGAACGTATCCGACGGTGAGCGCAGCAACGCAGAGTACCGCTGCGCCGTTGACTGCCCCGTACAACTGTACGAACTGTGGCGGGCCGGTGAACGCCGGCCGGATCAGCATCACTATTTCGGCAGCCTCAGCGACGTTCGACAGGCCGTAAATGTTGTTCATCGCGAAGTTGACCAAGAAATGGAGGCCGATCGGCAGTGCCAGCGAGTCGGTCCATACGTACGCGGCGCCGAAGAGGAGACCCAACACCATCCGGAATCCGAATGCTCCCAGCGAGCCCGGGAAGTGCCCAATAGTGAAGATCAACGAGGACGCCACTACTCCTGCCACGACTGCGCCGCGGTCGGACAGCCATCGACTCCGGAGTCCTTCGACGGAACTCGTCAGGATGAGGCCCCGAAAGACCAGCTCTTCCCAGAAGGCCACAAACGCCCAATTGATAGTGAACACTCCGAACGCGACGGCGAACGGCAGCACGTTCGCGCCAGCGCCACCCGAGAACAGCTCGGAGACGGTCGCCCACCCGGCGAGCAGACTCACGGGGAGTGCCACTGCCATCCCCGCCAGAGCGATGACACTGCCAGCGCCGACGTCCTTCAGCCACGACGGGCCGAACGCGAGTCCGTAGTCGGTCAACGGTCGCCGGTCGACGTACTTCGCGACGCCAACCGCCACGAGGAGTCCAGTAAGGGCAGCGATCAGGTTGGTCGCGGCTGAGGACACCGACGGCGGGAGTTCGGTCCCCGCCAGCGCCAGCGCCGGGAGTACAAAAATCCCCACGAGTGCGGCCACGTACACTCCGAGGACGCGCCAAAGCGCGCGCGGTCGATTCTCGGTTCGATTCCACAGCATCGAGACGACCTGTCCTGTGATTCCACCGCGACTGGCTCGCCGGTCGTCATCGGCCGACCGGGATACAGTTCGTTCGAAGTTGGTGTCGGTATCTGCTTCGGTCATCGACACATCGATGTACAGACGCATGGGAAAAGGCAGATTCTCTTGGCTTCACTCGCTGAAGCCAACGTGCTTCCGGAGCTACTGGACGGACTTCTTCGGAGAATTTCGACACCCTCTCACGTGTAGAATCTCTATAGGACGCTCCGTTCAATATAAAATCCGGGCCAATTACGGCTGTCGCAACGAACGAGGCCGACTGTCCACCCAGCGTGACGGTGAATGATGTCCACTACTGTGCTTGTTATTCGGGACAGTAGACGCGGCGAATAGTAACTGTAGGTGGTCTGGAGTCTTCCTAGGTGATGTGGCAGTCTGTGGGGTTGTGGGGGTCACTCGATCTCGGCATTCTGAAACCGGAGATATCCGCCCGCGACCGGAACAACGAACCAGGCCAGCAACACCAGCGTCGGGAGCCACGCGGACGCGAACGGGTCGGCAGCCAAGACACTGCCACCGTCAGCCACAGCTTCGAACGCGGCAGTAGCGGCTCTATGCGGCGGGAAGATAGCGAGGAACTGTAACCAGACCGGCTGACTCGCGGTTTTAGCCAGCCCGAGCCAGGAAGCGCCGGCCTGGAGCCCCGCGTAGATCAGACTCCACAGCGCAACGAGAACCATATACAGCCCGACGGCGTACGCGCTGGCCCGTTGGTCATTCGCGCTGGCGGCCGAGATACCGACACCGACCGCGACGAACGATATGCTCATCAAACAGAGGAATCCGATGAACGGCACCAGCAGGCCGAGTCCCCCGCCGAGCAGCGTGACGACGGCCACTGCGGTCGCAACGCCTCCGACCAGCGCCGCGACGAGCATCAGTGACATCCGGCCGATCAGTTTGCCGAAGAGGATGTCGCGGCGAGACGGGGGGAGGCTCAACAGTAGCCGGATGGACCCGGACTGGCGTTCGCCGGTGATCGCTCCCTTCGCGAGAAAGAGCGCGATGATCGGAAGTATCGAGGCTGCGGACTAGAAAGCGAGGTTGAAGACCTCGGTCGTCGACTGCTTTCCGACCACCCCGAGCAGCGCCGTGATACCAGCGGTGAACAGGACGACTGATACCGTGACCGCCCAGAGCGCCTTGGACCGTCCGGCGTCGACTATCTCCTTCCGGGCGACGGTACCGACGCTCATCTGTCGGCACCTCCCCCGACCGCTGGCTTGGCAGATACATCGCCGGTAGTTTCGGTCGTGTAGTTAGCAAACATCTCCTCAAGTGAGGGATCCTCCGTGCGGATGTCGGTCACTGTCGTCTGCTCCTGAACCCGGTCGGACGGACCCCCAAGGATTTTGACCCCACCAGATGGGGGAATGTGTATACAAGTCCAGTATGAACGCAAGGCCAGTGTTGACGCCGCCGCGGTCGTCTATTCTGCTCGCGCCTCAAACGGGCTACACACGAGGATTCATCCAAGACACCACAAGAGCAGTCTCCGTTCGCTGGCTGTCATAGACACGGATATGAGCCGTCAAGTTAGTCCCGACGCGGCGCCCACAACCCGTAGAGAATCAGTCCTAGACCGATGAACTCGGGTATCTGAACAATGATGTTGAGAACCGGAGTTGGAAGCTCTAACAAGTAAATGAGTACCAGACCCAGCGGAGCCTGAACGAACAACACTAGCATGAACCCGATCGCGATGTATAGCATCGGACGGCTCTGGTTTTGCCGGTATGCAGCGTAGGCGAGGTAGCTAATCGCCAATCCGAGGATCATAGGGATCAGTTCACTCGCCTGACGAATGGTTCGTAACGTGTCGAGATCGATCTGGAGTATGTCAAGCATATCAGGTACCCTCTACAAACTGCGTGAAGCGGTCGACCATCCGGTCCCGACGTGAGACCGTGATCTCGAAGCCGTCCTCGCTGAGATCGAGTTCGATGCTATCGAGTTCTGTCCGATAAAGCTTGTAATTCTTTCCGTCGGTGACTGGTTGGATGTCTTCTGTAACCAGGTCGTACTCGCGAAGACGTTCGAGTCGGCGGTAGACCGTCGGCTCCGAGACCCCGGCGCAGTCGCTGAGCTCTGCGGCCGAGCAGGGCTCTTTCTTGGCCTCGACGAGGATCGTGCGCGCGCACTCGTCACCGAGCAGGTCTGCGAGCGCTTCGGGATCTCGCACGTCGGACACTGTAGGTTGGCCATCTCTCGTTTCGTCAATATAGGTTGTGCCGTCCTGGTCTTTCTGTTTGGCTTCAGTCAGAGAAGTCATAAGAAACTACCATCCATATCCGCGCTCACGTTTCGAGTAGGATGTCGAAGAGAGAGACACGCACCCCGACAAGTGTACTCCTCCCAACGGTTTCTTGGACTGACGCTTGTGGTGATGTCGCCGCACAGCTGGGCTCAGAAGACGAACTGCTCATTATTCACGACAACGAAGATGACCCGGTCTCGGGCCGAGAGGGGCTCCCGGAGAACGTTCGGTTGATTTGTGCTGGCGACCCTATCGGATGTTCCGGGAAGGCGAATGCCATCGCTGCTGGGATGGAAGCCGCCAATCACGACCGTCTCGTCTGGACCGACGACGATTTTTACCATCCGCCCGACTGGCTCAATCAACTCCACCAAGACTACGTTGAATACGGTCCGACGACGGAGCTGCCATCGTTTGTGGGTCAGGATCCGCTTGCAGTCCTATTGGAACCGATTTACGCCCTTGGTGGCACACTCGGGACCTACATAGGCGATCACGCCTGGGGCGGGGCTGTCATATTTGACAAAAGTGATCTTGACGAGCCAAGGTTCCTCTCGGAACTCCGTCAGACGATCAGCGACGATGGACTCCTCGGGGAACACATCGATGTGACTTCAGTTCAGCGCGTACGCAGGGTACCGATGGGAGGAAGTCTCCGACAGACACTTGAACGACATATCCGGTTCAACCAGATTTTCGCAACGCATGATCCAACGGTAGCGAAACTCTCGTCTGTTGTGTTGGTCGCCGTTCTCATCAGCTGTGTTTTCTTTCCGCTCCTCGCAGTGGTACTAACCCTGCTGACAGCCGGTACAATTGCTAGCTTCGGGGTCGGACGAGTCTCGCTACTGCTAACGGTACCAGCACTTGTAGCCGCTGTCCCATTAGGTCTGTATTGCTCTGTTGAATCCGATGACGGCACGGGG
>NZ_AOJK01000047.1 GCF_000336875.1 Halorubrum californiense DSM 19288 | reverse complement strand
AGAGTACATCTCTGAATTCTCTCGGCAGCGCACCTGACCCGAGTACAGAGTGACCCGATCCCGACGCCTTCTGCGGATTCAACAGAGCAGTCTGTATGCTTTCGCTCGGGACACATTCGTTTGGGGAGGCCGACGGTACCAATGGCACTCGAAGTTTGATGTTGAGGTACTGAACGAATAGCATTCTTTGAACCAGTTGGATATGCGCAGATATCTGTGCCTGCCAAATTTGTTTGATCGCTCTTGGGAACCAAGTTGTTGATATCTTGGGCCGGGCTTCTCTGAGAGCCACAGACCACTGTTTGAGTCGGTAAAACACTCTTTAGATCCTGCCACTAAATCCAGCGTTGTCTCGTGGGCGGCCTCGATGAAGGATACCACACAGTCTGACCCAACCGTCGGTGAACCTGTCTTCGTCGTGTTGATCATCGCGGTTGCTGTGACCGTCGCGCACGAGGTTGTTCGTCGTTAGCCTGACTGACTCGCACTCGCTACGCAGCAGGATTCCAACGAACTATCTATTGGCTGTTAATCGCAATATACAAACGAGAATTGAGTCCAGCACGGAACAGGTGTATGCTACTCGTTCAGAGTACAAGACCTCTGGGTGGCGTACTTTACACGACTTAGAATTTTAGATTGTTCTCGTCTGACTGTTCAGTGTAGGGATACAACCTGACACTTCTACTCAACGGCTCACTCCTGCTCTCCACGCCGATTCTGTTCCCACTCCTGACGGGCAATAGTATAGCGGACAGTATCGTGTGGTTCTCCGTCCATAACGGCGTTATTACGGAGTCGACCTTCCTTGTGGCCACCGAACCGCTCAACATATTTTTCGATGGCCCGCTTGGAGTTCGTGTTTTCTGGGTGGTGTGTAATCGTCACAATCTGGAGATCGAGCCAGTCGAACGCAACTTCGAGAAAACGCGCCGCTCGTTCCCCAGAGTAACCCTGCCCCCAGAAGGGCTTTCGGAGCCACGTCCCCAGTTCCGCGAATTGACGGTCCCAATCTGGATGTATACCAGCGATGCCCGCCAATTCGTCCGCACGTTCACCCTCTTTAGGACGAATCACGTAGGTGGCACTCTCTCCGTTCTCGAATGCTGCCCCACACTTGTCGACCCAGTCGAACGCCGCTTGCGGGTTAGTGTACGGGTTCCACGTGACGTACTCGGTGATTTCGTCAATTCCAGGAGACCCTTCCTTGGCGTGAGTATAGAGTTCGTATGGGTCAAACTCATCTGGGTGAAGCCGCTTGTAATGAAGCCTGTCACTCTTCATCTCAACGGGGAGTACTGACATTATTACTACGTTTTGAGGAATGAATGGGTAAACAACTTCCGTTGGTGTGCGTCAATTTGGCACGGTTTGGTCGCCAAACTCTCGTTCCACCAACTGACGGACCCATAGATTCTCTTCTTGACACACCATCTCGGAACTGTTTGACTCCGTAGCTAACTCCTGTGTGCAGTCGCGCAGTTCGCACGCCCACTCACAGCTGTTTCATTCCTAATTCGTTGAACAAGCCAGGTGTGCTTGTTACCTACATTCTCTGTACCGACCACAGCTGGTCATGATGTATCACTTTCGAAGGATTTCAACAGAGCCGAACTAATGAGATAGTACTATTTGACACCGGAGGAGTCATTTATTCACCAATTGTGATCTGATGAGTGTCAACTGCGCCGTGGTAACAAATACATTGAACACATCGATAGAGGGGTGTATGCGGAAAATAATGGAATACTATTATAAGCAGAGCATATTAGTTTGATGAGTGTCAAATGTGCCGTGGTAACATACTCGTTGAACACATCGATAGAGGGGTGTATGCGGAAGCTAATGGAATATCATTATAACCAAGACATATTAATTGTGTGAGTGTCAATTGTGCCGTGGTAACAAACACGATAAACACATCGATAGAGGAGTGTGTACGGAACTTAATGGATAGCCAATATCAGGAGGTCGCGTAAAGTTAGAGGATGAGGCGGACGATTTCTGAGTGTCTATGACAGAATTCGACCGCCTCAGCGAACGTACTGCGTGGAT
>NZ_AOJK01000046.1 GCF_000336875.1 Halorubrum californiense DSM 19288 | reverse complement strand
TTGTCGAGTTCGTTTTGGACGATGCGAAGCCGACGAATGTATGGGTCGCGGTAGCTCCCGAGGATGAAGTACGAATCTTCGGGTGTGTGGAGGTGTGGGAGTTCTCGGTTGGCGAATCCGAGTATCTTTGATGTTTCGTGAGGATCTAATTCCAGCCCTTGGAGCGCATCGTTTACGCTCTCCATGATTTCTGCTGAATTTGGAGGTGGGCCGAGGGCTGTCATATTATGTGTTCTCTGGTGAGTGAACAAATAGGTTGCTAACTAGAATGCTTTTTCTACTGTTTAACCACATTAGTTGACCCAAAGTGTTATTCGCGTCGCCGAAGTATTCTCAAGTAAGACTATGAGTGATGTGTCTGCCGCGGAGGGTGGCGGTCCGTTCGAGGAGCAGCGGCAGGTCTACGACCTCCTGTCTCAGGAGACGCGGCACTTGATTCTACAGTTCATTCTTGGCCATCCAGAGCACCTCCCGTCACTCGATGAGTTAGCGTATATGATGCCGAAAAACAAGGCTGCGATCCGGGATCAGCTGGAGGTTCTCGGTGACAACGATATCATCGAGTGTTATCGGCCCCCGCCAAATGGGGAGGCGCGCGATTTGCCCAGTCAGTTCTACGGCCTGACTGAACACGGTGTGGAGATCCTCTACGAGTACAACTATCTCCGTGGGCTGCCCGTCGCGCGTGCGCTTTACGAT
>NZ_AOJK01000045.1 GCF_000336875.1 Halorubrum californiense DSM 19288 | reverse complement strand
GCTGAGGTGACGGACGATCTCTTTACGGCGATCCCCAGACATAGCTACACATCAAACTCTACCTTCATAACTTCTACTAGGCACTATGAGCAGGTTCGCTGGCGCGATGGCATCTACTGCCCGCGCTGCCAGTCTGTGTCAGTGATCAAACACGGCAGCTACCGGGAGTATCAACGATATCTCTGTAAGGATTGCGACCGCACGTTCAACCCCAAGACCGGCACGATCTTCGCGCACGCGAAGATCGGCCTCGACAGGCTCTTGTTTGTGTTCTACTCGTTTCTCCGATTCAACACGAGTATCCGCCAGCTAGACGCTGAACTCAAGGTTTCGTATCGGTCGCTTCGCCGGCGCGTCGAGCAGTTCGCCAGAACGCTCGACGCGCCTACCCTCGATCTCGTTGGCCCGGTCGAAATCGACGAATTCTACATCTCTGCCGGGAAGAAAGGTCGCGAGCGCGACCGGGAGTCGCGCTCGCGTGGCCTCTCGAAACGCGGACGAGGAACGTACGAAGAGGACAAACCGCCAGTGTTCACGCTCGTAGATCGCGGCAGCGATCAGAAATACGTCGTGCCGGCGAAATCCGCTGATGAGGCAACCGTGCGACTCCTTCTCGACAATCACGAGAAGGAGTCGCTAACGGTCTACACCGACGGATTTCGATCCTACGATCCACTTGACGAGGATGAGGATTACCACCGAGAATCAGTGATTCACGGCGACGGTGAGTACGTTGATGGAGACGCCCACGTGAACTCGTGCGAGAGCCACGCGTCGCTGGCGCGACGGTGGCTCTCGCCGCATCGAGGCGTCTCAAAAGACAAACTGACTGCGTATCTCAGACCGTTCCAACTTCGACGACGAATTCTCCCCAAACCGGGCCGGGAAGCACTCAAAGAGATTGTCCAAGCAGTTCTCTGACTCACCAACAACGTACTTCACAAGAGCGACGTACAGAAAACCGGGGTTATCTGAACGCCTACATTAGGACTAATTCTAGGCCTAAATATAGGCCTGTACAGAGATGGCGAAAACGAGAGTCAGTCAGGGCGCGAACGGGCGGTACAAAGTGACGGTTCCGAAGGGGCTCGCCGAGGCGATGGACCTCGATGGAAAGAGGCTCGAGTAGAAGGTCAAATCGGGAAGCTCCCTAGAGGTGACAGTCGTCGATGAGTAAAGCACTCGCGTGGATCCGGAAGTCGGGTGACGATCGACCACAATCTTAACCAACAAAATAGAGAAAGAGCAGATGTTGGTTAATCAGACTGGTGGCCTACATCCACCGGAAACCTAGTGTGTTTGGCCCGCAAAGCCGCCAAAGGCTTAGGTTCAAGACCAGCAGATATCCATTTGGAGGGAACACTGTCACACGCTCCTTCCACCCCTTCGCATGAACGCTGACGAATCGTCCCTCGGTCGGTGTCCGAAATGTGGTGAGGATATATCCGAAGCATGGATCCTCGTTGAGTACGAGAAGGACGACGGCACAGAGGGCGTGTGGAGCGAGTGTCCGGCGTGTGAGAACGTTGTAGCGCCGGAGTAGGGAGACAGCAAGATAAAGTAATATTCGTCGCGTATGGGAGTGTACAGTCTATAAATGGAGATTTCAGATCAACTTCGGTGTCTGTTCTCAGGGAAAGTCGAAGAGCGGAACGGGTCATATGTGATCGAGATACCGGAACAAGAGCTCCGCCTGGGCGACCTAGAGGCGGACGAAACGTACCGTGTCGCTGTGTTGCAGTCACCTACCACCAGCGAAACTAACACTACTGACGCCGATCCACAGCCCGAGCAACCGTCACAGGCGCCCCCTGTCGAGGAGGGAGAACAACGCACTGTCGAAATCGAAGACATTGGTGACCAGGGCGACGGCATCACCCGTGTTGAGCGCGGGTTCGTCGTTATTGTTCCCGACACCAAACAGAGTGAGCGTGTCACTATCGAGATCACCGATGTACGCGAGAATGTCGCCTTCGCGGAAGTTGTCGACCGCGTTAGCTACTACGAGTAGTTTGCAGCGTTCATTCTCTTCGTCTGAGGACGGGGTCCGGGTAAGCGATACAGGACCTTCACTTATGTTGTTTCGTGGGGTTTGAGCTTGCTCTCAACGAGATAGGACACTTCACACAGGAAGAGGAATGAGTACAACTACAGAGTTGTACTAAGCCTCTATCTCTCCGATATACACCAATGACGGAGATACCGTGATCATCACTAATGCTAACGGTGAAAGCATCTTAGTTGGTCCTAGGCGTTGGCCAGTCGGGTGGAACGCCGACCAGCTCAGCACTCATTTCCCAGAGCCGCCGTCGCACCACTTGGTTCGTCGCCTCGGGTGTGGGATCTGCGGGGCCATCGCTGCCGACGTATTGGCCACTTACGGAGCCATACTGAGGGTCCACGAGAAGTGTTTGGAGGCGATCGGCGGCTGCCTGCTTTGAGGTGGCGACACCCGGAACCAGCCCGGCGATCCGAACCAGGAGCCGCGTTCGGAGCGATGCCTCGCGGAACAAGTCCGTCGACGGAACGAACCCTGGATGAACGCAGTTGACCGTGACCGCAGAGTCATCTGGGAGCCGGTCATCAAGTTCGATCGTGAACGCGATGTTCGCCAGCTTCGAGCGGGCATACGCGTCGAGTGAGTCGTACCCGTCCGTCAGTTGTAGGTCGTCGAAATCGAGTGTCGCCCGCCGATGAATGTCCGAGGCGGTAATGACAACACGCGGATTGGGTGCGTCACGGAGATGATCGAGCAGTTCGTAGATCAGGAGGTAGGGAGCTAGGTGGTTCACCGCGAGCGTGATCTCAATTCCGTCCGGACTCTCACGTCGTGACCCGACCGAGAGGCCGGCGTTGTGTGCGAGTACATCGATATGGTCGTACTCGTGTTTTACCGTTGCTGCGAGGGATCGGACGGTAGATTGGGACGCGAGATCGGCCTGATGGAACGCGATCGTTCCAGCAAGGTCACTGGACTGTTCTACGAGGGTGGCTCCCATCGACTCGTCGCGGCCGACGACTGCGACAGTCGCCCCTCGGTGTGCGAGGTCAACTGCTGCCACCCGTCCGAACCCGCTCGTTCCGCCGGTGAGAAGGATCGTGCGGTCGGAAAGATCATCGGTCATGACGCGTTTCGACGCTGACGGTCCAAAAGCGCGAGGAGCACGTACACAGCGCCGATCACGCGGACACCATCGGTGAGGTGTTCGTTCCACTCCACTGGCTCAGGGTCTTCGTACACGAGCGGCCCGGCGATTTGCTCGTAGAGTCGCGGGAAGAAAAACAAGACGGCACCAAAGACTCCGGTGACATTTATCAGCCACACGTAGAGGCGACCGCCACGAAGCGCAGCGAGCACAATGACGACGCCTTCCGCCCGAATAAGGGGGCTAAACCACGAATGGACGGTGTTTTCGTCAGGGTTCTCGACCACTACCGCCTCGAATACGTCGATGATCCGATCCGGAACGAGCGTCGTGAGAACGCCGAGCGAACCGAGAAACTGTCGTAGCATACGCAGTCGTTCTATCTGACGTAGCTTAAGAGCCGGTGCCAGTGAACTGACGGTGTTCAGATAAGGATTGAAAGGTGAGGCGGTGCGTTTTCAAAGTGATTCATGCCCGAAAACCCCCGCCTCAGCGGCTGTTCAGACGAGATCAACGTAGAGTTTGTGGAGCGAGAGGCAACGCCGAAGTTGTTGATGAAAATCAGTACTCAGTCGATGTCGTACCCCCACTCCCGGAGGATATCCGCGACCTCGTCGACGTGATTCATCCCGGCGAGGTAGGCAGCCTCCCGGGCGTCAGTGAGTTCAACATCGTCACCGAGTAGCTCCTCGAGGTTAGGCCGGAGCTCCCGGCGTTCTCGCTTCACGGTGTGCTCTGTGTAATGGATCGTCTTGTGGTCGCGGTCATCCTTCACCCCGTCCCGGCGGTGGATCCACGGCAGCGTCGAGGGCTCATCGGCTGGGTGGTCCGGGATACCAGGTGTCGCTGTTGATGTCGACGCCGGTGCTGGTGTCTCCGGCTCTTCTTTTTCGAACGGAGCGTTTTGCGCTTCTCTGCCAGCAGGTTCGTCGACGCGACCGTCGTCGTCAGCGTCATCTACATCAGTGTCCTCATCGGCAAAGGGGTCGTCCCCGCTGCCGGACTTCATCCCGTTCGCCATCAGGCCCTCACCTCCTCTAGGTGGCCGGCTAAGTCACGCAACTGGTCGAGCGTCTCCATCTCATGGTCGCGCTTCCGAGAGCGGTACTCGTCAACGTATGCGAACGCCGTTGTCTGCTCCGACCAGCACCCTTCGAACAGAGAGGCCCGCTCGCCGATCGCTACTGGGGCGTCGTAGCCAAGTTCGCTGATGCGCTTCAGATAGCGCTGCTGGTCAGTGGTTCGACCGACGCCGTTCGGCACGACCGCGAGGACGCCAACTGTCACGCCGACCGTTTTCTCAAAGCCGTGGACGACATCACGAAGGCCCTCGATAGATTGTATCCCCTTTCCTGTCGGTTCTAGGGGAATCACAAGTGAGCGTGTGGCACCAATCGCATTGTAGAGGTGTGGACCGGCGGTCGCCGGCGGGTCCACGACAATCGTGTCGTACTGATCGGGGATGCCCGCCTCTAGTAGCACTTGCCGCAGTTGGTCGTGGCGCTCGAACTCCTCGCCAAGGTCTTCCGCCATCGACGAGGCACGGCCGAGGAGGTCAGCAAGGTTCTCAAGCATATTGTGGCTGGGGACGAGGTCGAAGCCGTACTGCGTCTCGTGGATAAGGTCCTCGAAGTCACCCTTCGGCCGGTCGATAAGGTGTCGGGCAATGTTGTCCGCATCGCCGTCATCGCGATGAGCGTTGACTCCGAGTAAGTAGGTGAGAGAGCCGTTCTGCGGGTCGAGGTCGATGGCGAGGACATCACGATTGTGCTGGCTGTGCGCGTCGGCGAGGTTCGACGCGAGCGTGGTCTTCCCCACGCCGCCTGCTTCGCTGTAAGTCGTGTAGGCGAGCATAACTCACGTATTAGACTGCTCAGTTATAAATACCCGTCAGACATAATAAAGAGTACAACTAGTTGTACTAGCAAGTATAACCGTACGATGTGAAAGTGTACAACTGAAAAGTACAATTAGATAGACTAACTTATAGTACAGACTGCTCTAGTTTGAGAGTGGGTCACGCGTAGTCGTCGCGATGTACTGCGGTACAGCGAGCCGACGAAGATGCTGCTAAAGGTCGGCGACTGGGTGTAGTGATCTACATACCGAAGGTCGAGAGATCTAATACGGCCAATACGGTAGGTTCAACCGCGACAATATTGTCTAATCCGTACAATTAAGAGTTTTGGCAAAAATAAGTTTTTAGAAATAGAACTAAACTTTACTTTTAACAAGCTCGCATTTGATAATGCGATGGTAGTTGAAACAGCGGAACTCCAATCGGAACTCGAAGAGAAAGGCGAATTAATGCTCGAAGTTTCAGAGTTCGATGAACCGTTGGAGATGCACCTCCACGATTCAGAAATCGAGGACGGAGTTGTTAAAATTCAGCTGACAGATAGCGTCCTCACGTTCGACGTTAACGAAGTGGTTGCTGTGTGGCATCATACGCACTCACTTGCTGACTTCGGACTCGAGGACTAATTCTAGCAAATTAGCTCCTTGAGTACAATCTACTCTCCATAATAGCTGTTGGGATAAGTGGTACGGACTCGGTGAGATGCCGTCCCCGAACCACAAGGGGTAGCGAACCGCGGTGGGTCGCACGGTGATGACACAGAGTCCGAATGGGGTCTCGTTAACCGGGGCACAGCCCTCCGAGGGAGACAAACGATAGGTCCCATGGTGTGCCCCCGGTTCCCTCCGAGTGCGGATTGGAACCGAAAGGAGACGACCGTCCGGACTCGGTGGTCTGGTTCCCTCCCTTCAGGCAGAGGGGGGTCAAGAGTGTGTTTTCATGACGTTCGTTCACGTGTTACAGTACGTTGTATACTCGGCATCGAACTCTCGTGGGGGNCAGGCAGAGGGGGGTCAAGAGTGTGTTTTCATGACGTTCGTTCACGTGTTACAGTACGTTGTATACTCGGCATCGAACTCTCGTGGGGGTGGTTGTTGGAACTGCGAACGCATATCCTTTGACGTATAGGGGGTTTCCAACACGGTCAGTAACCGCTTGAATTTGGATAGCTCTCCAGTTTCGAGATACTCATCTAGTGACTCTTCAACTAGATAATTGCGGGGAATATACCGCGGATTGACCTCCTGCATCAACTCCTCATTCAGGCCGACCGCAGCCAACTTATCCCTCAGCTGCTCGAATTCCGCAGTTGTAAACACCGGGTCATCAAACGTCTTGGGTGCCTCTAATTCGAGGAATGTATTAGTGTAGTCTGCGTTCGTTTTACGAAGCCACTCCAAGAATTCATCGACGAGCTCTTCCTCGCCATCTGAGCCGATCCCCAACTTCTTCTGCATCATCGCGTAGTACTGCGCATCAAATCGATCCTCAAATTCGTCTAGCTTGGCTTCGAGTTCACCATACGTGAGCCCTGACTGTGAACACAGCGGTTGGAGTGCCTCCGCGAACCGCTCGAGATTCCACCGCAGGATGGGTCGCTGGTTTCCGAATGCGTATCTCCCGTGCTTATCGATTGAGCTGAAGACCGTCTCCTCGTCATAGTAGTTCATGAAGGCACAGGGTCCGTAATCAAAGGTCTCTCCATCGATACTCATGTTGTCCGTATTCATGACGCCATGGACGAATCCGACACGCAACCAGTCAACAACCATTTCGATCGCTGACTGCATGACTACATCGAAGAACTCCACATATGTACGATCGTTTTTGTGTAGCTGCGGGTAGTGCCTGTCAATTACATAGTCAGTGAACCGCTGTAGTTCGTCGGGTGCTCGGGCTGCGACGTACTGGAAGGTTCCGTACCGAATGTGGCTGTTCATTACTCGGACTAGGACGGCTCCGGGCTCTGTCCGGCGTCGGTTGACCGCGTCGTCAGTCTCGACGACCGCAAGACTTCTCGATGTCTTTATATTTAGATTTCGCATTGCATACGAGTACAGATACTCTCTGAGCATCGAGCTGACAGTTGCGTTTCCATCGCCTCTTCCGGAGTAGGGCGTTCGACCAGACCCTTTCAGTTGAATATCGTATCTACTCCCATCGTGTACGTGCTCGCCGAGTATCATCGCCCTCCCGTCGCCCAAGACCGTAAAACTCCCATACTGGTGGCCCGCATATGCTTGGGCGATCGGTTCTTCCAAGCGATCTTGACCTGCTAGCATCTCTACATCAAGCTTCGCTGTATCCAACCCGAGGTCAGCGCATAGCTCGTCGTTACGAACCACAATTTCGGGATGAGCGATACTCTTCGGTGTCACTCTCGAATACAGCTCCGAGTCTAACTCTTTGTAAGTCGTGTCAAATGAAAAGGTCATTTAGGTCATATAGTGTTCTTCGCTTGCTTTGATAATTTGTACGGCTCATCCCGCCCATGGGCGTGACAATACGAGTGAATAGGGCCCAATAGAGAGAGAATCTTCATATATCGTCTGTTCGCTGTCGTATTTCCTTTCCAATACCAGCATTGGGCGAGCAGGACGGGCATGCAAGAACGACGCCGTCCTTGTCGCCGAACACATGTGCAAACTGAGCAGAAATATGCTCGCCACAGGTAGCACAATCAGGCATGTGTATCAGTAGAACTCCCGAACGAGATTCGTTGCATTGTCCGGAGCTCCGTCGGGTATGACCGCCATATTGTCTGAGAGCCCTTCACGCTCTTCGTAGGCAACCGAGTGCTCGTCCTGATAGAGTACACCCTGGTACTCTTTATTTCCATCCATAATCATGTCTGTAGCGTCATCGTAAGCCGTCGGATCGTGGTCTGTCTCGTCGAGATCGACAATCGTGTCTCGGAAGTAGTCGTAGGTATCGACGTCGTTGAACGTCACACAAGGGCTGTAGACGTTGACGAAGCCGAACCCGTCGTGTTCGACGGCTTTCTGAACGATCTCGGTGTGGCGCTGGCTGTCCGAACTGAACGACTGGGCAATGAACGTCCCGCCGGCAGCCAGCGCGAGCGCAAGTGGGTTGACCGGCGGCTGTTTCGGCCCTTCGGGCGTCGTCGAGGTTTCGAAGTCCTCACGCGATGTTGGCGAGGCTTGCCCCTTTGTGAGGCCGTAGATGCGGTTGTCCATGACGACATATGTCATATCGACGTTGCGACGGACCGCGTGGATGAAATGGCCAGCGCCAATCGAGTAGCCATCTCCGTCGCCGCCGGCGACCATCACTTCGAGGTTCGGATTCGCTAGCTTCGCCCCGATTCCCACGGGAAGGGCGCGACCGTGAACGCCGTGGAGTGCGTAGCTGTACATATAGGTCCCGATCTTCCCGGAACAGCCGATCCCTGCGACGACGAACGTGTTGTCCGGGTCGTTCCCGGTGTTCGCGAGGGCTTTCATCATCCCGTTCATGGTGCCGAAATCCCCGCAACCGGGACACCACGTTGGCTGCTTGTCGGATTTGAAGTCAGTGAATCTGATGTCAGTACTCATCCCCTTACCGTCCCCCTTCGACCGTATGTAAGAGGACATCCTTCGAGCCGATGCTCGCGGGTGTCGGTCGTTGCGTAATCTGGCTTGGTATCATGCTTTCGAGTTCGTGACTGTCGCGATATCGACGTCTGTTATTCCCTGTGCTTCGATTTTGGCCTTCACTGCTGGTGGGAGCGTTTCCAGTGTCTCGTCAACTTGTGGGTTAATCGGTACGCCGTCAACTTTGATCGCAACCAACTTGCCACGGCGACCGTGTGCAGCGACTTCGAATTCGAACGGTCGGTCACGTTCATCCACACTGTGGACCCAGACTTTCGCGAGCCCGTTTGCACTCTCCCAGTGAACGCTGTTGACGACGGTGAGACTGCCAGCCGGCGGAACGCAAGAGGAGCCGCATGCTGGGCACTGTGCGCAATGTGGACTCTTACCGATATAGGTATACTCTGCCCCGCACCGGTAGCACTGGAGTGGGAGGGTCATAAGTGGTTCCTCAATCATCCCTCACAGGCGCCCCGCTCGTCCGGGATCGACATCGATGGCGTCGACGGGACACACGTCGACACAAAGCATGCAGTCGATACACTGTGTCTCGTTAATCGGATCGGCTTTGATGTCGCTCTCGGGGTGCCCCGGTGTATCCGTCCACTCGAACACGTCGACGGGACAGTCCTCGAGGCAGGCACCGTCGGCCATACAGATATCGAAGTCGACAGCCACGTGTGTGCCGTGGATTCCCTGCTGTTCCGGTTCGTCGACTGGCCCCCAGACTCGGTGCCCCTCGTGTTTCTCAGCGACATCGCGGTTCGCTTCGAAGTGTGGATCGATAGCCATGAGAATTTCTCGATAAGGGTGGCGTAGTCCAGACGAACTACTATCCGAGCGAGCCCTCCATCTCGAGTTCGACGAGCCGGTTGAGCTCGACGGCGTACTCGATGGGTAACTCTTCGGTGATCGGTTCGATGAACCCGGAGACGATCATCTGTTTGGCGTCGTCGTCGTCGAGGCCGCGCGACTGGAGGTAGAAGATGTCCTCGTCGCCGATCTTGCCGACGGTCGCCTCGTGGGCGACGTCGACTTTCGACTCGTTGATCTCCATGTACGGCATCGTGTCCGACGTCGACTCGTTGTCGAACATCAGCGCGTCGCACTCGACGGCCGTCGAGGAGTTTTCGGCGCCGTCCGCGATGTGGACGAGCCCGCGGTAGTTCGTGCGGCCGCCGTCCTTCGCGATCGACTTCGATTCGACGGTGGACTTCGTGTCAGGTGCGTTGTGGTACACCTTCGCGCCGGTATCGATGTCTTGGCCCTCGCCCGCGAAGGCGATAGTAATGTGATTGTCGGAGGCGCCACGGCCCTTCAGGATCGTCGAGGGGTACAGCATTGTCGCCTTCGAGCCCATCGATCCGGAGATCCACTCCATGCGCCCGCCCTTCTCGGCGATGGCACGCTTCGTGTTCAGGTTGTACGTGTTCTTCGACCAGTTCTGGACGGTCGAATATTGGACGTGGGCGTCCTCGTCGACGAACACTTCCACGCCGCCACAATGGAGATTGAATTTCGAGTACTTCGGGGCGGAACAGCCCTCGATGTAGTGGACTTCGGAGCCTTCCTCGGCGATGATGAGTGTGTGCTCGAACTGGCCCATCCCCTCGGAGTTCATCCGGAAGTACGCCTGGACCGGCATGTCGACGGTGGTGTTCTCCGGNGATGATGAGTGTGTGCTCGAACTGGCCCATCCCCTCGGAGTTCATCCGGAAGTACGCCTGGACCGGCATGTCGACGGTGGTGTTCTCCGGCACGTAGACGAACGAGCCGCCGGACCAGATCGCGCCGTGAAGCGCCGCGAACTTGTTGTCGCTCGGGGGGACACACTTCGTCATGAAGTGCTCGCGGACGATCTCCTCGTGCTCTTGGACGGCCTCGTCCATGTTACAGAAGATGACGCCCTTCTCCTCCCAGCGCTCCTGCATGTTCTGGTAGACGACTTCCGACTCGTACTGGGCGCCGACGCCGGAGAGCGCGTTCTTCTCGGCCTCCGGGATGCCCAACTTGTCGAAGGTGTCCTTGATGTCGTCCGGGAGCTCCGTCCAGTCATCGACGCCGGCACGAACGTCGACGTCCGGCCGAATGTAGGGGACTATCTCGTCGACGTCGACCTCGCTCAGGTCTGGCTGGCCGGGCCAGTCGGTCGGCATCGGCATCTCCTGGAACTGTTCGAGCGCGCGCAGGCGCCGCTCCAGCATCCACTCCGGCTCGTCTTTGTCCTCCGAGATGACGCGGACCGTCTCCTCGGTGAGCCCCTTCTCGCTTTTGAAGGCGGATTTCTCCTCTTTTTTGAACTCGAAGCGGGCCTCAGTGTTCGTCTCCTTGAGGTCGTCTTGTTTTGAACTCATCAAAGTATTCTTCAGAGACTACGAATATAAGTGTGGTGCGCTGGAACACTCGTTAGTAACTTATAATGGTTTCTTTAACAAAACTGGATAACTTTGTGTAGTTTAATTTGGTTTCTCTACCTAGTAGAATTTAACACGTGGCGAGAGGGCTCTTCCGTATAAACGGGGTTGCTATCACTCGTTATCGAGAACGACTCGACAGCATTCAATCGCCGCTTCGATGTGGCGGTCGGCGACGGCATCGTCCGTTTCGTCAGCCGACTCAAGCAGTGTAGCAACTTGCCGAACCCGTTTCTGTCTGGTTTGGGTGTCAAGATTATCACTAGTAGCATCGCGAGCGACGGCTTCAGCCTCTCCGAGCCATCGGTTCGTCGCTGGCGGGACTGGGCGATCTGCGGTCGCAGTTAGATGGGCCGCCAGTGCGTCGACCGCAGCCCGCGGCTCGGTTGGGATGTCGATTTCGTCTGTCATTGTTGGTGTATTCGCATCCACTGTCAAGAATTGTTGCGCCAAGCTACACTCCAGATGCTTGCGAGCGTCTCTAGTCTAGCACGACCTCTTGTTCGCCTATCGTAACATGTCCGCGGTATCTGTCTGGGCTTGTTCGAGAGACACACCAGACGACACAAACCCATGCGCAACCGAGAACGACTATGATCGAGTCGCTCCTCCGTATTGACGTCGTACTCTTCGTTCTCATCGGCGTGCTGGGCGGCGCACACTGTATCGGGATGTGCGGTCCACTTGTGACGATGTACTCGAAGCAGATGACGCCGCAGCCTGACGGCGGGACGGTGACAGCCAACGACGGGCGTGCCGGTCATCTCACAACCTACGAGGTTCGCCAGCACTTCCTGTTCAACGTCGGCCGGGCGACGACGTACGCGATTTTCGGGGCCCTCTTTGGTGCGCTTGGGAGCGTCGTGTTCGTCACCGCCGACCAGCTGACACCGATCGCTGATCTCCTGCGGGGTGCTGTCGGCCTCGCGGTAGGGGGATTCATTGTGGCGACGGGCGTTCGGTACGTCATTGGTGGAAGCGGAGGCGATATTCGTATCCCTGGCGTCCAGCGCGTCACGTCGTGGCTCGCAACGAGAGTCCATCGGCACGTGAACAGCCCGAGTATTGTTGGGCTCGGCGCCGTCCACGCGTTTCTTCCCTGCCCGATGCTGTATCCCGCGTATCTGTTCGCCTTCGCGAGCGGCTCCCCTGCCACTGGCGGAATCGCCCTCGGTGCTCTCGGTATTGGGACGATTCCAGCCGTCTTCCTCTATGGGACCATTATCCAGTCGATCGACGTTGCCCACCGGCGACGCGTTCATCGGCTGCTCGGTGTGGGGTTCGTCGTGCTGGGGTACGTGCTGCTCGCGCACGGGCTGATGGCGCTCGGTGTTCACCTCCCGCATCCGATGTTCCCGCATTACCAGCCTCTCGGGGGTGCGATGGGGCACTAACCGAGTACTGGTCACATTTCGCTGGCTCGATACAAGCGACGGGCTCCAATCAACAACTACGATGCGGAAAATGACAGTAGCTGGCCTCCTAGAACCCAAGAACTGTCACGCGGTGGCCACTCGTTCGAGGTCGTCGACGAGCCGGTCGATGTCGGTTCGCGGGCCCCGTGGGTACGCCCGCTCGATGATCCCTTGCTTATTGGCAAGAATGATGAGCCCATAGTGCGGGAAACGGTACTCTAGATTCTCGATGTCATCTGCTGGTTGCTTCTCGATCTTCAGACCGAAGTGCTCGTCGTGTATCTCTTGGGCCCGCTCGTAGGTCTCTGTCCGGAGGAAGTGCCAGTTACCCGCGTCGAGGTCAACCCCTTGCTGGCCGGCGTACTCACGGAGGACCTCGGCGGTGTCCCGCTCGGGATCGAACGTGATGGGGAGAAACGCGACTTGGTCGCTGTACCCCGCCTCAGCGGCGGCCTCCTGTCCGCGACGAAGCCGGAGAATGAGTGCGGGACACACCCCATCCGGACAGTTGGTGTAAAATGATGTCCACAGCNCCCCGCCTCAGCGGCGGCCTCCTGTCCGCGACGAAGCCGGAGAATGAGTGCGGGACACACCCCATCCGGACAGTTGGTGTAAAATGATGTCCACAGCACCGCGCGCTCGCCCTCGAACTGGGCCGTCGATATCTCCTCACCGTGGATCGGGTCGGGGACAGTAAACTCGGGCATGTTGTCACCGTAGCTCGGGAATGACGCCTCGCTGAGGTCTCTCTCCGGCGGTCCGAGAATGGTTCCTTCGGCGCCACTACTGCCAAGGACACCAAGACAACCGGCAGTGCCGGCGGTGACTCCCGCGACGCCAGCGGTTTTACAGAAACTCCGTCGGTCCATACGTTCGCGTATCGGTCCCGCGGTTTTGAGGTATCTGGTGTGACCTTCGAATGCGCCACTCCCGTCCGATCCGGGCGGGTCCAGCCAGTCAGCGCCTCATTCAAACAGGTTGTCGACAGTCCGGATGAACCGGTCGACGATCCGGTCTGGCAGCGAGGGCGACACCACATCAAGCAACTCAGCTGTGTGTTCCGGGCGGGTTAGCGTGATCGTCATCGGACGGTCGTCGGACTTCGTCACGATCCCAGCGTCGCTGAGGGTCGAGACGTGCCATGAGACCGTGCTTCGTGAGAGATCCAATTCTGTGGCAAGTGTCTCTGGACGACGAGGGCCGTCCGCATGGAGTCGCAACACGATCTCGCGGGCGGTCTCACGTCGAAGGAACGCGAGCGCGCGTCGTTCCCACAGGTCGAAGGTGGGAACGAAGTAGTGAGCCCGACCAGCGATCCGCTCGACGATCAACTCCCCGTCGTTCACTAGTCGTCGGAGATGATACTGCGCCTGTCCGGTGGCGATGTCCAGATCGCGTTCCACCTGGTTGAAGTGGATACCAGGCGTCTCGCGGACGTGTCGTTGCACTCGATCTCTGGTCGTCGCCATCGTGAGTATTCGCCCGTAATCGGCTGAGAGATAAAACCTGTCGGGGGCTTTCCTCCCATGAGAACGTTTCGCCCCGTGTCTTCTTATCACTCCCAACGAATACTGGCCAGTGTCGTGATCGCGTCGCTCATCGTTCAGGCCGTCTTCTCGGCTCTCGTGCCATTGACCGTTCAGGGGTCGCCCGTACTGCTGACCGTCATCGCGTGTGCCGGAATCGGAACCAGCGCGCTCTTCGTCGTGAGCCTCGTCGCGTATCGACGCCGCCAGACCGGCCAGTACCGACTGATGAGCGCCGCGGTTGGGGTGCTTGTTCTACGGTCACTAATTGGCGCTGGGACTGTTCTCGGAGCTGTTCCGATGCCGGTTCACCACTTCGTCGAACACAGCCTTGACTTCCTGATCGCTGCGATGATCCTCTACGCTGTGTACGCCCACGCCCCGGGTTCACTTGGTGAGGATGTCACAAGCGACTAGCTTGGCTGAGCTCTAAGGAACCCGATCTCAGTGTATACTAATCTGTGCCCGACATCGTCCACACAGGACTAATCTAGGCGCTAGTTGATCGGGAGCGAACCTCTCCTGTGAGTGATTTATGTCCTATGGCAAACGTCGTTTGACAGTCACACCAGAACCGTATTGACTCTATATAAAGAAATACAGCTATGAAATCTGAACCTGACTCGCATTTGGTATCGCGTCGACAGGTCGTTCATACAGTCGGCTTGGGAGTCGTAATTGGAACGGCTGGCTGCGTTGGGGGATCCTCTGGTTCAAGTCTTGAACCAGTGGATTTGTCGGGTCAAAAGACAGACTATCAAGGTGGAATGGTGATCGGAGACCATGGAGGCCCTAATGGGCAGGTGTTCTACACCGATACAGAACCCGAGCCCAGACAGGGCCCCGTCCAAGGCTCCGAAGGAACTGAGAACCTTGCTTGGTTTCACACGCTCGCACATGGCCTCTTCCCGTACCATCTTAATCTGGTAGCTGACGGCGCGGAGGCGACCGCGGTATACGTCACGGACTACTCCCGTGTTGACTGGGAGATCCCTGAAGACACTGAGCGAAAGAAGATGCCAGCACCGACCGCCCCCGATACATTCGCCGATGCCACGGGCCTCAGATACGTCATCGAATCGGATGTAATGGGTGGAATGGGGCCAGATCTCATGCCGTTCTCGGAACCCAGCGAAGCTGAATCGTTCGCTGATAATTACGGCGGACGGACGATCGGGTACGACGACATTGATCGGTCACTCGTTGATGGAATCCAGATGACTGGGATGAACTAATTGACCCTTCTCATAGTGGGGATAGTGAGAATCACACAAGTTCTAGTCAAAGAATCTGACACGGTCGATCAAGAGCTAGAAGCCTTTTGTCCGGCAAAATCGTAGCTATTACACACGCGATGGCAACCTCAGAAAACGAATCGAAAGACACGATAACCGCGTACCGGGATCGGTTGGACGCACTCGACGCGACACTCGCATCGAAAATGGACCGTTGGAGCGTCCCAGCATTGCGAGCCGCTGTCGGAGCGGTGTTCATCTGGTTCGGCGCACTCAAAGTACTCGGCGTCTCGCCGGCCGGTGACCTCGTCGCCTCAACGGTGTACGTTCTTCCGCCTGAGTTTTTCGTCCCGGTACTTGGTGTGTGGGAAGTGATCATCGGAATCTGTCTGCTCTATCCACCGCTTACGCGTGTTGGATTGCTGCTGTTGGCACTCCAACTTCCGGGTACGTTCCTCCCGATGGTACTGCTGCCTGAAGTTGTCTATACCACGTTCCCGTACGGGTTAACGGTCGAGGGTCAGTATATTGTAAAGAATCTCGTAATCATTGCCGGCGCACTCGTTCTGGGAAGTACCGTCAGGGACGAATCTGTGTCGGCATGAATCAGAAAACTAACTGCTTGTGCTGAACTGCGAATTTTGAGCCAGAGCTGATGATGTCGAGACGTTCTGCTTCTCTATCAGAGGAACCTCGATCGGCGACCAGCGAATAAAAATAATAAATCTTAATATATTCTACCGGCTAGATTGATATATGAGCGTAGTAAGCGTCTCAATGCCTGAGGAATTGCTTGAGCGGATTGATCAGTTTGCCGACGACCACGGATACACTGGTCGGAGNGTCTCAATGCCTGAGGAATTGCTTGAGCGGATTGATCAGTTTGCCGACGACCACGGATACACTGGTCGGAGTGAGGTACTTCGGGAGGCGAGTCGGAACCTCATGGGTGAATTTGAGGACAAGAAACTCGAAGGGCGCGAACTGATGGGAGTGGTTACCGTATTATTCGACTACGAAACGACGACCGTCGAAGAGAAAATGATGCACCTTCGCCACGAATACGAGGACATCGTCGCTTCGAATTTCCATAGTCACGTTGGCGGACACCACTGTATGGAACTGTTTGTGCTCGAAGGGTCTCTCGAAGAGATCTCGGCGTTTGTTGGGAAGATTCGAGCCACTAAGGATACTCTCACAATTGATTACTCTGTCTCACCGGTAGATGATTTCAGCCCGCTGGCCGATCTGAGCTGATTCTGTTCTACTGTTCTCGCCGAATTCACGTTGATTATAGCAACATCTGAGGACTCTATCTATCTTCGGTATTAATCTTATTTAGCAAAATCACAGCAATTATTATAATCTAAATTTGAATTATCAACACAGATGGTTCACATCTCGCGCCGAAGACTCCTCCAGACGGGCACAGCCACTATTGCTGCGACGGGAATTGCTGGCTGTCTCGGTCAGGGCGGTAGTTCCCTCGATTCAGTCACGGTAGCGTACGTCCCAATTTATCCTAACATGCAGCACTACGTGATGGATCAAGAGGGGTACTACGAGAACGTTCAGACAGACGTCACAATAGAGCGGTTTAGCTCCGGCCCCAGTGTAGTCAAGGCATTTGCGAGTGGGGATGTCGACGTTGCGCTCTTCGGGATTACTCCCGCGATGGTTCTCGCTGACAAAGGGACCAATGCCAGTATCCTCGCCGCGAACTCGAGGAATGGTTTCAAGATCATGGGGACCTCTGAACTCGTCAGTCTTTACGAACAAGAAGGGCCAGCCATGTTCGAGCGCTTCGAGCAGGAGTACGGTCGCAAGATACGATTCGGTGCCCCACCGGACGGGAGCGTTCCCGACATTGTTCTTCGATACTGGATTCAGGAGGACTTAGACGCCGGAGAGATGGATTCCGCAATCAACAAGTCGAAAGTTCCGCCAGCGAAGGCGGTCCAGACAATCCAGTCTGGCGATATCGACGCGACGATCATCCAGGAACCGTTCGCAACGATCATCGGCCTGGATGACGGCTTCGGCGAACTCGCCTGGTCCGGAAACATCTTCGAAGACCATCCGGTCACGGTGCTGTTCGCGAACCAGCGAGTGCTCGACGACAGCGAAGTCGCCCAATCGCTGGTCGAACAGCACATGGCTGCGACCGAGTTCACGGCAGACTCACCGGACACAGCCGCCGCCCACGCCGCCTCGGTGATCGGCTCTGGGGTGAGCGAGGACCTCGCGAAGGCCGCGATGGACTCAGGGGCGTCCGAGTTCATCTCGGACCCGCACGCCATCACCGATCAGGCCGCGACGATGGGTGAGTTCGTCGCGAACGTCGGCAATATCGAAGAACCGGTCGCAACTGAGGACCTGTTCGCGTTCGACCCCTACGACGCACTCCAGTAATGGCCACGCAGACCGATACCAGTTCCAGCGCGGTCGTCACCGGTAGCTTCGAGGGTGACCTGCGGCGGTATCTACGCGGCTTGGGCGGTCTCCTCGTGTTTCTCCTCGTCTGGTGGGTCGGCGCGATGACGACCCAGCCGTCGTATCTGGTGCCGGGCCCGCTCGAGTCGGTGCGCGCGTTCGTCGACCTGTTCGCGACCTCGACGGCGATCGTCGTGCCCATACTGGGGTCGAGTCTCGTACTGCCGACCGGGCTCGCCCACCTCGCACAGACGTTGTTTCACTATGTCCCTGGCCTACTCCTCGGTGCAGGCTGTGGGATCGGACTCGGACTGACGATGGGGTGGAACGGAGCACTCGATGACTGGCTCCGGCCGCTCGTCCGGGTGCTGCGGCCGATACCACCACTAGCGTGGATCGTCTTCGCCATCGTCTGGTTCGGCATCCACCACACCGGCGCGGCGTTCATCGTCTTCGTCGGAGCGTTCTGGATCAACTTCTACGGGGCGTATGGGGGCGTCGAAGGCGTCTCTGGCGAGCTGACTGATGCCGCGTCGACCCTCGGTGTTGAGCGCGACCTCTCGATGTTGAAACTCGTTGCCCTCCCGAGCGCTGCTCCACAGGTGTTGACTGGATTCCGGACGAGTATCGGTCGCTGCTGGATGATCGTCGTCGGCGCCGAGCTGTTCGGTGCGCCCGGCGTCGGCTACGAGATCATCAACGCCTCGAACAACCTCGCGATGGCGACCAGCGTCGCGTACATGTTCCTGATCAGCCTGGCCTTCCTCTGTATGGACGTCGGGTTCCGACTGCTCGAACGGAGGGACCTCGCATGGCGCTGAGTTCGGACTCGTCGACCGGTCGAGACTCACGTGAGAAGATCACTATCCAGAACGTCAGCCGCTCCTACGAGTCGACGCAAGCGCTCGCAGACGTCTCGTTCTCGGTGGCAGAGGGCGAGTTCTGCTGTGTCGTCGGTCCCTCGGGGTGTGGGAAGACGACGCTGTTGCGGGCAATCGCCGGACTTGACGACCCGGACGGTGGCTCGATACTGGTCGGGGGCGATCCGGTTACTGGTCCCGGATTGGACCGGGGTATGGTCTTTCAGGAGTACGCGCTATTCCCCTGGCGAACCGTCCGCGGGAACATCCGGTTCGGCCTCGACCGGCCCGCGTGTGACTGCCCCGACTGCGAAGCGCGGGTCAAAGAGTTGGTCGACTTGGTGGGACTCGACGGCTTCGAGGACGCGTACCCGAAAGAGCTGTCCGGCGGTATGAAACAACGGGTCGGGATCGCTCGCGCTCTTGCCGTCGACCCGGAGATCCTCTTGATGGACGAACCGTTCGGCAGCGTCGACGCTCGAATGCGGGATCGCTTACACGGTGAATTACTCGATATCTGGACACAGACCGAACAGACCGTCGTGTTTGTCACGCACGATATCGACGAGGCAGTGACACTCGCTGATCGCGTGATCGTCATGGATGCCGACCCGGGAACCGTACAATCAACGTTCTCCATTGATCTAGAACGCCCACGTGGACGGACCGCCCGCGACTTCGTGGACCACGTCGCACAGATTAGGGATGAGCTCGGGAGTCCTGTCGAGACTAGCCACTGAGACGCTCTCACAGCAGAGTTATTAATTTATTTTCTTTAGACCGCCATATCTATTATACACGAGTCAAATTTTAATACATACCCATCGTGAGCTCCTCGATGACAGAGCGACTCCGAGAAGATCTCGATACGTTTGCGGAAGAACACGGCTACACCGGCCGGAGTGAGGTGATTCGTGAGGCCTGTCAGTCACTGCTCGAGGAGTATCAAGAGAGCGATTACGAGGACCGGCGGGTGTTGACGACGGTCACTGCGGTCTTTGGATACGACGAGCCGGAGATTGAACGCCGAATGATGGATATCCGCCATGAGTTCGAAGGGTCCATCCGGTCGAACTCGCATAACTGCCTCCGAGAGAACGCCGGCTGTGTCGAGACGTTCGTCGTCGAAGCCGCGTATCAAAACGTTCTCCATTTTATCGGCACCGTTCGAGGGGTGGACGAGTCTGTCTCGGTGGAATACACTGTCGTGCCCGTCGACCGAAACGGCACAGAAGCGAGCGATACGTAGGCTCGGCATCGCTGTCACCGGCACGCGTGTCCGTGCTTTGGATTAAACCGCAAACTCACCTTACGTTTTTCTTATTATGTTTTTCTATCCTAGCACAGCAAAGTTATTATATCTAAGTCTATAATTGCCAAACAGACATGCCGCACATCCACCTTGGAGAGGGGTCGTTCCCCCTCTGGGCGCTCGTGCTGTGGACGCTGATCGGTGCTGGACTAATCTCTACTGTGGTCTACCGGATACNCTTGGAGAGGGGTCGTTCCCCCTCTGGGCGCTCGTGCTGTGGACGCTGATCGGTGCTGGACTAATCTCTACTGTGGTCTACCGGATACGGAAAGGTGGAATAAAGACACACCAGATCGCACTCGCAGGTATTGGCGCGGCTGCGAGCTTTGCCGTCTTCCAGCTTAACATTCCAGTGTGGGGCGGAATTCACATGAATCTCACCGGGCTCGTGGGTATCATCGCCGGACCGCTTCTCGGCGCGCTCGTCGCGCTGGTCGTCAACATCTTTTCGGCGGCGCTCGGACACNATCAACGCCAGCGAAGCGATCGTCGCCTACTACGCGTTCAAGACGCTGATGGGGATGGAGTGGGACGTCTTCCCCGCCAGCGCGAGTGCCGCGACACTCGGCCTCTCAGTGGGGTCGTTCCTGATGGGGGCAATCATCGTCATCAGCGGGGTTAACGGGAGCGCGCTCCCGCGTGGTGACCTGCTAATCGCCGTTGGTGGACTCTCCGCTCTCAACCTCGGTGTCGCAGTCGTTGAGGGGCTGCTTACGGGACTTATCGTCCAGTTCTTGGCTTCTGTCCGCCCCGACCTCGTCGGACTTACTGACCGTGACACTCGCGATGAGCCCTCGGGGGTGACAGCCTGATGCAGCGCTGGAAGCAGTACGGTAGCATGGCTGCCGTCTTCTCGGCGTTCCTC
>NZ_AOJK01000044.1 GCF_000336875.1 Halorubrum californiense DSM 19288 | reverse complement strand
TCGCTCCGCGAAGGTCTGCGTGAGCTCGGGATCAGACCGCTGATCAAGCACCGCATCTTTGCTCCGTACGACCACGCGCACAACGCGAGAATCGACGATAATCGCTACAATCAGCGCTCGATGACTGAAACTGTGAACTCGGCTGTCAAGCGCTCGCTCGGCTTCGCCGTGCGAGCGCGGTCATGGTTCCGTGAATTCCGCGAGATCGCGCTGATGTGTGTCGTCTATAACATCAAACGCTTCGTCAAACAGTGAATCTCTACGCCTTACAGCGATTCAACACAGCCNCGCGAGATCGCGCTGATGTGTGTCGTCTATAACATCAAACGCTTCGTCAAACAGTGAATCTCTACGCCTTACAGCGATTCAACACAGCCATCAAAATTAATGGTACTGAGATAGTCAGTGAACGGACGGCAACTCCGATATACGACGGGCAAGATCGACTCGTTGGTGTCCTTGAGCTGAATCGCGATGTATCAGAGAGGGGGAAAGAACAAAACCGGAAGGAAGCCCTCGAAGACTATCAGCAACGAGTGCTTGACGACCTACAGGACAAAATCAGCAGAGTAGGCCGTGGAGACCTCACAATCGATCCAACTGTCCCAGAGCCAAATGCGGACTTCGACGAAATTCAGACGGTGTACAACGAGTTCACCGAGATGAACCGTGAACTCGGTTATGCCGTCAACAGTATCCAAGACCTTGTTGACGAACTACAGTCGCTGTCGGACGACATAGCGGAGACCAGCCAGGAACTCGGCGGGACGAGCGAGGAGGTCACATCGTCCATCGAACAGATTAGCGCATCTAGCACTGAAGTGACGGAAGGTGCGGAGGATCTGGCACAGAAAGCGGAGGTGGCTTCTGAGAATGTGACCGAACTCTCTTCATCGATCGAGGAAATAACAGCCACCCTGCAGCAGATCGACTCACAGTCTGAAGAAGCGGCCTCTCTCGCAGGCGACGGAGTGTCTGATGTTTCGGATGCAATCGCTCAAATCGAGGAAGCTGTCGAAGCGATGAATGAGATTGAAGCAGCCATCGATTCGTTAGAATCCCAGATGGAAAATGTGGGGGAAATCATCGAAGTGATCGAAGATATTGCAGAACAAACGAACCTTCTGGCACTTAACGCGAATATCGAGGCCGCCCGATCCGACGAATCTGGTGATGGGTTTGCGGTGGTTGCAAACGAAATAAAAAGTTTAGCTAATGAATCTCAAGAATCGACCGCAAATATTACACAGATTATTGACGAGGCGCGGGAAGAAACAGCAGCGGTTACTGAACGATACGAAACAGTCAACGACGAAATCACCAGTGGAGTGGCTGCAGTCGAAGCAGTGGTAGATATACTTAATCAAATTGAAACGGGGATCGAAGAAACCAGTCAGGGAGTTGCTGAAGCAAGTGACGCAGTCGAGAGCCAGGCAGAAAATGCCGAGGAAGTCAGTTCTGTTGTCGAAGACACTACTGCGGCGACTGAAGAGATTACGGCCTCAATGCAAGAAGTCGCCTCAGGTATCGATCAACAGTCTACAGCCATGGACGAGGTCGCTGAAATGGCACAGGCGCTGAGTGCGCGTGCTGAAACGCTTGAAGAAAAGACAAGCGAATTCAAAGTCGATACCGACCAATCGGCATCGCTCTCGGATTAATATGCTCGAACCACTACAAATCGCCGCTAATGTGGGGTCAGAAGAGAGATGAACGGAATACAGAACCACTCAGAGCAACACGCCGACGAGAGCACGCAGGTACTCACTTTCGGCATCGCAGACCAGTCGTATTGTATCGAGCTTGAGTATGTAACCGAGATTATTGACAGCGGAGATATGACTACGATCCCTGACACGCCTGCCCACGTTGAGGGGGTGATGGATCTGCGTGGCCAGACGACGACGATTGTCAATCCGCTGGTCTTGCTCGAAGGAGAGTCGCTCAATCCCGAAGATATCGTCACCGATGGCGGTGAAGAAACGCATCGGATCATGATGCTTGATGAGAAACTCGTCGACAGTGATGGAGCACTCGGCTGGTTGGTTTCAAGTGTCTCTGCTGTGGATAAGATTCCAATCGAAACACTCGAAGCTGAGAGACTCGCCAATTCGCCGATGTTCCGAGGGGTTGTGAAACAGGATGATGACGGATTTCTGATCTGGCTGGACCCAGAGGAACTCACGGTGTGATCATCTCCCACAATCAGTCACTAATGATCGGGTTGTCAGCAACGGAGGCACACATCGGCTACAAAAAGCCTCTGAGGAAAGAACTGGCCGCGATGGTGGACGAAGTATCGAGTGTGGGTAAGCAATCGGCGGTAGATACTAATAAATCATCTGAACAATCAGGGAGGAGAATAGTTCACTGCCTGGAAATTTCACAAAGCAGAGGAAGCCTGTCACAGCTTCCAGGTAATCTCTACGACCAACTTTCTGGGTTCAGAGCCCAGGCCGACCCAAGAAATGACATTCCAATGACTGTAGGGGCGCTGAGCGGGACATCTGAGACTGTTCACGCGGATGACGGCCATATGTCCGTCGAATGGCGGTCTGACAGGGGTGGGCCGGTTTGATTGGGCAACAACAAACTGGCCACCTTCTCGATCAATGGCGACTGCCTACGGTCAGGGTCTATCCGAATGAGGTGGGTAATCGATAGATGGCAGATATTAGTGTTCCAGCGACAGAAACCAGACAGCGACTGTACTCTATCATACGGAAGGAAATCCCGTTTGACAAAAAAGCCCGTGAGGTGCTGGAAGTTGGCGCAGAGTATCTCGGTCTGGAGTACGGATACATCACCCGGATTGACAGCGAAATGGGCGATTGGGAGGTAGCCATCACAACCGACACCGAAGAGTTCCCCGTCGGGCTACGTTGTCCACTTCAAAACACACACTGTCGCGAAACCATCACAACAGAGACTCACTACGCGCTTTACGATGCCCCCTCTCTGGGGCGGGCTGACGACCCGAAACCCCAAGCCCGCAAACAGGGTACGTACCTCGGGATACCACTTATCAGCAACGAAAGCCTATACGAAACGGTCTGTTTTGCCGCTGAGGAGCCCCGCTCCGACCCATTCAGTGATGTGGAGACATGGTTTGCCGAACATCTGGCCGGGTTGCTCGAACGTGAACTCGTCCGCGACCGCGTTGAAGCCAAACTCACGAACCAAACCAACCTCGCTAGCGTGTTGAACCGTGTCCTCCGACACAACCTTCGTAATGACATCTCTGTCATCCGAGGATACACAGAACTTCTCAACGAGCAGATTGAAAATGTCTCAACCATTCAGACCACCCTTGACCATATCGATGATCTCATCGAGATGGGTCAGAAGGCCCGTGAACTAGAACAGACCGTAACCGGCGGTTCTGAATGGCGCCAGGCGGAGCTAGGGGAGTTCATACAGAGGATTGTACACGATATCGAACAGGACTATCCAGAAGCGTCCATCTCCATCGAACACGACGAGAAACTCCATGTGGATGTCCTACAGAATTTCGACCGCGCTGTCGAAGAACTCGTGAAGAACGCTGTCAAACACAGTGGAGACACTCCGACTGTCACCGTTGCTATCGATGGAGCTCCAAACGCTGCCGAAATTCGAATCGACGACGACGGTCCCGGACTCCCAGAAAACGAATGCCAAGTCCTTACGACGGGTGAGGAGACGCCACTCGCCCATGGCTCCGGATTGGGGATATCGTTGGCCCGTTGGATCGTCACCAGTCACGACGGTTCCCTCACAGCAGAAGTTACCGAAGGCGGAACAACAATGACGATAACAATTCCTCGACAGTCCGGGTTAGGCATACAACAACAGCTGACAGAACTCTCGCGGTCGCGAGACAAGTACAAATCGGCCTTCGATGAAGCGGTCGACGCGATGGTTATCGCTGACGACGACGGACGATATATCAAGGTGAACGACAGCGCAACCGACTTGTTTGGCGTGCCCGAAGAAAAATTACTCGGACGCACGATTGCCGATTTCATACCCGAGGACGTTGGTTTCGAAGAGGAGTGGCAACAGTTTCGCACTGCAGACGAACAACAGGGAACGGTTCGGATCATGCGCCCAGACGGATCCGAGAGAATCGTAGAGTACGCTGCCAAATCAAATATTGTGCCCGGCGAACATCTTTCAGTCCTGCGCGACGTCACTGAACGTGAAGAACGCAAACAGGAGCTAACGGCACTGAAACAGCGGTACAAAACACTGCTTGAGGCGGCTCCTGATCCAGTGTTTATCGCAGACATTGAAACCGGTGAGATTATCAATGCGAACGCGGCTGCCGAAACAACTCTCGACAGGTCGCGTCAAGAGATAGTCGGCCACCACCAATCAGACCTCCATCCTTCAGACAAATCTGAGCTATATCATGAACTGTTTCAAGAACACGTTCAATCGGAAGGAATGAGACGATATCTCCCCGATGGAGCGCCCATCTATATGATAACAGGCGACGGGGAGCAAGTCCAGGTCGAAATCAGCGTCGGAAGGGTATCACTTCCTGATGGTCCCGTCGCATTCGGAATCTTCCGAGAACTCACCAGTCGTATCGACTATACTAGTGAGACGGTACAGCAACTGACTACGGAGTGACAAACAGACATGGAAGGTTCAGAACGACCACCAGCTCATCAACGACAGCAACCTCTAGCACAAAGCAATGATTTCGACCTCTTGCTGAACACGAGCCAAATTACTACGCCTGGGAGAATCGACGTCCTCCACGTTGACGACGACGAGAGCATCTTAGATCTGTCTGCCACGTTGCTCGAAAAGAATCACGGTCTGTTGTCGATTCACAGCAAACTCGATGCCAAAGAAGCGCTCGACTATCTCGAAACGAACGACATTGATTGCATTGTCTCCGACTACGATATGCCCGGTCTCAACGGTATCGAGTTTCTCGAACAGGTGCGCGAGGTACATCCTGATATCCCGTTTATTTTGTATACTGGCAAAGGGTCTGAAGAAGTCGCAAGCAAGGCTATCTCGAAAGGAGTGACCGACTACCTACAAAAAGGGACTGGGACAGAACAGTACGAACTCCTGGCTAACCGGATCGACAACGCCGTTGCTCAGCGTCGGTCGGAACAACGCGCCAGCAAGATCGAACGCTGGCTCGTAGAACTCGCCGAGGAGACTACGAACATACTCTGGATTTTCACAGCGGATATGGACGACGTGATATTCATCAACTCCGCTTTCGAGGAACTCTACGGCATCCACATAGACCGACTCCACGACGATCCATTGGCCTTTCTCGACGCAACTCACCCCGAAGATCGACGGCATGTGGCGAAGGCCGTCGAACGGCTTCGGAACGGGCAGACCGTTGAAATTGAACATCGAGTTAACGAAAGCGAGGACTACCAACGGTGGGTATACGTCCAAGGAAAGCCGATCCGTACTGACGACGGCGAAGTCACCCGGGTCGTTGGCTTCATAACCGACGTCACCGAGCGCAAAGAACGCGAACAGCAACTCCGAAAGTTCCAGCGTGCCGTCGAATCCTCGGGCCACGCAATTTATTGTACAGATACTGACGGCATCATCGACTGCGTTAACCCAGCCTTCGAGGAGATAACCGGATACACAGCCGAGGAAGCGATCGGAGAGACCCCAGCTATTCTCCAGTCGGGAGAACACGAGCAAGCGTTCTACGAAGACCTGTGGCAAACCATTCTCGACGGCGACGTCTGGCGTAACGAGGTGGTCAACGAACACAAAGACGGCGAACGGTTCGTCATCGACCAGACGATCGCTCCGGTGACCGACGAGTCGGGAGAAACAACCCACTTCGTTGCGGTCAATAACGACATCACTGAGCAACGCGCTACCGAGCGCAAGTTAGGGATCCTCCAGACAGCGATCGACAATGCCCACGCGCCACTCACCCTGACCGATCCGCACAAAGAGGACAACCCGATGGTGTACGTCAACGAGCCGTTCGAAGACCTCACGGGATATACAAAGGCCGAGGCGCTTGGACGGAACTGTCGGTTCCTACAGGGTGAGGACACCGATCCTGCCACTGTAGCTCGGTTGGGGGAGGCGATCGACAACGAAGAGCCGATCACCGTTGAAATCCGCAACTACCGGAAGGACGGAACCCCGTTCTGGAACGAACTGAGAGTCGCGCCGGTGTACGACGCCGATGGCGATCTCATCCGGTATCTTGGCACGCAGCGAGACGTTACCGACCGGAAAGAACGTACCCAAGAGCTACAACACCAGAATGACCGCCTCGAAGAGTTCGCAAGCGTCGTCTCCCACGATCTTCGTAATCCACTCAATGTAGCTGAAGGACGGCTTCAGCTTGCCAAAGACGAGTGTGAGAGTGAGGAGCTATCGCACGTCGAGGGTGCCCTCGATCGAATGGGGGCGCTGATCGACGATCTCCTGACGCTGGCTCGACAGGGAGAAACGATTACTGATTTCGAGTCCATCAAGCTTGCGGCACTGGTCGAGAACTGTTGGGCCACTGTCGAAATAACGAGCGCCTCTCTCGTCGTCGAGATCAATAGTGGAACCTCGATCCAGGGGGATCAGAGCCGGCTGAAACAGGTGTTCGAGAACCTGATGCGAAACGCGATCGAACACGGCGGCCCGGATGTCACGGTGACGGTCGGCGAACTGGACGACGGGTTCTATGTAGCAGATGACGGACCTGGAATCCCCGAAGAGGATCGCGGTCAGATCTTCGATGCCGGGTATTCGACGGCGGACGCAGGGACCGGGTTCGGTTTGAGCATCGTCGACCAGATCGTCGGTGCTCACGGGTGGAGCATCCAGGTTACCGAGAGTGAGGCCGGCGGTGCTCGCTTCGAAATAACTGGCGTCAGCGGTGCTGGGTCTGCTAGCTATGAACGAGTTGGAGAAAACAATGGAGGAGACCCAAGAGTATGACCGCAGCGTATCGCCCACCCTCAGATCGAAATATGGTAATAGAACTCTGCGAAGCGCTGGAAGAACACGATGTGGACTTGGACAGTACCCCGTTGCACCAGTATGTTGATCCGGAAGCACTGGAACGAGTTGTTAATTCGCTGGATAACGACTTTGAAATCACCTTTACAATCGAAGCGATCTCGGTTACTGTGACGCCGAAAGGTGTTCACACACAGCGACGCGAGTGAACAGTCTAGCTATGACGTCGGGCAGTCCACGAAGGCATTTTCTGCCCGTATGCTTATTCTATCTTTGTGCCGGAGATTGTTTTTATTTGATCGTTTTGTCAACAGTTAGATTCGTGCTATAAGCAAGTTTCAAATTCATAGGGACCTTCGGCTGGGAGATGTAGCAGACCCCTTCTGATGGCGTATGCATTGAGTTGGCCAGTCTCAACTTCAGTCGGCCCTCGCTCTCCGCGAGGTCATTCGTCTCCGAGTTCCGATAGCCGAGCCTGAATTTCCTCAGCATCCGCATCAGAGAGCGCTTCTACACCGAACTGGACGAGTAGCGGGTAGAAGTGGCGGTTCTTCTTGAACTCGTCCTGCCCCGCCTTGCGGAGCTTCAGCTGGGACTCGAGATAGGTATCCTCCATCTCGTCGAGGACATCGTCGGGAATGTAGATCGTTCGCCCGTTCCACTCGTCTTTGATGTTCGTCTTCGTTTTGCTCGTTTCGTTCGTTTCACTCGTTGAAGTCGATTTGGTCGTTTCGGTCGATGAACTGGTTTCCACCGTTTCACTCACCTCAGTCGTTTCGCCGGAATCTGTCTCATCGTCCTCCTCTTTGTAGTTGCCCTCGATGCCGGAAGCATCACCCCAGCCGTCGCTCATGCTCTCACCTCCTCAGGTGCGGTCTTCTCAAACGTCTCATCGAACAGGTCGGCGATCTCGTTGAACAGGTCGCGTGCATCCTCGACCCGCTGGTTCTCCTTGCCGAAGCCGAAGACGGACACCCCCTCACCAATCGACTGGGAGAGGTCAGTCCGCTTCGGGATCTCGAACACGGGGAGAGAGTACGCCGACTTGATCTCCTCGATGGTGTCGCGGTGTTCGGCGTTCTGCTCGACACGGTTACAGACGATGGCGAGCCGATTGATGTCTCCGTACGCCTGTTCGAGAGAGCTCAGCTGCTTCGCGAAAATCTGGAGGCTGTTGGCGTTGAGCTTCTCGGGAATGACGGGGATTACGACGTTGCCGGTCGCGACGAGGGCGTTGTCGGTGAGGACGTTCAGGGATGGCGGCGTGTCGACGATGATGTAGTCGTAGTCCTTCTCGAGTTCGTCGAGAGTCATCTCCAACCGCTCGCGACTCTTCGGCGCCTCAAGCAGCGTCTGGATGTTTTTGTTGTTCGCGAGCTTCTCGCTCGCGGGGAGGATGTCGAATTCCTCGTGCTCGACGATGATGTCGTTCACCGACTCCATCTGGTCGAAGTCGAGAACATCGAACAGCGTCGTGCGGTCGGTATCGTAGTACAGGTCGTCGTAGCCCAGCGAACAGGTGAGCCCCCCGTGGTAGTCGATATCGACCAGGAGGACCTCGTGGCCTCGGGCGGACAGTGCGCCGCCAGTGTGAATGACGTCGGTTGTCTTCCCCGCGCCTCCCTTCTGATTCGCCACCGTGATTCGTGCGGTATTGGTATCGGTCATTATCCTCGTTTCTCTCGTTGTGTTCGTTTCGTTCGTTTCGCTCGTTTTGTTCGGTGCGTTCGGTGAGGGCGTTTCACTCGGTGAAAGGATTACTACGATGTTAAAACCAACTGTTCGTTCCGCTCGTTGAATGAAATTCGTTCGTTCTTCTCACTCCATTCGTTTCGCTCGTTTTGTTCGTTCTGTTCGTTTCGTACCCATCACTAGTGGGCCCTCCAAAGCTATCTCGAAGTGAGCAAGTTGTCGAGAAGGAATCTTAATCTACCAAATCCACCATCGAGCTGCTGTGTTGAATAGCGATCTAATCGGCTATTATCGCGGAGTAGAAGGACGAAGCCGAGGAAATCGATTCTGTCCATGGAAGTCGATCNTTGCCCGCTGGAAACACGTTGTGCTACACTGTTTTCGGCTCGAAGACGGCCACAGCTACCGTGAAACGCCGAATCGGCTGAAGTACATGTCCGAGGTTCGTAACGTCCTCGGCTTAGATCGAGACGATCTCCCAGACTACAGCACGATCTACAAATCGTTTGATCGGCTGAAAATGTGGGTGTGGCGGGCGCTGCTGCGCGTTTCCGCGCAGCAGCACCCGCAGTCTGGCCACGCCGCTCTCGACAGCACNGGCGGGCGCTGCTGCGCGTTTCCGCGCAGCAGCACCCGCAGTCTGGCCACGCCGCTCTCGACAGCACGTTCTTCGATCGGCGACGTGCGTCCTCGTACTTTCGCCAGCGAGCAGGACAGACGATACAGACCCTAAAAGTGACGACATTGACTGATGTGGAATCGCTGGCTGTTCTTGATGTTCACATCGCAGCTCGGTGGAAGCATGATACGAAGACCGGACCGCAGGNGAAACGCGGACGACCTGCAGTCCGTCGCCGCCGACAACGGCTTCCAAGACTGGCATACCGAGTACGAAATCGCCGCACATGACGTTGAGTACCTTGTTCACTACCGCGGGTCGTCAGCCAAAGCAGCCGCGAACAACGCGCTCAACCGGACAAAGGGCTACTCTCAGCGGTGGATGGCCGAAACATCGTACTCGACAACCAAGCGCTCGCTCGGCGATGCCGTGCGAGCGCTGGGCTGGTATCGGCAGTTCCGTGAAANCCGTGAAATCGTCTTGATGTTCGCCATCACCAACATAGAACCACTGTGTGAACCGCTGTAACCGTGACTCAGCATCTATTCAACACAGCACATCGAGCGTAGTTCAGATTCGATTTCCGTCATCTGCTCCGAATCCCAATTGAACCGTTCCTCTACCCCTTTGTCAGTAAACCGGAGTGAAGCTCGTACGTCACGAGTCCGGTCGTGTTGGAGGAGTGCGAGAGCGTATGCGAGCATCTGCGGTCGATAGTGTGCCGCGAGCTCATCCGACGTCGTAGCTGAGAGGTCGTTGGTCTTGTAGTCAATAATGTGGAAGGCATCCGGCATAACGAGCAGGCGGTCGATATCACCGACAATCCGCGACTCATCGATTCGGGCGACAACAGAGTACTCGTCGTGAACTTCCTGAAGCTGGACATCGGACTCGATGCGGTCCACAAATTCGACTGCATCAGCAGCGTGGTTGACAGCTTCACGGAGGTCTGCTTCAGTCGGCTCCTCACCGGTCATCCTACTCAAACGGTGGATCAGGGTGGGCCACTCATCTCTCGGTGGTCGGAGTTCGTTGATCCGGTGGACGACCGTCCCGAACGTCGTAGGGCTCAGACCCGCCGACTCTTTTCGTTGAGAGTAACTGTGACCGTTTGTAGACGCGTCTGCCACCGCATTCACGAGCGTCGTGGCCGCGATCCGTTTCGCCGGCGCTAGCGACGGCGGTGACGGAATCGATATCTCCGGTGCTGGATCAACAGCGTCATCTTCGGAGTGCCAGTCTACTGGGCGCGGCGGCCTGCGAACGGTATAAGTGGCCCCATCCATCTCGCCACGGGCCTGGCCATCCCGAATCGCCTCGGCGACGAGGGTTCCGTCGAGGAGGGCTGGCTGTACCCAGTCGCGCCACCGGTCTACATCGTCGAAAGCAGCAGGCTCGCCGAGTTTGATTGCACCGGCCTCGTCGACGTCGATGTCGTGTGTGCCGCAGAGAAGGAGGTGATCCCGTGTTCGTGTACACGCAACGTAGAGGAGCCGCTTCGACTCCGCCCGCTCCTGTGGACGGGACTGTCGGTCAGCGTACTCGTGGACGGCAGTCTTCTCGATCGAGAACGCATCGCCCGGATCCGGTCCACCGACCGCCGGCACCGGAGGGGCGTCATCAGTTCCGTCCACGAGTCGAACGTACCCGTGGTCGTCCACGGAGCGACCGAAGTTGAGGTCACTCCCGAGATCGGGAACAGTGACGATCGGGAACTCGAGTCCCTTCGCTGAATGGATCGTCATAATCCGAACGCCCTCGGCGTCACCCGGAATATCTGCTTCCCCCTCACGGGGGTCGATCTCGGCTTGACGGTCGATCCGGTGGAGCAACCCCGCAGCGGTATGAACCCCGTTCTCGCTCCAGGTGCGGACCTGGTCACGGAACTTCTCGACGTTCGCAACGGCTTGTCGACCGCGTTCGTCAGCACTCACGCTCGCCAGATACCCGGTGTCGTCGATCACTCGGGATAGCAGGCGGTTCCACGGGAGGACGCCGTTTTCGGACGGCGTCGCACACCCGCTGAGGGTCCGCCACGTTGTGAGAAGGTCAAACGCGTCCGCGAGCTGTGGATCGTCCGTCTCGGCGAGCGCCTCCCACACTGAATCGGCCTCTGCGACCGCCGGCGCAAGGCGATCATCCGCGAATCCGAACAGCGGCGACCGAAGCACCCCATAGAGGGAGACGTCGTCCTGTGGGTCACCGAGTACCCGAAGCAGGTTCGTGAGCGCCTGGACCTCGGGCGTGTCGTAGAACCCGACACCACCAACGACAGTGTAGGGAATGTCGTGTTCCTCGAGGGCGCGCTGATACCGGTCGAGATGGGTTCGCCGGCGGAGGAGGATTGCCGTGTCGTCGGGGGTGGCCTCACGATGATCCCCTGTGTCAGTGTCTTGGACTTGCGGCGGATCGTCGAATAGGTGGGTCAATCGAGCAGCGAGCGCTTGCGCCTCGGCCTCGATGGTGTGGTCGAGCGCGCCTTCGGCGACCGGGTGGTCGTCGCCGAAGAGCTCTGCCGCCGTGTCAGCGTCGTCGGGAACAGCGAGATACTCGACGCTCCCGGTCAGGCCCTCGATGTCTTCGACACGATCGCGCTGCGTGGTCAACTCCTGCGGTGGTGCTTCGTACGGTTCGTGGCTATCAGCCTCCGGCTGGAACAAGTACTCGAAGAGCTCGTTCAGGAACGATAGCGGCTCGTCCAGTGTCCGGAAGTTCCCGGAGAGTTCGAGCGCGGTCGGACTCTCGGCCTCGCTGTCGGGGACATCGTCGACACCACGGGCTTCGTTAACGGTCTGGAGTTCTCTGCGTGCATCCCCAAACGTCGTCACATCGGCGCCACGGAACCCGTAGATACTCTGTTTCTCGTCGCCGACCAGGAAGACGTTCGACGCCGTCCCCTCGTCGACGCCCGTGAGGAGTTTGACTAGCTCCCACTGGCGCGGGTCCGTATCCTGGAACTCATCGACCATCACGGCCGCAAACTGTTCTTGAAGCCGCTCCGTGACCGCATCGTTAGCTCGCAAGAACTGGAGCGTCGTCTCGATCACGTCAGGAAAATCGAGCGTATCACGGCGGTCCTTCTCGGCAGTGTAGGCTGCGAGGACATCGTCGAAGACTCGCATCAGGGCGAGCGCGTAGTGAGCGCTATTCGCTTCCAGTTCCCCCGGCGTCGTCTCGACTGCATCCGCGTGCGGTTCGACGGCCGCGATGACCGCGTCGATGGCGTCCTTTAGATCGTCGTAGACGTCACCGTACTCACCCCAGTCGTCCCGGTCACCGACGACGTACCCGGAACTGCTGTACAGGCCGCCGTTCTTCTTTTCGCAGGCCTCGTAGAGTTCGAGGATTGCCCGCTGGCAGTCGCGAGGGTCGCTTTCCTGGGGGTCGGCAGAGAGGGTCGTCGCGACCTCGGTGAGGGTCCGGTAGGCCCGACGACCGTGCTCGTCGACGATGGCGCTCTCGCGGTCGACGCGGCCCGCGACCGTGCGTAGCTGTTCAAGGAGTCCCTCCGCATACAGCGTCTGTCTAGCGTCGGCGACGTCGAGATCACAGACGACCTCCCAGCAGACGTCTACGTAGTCGTCGACCTCGGCGTCACGCCATTCATCGAGGACGGACTCGCTCTGGGGGCGCTCATCGAGTAATCCAGCGAGTACATCGACCAACTGGTCGCGACCCCAGAGCTGGGCAAGGAGCGCAACATCGTCATCGTCCTGATTGCGTTCGAGGAACTCCGTCACGACTTCGCGCTGGAGTGTCGCGGCGCCGTCTTCGTCGAGCACGTCGAAGCCGAGCGGGACCGGAGCCTCGACGGCCCGTTCTCGCAAGAGCCGCGTACAGAACGCGTGAATGGTGTGGACGTAGCCGTCCTCCAGGTCGTCAAGGACGTTTCGCCAGCGGTTGTAGGCCTCTGGTGAGTCGACAGCATTGAGCCGGTCGTACACCTCCTCCCGAACGCGCTCGGTCAGTTCGGCAGCAGCCTTTCGCGTGAAGGTGATCGTGACGATGTTCTCCGGCGTGAGCGACGGGTTTTCGGCCAGGATCGTCACGTATCGCTCGGTGAGCGTTGTCGTCTTCCCCGTCCCAGCACCGGCAGTGATCGCGACGTTCCGGCCTTGGACGAGCGCGTCCTCCTGTTCCTCCGTGAGCTGAATCTCCTCGGGGTCCTCAGTCATCGCTCATCACCGCCTCGATGTCCTCGTCGTCGCGAACACGGAGCGGGACGTACGCACCATCGTCCTCGTGAACCTCGTCGACGAACTCCCGCTTGCGGTGGTGGCGGACATCGCACGCCCGTCGGTAGTCACAGTATCGGCAGTTCGCACCACGGGCCGACAGGAGCGTCGTATGGAACCGTCCGTTGGCGATCGCCTCGTCGATCTGTCCCAGCCACTCCGGAACGACGTCATTCAGGAAGCGACGAAGGTCGACCTCTGAATCGAATTTCGACTCGACCCCGCGTGGAACCTTGAGGTCGTTGGGAGGTCGCACCTGGTAGTACGTCGCTGAGAGCGAGCCCTGCTCGAATAGGTCACCGTCGACAACCTCGGCGGCAGCGAGTAGATAGATAGGGAGCTGGAACTTCGTGCCGCCGGTCGTCTTCGTCATATACGGTGCTCGACCAGTCTTGTAGTCGTACAGCGTGAGCGTCGGTTGCTCACCGTCCCGGCTCACGTCAACGCGGTCGATGTACCCGCGAATCGAGACGGTCGAGCCGTCCGGTCGCTCAACTGTGAACGGCCCAGCATCCGAATCGGGAAGTCCCTCGCCGAATGGGGCTTCGAACAGGTGTGGGCGAGCGACGCCGTCCCGTGAGAGTTCGTTGTCGAGGAACGTGGCGAGCAATCCTCGTTCCGGCGCGTTGTGGGGTTTGCTCCCGGCCTCGTACGGCGCGGTCTTATCGTCAGTGAGGCCCGCGAACAACTCCGCCTTCCAGCGTTCGTAGAACAGGCCGTCGTACTCGAAGTCAGCATCCCCGAGTTCCTCGACAGCGATCTCGCGAAGGTGTGTCGCCAGGTCGTCCCGGTCGAAGTCCGTGAGATCGACACCATCCTCCGTCTCGTCCTGCAGATCCGCGAAGAATCGTTCGAGGACATCGTGGACGTACGACCCGGTTTCAAGCGGCGTGGGGACAACTTCGACGTCGTCGGGGTCCTCGATTCCGAGTACCTTGTCGGCGTAGAACTTGAACCCACACTCGACGTATCGCTCGATTCGACTCGCGCTGTAGGGTTCCCGCTCCGACGGAGGGTATACCTCATCGACTGTCTCGGGTTCTAACACGCCATCGTGTTCGGAGAGGCCAGCCGTTCCCCTGTTGTCCGCACAGTGGAGTCCTCGATCAGTGCGCTTGGTCTGCTCGGGGGAGAGGTCACCTCGGTCGCCGGCGCGGCTGACTGCCCCACGCCGGTCGTCCGTTGCAGCGACGCGCCGCTGGAGGTCTTCGCGGGAGCCCACGCGGTCGTCGACGCCGTCTTCGGGTTCGATGCCGGTCACGCGCTGGAGTTCGTCGAGGACCGGCGACCGGACGACGGCGGATTCGTCGTCGCCTGTCTCCGGTGTAGTTATCGTGAGCTCGTCGACGTTCGCGATGAGCGTCGCGAAGAGATAGCGGCCACGGAGGCGCTCGTCGCCGGTGTCGAATCGTGGGTGGGCGTCAGTCATCTCCTCGAAGAAGGCCGGGCGTTCCGGCGTCACCGGGAAGTGCTCACTAGTCAGGCCCACGAGGAACACCTTCTCGAACGAACGCATCCGGGCGTCGAGCAACCCCATCACTTCGACGTGACCACCGGCGGCGCGCTGCGGAACCCGGATCGGCACACCGTCGAACGCACGGGTGAACAGTGCCAACGGAGAGAGATCACTATTGACCGCCGCCAGCGACTCGAACGAGGAGAGGACCTCGTCCACAATATCGTAGGCCCGCTGTTCGACGGCTTGCTCGGCGCCGCTGGCGTAGTCCTCCGTCGCCGCCTCCAAGTCGAAGCGGTCGTCCATCAGCCGTCGGAGCGTCTCGGTTGCGTCCTCGATGTCGCCCGTTCGGAGGGTCTCCAGCGTGGCCAGCAGCTCTTCGACCAGTGAGGCGACCTCGCCGTCGACGTCGTCGAGCAGGGGCGACACAGAAACGGTGTCGCGCCGACGAGCAGCTGCCGTGACGGCGTTGGCCTGGTCGGTGTCGACGATGTCGACCAGCGGATTCGCTAACAGAGACGTAAGGTCCTCGGCCCGCGGATCTGGTTCGGCTAGATTCAGCAGATCGTGAACGACGCTCCCGGTGAACGTCCGGTTCAGCTGTGAGACGGCAGTCGTGACGTGCGGAATGTCGAACGTATCGAACGTGTCCTCAACGTACCCCGAATAGGCCTCCGTCCCCGGGACGACGACAGCAAGGTCGTCGGGATCGCGCCCACCGGCCAACTCGGTTCGGAGCTCGCGAGCGACGAAGCGAATCTCGCGCTCGGGTGTCGGGAGTTCCCGCCACCGAAGGCCGTCTGGAACAGGGACGGTGTCAGGATCCGGACGGTAGAGTGACTCGGTGATCGTACCGAAGGCCCGCCCGGACTCGTTGACGGGCTCGAGTTCCACTCTCTCAAAGTCAAGTGCTTCGTAGACCTCCAAGGCGTCCTCCGCAACAGTGTCGACTCCGCTCCGACCATCTTGGTGGAGCGGCAGCAGCGCGATCACCGGGAGTTCGTCGACGAGACGTTCAATGAGGCGGCGTTCGACAGGACGGAACTCGTGATACCCCGATAGGACGACGGCGTCCAGTTCCGGAGAGAGGGCCGAGAGTGACTTCTCCGTCGTCGCAACGGCGTCGAACATCTCTCCCCGGGTACAGACCCACTCGTCGACGTAGTCGCCGTGGAGGTCCCGGTAGTGGCGGTAGGCGTCGACGGTCGCTGTCGCAATACGGTCATCGAGAGCAGAGCCCTCGAATTCCGCTGCGAGCGCGTCAGCAGTCCCAACGCCGGCGTCGTCGAAGAGCGAGAAACGACTACTAAACGAATCCGCGAGAGCGGCGGAGGCGGGTTCGCCGGCGAGAGCGCCATCTGTCTCGGCTGTTGTTCGGTCGAGTGCGTACTCCGCGAGCCGGCGATTCAACTGCCCGGTGAGGGGTTGGACCGGGCCCTGGAGATCTTCGTACCACTCTCGAACGACCGCATCAAGCGTCTCGGCACGAAGACGGAGAGATTTGTGCGAAGCGGCCCAGCTGTCCTCGACCATACTCCGCCGAGCGTCGTTCCGCGTTATATACAGGACAGAGCCAAGAGAATCATCAGCCATCTGGTCCGCCCGTTCAAAAGCAGCTTGTTCTAAATGTGAATGTTGGGAACCAGTTAGAAGCGTATTATTCATCGAATACTACCCAACAAGAGGTCCATCTCACTTCACTCTTGGCGAGACAGTTTTGTCAGGGAATGGGATATCAGAGTTGCTCTATTGGCGTGTCAAACCTGAACTGCCAGGATTAGATTGGAGACACTGTACTGCAGGAATCTATCTATTCACGTTTGAATCGGCACTAGCTAAAGCTCCATACATACTCATAATGGGAGAGTCAAACAGTAGTTCTCAACCTCGGGCGCCAGTGAGATAATCCGTTCTCGGCGCTCTAATTCACGGCGACGTGTCTCGATTCGTTCTTCGAGCTGTTCAAGACGCTCCTGTTGGCCACGGATCGCGATGTCCATATCCGAGCCTGCGTCGGATTTGCGCTCGTACTCCTCAATGAAGGACTCGATCCGTTCTCGTTCCGCCTGTGCATATTCCTCGAGATTATCCAGCTCCCGAGCGGTCTCCTCATGACGCTTCTCCTGAAGATGGTTCTTGATCTCGTTGACTCGTACGCTCACATAGCGATCGGCGGCCGTCCGTAAGTCGGACTGAGCGTCGAGAATCGTCCGAAGGTCGTCGACGTCTGGCTTTGCTGCTACCGAGTCGCCCTCGACCACACGTTCACCGAGCGCCTGCTGGGCGTCCTTTTGCGCAGCTTCAACGAAGACGGGGATCGTTTCCTCGCGAATCACGTCGCCGGTGCCGTCCTCGAACGCCACGCGATAGTTGTAGGTGATCCCCGGTGTGTCGACGAACGGAAGGAGTTTGAGCCCGACTTCGCCGCGCTCATCCTCCAACACGCGTGTCATAAGCCGCTGTAGGACATCCGTATCGGGAGCGAGGTAGATGATGTCCTCGTGGTCCATCGCGAAGTCGCGGTCGAACGTGAACGGGCCGAACGTCTCGTCTTGGCCGGGCGAATTGATCCCGTCCGGTAGTTCGGCTTGATAGAGGTTGGTGCCGCGCTTCTCGAATTCTCCGCCGAAGGCTTCGACTGCTCGCTCGAAGAATTCGCGGATGTCTCCCTCGCTTCCGTAGACGTCCTCCGACTCGTCGACGACTTCCTGAATCTGCCGGCGGCTCTCCGCGTCGAACGTGCTCGTATCGACGAGGCTCCGCTCGTACCACTCCTCAAGCGTTCGCTGACGCTCTTCGATCATCTCCTCGAGTTCCTCTTTGGTCGCACTCGGCGGTTCGTCGTTCTCGATGGACTCCATGATGAGCGAGTCCACGTCGATGTCGTCGAGGATGCCCAGCACGTCCGCCGTGTTCCCGAGCTGGGAGCGAATCTCCTCGACCTTGGTTTGGAGCATCTCGAAGATCTCGCTCTCGCGAGTGTCATCGAAGAGGAAGTTCCAGACCTTGACCTCCTCCTCCTGTCCGTAGCGGTGGATGCGCCCGATCCGCTGTTCGAGCCGGTTCGGGTTCCAGGGCAGTTCGTAGTTCGCCATAATGTGGCAGCTGTGCTGGAGGTCAATCCCCTCACTCGCTGCGTCGGTCGCGAAGAGGAGCCGCGACTGGCCGTGATTGAACTCGTCTTCGATCCGCGTCCGTTCCTCCTTGTCTACGTCGCCGTGAATGACGAGAATCTCGTCAGCCCACGGCTCATCCTGCACGTACTCGAGGAGGTAGTCGAGCGTGTCTCGGTACTCCGTGAACAACAGAAGCTTCTCGTCTGGTTGCTCCTCAAGTAGTTGGGAGATGAACCGCCTGACCTTCTGGGCCTTGGAGTCGACCGGCAAATCCTCCGCCAGCGAGACAAGATCGCGGAGCGTATCGATCTCTTTTTGGAGCTGTTCGTCGGTGCTGGTGACGGTCAGGCCGGCGATTTCGTCCTCCGCGTGTTGCTTGTCGTCCTCGTCTAGATCCTCGCCATCGAGGTAGGCTCGTGCTTCCTCGGAGAGGCCATCAGTTTCCGCCTCCTCCTCGAGGAGGTCGTCGAGCCGTCGACGGAGCGTGGCGTGAATCGCGCCAACGCTGCTCACCAGCCGTTTCTGCATAAGCGCCATCGCGAACCCGACCGCAGGTTCGTTCAGCTTCTCCGAGCGGTTGTAGACGTTTTTGACGTAGTCGGTGACCGCCCGGTAGAACTGCCGCTCGTCGTGCGTCATCGAGACTGAGACCGAGTTGACCTCGCGGTCTGGGAAGACGCGTTCACCATCCTCGTCGTAGATGTCGGTCTTCCCGCGACGGATCATTACACGGTCGACTGTCTCCTGTGAGAGTTCCCGGTTCTCTGCGACAAGGAACGGGTCGATGTACTCGACGAGTGAGCGGAACGCCTCGCCCTTCCCGTCGTGCGGTGTCGCGCTGAGTAGCAACAGCGAGTCGGAGTTCCCCGTGACGGTGTCAACCATGTTTGCCGTCTTGCTCGGCGAGTCGCCCCGCTTTGCAGTCTTGTGTGCCTCGTCGACCACGACGACGTCCCAGAACGCGTCCCGGAGTGCGGGCCGGAACTCGTCCTGTCGCAGGAACGCCATGCTGGTGACGAGCTGTTGCTGGTCTTGGTTCCAGATGTTGGCCTCCTCGCCAAGCCGCCGACGCTCGCCTTCGACCCAGGCCCGGTCGGCGACGGTGAGATCGACGTCGAAGAAGCGATCCATATCCCTAATCCACTTCTTCTGGAGGTGCGCGGGAACGACGAACAGAACACGGTCGGCGCGATTCCGAGCGGCGAGTTCCTTCAGGATGAGACCGGCCTCTATCGTTTTCCCGAGCCCGACGTCATCGCCGATGAGCGCCCGCTGGCGAAGCTTCTGCATCACCCAGTTCACGGCGTCGAGCTGGTAGGGCTCCAGTCGAACGAGCGAGTTCGAGATGCTCAGGAGTTGTCCCTGCTCGTGGGCGAGCTTGAGTTTTGTCGCCTGCGTGTGGAGGTCGAACCACTGTGCAGACACAGCTTCGTGATCCGGATGAAGATCATCAATACGCTGGTTGGACAGCTCCTCGATCCCGGATCGATGCGGCTGAATCTCGACATCGTCGAGACAGACCGTCTTGGCACCCTCGCCATCGATGTATGCTCTTAGGTACTCGATCTCGCCGACCCGTTGGGTTTTGATGACTTCAGCCGGCGCTCCGTTGAGTATCACCCGCTGTCCTGGAGAGAATTGGATAGAGTCCGTCATCGAGTGATATGTGCTTCAAGACTACACGCCGTCTTCAAGATTGCCAGTCCGCGCACTATCGGCCCTCCGTACCGGCGAACGACCGTAGGGTACGTTCGATCTCCGACTCAACATACTCAATCTCTGCTCGGTAGACATCTACGATGTCGGCGTAATACTGCGGTATCTGTCCAGCCAGCTCCCGACTCTCAAACTCCTCGGTGTACGTCTCCAGAATCGAACCCTCGGCAGCTTCGTTGACCAACGTCCGTTCTTCGTTCTCGATGAATTGTGTGAGGACTGGCTTCATTACCGAATCTGGAATGTCGAAGGCACGCTCGGCCGGCAGTACCGGTTCGAACAATCCTCCGCCGAGATACGGTACGTCGCTGAAAACCTCGGGGAGTTCGTCATCGCGTTGCGGTGGCGGGGTCGAAAGGGCATCGTAGAACAACGGCTGGAGGTATTGAGAGTAGAAGCTTCCACGGAACCGATTGAGTCCCTGATTGTGTTCACTCCATTGGGCGTGGAGCGCGACACGCTCGAGGATACCGCGGTCAGCCAACAGCTTCACGAAGGCGAGCCGATCAACCAGTAGTGCCGCGAAGGCCAGTTCCTCTGACTGTGAGGCGTCCGGGGGATCCTCAATTGCGTCCACGAGAGCCGAGTCCAGATGCTGGTACTCACCGTTGCCGGTGGTCACCTCCAAGTAGAGGTCGTAAAACTCGGTCAGTCCCCCAATAGCTCGCCGGACACCGTAGTGATTGAACGTCTGGTAGAAGTCTCCCAACACTCCTTCAACGGTACTGTTGTCCTGCAACTCTTCGGTGTAGCTGACTAATCCTTGATTGCGGGCAATCCGTCGTACCGCTGGTGCGATATTCTGCTCTTCGACGACGGTAACGAGGTCTGCTCGCCCGCGTTCATCCGTTTCGACAGCGTACATTCCCCAACGGAATCCGTCAGTCGAGAGTCCGTACTCGTATCGGCGTGAGTCGAGGTAGCCCTCGATGTCACGCTTCGCAGTTTCGAAGTTGTTGACCGATTTGTTCTCCCCGATTACTGTCTCAGAGAGATTGTCGATGCGGAAGTCCGGCTGTTCATCGCTGTCTCCAACGGGATAGTACGGCCGGGGGGTGTACTCGTAGCCGAGCGTCTCCAGAATCGGCCAGATGAGATCGTCTTCGACACATCGCTCGGGCGTTTGGCCAAGGTTCTTGCTCTGAAGTGTGCCGTCTGCCTCAACGATCTCACTGAGCCGCGGTTCGTCCATCTGGTTGTCGAGCGTCGTCAGGAAGTCGACGATGTGACTCCGAATTGCGGTGGTCGCTTCTTCTATTTCCTGTGATGACATAGATGAGACGTTTCGAGAGAAATTAGCCCTGCGTGATGCTGATGAAATCAAGCACGAACTCCTGTGGGAGCAGTCCGCCGTGGTAGAACCGTGCGTCACCGAGGCCTTGCTTTCTGAACCGCTTGAGTGGGCTCGCAAGGACGCTGACGTTGGCGTCGAGATACCCCAGTCGTGAGCTGGAGTCGAGTAGAACGCCGGGCGAATCTCCGTCCACATCCTCCCCGGCGATCCACCGGCGCCCAGAGTCGGACGCTTCTGTCGGCCGCGAAATTCTCTCTGACGACGCGTTGTCCGGGAGCAGGACGAATCCGTGGTCGGTCAGCACATAGGCTTGATCCCACTCCCCCTGTTCGAGTTTCGTACCAATGAACTCCGCGAGCGAGTCGACGCGTCGTGCCAGCATCGCCTCAAGATCGCTGAGTTCCTTCTCGCCGATGTCGTCGATGTCGTTCTTGAAGTAGGCGACACGCGTCGACTGCCAACCGTCGTCCTCCTCGCGAGTGACCGTCCAGCCGTCGCCGTTCAACAGCGACTCGCGGCGGTTGGTCGTCACGCGCCGGTTGTTTCGGAGGGGCTGTAACTCGCCGTCGACTAGCGAGACGTCGAACATTTGGATCTCTCCCGGCGTGAGTGCGGCCTTCCCGAACTCGGTCTCCGAGGGAAGCGTCCCGAGCCAGACGTCTTCGTCGACGGCGAACTCGGGGGCATGAGATGGGAGCGTCGCTACGTAGTCGCGCAGTTCGTCCGCGAGCCGGCGGGCGAGGTCGAGCCGGAGCGCGTCGATGACGAATAAGGCGACCGTCTGGCCGCTTTCGAGGCCGTCGGACTCCTTCGTGAAGAACTGGTAGGAGTGATCCTCGTCGACGAACGGCGCGCCGGCTTCGACGGTATCGGTGACGAGGTCACCGAGGTCTTCGAGGTACTCGACGTATTCCGACTGGAGCTGCGTCCGGAGGTCGTCGAGCGCAGCGGGATGATCGTCGGGGAGGTCGGATTCGGGCTCGCCGGCGACGACGAGGTTGAGCACCGCGTTGTCGATCTGCCACGTACCATCGTCCGGGTCGGCGTAAAGCGAGACGACGTCGTCGGTCGCGTTCTCGTCCCACGTCTCGAGCTGGTGCGCGAGCCGAGCGATCTCCGCAGCCTGTTCCCACGTCCGCGTCCACGGGCTGTCCGGGCCGAAGGCCCCTCGGTAGGTGCCGCGGAAGTCCTCGCTTCCGAGGAGGGCGTCGTGCCGCTTCTCAGCGCGCTCGAGACACTCCTCGTAGTCGCCGTCGTCAAAGGACGCGTGCCACTCCTCCCAGAGGCGACGTTCGAGGGCAGCGTCGACGATACAGTCCGCGAGTTCCCACGGGTCGTCGACGTCCGCGACGACGTCGGGCCAGATCGCCTCGCCGAGGTAGCGGTCGGCGAGGAGGCTGGCCGAGGTGGTGTTGTTCAACAGCGACTTGAGTTCGGGGAGGTCGTGGTCGCCGGCCGTCTCAGCGCGGAACTCCCTCGGGAAGCGTTTGGCGTCGGCGCCGGCGTGGATCAGCCACTCGGCGACGGCCCATCGACGCGTCGCCCCGACGATCCCCACCGGTTCGTCCTCGCTGGCGACCGCGTCGACGCCCTCGCTGGTCAGCAAGTCCTGCATCTGCTCGATCGTGTCGGGGCTGTCGTCGATGTCGCCCCAGCCGTTCTCCAGCACGAACGCGACCGGGTCGGTGTAGCCGCCGGTGACAATCTGCGTGCGGAGCTGTTCGAGCGTCGGGAGCTGGCCGCCGGTGAGCTGGTCGTGGAGAATCCGCGCGATCTCGCGGCGCTTTGTGGGGTCGTTCGCCCGCGTCGCGGTTTTTAGCTCCCACGCATCGAGTTGTCCGCGTTCGAACGCGTGGACGGTGAGGTCTTCGATGCTCATCTCCACTTCGCCGCCCGTGTGTTCGACATCGCGGAACCAGTCGAAGCCGCCCTCTGTGTCTTCGGGTTCCTTGACGTGTGGGACGTACCAGACCTGTTCACCGTCGACCGGGTCGGCACGGAGTTCCAGCGGCGTTTCCCCGGAAATTTTCAGGTGAACGCCGAGTTCGTCGCAGGCCTGCTCAATGATGTCCTCGAGGTAGTTCCCATCGTCCCACCAAAGGACAATTGGATCGGACGACTCTGCCCGGTCGAACTCGCTCTGTATGGTGTTTTTTGCAGCTTCGGGAAGGGTCTGTTTTGCCTGCATGAGTAATTAGAGAATAGCGAACATGTTATTCTGCCTGTATGTGGATGTGACGTTCATCGATTTATTAACTTCGCTACTATCCACTGATGCGACTAGTGTATCAGCCGATATTTATTTTATACTGGCATATCTGGATATAGTAATAATAGATTTTCATGTCTCAGCAAACTACAACCCCGCTGGTTTTCGACCAACCCGAATTTTGGTACAAGATCGACGTTGATTACGAGGAAGCACAAGAATTGGTTCAGAACAACGAGGAAGAAGAGGATTCGACTTCAGAGGGTGATTCGCAGAGTGAGGCAGATGAAAGAGAGGAAGATTCAGAGGGTCTTGAACAAATTGAAGTCGCACTTCTAGAAGTATTTATTCGGCGAAAGAAACGCGTCATCGAGGACAAACATGACTCCATCAGCGAATTCAAACAAAGAGTGCTGACGGCAGACGATGATGACGCGAGAAGGTTGTTGAACGAAGTGTATGTGGAGTATATCTGGATTCAGAATCAGGAAGGAGAGGTGTTCAAGAGCGGTACAGATCATTTAACAGAACTCGATTTGGTTGACGACGAGGAGAACCTCGTACAGGAGACGATCAACAACGAGTTTGATCTCCTGTGGCCGGGGCAGCCTACAATTGGAAAAGAGGTAGACGATGGTGAAATTGTCGCGCGACGGTATCTACAGACGAAACCGGTTGTCGTTCGGAAGTACGAAAACTCATTCGAGGTTCGAGGTCGCCAGTCGGATCGGAAGAAAGTCGTAACGCGGTTACGCTCAGATGATGATCTCCAAGAGCGGCAACCGGAACCGGCAGAAGAACCGATTGTTGGCAAGGTAGAGAACCTCCTTGTCGAGGATAATGAGGAGTTCCGTGTAGTAGGCGTCGACTTTGCAGAATCCGAACTCCCCGAAAACTCTAGATTACGGGTGAAGAATGAACGGTCAATCTACAGAGACATCCACTCGCTTCGGGACGAAAACCTCGTCTCTTTCGACGGAATTTCTGAGGTAAACAAGCTATACCTCAAAGACATACGCCACGGTGGCAAGTTCCGTATTGAACTCACTCACGGTGTCGACGGGGTCGAATTCGAACTCAAGACCAATCATAAACTGGATGAACAGCGCAGTCGCTTCAAGCAAGGTTTTACTGCCGTAACGGGTATTGAGTTTGAGAAAATCTACGAGTATGGCTCACAGGATGAGGAATATCTATTTAATCGGATCCTCGCCGAACGAGGGACTGCGTACGAGAATTACTATGATGAGCTGAGCGATGAGGTAAAGGATGTGCTGGAAGGCAACGCAGACGAAACAGGTAACGGACTGGTCAGTACAGAAGTCGAGGAATTCAAAACCTGTTCACACTGCTTTGTTGAATCCGATGATGGCGTGGGGATCACTGTTTGAGAGCCCGTTCGAGGTTGTAGACTGTGGCGGTCACCACGAGTTCGCGGAACTCGCGGTACCAAGCGCGAGGGNAAGGCAGTCTCGGCCATCCAGCGTTGGCCGTATAATTCGCTGTCCAACCGTGCGTTGTGGGCGTGATCGTACGCAGCGAACAATCGGTGGCGCAGCAAGGGCCGGACGCCCTCTGAACGGAGGGCGTCCCGGAGAGATTGGTCGTCATAGCCTTTGTCACCGGCGAGACTCTCGATTTTCTCGGTGTTGCGAAGAGCGACTCGACGGCCAGTTTGTGTGTCGTGAGGCCAGTGTGCCGAGCAGTGGAGATCGAGGATGGCACA
>NZ_AOJK01000043.1 GCF_000336875.1 Halorubrum californiense DSM 19288 | reverse complement strand
CCAAATCAGGTCGAACCTCTTCCAGTGACTTCTCCATATCACTCGGGAGTGGACTTGCCCAGATGACGGTGACAGCACTTTCGTCGTCGCTGACAGCGTAGCCCCATCCTCCCGGCGGATCGCCGTAGTCGCCCTTCTCAATTGCGTATTGATTGTTAAATCCAACCGCGACGCTCTGTGTCCCGTTGTTTGTCACCTCAAGTAGGCGATCAATCTCTGTGATTGCGTTCCTGTTAACGCCTTCGCCAGGTGCAACTGTTCCCTCACCAGTGATATCAATCTCAACGGTACCATCCGCGGGCGCAGTCACATAATCGGCGTTCGCACTGTCGGGAAACGGAGTGAT
>NZ_AOJK01000042.1 GCF_000336875.1 Halorubrum californiense DSM 19288 | reverse complement strand
GGAGATTTGTGTCATAGGCAACCGAATCTTCCCGCTTCAACTCCTTTGATTTAGTGGCCTACCTCGCTGCCGTATGGCGATTCAACACAGCAGATTGAATCATTCAGCCTCTGTACTGACCACATCCGGTCAGAATATATCATTTCCTGAGAATTTCAACAGAACCAATCAAACAGTCCTCGAACGCAGCGGTTCGATCACCCATCGTGGTCAATATACCCGGCTTCCCATTCAGTCCGAGCTTCGATCTCTCTGGTGCCCCGGCGAGTAGTGCTGTACTCGTTGGTCCGTCGGTCCCGTTGACTTTTTTCGATGAGTCCCTTCTCAACGAGCGTGTCGAGGTTGGAATAGAGCCGACCATGATGAATCTTTTTTTCGTGGTAGCCCTCAAACTCGTCTTTGATCGCGAGTCCGTGGGGATCATCAAGTCCGGCAACGACGTACAGCAGAGCGCGCTGAAAGCCAGTGAGATCACACATGTCACAATTTCTTCATTCGAGTTTTGAAATACTACTGATCTGGTTCTGTATGGAGCTAAGGTATCCATCACTCTCCCCGTGGGTTGCCACCCGGCTACAAGCCTCTTAATGTTGTTTCAGAGCTAGGTGAGGTGGCAAAGGATGCCACTGAATCGACTGACTACGGCAGTTCGCTGGAGGAGATCAACATTGTGTCCGATGAAGCCTGGATGTATTATTCTCAGTTCTTACACTCATCGAAGCTATAGAAATTCTTTCACCAGCAGTCCTGAAATAGATGTAGAATGACCCTATTCCGACGCATTCTGCGAATTCAACAGAGCCACCTGCTGTGGCTATCGGGGGAATGTATGCGTTTGCGACTGCGAGTGTCTCCACGATTATGTTAGGAGGTACTCGCAGTGCTGTATGGACGATACATAAGGTGAAATAATAATGCCAGTCAGTTCGCAGCGCCGTTCAGAATCCCCGTTCGGCGAACGCTTCCTGTGCCTGTTCGTATACCGTCTCTCCACCGCTCGTGTAAAGCGATGGGAGGTTCACGCGCCGTTTACGTGTCGTTTCTCCGTCGGTGTAGGTAATAACGAGTCGAGGGCGTGTCAGTCCCTTCAGGCCATCCGTTGTAGAGACCTGCTCGATTGTATCAAGTCGAATTCGGTCTGGCGATCGGAACCCACGTGCGTGATTTACCGCCCAGAGTCCGAGTATCAGCCCAATAACGGCAGCGATGTAGAGGAAGTTGCCGCCGCCGACCGCGTTGACTACCCACCAGACGCCGATTGGAAACGCAAACAGGTATGCGAGAAAGGCACTACTGGACCACCACGTTCCGCGCTGCCAGTAATCGCGGTAGAGTGATTTAATATACCCAAAAAAAGACTCTTCGAAGTATACATAATCCTCGGTGAACTGCGCTGTGCCGCGTTTCGTCGGGAACGACTCGATGGAGGGCATACGTTTCTCCCCCTAACTATTCAGAAAGGTCCGCATAGAGTCGAGTGAGCCCACACTCCGGACAGAGGTGTGCAAAAAGTGGGGTTTGATACTCGACACCGAGACGGTCAAGGATACCGCTGTCTCTCTCAGTTTCGATGTAGAGGTCACCAACACCTTCGGCGGTTACGTTCGTCTGCTCCATCTGGACAGCACAATCTGGACAGGATCGTTCGCTCATGGCTCGGAATCATGTTTGGCAGATCATACACAAAAGACCCGGCCGCTGTTTCATTAGCTGAAATGCTGCTATCTGTATCTCTTTTCGTTGAATACACCCTCTATATCTTACACGCAACTCCTGACAATATCTAAATAAATAGAGTGTACAAACTCCCCTAGGACACACTGATAATCGGATAGCTATTGATTCCATTAATCATATCGAAGTAATCGACCGTCTGTACCGATAAAGAGACTACCGTCACTGATGGCCAACTTACTTGCTTCGTAGAGATCAAGAACCTCAGATAACTCAAGTGACCCGCTATTTCGCACAACTATTCTGCAATGATTCCCTCTCCCTGGGTCGACCTGCCTACCTGCGATATGATTCTGCCCAGATTTTGTGTAGGAGAGGAATAGCGAACGGTAGTACGAAGCCAGTATAGATAAGCAGCTCTCTCACGCTTACCGACGGCGCCACAATAAGCACACCCACTGTAGCGAGTATTCCGCTGATACAACTTCCAAAAAGCACTATCGGCCATCGTTTGAGTGGCTCAAATGTTGTCGATGCAATTGGGAAATCAAATGATTCGGTGAGTGTGCTTGGGTCGCCCACAGGGCCGATCGTGCGTTCAGCTGCGGTTTCGCCGACTCCTACTGTGGCTACAACGGTTCGCGTGCCGAGCAACCGATCAGGGAGCCGATCCGTAACGAGTTCAACTCCACGGACCACGTCAGTAGAGGTTTCCCATTGAGCTTCCTCAACAAGTCGGTCGTACGCAATAAGACGATCCCCATAGCGATGATACTCCAAGAAGCCGTACCTCAGATAGAATATCAAAACTTCAGCGATCAGAAACCCAATATACGACCCAAATACCGCGAGCGTGATGCCGACAGCCATCACCGAGGAGAGGTTATTACCCACAAATCCGAGTAACACAATCCAGAGGATCATAAATGGCAGGACAAAAAACGGGGCGATGGTCACGATGACATGCAAAATCCCGGTAGAGAGTGTGGCACGGCTGTCAGTCGACATCCGCATGTCAGGCTCTTTTTCCGGGAGAGCCACCTCAGTTGATTCAGCATTCTGAGAGACTGGGCCAGAAAGCCACGCCGTGAGGCGGCTGCCGTTTTCTGTTGTAGCCCGATAGCCAGACCACTCAATGACTATCTTCCCACCTATTAGAACCACTACTACAAACTCCGTCCCAGCGGCTGCGGTAAACACGCTTACAAAAAGCATCAAAATGATGAATGCGATCTCTCTTGCGGGAGTTTCAACCACCGAGTACGGTGAGACCGTCTTGTACTCCCCGGAAAAGTAATTGCGCCATATGTCGATCAGTTGGGCGGCGACAAGAATCGCAAGACTACCGATAACTTCACGCTCGGATATAACTGCCGTGATATCAACAATCTTCGACAGAAGAAGACCGAATGCAAGCGAGGACTGGATCCCAAAGCCCACCACTGCGGTAATAAATGGGATATTCCGCGGATACACTGGTGGCAACAGTCCCACTATCTCGGTGCTGCCACGCTTTGCTTCTAAGTCGCTTGAGATGCTGATTAGTGTATTGTCTTTATCATCACGTGTTTGTGGTGCTTGTTGTGCAAACAGGGATTTTACAGCCGCGAATGGAATTGAAAAGAACAGTTCTAACACATATAACACAATGAGTGTCTCCGAGTCCCACCCAAACATCAGAACCCCAATAATGGGCAATAAATTTGCAAGGAATGTTGGAAGGAACCCGACTGCATACGGTCTGGAAAGATCGGCTGTGGAGGTCATACTGATACGGCGTGTTGTGGGCAACAAAATATTTCGAACGCGTAGATGTTGTAGGTACCGTTTTGAGAGATTGTGCTGGAAGGTGGAGAGGGAAGGCCCCCAGCGTAACACACTGGCTCGGCGATGACGGGATTTTCAATGGAGGGTGTGGACTATGGAATCCGGAAGCGGGGAATGGCTGTGTCAGAGCATACCCGTTGACTCTACCATCTGATTGGTTCGGGCAGAAAATAAACTGAGGGCGCGGGTTTCTCGTGTTGAAACACGCACCGTCACTCGGGATACTTTTTTCATGAACTTTACATACTCTGTGTAGAGTTCTAAGTTGAGGCCAGATTAGCGGTGTCCTCTTTATATGTTACCGGACACACGGTGATGATGGCTTGTAGTTTCCAAAATTAAGTGGATGCCGAATGATCTCAACAAGCGTCTACAAACGAGACTGCTTTGTTGAATCCGGTGATGGTGTGGGGATTACTGTTGAGGACAGAGGTCATTTGGATATCGCAGGCGATTATCTGCTCACAGATAGCCAGACTGGAGAAGAACTCGTCGTTCTGGATAATGACCTTTCACTCTTCGAAGACACGTGGCGAATTCGCGACGCGGAGGACGGATCACTCCTCGCCGAGATCAACTCCCGAGGCGCACTCTTCACCGTCGGTCGAAAGATCCTACCAGTGGGCCAGTGGATCGGACACAAGTTCGAGATAACTGATGCGGGAGCGATTCTGTTGGGAGTATCGAAAGCGATTTCGCCGTGTTTGATCGGTACAAAATCACGATCGGCGATCGCAGTACGGTCCCAATAGACCCGGATCGTGGCAGGGACAGTTGTGGTCGATGTTATTCATGGATATCGACCCAGATCAGACGACATCCTCCCTGCGCACCTCCCGTAACTTCGATAATCGGTTGGTTTGTATTTCCGACGACCGCGTCAGTGGCGGGCGTACCGACTGCCGTCTTCGTATTTCGGTGGTTTTATATAGTCCTGATGAAGTTTTTGCCTACATGGCCCTCCAACTCAGCCATGCGGTTAGCGACGGTATCCGGCGTACACTCACTCGAACTGGGGGAATCCTCTTTCTTGGATTCTTGATGATTCAATTCGGAATTCAAACAGCTGTCAACAGCGCCGTGATAGGGTATCTCCCACCTGAAGCCGCAGCACAGTTCAGTAGTAACGCGGGGCTCTCGCTTCCGATATCTGGAAGCGTTGGACTCGTTCTGTTCGGTGTCCTCGTCGTACTGAGCTCGGCGTTCCTTGTGGTCCTCTCACGAACGTTTTCCCAGCCACTCAGCGAGGCATCCACGTTCCCCGCTACGTTGACGCAGCGACTCGGACGCGCAACGGCGACCGCGTTCGTCGGCGGGCTCATCGTGGCTGTCACAGTGGTGATCGGCTCCGTGTTCCTGTTCGTCCCCGGTCTATTCTTCGCCGCCTCGTTCCTGTTTTTCATTTTCGCAGTTGCCGTCGAAGATCGTGGTCTCCTCAGTAGCCTCAAGCGGAGTTGGGGCCTCGCCCGCGGGTCCCGGCTCAAGCTCATCGTCCTTGTCGTTGTCTCTGGCTTGTTCGGCGGTGTGATCGGTGCTGTGTCACCGGTGCTGGATCTCGCCGGCGCGCCGGTTGCCGCTGACGTCGCAACGGTCGTCCTCACGACGATATTTTTCCTCCCGTACTACGCAATTATCGCGTCAGCGTATCTCCAGCTACGAGACGGGGACAACGCACCGGACCGGTCGACACCGAATCCCGTCGACGCCTCGCAGACGCAGAAACTGTAGCTAACACAGAATTGGGGTTTGTAATTCGACACAGCCCTTTTATAGAAATACCGACCCGTTTCAGGCCTAGAAATACTGGAGGACACTCTATGTAAGCAGACAGCCATCACCTGAATCAGGTGAACAAGATTTCCGGCATGGAACGGAGAGTACTCGCGACACTCGGCTTGCTGGCGCTGGTCGTGCTCACAGGATGTTCAGCAGCGGGATCATTGTCGATGGAGGCCGCAGACGACGCAGAGATAGCAGAAGCCGCTAGCCGGCCAGCAGTTGTGGAAAGTCATGGTCCAGATGATCAGGCAGTAGTTCGAGAGGCGATTGAAAACGGATCAGGGACGGCTACAGCCACTGAACCGCCCGTTGATCGGGGACTTCCTTTCGTATATAGCGATACTTATTACGAGGTTAACTGGAATGTTACTGGTACGGAGCTTGGGACCGCATTTGTTGTCGGCGTCGACCTCAATGGGACAGCGTCGGTCGACGAGACAGTCGCCTTCGAGGAACTCTCCGAGCACGACAGGCAGCTGCTGGGCAGTTCAATCTCAGCTACGACAGCGGACGAAGACCGGCTAAGGCCTGGTCCCGAGATTAGTGTCTTCGAAGAGTACACCATGGCAGAGACCAACTCGTCCGTACTGTTGTCCAGCGAGTACAGCGCTGTCCGGTACAACGGTACCATCTACCCCTTCGAAATAAACGAACGTGAGAATGTAGCGCTGAGCCGGTACCGTTATACAGTCAGTACGGTCGCAGACAGCACCGCAGCGTACGCTCAACAAATTCGCGAGAAGCATCTGATCACGCTATCGGGCCTCTCAGAGGATGAGAAGGTGGTGGTAAACGAAGCGATCGACGGCGTCTACTATGCTGAGGATACAGACGACGAGGCGTTCCGGTCTGTGATGGACTACTTCCCGGCAGAGTCAGCGATCGATGCTGAGAGTTTCGGCGGCACGTGGTTAGTGCGCTATGACGGCGAGGTATACGTGGCAGACCTTTCTTACGGAGGCTTTGACCTAAACCATCGGCCTGTTACCGAGGAATAGACCTAACGAGAACGCCTGCGACTTCAGAGCCCCCACGCAGCAGAGATAGTTGAAAGGATGCTGTGTTCTGTTGAATCTGATGACGACATCGGGATCACGATCGCTGAAGACGCAGTTATTTCGCGTTTTATTGTCGAGAAGTTGAACTGATCCACCCTGTGATCTCAATCCTCACTCTCTCTGCCAAGAGTCGACCGCTGGACTCCCCCGACAGCGCTCTGAAATAAATACAGAGTGGCCTGACTCTGTGCCTTCTGTGGATTCAACAGAGCATACTGATCAGTATCAATTTCATCACCCACGATGGTAGGTCCTTGCGAATTCGGAAGCCCTAGTCCATACGCTTTCTTGGGTTGTCTAGTTATTATATCCAACTGCCAAGTTTCTCGTTGCGTGACACATGTTTGATAGAATACTGCTCACCAAACGGATTGTTGTCTGAAGAAGAATGAAAGGGCTGACACACTCCCACCCCTATTTTGTTCATTAAAGATAGTTATTGAGTAGTCTCACGATGTAACGTTTAAAGTATGAGACCAAAGATAAAAACACAAACACAAGAGAGGTATCCTAATATGCTAGGATAGTATCCACCGGTACTGACATTCTGGAATGAAAATACTGGGTGACCTTGAGAAATCAGATATGTTATCCCAACTACCCCGACACCGCAAGAGCCCCATCCATAGCGCTGTAACGGCTCCATTGTGCTGATACGTTGTTGTTCACGACTTAATTCGGGTTTTCTGCCCTCGGAATCAATCTGAACTATCCATCATTCGACAACGAACCCCGCAGGCGGTCTTCCAGTCTACTTTCCGGCGGACTGTGCGGCACGGACCCCCGATCGGATTCGCTGGAGCTTTTGTTGGTGCTCGATCCGGGTGAGGTCGCCCATCAACCGAGCGACCATGGTGTATATCATCTGCTGGAGCTCCCCGTCGTCGACGTGAATCTTCAGACCAATGTCGAGGGCTTCGACGCCAGTGTCGTGTTTCAAGCAGTGTTGGATGAACTCGTGAATCTCAGTCGGACCGATCCGAGAAAGTCGGCTGATTTCGTGAACGACCACGAGGTCGTACTGTCCCGTCCCGATATCATCGAGGAGTCGGTTGTACACCTCGCAAGTGTCGGTGTCGGCGACGCCGGAGACGATTTCTGGATACTCCTCGATGTCTTTGACACCGAGACGCTCCAGATGTTCGTGGGCTTCGTCGAGTTGCCGAGAGACGTCTTGGCCCGATGTCGAAACTCGGGCGTAGATTGCTGCGTCTGAGGGTCCGTTTCCGCTCACGTTTTCGAGGACGCGCTACTGTATTAAACAAGTGGAGGTTACTGCGGTTCCGTGTATACCACTACCTTCTCGACGTATTTTGAGACCAGCTAACGGACACTGAAGAGAATAAAACGGCAGTATATATTCGGGGGTTGGTAGGTCAGCCAGTACAAGACTTAGAGGCTGTATCTTGGACGGAGAGTCCGAGGAAGACCGCCTGTTCGGATCGATCAATACAGCTCACCGAAGTATCATCAGAGTGTATATTGTATCGATTCTGTGTTATTGTAGCCCTTCAAATCCGAGTCAGTCCGTGGAGCCGACCAAACGAACAGGCGACGTGTCCTCGCCGTGGTCACCGGCAGAGGAATCGCGGGTTTCGCTAACTGTGCCGGTCAACTCAGCTTCCGCTCCGATTCGATCAGTGACCGCGATCACACGCCTGTGACGGACAGGGCAACCGCGTGACCGACGGCGGGTTCAACGCCGGACTCTCCGTCGAACCGTCCTGTGCCGTGGCGACGGTCGGCGTTCGCGAACTCACTGTATCCGGCGAACTCAGTCGTAACGAGGGTGCCGTGGTAATCCTGATCGGGTCAGGGTAAAAGTGCGGGAGGTCCGACGCCCCGTCGGTCCGCAAGATCGACCGCAGGGACGTACCCGCCGCGGTTCGAAAGCTTTCCGCGTGAGTCGGTCGGGGCTGTGGAAACCCTTCTCCCGACTGGAACCGCGTGCCGAATACGAAGCGCCGGTCACTCGCCACCGGCGCTGATGCTGCGGAATTCGAAATCGGCCGAGCAGATGTCGAACCGCGAGAGACAGAACGGCGCTGCTGGGACCGGTGGGTCTTCGCCCATTACATGCGCACGGACGAGCGCGCCGGCGATGGGAGCCGTCATGACGCCTCGGCCGTGAAACCCGGTGGCGACGACGAGCCCGGCGGGGGCGTCGCTCGGCGCGTCGATGATCGGACGCGTGTCTGGCGTGGCACCGTCGATTCCGGCCCATCCGTCCACGACGCGGAGCGCCCCCTCGGTCCCGAGGAATCGGGGCACGAGGGCGGCGACGTGGTCTCGGAAGGCCTCGTCCGCTTCCCGGCTCGCGGCCGCAGGGTCGGATTCGGCGAACGACCAGCCCCCGATGAGAAGGTCCCCATTCTTCTCGCGGCGGAAGTAGACGTGTTTGCCCGGGATCCACCCCATCGGAAACGACGCGCCGAGCGACGACTCGGGCCGCAACACGAGACACTGCGTCCGATAGGGCTGAACGGGAACTCGGAGGTACGGAGCCAGCAGCTGCGGCGTCCGCCAGCCGGCCGCGACGACGACCGCCTCGGCCGCCACCGTCCCGTGGTCCGTCTTGACCCCGGTGATCGTTGTCTCCGTCTCGGTCTCCGCTTCCGCGTCCGTGTCGCTCTTCGCGGGGTCTCCCCCCGCGGCCGAATCACGGAGCTCTGCCCCACCCGTTCGCCCCTCCACAACGAGGTCCGTCACGGTGACCCCGGTCTCGAACCGCGCGCCGCGGTCCGCTCCGTCCGCGCGCAGCGTCGTCGCGAGCGTGTACGGGTCGAGGTTACCCGTGTCCGTGAACCGCACCGCGCCGACGAACTCCGAGGCGTCGATCCGGGGCCACCGCTCCTCGACGGCGGCGGCCTCCAGAAACGCCACGTCGACGCCGTCGTCCCGGAGGCGGTCGACGCGCGCTCTCGCGGCTTCCTCCCGATCGGCCGTGACGAGCTCGACGCTCGGCGTTTCGGTGTACTCGAAGGCTCCGGTTCCGTCGTACGCTCGGAAGAATTCGTTCGCGTGCGCGGCGATCTCCGGGCGGTCCGTGTAGGAGGGCGTCATCGTCACCTCACCGGCCGCTCGGGCGGTCGCACCGCCGGCGATCTGGTCGCGCTCGAGAACGAGCACGTCGTGGTCCGGGGCCAGCTCGCGCGCGGCGGCACAGCCGATCACGCCGCCGCCGACGACCACGACGCGCGGGTCGTCGGTGTTCGCGCCCTCGCGGAACGTGGCCGGTATCGTTTCCGACTCAGCCTCGCCGTCGGGGCGATTCCCGGACGACATGGATTACGCGACCGCCCGAAGGCCGGACTCAAGCGCGTCGACCGCCCGTTCGAGTTCGTCTCGCTCGATGGTGAGCGGCGGCTGGAAGCGGAGGACGTTCTTGTGGTAGCCCCCGACACCGATCAGGACGTTATGCTCGTCGCGCATATGTTCGCGGACGGCGGTCGCGGCCTCCTTCGCGGGCGTTCGGTCCGCGTCCGCGACGAGCTCGACGCCGGACATGCTGTCTCTTATACACATCTCNTAGTGCTCTTCCAGCTCCGTGAGACGCGATTCGAGCCACGAGCCCTGTCTGTTTGCGTTCTCGACGATCCCGTCCTCCAACCGATCGATGTTGGCGAGCGCGGCCGCGCAGCAGACGGGATTACCGCCAAACGTTGAGAGATGATCGCCTGCCTCGAAGCTGTTAGCGATCTCCGCGGGCGCCGTGAACGCGCCGAGCGGGAGTCCGTCGGCGATTCCTTTCGCTTGTGGCATGATGTCGGGGACCACGTCGAACTGTTCGCTGGCAAACATGGTGCCGGTTCGCCCGTATCCGGTCTGTACCTCGTCGACGATGAGTAGCCCGCCGTTGTCGTGCGTGATCTCTTTCACGCGCCGCAGCCAGCCTTCCGGCGGGACGATGATCCCGCCCTCGCCCATGACGGGCTCGATGATGACGGCGGCCAAATCTCCGGAAGTGTGAGTGCCGATGACGCGCTCGAGCTCGTCCGCGCAGTCGCTCGAACACGTCCCGTCGCAACGGTCACAGCGGTACGCGTACGGCGGGGGCGCGTGAGTGACGTCGTTGATCGTCGGTGCCATCCCCCGCTTGTATGCGCTGTTTCCGGTGAGCGCGAGGCTGCCGAGCGTCCGGCCGTGAAACGCCATCTCTAGAGCGACGACTTCCTTGTTGCCCGTGTGTTTGCGCGCAAGCTTCACCGCCCCCTCGACGGCCTCGGTCCCCGAGTTACAGAAGAAGGTCTTCTGGAGGTTTCCCGGCGTGATCTCGGCGATGCGTTCGGCGAGCTCGCCGACCGGCGCGTTCCTGTGGACGTACGAACAGGTGTGGATGAGCCGGTCGAGTTGTTCCTTCGCCGCGTCGACGACCGCGGGGTTGTTGTGTCCGGCGTTCGTCACCGAAATCCCGGCGAACACGTCGAGGTACTCCTCGCCCTCCGGCGTTGTCATCGTCGTGTCCGAGGCCCGGTCGACGGCGAACGAATCGTATCCTTTCGCGATCGGCATCACGTACTCGTCGTACTGCGATCTGACGGCGTCGCTCGACGGACCGTCACCGGCCGACTCGCGCGTCACCGAGGGATCGGACTGGTTCGACATTGTCACTGGTACTGGTGGTCGACCGCGCGGAAGGCGTCCTCCGCGACCTCCAGCGCGTGATCGATCTGCTCGTCGGTGTGGGTGTATGTGGTGAAGAACCGCTCCCCCTGCAGGGGGTTCCCGAAGAGGACGCCGTCGGCCGCAGCCTCGAGCCACCAGTCGGCGAACTGGTCGGTGTTCGCGTGCCACGTGTCGCGATACGAGTGGATGTCGTGATCGGTCATGTACACCTGCCCCATCGAACCGATGTGTTCGACGTTGACCGCGAGGCCGGCGTCGTCGGCGACCTCCTGAAGCCCGTTGAACAGCCTGTCGCCGAGGCGGTCGATGTGTTCGTACACGTCGCGCTCGTCAAGGATCTCCAGCGTCTTCAGTCCGGCCGCGGCCGCGACCGGGTGGCCGTTGTACGTCCCGCCGTGGAACGCCGAGGAGTTCCACTTGGAGGCCTCCTTCTTCTTCGGCGGGACGATTTCTTCCATGATGTCCCGCCGCCCGCCGAACCCGGCGACTTGGTAGCCTGCGCCGGCGGCCTTCGCGAACGTCGTCATGTCCGGCGTGACGCCGAACCGTCCCTGCGCGGACTGTGGTCCCAGCCGGAACCCGGTCATCACCTCGTCCCAGATGAGGACGATGTCGAGCTCGTCCGTCAGCTCACGGAGGAACTCGTGGTACCCGTCGCGGGGTTTGAGACAGCCGCACGAGAACATCACCGGCTCGATGATCACGGCGGCCATGTCGTCGGCGTGCTTCCGGAGGATCCGCTCGGTCGCCTCCTTGTCGTTGAAGGGGAACGCGACGACCGTCTCGCTGATCGCGTCGGGGATGCCCGTCCCATACGACACCGTGTTCGGCTCCTCTTCGGGGCCCAGCGCCTCTTCGCTCGCGTAGACGCTCTGGAGCGCGTAGTCGTGCGCGCCCGCGTAGCCGCCCTCGGGCTTGGCGATCTTCTCTTTGCCGGTGTACGACCGGGCGACGCGGAGCGCGTGCATCGTCGCCTCTGTACCGCTGTTGGCCATCCGAACCGACTCGATGGAGGGGACCATCTCGCAGACCTTCTCCATGAACTCGATGGCGACCGGCTGCGGGGTGGCGGTGAGGTCGCTCTTTTCCACCTGCCGCTTGACCGCCTCCTTGACCTCGGGGTGACCGTGTCCGAGGATGATCGGACCGAGCGCGAGGAGGAAGTCCAGGTACTCGTTGTCGTCCATATCGTAGACGTAGGAGCCGTCCGTCTCTTCGATGTAGAACGGGTACGGATCGAACGAGCGGACGTTCGACTCGACGCCGAGCGGGGTCACGTTCGACGCGCGCCGGTGGAACTCCCGGCTCTTCGACGTTTTCTCTTCTAACAGGCGTGCGTGGTCGCGCTCCTTGTCACCGAGGCTCATCGCTATAGGTGATGAAGCGGCAGGAAATAAATCTTTGGCAAATACAATCAGATGCCGAAATAGATACGGCGATTCGAGTTACTCGCCGGTAACAGTTCGGGACGAGGGAAGCACGAGTCCCTTCGGACCGCCGCCGGCCTTCCTGATCTCCCGGAGCGACAGCTCGATGACGTGGAACCCCCGGTCCGTGAGCGCGGCGCGGACCCGGTGGTTCCCGGAGGGGAGGAGCACGGTTCCGGGGTCGACGACGATGGTGCTCGTCGCGCGGTTGCGCTGTTCGCGCATCGGGACGGAGATCGTCTCGATGCCGCGATCGTGAAGCATGTCGAGGAACTCCGGCGGAACCGCCTCGGAGTAGACGAGCGCGAGATCGGGTGCGACCATGCTGAACACCAAGGCGAGATGCGTCTGTCCGGTGCTCTCCGTGCTGCCGAAGATCGGCACCTCGATCACCTCGACTCCGAACGTCTCCAGGACGGTCCGAACCTGTCGGATCCCGGCCGCGTTGGTGGTCTGCGACCGACCGATCGCCACGGTGTCGCGGTCGATCCACACCATGTTCCCGGCCTCGAAGCCGCCGTCGCCGTGAACGGTGTGATAGATCGGCGCCCCCAGTTCGGTCATTCGCTCGGAGAGCCGGCGCTCCTCGCCGTGCCGGGTCTCCTCAACCATCTTGCCGACCACGATTCCGCCGCCGATCGCGAACCCCACGTCCCGGACAAAGAGCGACTCGGCGAGGCTCTCCGTCACGCCCTCGAGCGTGAGCACCTCCACGCCGTTCGACTCCAGCTCCTCCACGAGCGACCGGTGCTCCTTCGCGGCCTTCTCCTGACGCGGCAGCCCGTCCCAGTTCCACGCGTCCGGATCGACGACCGAATTGAACTCGTCGCCGGGCTCGTGAACCAGGGCCTGCTCGAGTGAGCCGTACTCCGACCTAGCCGACGGTTCGAGCCCCCAGATGTCGTTCATTCGTCTATCCGCAGCGTGTGTTCCTCCTTCACGCTCCGGAGCGCCATGTCCGTGGCGGTGCTCTCGACGCCCTCATACTGGCCGATCTCCCTCAGTAGGTCGGTCATCTCCTGCCGGTCGGCGATGCGGACTTTCAACAGCAGATCCGCGTCGCCGGTGACCTCGTGTATCTCTTGGATCGGCGTCACCTCGACGAGGCGTTCGGCGACCTCCGACGACCGGCCAGCCATCGTCTCGACCCGGATGAAGCCGACCTCGTTACGTCCGAGGAGTTCCGGGTCGAGTACGGCGCGGTAATCCCGGATGTACCCCTCCTCCTCCAGTGCCTTCGTCCGCTCGTGGATCGTCGCCGTCCCCATGTCGAGCCGACGTGCGATCTCGGAGAGGGCCGCCCTCCCGTCGACCTGAAGGATGGCCAGGATCTTCCGGTCGACCTCGTCGATGTCCATGAGCGTGGATTCAGTGGCCGGATCCCTATGTGTTTTGTTTGGCTGCACGACTTTATTCGCTGTTAGGGAGTGGAATAACATAATATTTCCTCAGTCCCGTCTCTCTTCGTATGTTTATCTGTAAGTATCGGGATTGCCCAAACATATTTCATGTGGGCAGTAGTACGCCAACGAGAGAATGGGACGCGATAGCAATGATCGGGCGTCGGGGCTCGACGCGCAACTGGTTCGGCGGATCCGTCGGAACCAGTGGACCGGTGCGATCGTCAATCTCGCACCGAGCGCGTTCTGGCTCGGCGTGTTCTTCCTCGCACCGCTCGCCGTGATGTTCTTCTTCAGCTTCGGGGAACGGGGGGCGTTCGGCGAAGTCCTCCTCGCAGTAGAGAACCTCGGACTACAGCAGTACCGTCGGTTCTTCATCCCCGAAGACACCTCGATCCTCGTCGCGCTCTGGGCGACGGTTGCGTGGCTGATCGAGACGGCAGTCCCCGGAATCGAGACGCTCTCGGCGACGCAGCCGACGCCGTACGTCAGGCTGTTGTTCAAAAGCATCGGCTACGGGGTCCTCGCGACGGTGGTCTCCTTCGCCGTCGGCTACCCAATGGCCTACTACATCGGTCACATTGCCCCCGAAAGATACCAGAACCTCTTGATCGTGCTCGTCATCCTTCCGTTCTGGGCCTCGTTTCTCGTCCGAATCTACGCCATTCAGCTGCTGTTGTCGGCCAACAGCGTGCTGATGAGCGCGCTTGCGGTCCTCCCGTTCGTTGAACAGGGAGCCTCCCTGATGTACTCGCAGTTCGCGGTCCTCTTGGGACTCGTCTACATCTGGATCCCCTTTATGATCCTCCCGGTGTATTCGAGTATCGAGGAGATCGACTTCACGCTCCAAGAAGCCGCGATGGACCTCGGAGCGGACCGTTTCGAAGCGTTCTATCACGTCATCTTCCCGCAGTCGAAACCGGGCGTCATGGCGGGGAGCGTCCTCGTGTTCATCCCGAGCGCGGGCGCGTACGTCATCCCGGAACTGCTCGGCGGCACCGACAGTCAGATGATCGGGAACTTCATCGCGTCTCAGTTCGGCTCCGCCGGCAACTGGCCGCTCGGAGCCGCGGGCGCGTTCGTTCTCATGGGGGTCATGCTACTCAGCATCGCCGCGTACCAGCGCGGCGGGGGTGAGCTCGGATGATGGGCGCGTTCCGTCGCGCGCGCGCAGCCCTGTTCGAGCGGGGGGCCGGGCTCTTGGTAGCCCAGACGGCGTTCGTCTATCTGTTCCTTTACCTGCCGATCGCGGTGTTGATCACGCTCTCGTTCAACGACTCGCGGTACGCGGTCGTCTGGCAGGGGTTCACGACGAAGTGGTACACCGCGCTGTTACAGGGCGAGACGGTCGCTCGAGTCGATCCGACCGCGGCATGGAACGCGCTCCTCAATTCGGTCGAGATCGCCGTGGCGATGGTCGTTATCAGTACCGTGTTCGGTACGATGCTGGCGTTCGCCCTCGACCGGTACGACTTCCCCGGCAAGCGGCTGTTCACCGGCGTCGTGTTCATGCCGATCATCATCCCGAGCATCGTGATGGGGATCTCGCTGCTGTTGTTCTTCAACATCGTCGGGATACAACTGGGGACCGGGACGGCGATAATCGGCCACGTCGCTTTCGGCATCAGCTTCGTCGCGGTCGTCGTCGCGGCGCGATTACAGACCTTCGATCAGACGATGGAAGAGGCGGCCATGGACCTCGGTGCCAACGAACTCGAGACGCTCCGGTTCGTGACGCTCCCGATGATCAAGCCGGGGATCTTCGCGGGCGCGCTGCTCGCGTTCGCCATGAGCTTCGACGACTACGTGGTCACCTTCTTCATCATCGGACAGGAGAACACACTCCCGATCTTCTTTTTCGGGATGGTCCGGCAGGGGATCTCTCCCGGAGTCAACGTCGTCGCGGCGCTGATCATCGTCGTCACGATGGCTCTGGTCGCCGTCGCTCAATGGTTTCAGGGCCCGACGTGGTGAATTCTGTGAAATATATCCGACTGAACGTATGATCTCCCGAAATATTTATGGTCTGTTGTGGCAGTTGGAGAAAAAGAGACACTGACAATCCATGTCACAACAGAAATCCACAAGCGATCGGCGTACGTTCCTGCGGACCACCGGCGCCGTCTCAACGGCCGGACTCGTCGGACTCGCGGGATGTAGCGGCAACTCCGGGAGTGACGGTAGCGACGGTGAGAGCGGAGACGACGGCGGCGGTGAGAGCGGAGACGACGGCGGCGGTGAGAGCGGCGGTAACGGAGAGATCGAAGACGAGCTCCGCGTCTTCCAGTGGGGCGACTACTGGCCAGACGGTTTCATCAGCGGTTTCGAGGAGGAGTACGACGTCTCCGTTTCCGTCTCGCTGTACTCCTCGAACGAGGAGATGTTCAACGCGCTGAACGCCGGCGGAACCGGTCAGTACGACCTGATTTTCCCGAGCGACTACATGGTCAACGTCCTGAACGAGCAGGGCATGATCCAGCCGCTCAACCTCGACGCCCTGCCGAACTTCGAGAACCTCTCCGAGAAATTCCGGGAGGCGCCGTACGATCCGGGCGAGGACCGCTTCTCCGTCCCCTACCAGTGGGGAACGTCCGGGATCGCGTACAACGAGGAGATGGTCGGCGACATCGAGGTCAACTCGTGGGAGACGATGTGGAACGAGGAGTTCTCGGGGCAGATGTCGATGCTTGACGACGTCCGCGAGACGATGGGCGCCGCGTTGAAGTATCTCGGCTACTCGCTCAACACGACCGAAGAGTCCGAGATCGAGGAGGCGAAGGAGCTACTGATGGAGCAGAAGGACCTCCTCTCGACGTACGACTCATCGGACTTCCCGACGAACCTGATCAACGAGCAGCTCAGCCCCGTCCACGCGTGGTCCGGCGGCGCCTTCCAAGCGTACTGGGAGACGTTCGAGGACGGCAGCTCTCCGGTCAACTACGTCATTCCAGAGGAGGGCGGGGTCGTGTGGGTCGACACCGCCGCGATCACCACTGAGGCCGAGAACGTCAACGCGGCGCACGCGTTCATCAACCACTTCCTCGACGCCGAGGTCGGTGCCGAGATCACGAACTACACCTACTACGGCAGCCCCAACGAAGCCGCCGAGGAGTACATCCTCGACGAGATCCTCAACAACGAATCGATCTACCCCGACGACGAGACGATGAGCAACCTCGAATACATCCAGAACATCGGTCAGGCGACGACCATGTACAGCAACGCCTGGCAAGAGATCAAGAGCGCCTGAGGAATGACGGATTACGACGTCCGGCTGGAGGGCGTGACGAAGCGGTTCGACGACGTGGTCGCCGTCGATGATGTCGATCTGCGGGTCGAGTCCGGGAAGTTCCTCACCCTGCTCGGACCGAGCGGGTGCGGGAAGACGACGCTGCTCCGCTGTATCGACGGCTTCGAGACGCCGACAGAAGGCGCAGTGTACATCAAAGACGAGGACGTGACGAACGTTCCGCCCTTCGAACGTAACACCAGCATGGTGTTTCAGTCGTATGCGCTGTTCCCGCACATGACGGTCGGCGAGAACGTTGCGTTCGGTCTTCAGATGCAAGGGGTCGACGACAGCGGCGAGACCGGACGCGGCGGGGTCGGCCAAGCGGTCAAGCGCCTCGTTCGGAGGGGTTCCAACGAGGAGATCGAGTCTCGCGTCGAGGAGATGCTCGAACTCGTGGAGCTGCCCGGGACCAAGGACCGGCAGATCAGCGAGCTCTCCGGCGGCCAACAGCAGCGCATCGCGCTGGCGCGGGCGCTGATCACGGAGCCGGCCGTGCTCCTGCTCGACGAGCCACTCGGGGCGCTCGATCTAAAGCTCCGACAGAACATGCAGGTCGAACTGAAGAACCTGCAGGAAGAGCTGAACACAACGTTCATCTACGTCACACACGATCAGGAGGAGGCGCTCACCATGAGTGACCAGATCGCGGTGTTGAACGACGGACACGTCGAGCAGCTCGGCACTGCCACCGAGATCTACGAGGAGCCTGCGACGGAGTTCGTCGCGGACTTCATCGGCGAAACGAATCTTGTCCGCGGCGACTACTCGGAGACCGACGAGGGAGCGACTATCACGCGGAACGGCCGCACGTATCTCGTTCCGGCGAACCCGGAGGCCCGGGCAACGGCCGGGTTCGCGGTCCGACCCGAGAAGATCCGGATCGGCGATGAGGCCGCCGGGCTCGACAACAGCTTCCGGGCGACGATCATCGACGAGATCTACAAGGGGAACCTCGGCAAGTTCGTCGTTGAACTGGACGACGGCGAACGGTTCACCGTCGACATGCAGATACGGGACCAGGGGTCGTACCTCCAGATGGGAGAGACGGTTCAGATTGGCTGGGCGGCGGAGAACAGCGTGGTACTCACCGAGTAGACGAGAGTCCGAGAGACACCGATCCCGCGTTCGCGCCGACGGACGACCGCACGAATGTCCGGCGAGACGACTCCGGCGAACGGACCGGGACGATACGAACGACAACCGAAGCACAATCATGAACTTCACAGGCAGGATTCGGGACCGACACGAACAGGCGCACGAAGAGATCGCGACCCTTGATTTCGGCGCGTACATCGACGGGGAGATCCGACCGGCGAGCGACGGAGAGACGTTCGAACCGACGGATCCCTCGATCGACGAGCCGATCACGACGGTCGCGCAGTGCGGCAGCGCGGACGTCGAGGACGCCGTCGCGGCGGCCGACGCGGCGTACGAGGACGGCTGGGGAGCGATGGACGCGGGTGACCGGGCCGAGCTGATCCGGACGTGGATCGACGAACTGCGGGACAACGTCGACGAGCTCGCGCTGCTACAGACGTTGGAGGTTGGGAAACCACTCGCGTACGCGAAGGCGGACATCGAGAACGGTCTCGACTTCTTCGAGTACTACGCGAACGTCTCGGTCGCCCAAGAGGGCGAATACGTTCCTACGGGGGCGGATTCCCACGCGTATGTCCGCCAAGAGCCGTACGGCGTGACGGGACAGATCCTCCCGTGGAACTACCCGATTCTCCTGATGGGGTGGAAAGTCGGGGCGGCGCTCGCGGCCGGTAACACGACGGTCGTCAAACCGCCGAGTCCGGCGCCGCTGTCCGTGATCCGCGCTGCGCAGCTGGCGGACAACGTCCTGCCCGAAGGCGTGTTGAACGTCGTTCCGGGCTCCGGAAGCGACGTGGGCGAACCGATCATCGACCATCCCGATGTGGGAAAGGTGTCGTTCACGGGGTCAGTCCCGGTCGGGCAGTCGATCATGCGGACCGCGGCGGACTCCGTGACGCCCGTTACGCTCGAGCTCGGGGGTAAGAACCCCTTCATCGTTTTCCCCGACGCCGACATCGACGAGGCGGCCGCGAACGCCGCGACCGGCGGGATGTACAACGCCGGGCAGTCCTGCGACTCGGCGACGCGGATCCTCGTCCACGAGGACGTGAAAGACGAGTTCGTCGACGCGTATCTGGAGGAGCTCTCCGGTTGGGAACCCGGCGACCCCCTCGAAGAAGGAACGACGATGGGACCGTTGGCCTACGAGGGCCACCGACAGAGCGTCGACGACTACGTGGACGTGGGCCGCGAGGAGGGGGCGAGCGTTCTCCGCGGCGGCGAGGCCCCGGACAGCGACGAGTACGCCGACGGCGCCTTCTACCAGCCGACCGTCTTCGACGACGTCGAGCCGGGTATGCGAATCGGTCAGGAGGAGGTGTTCGGACCGGTTCAGTTCCTCATGACGTTCTCGGACTACGAGGAGGCGATCGAGATCGCGAACGACGTCGACTACGGACTCACCGCGGGGATCGCGACCGAGAACCCGTCTGTGGCCCATCGCGCGGCCGCGGACGTGGAGGCGGGAAGCGTCTGGGTCAACCAGTACTTCGGGACGGTCCCGGGGACGCCCTTCGGCGGGTTCAAGCAGTCTGGATTCGGCCGGGAGTGCGCCCAGCAGGCGCTCGAAGAGCACACCCGATCGAAGTCAGTCAACGTCGCGCTCGACGATCCGCCGTACTGACCCTGTCGAAAGCGGCTGATTACACCCGGTGAGAACCGATTTCCCGTTGGTATTCCTCCTTAGCTCGGATGTAGCCGAATATACTTCGGCTTTATGGCGGTTATCGAGAAAGATTTTTCATGGGGGTTGTTGTATGGCCACCCAGGACACGATACATGCGCCAACTGTACATCGATGGAGAGTGGGTCGCCTCCCAGTCGTCGGCCGAGATCGACGTCGTTTCTCCCGTCTCGGGGGAGATCGTCGACACGGTCCCGCAAGCAAACGGGCGGGACGTGGCGTCCGCGGTCGACGCCGCCCGTCGGGCCCAGACGGAACTCGAGGAAATGACCGCCTTCGAGCGCGCGGAGGTACTCGACGAGGTGACGGACTACTTCGAGGAGCACGAAGACGAGATCGCGGAGGGGATCACCGAAGAGGAGGGGAAGCCCCTCCACGAGTCCTACGAGGAGACCGAGTACGTCATCGAGTCCAGTGAGGACTACGCGCACGACGCCATCCGGCTGTTCGGCGACGTCGTCCCCTCTGAGTGGCGTGACAGGTTCGCGTACACGCAGCGCGAACCGTACGGGCCGTGTGCGGTTATCTCCCCGTGGAACTTCCCGCTGGAGATTCCGGGTGGGAGCATTTACTCCGCCATCGCGACGGCCAACCCGGTCGTGTTCAAGCCGGCGGAGGAGACGCCGCTGACGGCGTACCACATCGCGGAGGCGTTCGCGCAGTCCAGTCTCCCTGACGGCGCGTTCAACCTCGTCACCGGTGACGGCGAGACCGGCGCTTCGCTCGTCGCCAACGACGACATCCGCCTGATCGCGTTCACCGGCAGCAGTGCGGTCGGACAGGAGATAGCGAAGACGGCGGCCGAGCGCAACGCCCAGTGCCTGCTGGAGCTCGGCGGGAAGGACCCGATCGTCGTCCTCGACGACGCAGACGTGGAGCACGCGGCCGACAGCATCGTCTCGGGCAGCAACTGGAACGCGGGACAGGTCTGCTGCGCGACGGAGCGCGTCATCGCGACTGAGGGCGTCCACGACGAGCTCGTCGACGCCATCGTGGAGCGGACAGAGGACCTCGTGCTCGGAGACCCCTTCGAGGACGGAGTCGACGTCGGACCGATGATCTCCGAGCGGATCCAGTCGAAGGCGCGTGCGCACTTCGACGACGCCGTAGAGCGCGGGGCGACGGTCAGGACCGGGGGCGAGACGGACGGGCTGTTCTTTACCCCGGCTGTACTCGAGGACGTGACCGAGGAGATGAACGTCGCCACCGAGGAGACGTTCGGCCCGGTGACGCCGGTCCTCACCGCGTCCTCGTACGAAGAGGCGATCGAGATAGCGAACCGTTCGCCGTACGGGCTACAGGCGGCGGTGTTCACCGATTCGCTGGAACGCGCTCACGACGCCGCGAACCGCATTAAGACGGGTGGCGTGTTCATCAACGAGACGAACAACTACTGGGAACGACTGCTCCCGTTCGGCGGCTACGGCGAGAGTGGTTCCGGCGGGCGGTACGGCAGCAAGTGGCACTTAGAAGCTATGACACAAGTGAAATCTGTGATGATGAACTACGGAGGCACCGAATGAGAGTCGTCGCGCTGGGCGGTTGTGGCGCGATGGGCAGGGCGACATCGTGGGAACTCGCGGAGAACGAGGCGGTCGACGACCTCCTCATCGCGGACGCGGATATCGACTCCGCCGACAAGTTCGCTGCCGAACTCCCGGGCGACGTGGAGACGGCGCACGTCGACGTGACCGATCACGAGGGCGTCGTCGAGACGATCGCCGACGCCGACGTGGTCGCCAACGCGCTCCCGTACGCGTTCAACGTCGCGGTGATGGAGGCGTGTCTCGACGCCGACTGTCACTACCTTGACCTCGGCGGGCTCTACCACAAGACCCAGGACCAACTGGAGTACGACGAGGAGTTCGCCGACGCCGGGCTGACCGCCGTCCTCGGAATGGGCGCGAGTCCGGGGCTGACGAACGTCGCGACCGCGATGGGCGCGAGCCACCTCGACGAAGTCGAATCCATCCACATCCGCACCGGCGCGCGCGGCGGCGGCGAGGGGTTCGCCTACTCCGCGAAGACGATCCTCGACGAGCTGACGATGGACCCCGTCGTCTACGAGGACGGTGAGTACCGGACGCTCGATCCGCTCTCCGGCCGCGAGACGTACACGATGCCGTCGCCGGTCGGCGAGGTCGAGGGGTTCCACAGCATCCACTCGGAGCTGGCGACGATGCCGACCACGTTCCCCGGTGTCGAGGACGTCGACTTCCGAGTCGCGTTCTCGCCGGACCTCGTCAACATCTGCGACGTGCTCATCGGGCTGAACCTCACCAGCGAGGAGCCCGTCGAGTACAAGGGCGTCGAGACCTCGCCGCGCGAGTTCCTCGACTGGCATCTCGACCGGCAGCCGAAGCCCGGCCCGGCCGAGGAGTGGAAGTCCTTCCGCGTCGACGTCGCCGGGACCGAGGACGGCGAACACGCGCAGTACCGGTACTCGACCGTGGTCGAATCGCGCTTGGACGACTGGGGGCTGAAGGCGACCGCGGTCTGGACCGGCGTCCCGATGGGGATCGCGGCGGTGCTCGTCGGACAGGG
>NZ_AOJK01000041.1 GCF_000336875.1 Halorubrum californiense DSM 19288 | reverse complement strand
CCCACGAGTGACGTCGTGGGGTTCCACGGCCACAGACCGTGCCCACGACGGAGAGGTTCCCCACTCGTCTGAGACGGTGGGGTTGTGGGCCGTGCCAGTACGGCCTCCGACCGAGATAGCGGGCTTCATTTACCGCCACGGTGACGTGCGTATCCTTACCTCGGACTCGGTAGCACAATCCACGAAACGTACCGACATACCTGTTTCCGTCACTGTCGGATTCATCCCACGACTGAAGTCGTGGGCTTTCTCCTCAAACTACTGTAAGTCGCGTGGAGGAGCGTTCGACGTGAAACCCCGGACGGGTTGTCGCCGGTTCCGACACCGGTTTGTCGCCGGCCCACCGCGGATCGGCGTGAGCGATTCCCCGACCGGGGTCGACCGCGACCCCGACCCGCGACCCCTGCGCGAGGACCCGCCGGCGGAGAGCCGCCGGACGCGGCTCTGGCGGCACGGGTTCAACCTCCTGCCCGCGTACCGGGGCACCGGAGCCCGGGTCGACCACATCGCCGCCGGCTGGCGCTACGTCCGGATCCGCGTCCCGCTGAACTGGCGCACCCGCAACGCGGTCGGCACCATCTTCGGCGGGAGCATCTACGGCGCGATCGACCCGGTGTACATGACGATGCTCCGTCGCGTCCTCGGCGACGGGTTCACCGTGTGGGACAAGTCGGCCGCGCTGGAGTTCATCGAGCCCGGCCGCGACACGCTGTACGCGGAGTTCGAGCTACCGGCGTCCGAGACCGAGGCGATCCGCGAGGAACTCGACCCGGGCGAGTCGACCGACCGGGAGTACCTCGTCTCGCTCGTCGACGAGGACGGGGCGGTCCACGCCGCCTGCGAGAAGACGTTGTACCTCCGCCGCGACGGGTGAGGGGTCACCACGACAAGTGAGGAAGTGAGGATCCGCCCCGAGTCGGGATTGGCCCGGCTCAGTCGTCGGCGGCGCGTCCGACGGCGTCGAGCGGCGAGACCGAGATGACCAGCCGGTCGTCCGCAGTGGTACTCACCATCTTCGACTCGGCGAACCGACTCCCGTCCGCCCGGAGCCCCGTACTCGTTCCGCTCCACCGCTCGCCGTCGGTCACGGCCGGGATGATGTGGGTGCGGATGTGTTCGACCTCGTCGTCGGGGTGGAGCCGCTGCCACGGCTCTCCTTCGAGCTCCTCGGGGTCGTACCCGTACAGCTCGCCGTACTCCTCACCGACGAACTCGAAGGTGCCGTCCGGCCCCACGGTACAGACGCCGTCGAGGGTGACGTCTCGGGGGCGACCGTCCTCGAAGCCGGCGTCGAAGCACGCGCCCTCGCCCGCTTCGGCGCGCTTGACGCGACGGAGCAGCACGGTGTAGCCGTCCGCCCCGCCGTGCTTCGAAACGTAGTCGCTGACGCCCGCGCGGACCATCTCGGCCGCTATCTCGTCGGACCCGGTCGCGGAGAAGAGCAGGAACGGGAGCTCCGGTTCGACCTCCCGGGCCGCCAAGAGCAGTTCGACGCCCGTCAGGCCGGGCATGTCGTAGTCGCTGACGACGCAGTCGAAGGACTCCCGCTCCACGCGGCGGAGCGCCTCGCGGGGGTCCGTCTCGACCGCGGTCTCGCAGTCGAGGTCGTCGTCTCGTTCGAGGTGCGTCGCCACGAGCCGGGCCAGTCCCGGTTCGTCGTCGACGCACAGGAGGCGAAACGTGTCCGTCAGGGGAAACACTCGGTAGGTGCCGTAGTTATCCGTGACCGTCCGATGCTCAGGGCTGAGAATCGCCGGGAGAGCCGACCGCTACGCCGTCGCGCCCGCGACGAGCGCCTCCTCGACCGTCTCGACGAACCGCTCGGGGTGTTCGACGTGGGGGAGCAGCCGCGCGCGGTCGAAGACGACGAGCCGCGCGTCGGCGGCGTCGGCGAGGTCGCGCCCCTCGGTGAGGGGACTCACCGTCGCCTCCCGACCCCAGACGATCGTCGGCGGAACGTCCAGGTCCGCGAGCGCGCCGGCGAGGTCGATATCGCTGTTCAGGCTCCCGGAGACGAACGAGGCGGGCGCGAACCGCGCGTTCTCGACGTGGGTCGTGCGCCACTCGTAGTCGGTCCACTCGGCGCTCGGGTTCGCGGGGTCGTCGTAGCCGTGGTCGGCGTTGAAGTGCCGGATCGACGGCTTCGCCGTGATGACGTTGAACAGCGCTCCCCCGACGAGCGGGGCGCGGAGCAGCTCCCGGAGCCACGCCTTGGCCGGGCTCGGCCCCGCGGTCGCCGTCGGGCAGACCGCGACGAACCCGCGCAGCGTAACGCCCCCCTCCGCGTCGCCGTCGTCGACTGCGGCGACCGCATACGCGGCCGACAGCGAAGAGGCGACGACGGCCGGCTCGTCGAACTCGGCGAGGAAGTCGTGGACGAAGTCCTCGTACAGCGCGGCGGAGTACCGGAGCGGCGGCCGGTTGGAGCGGCCGTACCCCGGGAAGTCGGGCGCGACGACGTGGTACTCGTCGGCCAACTCGTCGAACACCGCGCGCCACTCGCCGGAGGACCCGGCGGCGTTGATCCCGTGGAGTAAGAGGAGGTCGGGGTCGTCCGGGTCGCCCGCCTCGGTGTAGGCGACGTCCATCCCGCGCCAGCGGAAGGTGCGGTCGTCGCCGTCGAGCGGGGACTCCAGTTCGCCCTCGTACCGGAGGCCGGTGTTGATGGCTGCGAGCGCGCCGACGCCGAGGGCGGCGCCGCCGAGGAGGTTCCTGAGCTTCATGGAAACCTGTTGGTTCGCTGGCGACTTATACCCGTGGGACGCGACCGGAGGTCGGCGAAGCGCGCGGGAGCGATCGTCACTCGTCGCGGTCGCCGTCCGCGACCTCGTCGACGCAGTCGGCGATCGGGCCGACGATCGCCTCCGCGACCGCGTACGGGTCGGTCTCGCGGTCGCGGACCCGCTCCGCGAGGCGGTCGATCCCGCCCCGGCGCTCGATCTCGGCGGTCGCGAGCGCCCCCACGTCGGCGCGCACGAGCGTGCGGATCTCTTCGGCGTACCGGCGGCGCTCGGTCGTCTCGATCTCGCCGGATTCGCGCAAATACGCCGCGTGCGCGTCGAACGTCTCGATCAGCGCCTCCACCCCCTCGCCGCTGTTCGCGACGGTCTCGAGGACCTCGGGCGTCCACGACTCGTCGGAGTCGTCCGCGTGCCCGTCGGACTCGCCGTGTCCGGAGCCGTCTGCGTGATCGCCGCCGTGGTGGCCGTCGCCGTGGCCCGCCGCGGAGCCGCCCGCGCCGGTCGAGGCCATCGAGGCCGCGCCGTGGTGGCCGGCGCCGCGGCCCGTGGTCCCGCCCTCGCGGCGGTGGACCATCTCCTCCAGCTCGGCGACGGTCCGCTGTGCGCCGTCCATGTCCGCCTTGTTGACGACGAAGACGTCGCCGATCTCGAGTATTCCGGCCTTCAGCGTCTGCACGTCGTCGCCGGAGCCGGGCTGGACCAGCACGGCGACCGTGTCGGCGGTGCGGACCACGTCGACCTCGTTCTGCCCCGCGCCGACGGTCTCCAGCACGACGACGTCTTTCCCGAAGGCGTCGAGCGCCTTCACGGCGTCCGCGGTCGCGGTCGAGAGGCCACCGAGCTGGCCGCGCGCGCTCATCGAGCGGAAGAACACGTCCATGTCGCCGACGTTCGACCCCATCCGGATCCGGTCGCCGAGGACGGCCCCGCCGGTGTACGGCGAGGAGGGGTCGACCGCGATCACGCCGACCGTGTCGCCGCGGTCGCGGTAGGTGGCGGCGAGCTTGTCGACGAGCGTCGACTTCCCGGCGCCCGGCGAGCCGGTGACCCCGATCACGTCCGCGCCGCCGGTGTGCTCGTGGAGCGCGGAGACGATCGCGCGGTACCCCGGCGTCCGGTTCTCGATCTTGGTGATGACGCGGGCGAGCGCGCGGTGGCTCCCCGAGAGGAGGTCCTCGACGAGCGCCGCGTCGGCGTCCGAGAGCGTCGGCGCGTCCGCGAACGCGGGTGCGTCCGACCCGGCCATCTACGCGCGCTCCGGGACGTTGTTCCGGATGAACTCGATCGTCTCCTCCATCGGCGTCCCGGGGCCGAACACCTCGGCGACGCCCAGTTCCTTCAGGTCGGCCTCGTCCTCGTCCGGGATGATCCCGCCGACGAGGATCAGCGTGTCGTCGAACGCGTCGTACTCCTTGAGCCCCTCGATCACCTTCGGGACGAGGGTGTTGTGCGCGCCCGAGAGGATCGAGATGCCGAGGACATCGACGTCCTCCTGAACCGCCGCCTGAACGATGTCGTCCGGCGCCCTGTGGAGCCCGGAGTAGACGACCTCGAAGCCGGCGTCGCGGAACGCCCGCGCGATCACGTGTGCGCCCCGGTCGTGGCCGTCGAGCCCGACCTTCGCGACCAGACACCGGACGGCCCGCTCCTGCTGTTCGGCGCTCATACACTACGCTGTGTCGCGTGCGGGTTTGATTCTAACGGAAGATTGGGAAGGTTCGGAGCGGGCGCAAGCCCGCCCGACCCGGCTCCGCCACCGACGCGTTGAACGCGCGGGCGACCGTAGTTCGCACGATGACCGACACCGACGACCGCGACTCCGGCGCCGCCGCGAGCGGCCGCGACGACCGACTCCCCGCCGAAACGCGGATCGGCCGCGCCGCGCTCCGGGTCGCCGACCTCGACGAGACGACCGCGTTCTACCGGGACGTGGTCGGCCTCGCCGTCCTCGACCGCGACGCCGAGCGCGCGACGCTCGGAGCCGGAGGGACGCCCCTGCTCGTCTTGGAACGCGACGCCGACCGCCCGGCCCGGAGCCGGACCGACGCCGGGCTCTTCCACACCGCGTTCCGGGTCCGCTCGCGGGCCGCGCTCGGCGAGGCGCTCGGGCGCGTCGGGGAGCGGTGGCGGCTCGACGGCGCCTCCGACCACCTCGTCAGCGAGGCGTTATACCTCGACGACCCCGAGGGGAACGGCGTGGAGATCTACCGCGACCGGCCCCGCGAGGAGTGGCCCCGCGCCGAGGACGGAACGGTGCGGATGGCGACCGACCCGCTCGACGTCGAAGGGGTCGCCGCGGCCGCGACCGACGGGAGCGGCGATGGCGGAGCGGGCTCCGAGGCCCTCGTCGACCGCGCCCCCGCCGACACCGACGTGGGCCACGTCCACCTCGAAGTGACCTCGCTGTCGGCGTTCGAGGCGGTGTACGTCGACGGTCTCGGCTTCGAGACCGGGATGAGCGGTCCGGACGTCAGGTTCGTCGCGGCCGGCGGCTACCACCACCACCTCGGCGCGAACACGTGGCGGGGACGGACGACCCCCGCCGCGGGACGCGGGATCGCGTGGTTCGAGGTGGTCGTCCCGGACGCGGCCGCGCTGGAGACGATACGGGCCCGCCTTGGCGCGGTCGCAACCGAGGGCGACGCGGAGTTCGCCGTCGCGGAGCGCGACGACGGGATCGCCGTCACCGACGCCGACGGGATCGAGATCCGGGTTCGGACGGAGTAGCCGAGCGCCCCAGACGCGATCGCGGCCGAGGGCGCCATACGACCCGCTCACCCGACGATCGTCCGGAGCGTCGACTCGGTCAGGAACGTCGTGATTCCGAACGCCTCCGCCGTCATCCACCCGAGGAAGGCGACGTACATCGCGAGGAAGACGTACCCCTCCTCGGTGGTGATCTCGAAGTCCGTCGCGGCCATCACCACCACGACGAGGGTGGTGTAAAACAGGAACAGCAGGAGCGGCACGGAGGTGAGGAAGCCGATCGAGACGCCGCCGGCGAGGATGACGCCGATCGGCAGCGCCGCGACGAGGTTGAACGTGTTCGTCCCGAAGACGTTCGCGACCGCCGCCCGCTTGTCGCCGGCCTTGCCCATCTTCACGCCGACGAGCAGGTCCGGGAAGGAGCTCATCGCCGACAGCACGGTCACGGAGACGAGGAACGACGGCGCGTCGAGCGCCTCGGAGAGCTGTACCGTCATGGTGACCATCGACTCGACGCCGACGAGCACGACGACCATCCCGGCCGCGAACAGCCCGACCTGCTTCGGGAGGTTCGCCGATTCGGTCCGCTTCATGTCCGACGCGCCGCTCTTGCCGCCGGCGAGGAGGACGACGTACACGCCGTACAGCACCAGCAGGCCGACGCCCATCTGCGGGGAGATCCGCGCGAGCTCCCGCCCGTCGGTGCCGAGGACGCCGAGCGCGATCACGCCGAACAGCGCGAGGACGGCGACCATGTAGAAGATGGCGTCGCGGTAGACGATCCCCTGTGTCGTCGTCGTGTCGCCGCTCGTGATGGAGACGGCAGCCGGGATGACCAAGATATTGAACACCGCCGTCCCGATGAGCGCGCCGGCGCCGACGCCGAAGTCGCCGAGGACGAGCACCGAGATGACGATGATCGCGAGCTCCGGGAACGACGTCGCGGCCGCGACGATGAGCCCGCCCTGAATCGCCTGCGAGACGCCGAAGTGGTCGCTGATCTTCGACGTGGTCGACTCGATGACGTTCGCCCCCTTCCAAGTCAGCAAGAAGCCGAGCAGGCCGAGCGCGATCCAGACGGCGAGATGCTGGTCGCCGATGAGCTCGTAGAGTACCGTCACCGTGCGTTCGGTGCGCACGGAGCGGATTAGTGATTCCGGAAGCGGCTGGGCCGGGGCAGCAGTCGGAACCGCACCGGGCCGGGGCAGCAGTCGGAACCGCACCGGGCCGGGGCAGCAGTCGGAACCGCACCGGGCCGGGGCAGCAGTCGGAACCGCGCCCCACCGCTCGCCGCGGAGCGCTCGCCCTCAGTAGATCAGCTCGTCGTCGTTCTCGATCATGTACAGCGTCCGCGCCGCGACGTTGACCGCGTGGTCCGCGATCCGTTCGAGGTCGCGCACCGCGAGCAGCGCCTGCGACACCTCGTCGAGGGAGGCTTCGAGCGCCTCGCCGTCGGTCGGTTCCGGACCGTCGCGCGCGGCGTTGCGGGCGCGGTCGGCCTCCAGCAGCTCGCGGACGACCGCCTCGCTCGCCTCCCGACAGCGGTCGTCGAAGGCGTCGTCGCTGGCGGCGATCTGGCGGCAGGCGTCGGGGTCGCGCGCCGCGTAGGCGGCGACCGCGTCCGCGACCATCTCGCGGGCGCCGTCGCCGAGGGCGCGCACGTCGACGGCGTCGTGGACGCCGCCCTCGGGACCGCCGTACGCCGCGACGTTCGTCGCGAGGTCGGCGACGCGTTCGAGGTCGGTGATGATCTTGAAGGAGGCGGTGACGAGCCGGAGGTCGCCGGCCACCGGCTGCTGGAGCGCCAACAGCTCCGTACACTCGTCTTCCAGCGCGAGGTACGTCTCGTTGACCTCGTGGTCGGTCTCGATCACCGACCGGGCGAGTTCCTCGTCGCCGGAGACCGCCGCCTCGATCGCGTCGTCGAGCCGGTCGCAGACGGTCTCGCCCATCGCGACCACGTCGGCTCCGAGCTCGTCGAGCCGAGCCTGGTAGTTCTCGCGGGGCATCTATCCGAACTTCCCCGTGATGTAGTCCTCGACGCGCTGTTCCTCGGGGTCCTCGAATATTTTCGCGGTGTCGTCGTACTCGACCAGCTCGCCGCCCGTGAGGAAGACCGCGGTGCGGTCGGAGATCCGGGCCGCCTGCTGCATGTTGTGCGTGACGATGATGACGGTGTACTCCTCCGCGAGGTCGTCGATGAGGTCCTCGATCTTCGAGGCCGCGACGGGGTCGAGCGCCGAGGTCGGCTCGTCCATCAGAATGACCTCCGGGTCGGGCGCGATGGCGCGGGCGATACAGAGCCGTTGCTGTTGCCCGCCGGAGAGTTCGAGCCCCGAGGAGTCGAGTTGGTCTTTCACCTCGTCCCACAGCGCCGCCCCCTTCAGCGACTCCTCGACGCGCGCGTCGACGTCGCCGTCGAACCCCTGGATCTTCAGCCCGTACGCGACATTGTCGCGGATCGACTTCGGGAACGGATTCGGCTTCTGGAACACCATCCCGATCTTCCGGCGTAAGGCGACGGGGTCGACGTCGCCGTCGTACACGTTCTTGCCGCCGAACTCCACGTCGCCCTCGACGCGGCAGATCTCGATCATGTCGTTCATCCGGTTGATACACCGGAGGAACGTCGACTTCCCGCAGCCCGAGGGGCCGATGAGCGCGGTGACGCGCTTCTCCGGGATCTCCATCGTCACGTCGTCGATCGCCTGTTCGTCGCCGTAGAAGACGTCGAGGTCGCGGGCCGCCACCGCGGTGCCGGCGGCGGGCGCCGCGCGGTCGTCGTTCGAGTCCGCCTGTACCTCCGTCGTGATCAGCGAGTCGTCTGATGTGGTGTTGCTCATGTTAGCTCCCCCGTTCCGCGCGGTTCCGCAGCAGGATGGCCGTTCCGTTCATGCCGACGAGGATGATCAGCAGCGTGATAACGCCTGCGGCGACGACGCCGTACCGGAAGTCGGCCTGCGGGAAGCCGGCCCACGTGTAGATCTGCATCGGCATGGCGCTGAACCGGCTGAACAGGCTGTCAGGCGCCCTGAACACCGTCGTCGCCGCGCCGATCATGATTAGCGGCGCGGTCTCGCCGATGGCGCGGCCGAGCGCGAGGATCGTTCCGGTGAGGATCCCCGGCATCGCCTCGGGCAGGACCACGTTCTTCGTCGTCTGCCAGCGCGTCGCGCCCATGGCGTCGGAGCCGCGCCGGAGGTCGTCCGGCACGGACCGGATCGCCTCCTGCGCGGAGATGATCGTGATCGGGAGGATGAGCAGCGACAGCGTCAGCGCCGCGGTCACCGCCGTCCCGATGCCGAGCCCGAGGAGGTTCGCGAACAGCCCCAGCCCGAGGAGCCCGTAGACGACCGACGGCACCGCCGCGAGGTTCGCGACGTTGACCTGAAGGATCCGCGTCAGCGTGCCGAGCGGGCCGGTCCCCGGCGTGTACTCCTCCAAGAAGACCGACGTGCCGACGCCGAGCGCGAACGACAGCACGGCGACCAGCGCGATGATGATGACGGACCCGACGATGGCCGGGTAGAGGCCCGCGTCCGTCGGCGTCCGAGAGGGTGCCGCCGTGAGGAACGACCCGTCGAGCCACGGCTCGGGGGTCGGGAACCCGAAGGTCTGGACGACCAGCGCGCCGGCGATCACGCCCCCGGCGAGGAGGAACGGGAGCCCGAGCCCGGCGAGCCCCTCGCCGGCGTCGACGACGCGGGAGACGTACACCGCGGTCGGCACGCCGGTCAGGACGAGCACGAGGAGGACCGTGGGGGCAGGGAGTCCGGCGCTCGACGCCAGGAATCCCCCGGCGGTCGCGACGACGAGCGGAGCGCCGCCGACCGCGACCGCGGCGGTGCGGCCCCGGCGATCGCCGACGAGGAGCGCCCCGGCGGCCGCGACCGGGATCGCGATCGTCCAGAGGTAGATGAGGAGGTCCGACGGGTACGTCGCGACGACCTCGCGGAGGAAGGCAGCGGCGACCAAGCCGACGAGACCGACCGGCACCGTCGCGGTCTGTGCCCGCGGCGACGAGCGAAGCCGACCGAGCGCGTACAGCCCGACGGCCGGGAGGACGCCGAGCGTGTACGCGAGGAACCACAGCAGCGGGTCGAACACGAGGAACAGCGTGCCGGCGGCGAGCCCGACGGCGACCCCGCCGACGAGCCGACCGAGGAGGCCGAAGCCGACCGCCCCGACGCGGCCGCCGCTGCCGACGTACGCGAGGTACGCGGTGACCGGGGCCGCGACGACGAAGAGGTACGCGAGCTGCCAGTTGAGTCGCGGGATCGGGACGACGAGCGCCTCGATCGCGGTGAACAGCGCGGCGACGGCGACGAGGCCGCCGCCGAGCGCGCCGAGCGCGCGCCGGGTCACCGCGGCGTCGTCCGCGCTGTACAGACAGAACGCGAGGAAGGGCACGACGAGCGTGAGGAAGTACGTGAGCAGCCACTCGGGGCTGGCGTTCGCGAGGTCGAAGGCGTCGATGGCGACGTACACGAGCAGGACGCCGAGCGCGACGAGGCCGAACACGCTCGCGCCCAAGGAGAGGTACTCGAAGACGATCCCCCGGACGCGGCTGACCTCGCCGAAGCCGTCCGCGTTGGCGTTGTCGGTCGCCATCAGTACTCCTCCCGGTAGCGTTGCGCGATGATGTCGCTGATTACGTTCATAACGAGCGTGACCGCGAACAGCGCGAGGCCGAGCGCGAACATGGAGTTATACGGGAGCGTCCCGCCGGTGAGGTCACCGCCGGTGATCTGGACCATCGCGACGGTGATGGTCATCCCCGACTGGAGGAGGACGTCGGCGGGGTTGACGAACGGGATACCGAAGAGGGCCTCTTGGATCTCGGGCATCCGCGCCTGCGCGCCCATCGCGACGACGACGATCATCGTCTCGCCGATGGCGCGGGAGACGGCGAGGATGTACGAGGAGGCGATCCCGGAGATCGACGCCGGGACGACGATGCCCGTCGACACCTCGAACTTGGTCGCGCCGAGCCCGTAGCCGGCCTGTCGCAGTTCGTCGGGCACGGCGCTCATGGCGTCCTCTGAGATCGACGACACCATCGGGATCGTCATGATCCCGACCATGATCGACGCCGCGAGCGCGTTGAACGTGCTCATCTCGGGGAACAGCGTCGCCTTCAGCGCCGGCGTGACGTACACGAGCGCGAAGTACCCGTACACGACCGTCGGGATGCCCGCGAGGATCTCCAGTAAGGGTTTCAGGATCGACCGGGCGTTCGGCGTCGCGTACTCGCTGAGGTAGATGGCGGTGAGCGTCCCGATCGGGATCGAGATGAACGCCGCCGTGATCGTCACCGTGAGGGTGCCGATCAACAGCGGTATGATGCCGAACGCCTGCCCGCCGCCGGCCGGGTTCGGGCTCCAGTTGATGCCGGTGAGGAACTCGGCTATCGGGACCGAGCGGAAGAACACCAGCGCGTCCGACAGGAGCGTGACGAATATCGCGACCGTGGTGAGCAGGGTGATCGCGGCGCACGCCGCGAACAGGCCGCCGTAGGTTCCCTCCTTCAGTCGTGTGAGCCCGCCCCGCCGCGACAGGTCGGGACTCTCTGTGCTGTCTGTCACGAACGGTGAGGTATCGAACGCTGTCGTAAATCAATACACCGGTTCATCGCGCCGGTTCAGCCCTGCGCCCGCTCGATCGCGTCTTCGAGCTTCTGCATCTGTTCTTCCTGCGTCTCCTCGGTGGCGGGCACGTAGCCGACGTCGCCCGCAACGAGGTCCTCGTTCGTCGTCTGCTCGACGAAGTAGCGGGCGAACTCCGCGATGTGCTCCTCGCCCAGCGAGGAGATCGAGGGGTAGGTGAACAGCGGCCGGGAGAGCGGCGTGTACTCGCCCGAGGAGGCGGTTTCGAGGCTCGGCTTGACCGGGCCGTCGCCGTCGTCGATGCCGAGGGCCTTGAGCTGATCGGGGTTCTGGAAGTAGTACGCGAACCCGAAGTAGCCGATGGCGAACTCGCTGCCCGAGACGCCCTGCGCGATGGTGTTGTCCTGCTCCGTGGCCTGATAGTCGCTGGTGTGGCCCTCCTCTTCGAGGATCGCCTCGATGAAGTAGTCGTACGTGCCGGAGGTGTCGGCGGCGCCGAACCGCTCGATCTCCTCGTTCGGGAACTCGTCGCGGACCTCGTCCCACGTCTGGGCGGGGTCGGACTTCCAGATCTGGGCGAGCTCTTCGGTCGTGAGCGAGTCGATCCAGTCGGCGTCGGGGTTGACGACGACGGTGAGCGCATCGGTCGCCGCGATCAGCTCGATGTACTCGACGCCGTTCTCCTCACACAGCGTCTCCTCTTCCGGCTGGATCGGCCGGCTCGCGTTGTTGAAATCGGTGTCGCCCGTACAGAAGAAATTCGAGAAGCCGCCGCCCGAGCCCGTCGAGCTAATGTCGGGGTCGACGCCCGGGTGCTGCTCGGCGAAGTCCTCCATGACCGCGCTCATCAGCGGGAACACCGTACTCGAACCGGCGATGTTGATCGGGCCGGAGAGCTCGTCGCCGCCGTCGCCGCCGTTCCCGCTCTGGGTACAGCCGGCGAGTCCGAGCGCGCCGGCACCGGCGATCGCCGCGAGCGATTTCCGCCGCGTGATTCCCGCTGTGTCCGCGTCGTGGCTAGAAGCCATTACCGATGAGTGGGCGAGTTCTGGTTAAGTAGTATGCTATGAGCGGTACAGGGCGAAGCATACTACCCGGTACGGCTATGTTTTGGAATTTTTTCTATATAACACTATATAGCACCGAATCAGCGGATCAAATCAGTGTCGACGGCGCCGCGGCGTCGGGTCCGGTCGGGAACCGAGACGTGGTTTTAAGTACCCGTGCCGGGAGAACCCGGACGAATGACCCCTCCCACCACCGACGGGCCGCCGGCGCCGACTACCTCCCGGGAGGAGGCGTGGGTGGCTCACGCTGCGCTGCTCGACGCCGCGCGGAATACGACCGACGAGGACGTCGCGTACCGCCGTCCGATCGAGTCGATAGAGCGGGGCGCGGCGCTCGACGACGAGGATATCGCGCTGCTCCGAGACGCGCTCGTCGACTACCTCGGCGACGCGCCGGTGCGCGACCGAGCCCCCGGTCGCGCGCTGTTGCGCCGCACCGACGACGGCGCGGACGCGCTCTCTGGACGCGCGTAGGGGCCGCCGCCGAGCGGTTCCCGATCCCTACGAGCCCGCCTCCACCGCCTCGATCAGCAGCTCCGCAACGTCGACGATCTCCACGTCGTCCTCGAAGTTCCCGGTCTTCCGTCCGTCCTCGAACATCGTCGTACACATCGGGCAGGCGACGACGAACTTCTCGATGTCGGCGCCCGCGTCGGTGTCCTCGACCGCCTCGCGGAGGCGTTCCTCGCTCGGCTTGACCTCTTCCTCGTGTTCCGTCCAGAGCCCGCCGCCGCCCCCGCCACAGCAGAACGAGTCGTCGCGCGAGCGCGGCATCTCGTACAGGTCGGCGCCGGTCGCCCGGATTAGTTCGCGGGGCGCCTCGTACTCGTCATTGTACCGACCGAGGTGGCAGGGGTCGTGGTAGGTGACGGTGTAGTCGAGTTCGTCGCCGGCGAGGCCGAGCCGCCCCGCCTCGACCAGCTCTTCGGCCACCTGCGTCCAGTGGAACACGTCGACCTCTCCCGCCGGGTTCCACGGCTCCTCGCGGTCGAACGGCATCATCGGGTCGTCCGCGAACTCCGCGAAGTCGACCTCGGGGTACTCGTTTTTGATCGTGTTGTACGAGTGCGGGTCGGTACAGACGATGTTCTCGAACTCGCAGTCGGCGAACGTCTCGACGTGGTGGCCCGCCAGTTCGAGGTAGAGGAACTCCTCGCCGATCCGGCGGATGTCGTTGCCGTCCGTCTTCTCGTCGTCGAAGAGGATGCCGAACGAGACGTCGGCCTCATCGAAGAGACGGGCGAGCGCGCGGGCGACTTTCTTGTTCCGGTCGTCGAAGCTCGGGTAGTCGCCGACGTACCAGAGGTACTCCACCTCGGTCTCGCGGGCGTCCGGCACGTCGACGTCGTCGTCGAGGTCGTCCGCCCAGTCGCCCCGCGTCGACTGCGACTCGCCGAAGGTGTTCCCCTTCTGCATCACGTCTTGGAACACGTCTTGGAGGTTCGAGTCGACCGCCCCCTCATCGACGAGCTGGCGGTTCATCTTCGTGAACGACGTGAGGTGTTCGATGTCGACCGGGCAGGCGTCCATACACGCCATACAGGACATACACGACTCCATCGACTCGGCGTCGATGACGCCCCCTTCGTCGGCGACGATGGGGACCGTTCCTCCGTCGTTGACGGCGGCGGAGCTGGCCACGCCGCCGTCGCTGACCGCAGCGGTTCCGCCGTCGGTCGCCACCGGCCCGCCGCCGGACCCCGCAACCGGGTCGTCGCTCACCGACTCGCGGTACGCCTTCAGGTCGAGGATGACGTTCCGCGGGTCGAGGTTGCGCCCGACCGTGTCCGCGGGACAGGCGTCGGTACACCGCCCGCACTTCGTACAGGCGTCGCCGTCCATCAGCTCTTTCCACGTGAAGTCGTCGAGCGACTCCGCGTTCGTGTGATCGAGGTCAGCGGGGACGTTCGGGAGCCGCGCGCCCGCCTGCTCATCGCGGGCGACGACGTTGGCGAACGACGAGATCATGTGGAACGGCTTCGCGTACGGGATCCACGCGACGAACGCGAACGCCAGCAGCGAGTGGCTCCACCAGATGACGCCGTAGGCAGCCTCCGCGCCCGCGGCCGTGAGTCCGGCCGTCTCCAGCCCGGTCGCGAGCGCCATCCCGACGAAACTCACCGTCTCGGTCGCCCGCTGCGGCTGGCCGACCATGCTCACGCCCTCGACGACGAAGCCGCCGACCCCGAGCAGGAAGAGGGTCCAGACGAACGCGTCGTCCTCGAACGAGGTGTGTTTCCCCCACAGTCGGCCCTCGCGGCTCCGGTAGCGACGGAACCCGGCCATGCCGACGCCGACGACGAACAGCAGGCCGAACGCGTCGACGGCGAACTGGTAGGCGAGGTAGAAGTCGCCGACCCAGAAGGATTCGCCCGTGAGCGGGCGGTAGATGTCGATGTCGATCCCGAGGATGGTCGTCGCGACGAGCAGGACGAGGAACCCCCACAGCACGAACGTGTGCATCACGCCGGTGTAGAGGTCCCCGTCGAACTGGTTCTCGTTCGCGAGGACGGTCTTCGTCGCCCCGACCACTCGGCCGGGGAGGTTCGACAGTCGATCGCGGGGGTCCGCGCTCCCGCGCGCGTACGCGGCGAACCGCGCGTAGACGCCGTACAAGAAGACGAGGACCGCGACGGCGGCGAGCCAGTAGAACGCCGCCTTTCCCACCGGACCGATAGTCCAGAAGGTCTCGCGGGTTGCCGCCTGTAAGGGAATCATGATCGATCACCCGGATACGGTCGGGTTAAAACTTGCCACAACGCGGGGATCGTCGCCCGGCGTTCACACGGACGGGGACTCCCTTCGCGGAGACGGACCGTGGGACCTCGCGCGAACGACGGGGGTCAGACGGCCCGAAACAGCGTCGCCGCCAGTAGCGCCCCCGCGAGCGCCAGCGCCGGGACGTCCATCCGAGTGAGGGAAAGCCGCGGCAGCGTCGGGTTCCACGCGAAACAGCGGGCCGAAAGCGCCGTCGAGAGGCGGTCCGCGCGCCTTAGCGTCCGGGTCGCGCCCGCGACGGCGACGCGCTCGATCCGGTCGATGAGCGGGCGTTCGGTGCCGAGTCGGGCCGCCGACGCCTCCCTGACCGCCGTGATCTCCCGCCGGATGAGGGGGAGGAACCGGAAGACGAGCGAGACGCCGACGCCGAGGAACACGCCGGGGCGACCCGGGACTGTCCGCTGGATCGCCGCGCGCGACTCTCGCACCGTCGTCGTGCGGACGTACGCCGCGCTGACGGCGACGACGAGCAGCACGCGGTAGCTCGACAGCGCCGGGTAGACGGCGGCTTCCGGGTCGATCGCCGGCGGGGAGATTTGGACCGTCGCGACGAGCGGCGCGGCGACGAGGAAGGGGAAGAAGACCCTGAACGAGCGCGCGACGCTCGCGAGCGACAGCGACGCGAGCCGGGTGACCGCGAGCGCGAGGACGGACAGGACGGCGAGCCCGCGGGGGGTCGTGTACGCGAACGCCGCGGCGGCGAACGCGACCTGGACGGCGAGTTTCGCCCGCGGGTCGAGCCGGTGCGCGACCGTCGAGCCGGGGACGTAACCGATCATCGCGCGTGAGGCTCGTCGTTGGGAGGCTCGCTCGTCGGGACGTGGACATTGAGGGCGGGGAGTTCGGCGCGCGCCGCCTCGGGCGGAGCGTCCAACGCGATCGACCCATCGGCGAGCGCGATCACCCGGTCGCACCGGTCGATCAGGCCGCGCAGGTCGTGAGTGACGACGACGATCCCCGTTCCGTCCGCCGAGAGCGACGCGAGGTGAGACAGCAGCGAGCGACGGGCGGGTTCGTCGAGCCCCGAGAACGGCTCGTCGAGGATGAGGTGGTCCGGCTCCATCGCGAGCGCGCCGGCGACGGCGACCCGGGCCTTCTCGCCGCCCGAGAGCGCGTCGATCCGCTCGTCGCCCCGCCCGGCGAGGTTGACCGCGTCGAGGGCCGTCGCCACGCGGCGGTCGATCTCGTCGTGGGACAGCCCGAGGTTCTCGGGGCCGAACGCGACGTCGGCCGCGATCGTCGCGGCGACGAAGCTGTCCTCCGGGCGCTGGAACACCATCCCGACCGCCGTCCGCGCCGCGACGAGGTCCTCCTCGGGCGGGACGCCGTTGACGCGGACCTCACCGTCCGTGGGCGAGAGGAGGCCGTTGAACTGACGGACGAGCGTCGTCTTGCCCGAGCCGTTCGGGCCCGCGACGAGGAGGAACTCGCCGTCGTCGACGGAAAGCGAGACCGAGTCGAGCGCGACCGTCCCGTCGAACTCGTGCGTGAGGTCGCTGACGGCGATCACGTCGACTCAGGCCGCCGCGATCGCGTCGTTCTTCACGATGCCGACGGCGGCGGCGATCTTGACCGCCTCGACCGGGACGAAGGCGAGCGAAGAGACGACGAACGCCTGCCACAGCGACGCGTACCACGGGTCGTACTGTATCACCGCGAAGCCGACCGTGCCGAACCCGTAGATGATCGCGGTCCCGACGACCATCGCGCCCACGAGCACCGGCGTCGGGACCGCGTCGACGTCCGAGAGGCTCGTCCCGCGGTGGGCGACGAGTCCGATCACCGCCGCGGCGAAGGGGTACGACCAGAGGAATCCGAGCGTCGGACTGGCGATCAGGTAGCTGAGCCCCGCGGTGCCGCCGGAGAAGACCGGCGCGCCGACCGCGCCGGCGGCGAGGTACAGGACCATCGAGAGCGATCCCCACACCGGGCCGAGCATGATCCCCGCGAGGAACACGCCGAGGACTTGGAGTGTGATCGGCACCCCCGCCGAGAGCGGGTTCGGGAACGAGACGTACGCGAACGCCCCGACGAGCGCCGCGAACAGCGCGGCGCGCGCGAGGTTCGTCGCCGCCTCGTCGCCGACGAGGTCGACGGACTCCGTGTTCGTTGCCATGCCTGAACGGTCTCGTAAACTCACTTCAACGTAGCGGTTTACGAGTTCGGGGCGGGCGGGTGGCGTGGCTGAGCGCGGCCGACCGTCGAGCCGAGCATCCCTGTACTCCCTCGATAATCCTCGGATAATAACGTTCATCCCTACCCGGCGTCCACGACGCGAGTATGCCCAAGATAAGCGTCGAGATCCCGGCGGAGCTGCTCGCCGACCTCGACGAACACGTCGGCGACGACGGGAAGTTCGTGAACCGCAGCGACGCGGTGCGCGCGTCGATCCGGAAGAACCTCGACCTGCTCGACGAGATCGACGCCCGCCACGACCGGCTCGACGACGATTCCGCGTCGACCGCGGCGGGTTCGGAGACGAGCGAGTCGGCGGAGGAGACCGATGAGTAGTCGGACGGCGGCCGGCGAGGCCGGCCCCTTCCGGACCGACCCGCTGGACCGGTCGGCGGTCGCGGCGGTGGCGCTCATCACGCTGTTCACGGTCGCGCTCGGGACCGCGCAGCTCACCGCCGCGAAGGTGCTCGCGCTGCCGCTCCCGTTCTCGCTGCCGGTGGTCGGCGCGGAGATTCTGCTGCCGGGCGCCGCGCTCGCGTACGCGCTCACGTTCCTCGCCTCCGACTGCTACGCGGAGCTGTACGGCCGGCGGGCGACGCAGGTGGTCGTCAACGTCGCGTTCCTCGCGAATTTCATCGTGCTGGCGCTGGTGTGGTCGACGCTCGCGGCGCCCGGGGTCGACCCCGAGGTGTCCGCCGCCTTCCAGACGGCGCTCGGCCCGGCGGCGAACATCGTCGCGGGCAGCCTGCTGGCGTACGTCGTGAGCCAGAACTGGGACGTGTTCGTCTTCCACGCGATTCGCGACCGCACGGGCGAGGGGATGCTGTGGCTCCGCAACATCGGCTCGACCGCCACGAGCCAAGCGATAGACACCGCCATCTTCGTCGGCGTCGCCTTCTACGCCGCCCCGCTCCTGCTCGGGATCGGGCCGGTGTTCGACCCGCCGGCGCTGCTCGCGCTCGGACTGGGCCAGTACCTGCTGAAGCTCGCCATCGCCCTCATCGACACGCCGGTCGTCTACCTGATCGTCGGCGCCGTCCGGGACTGACCGCGCTCGGCAGCGTCCGACCGGGTTGCGCCTCTTTTCGCCTCGCTCGCTGCTCAAGCGACCGCCAGCGCCCGCGCCGCTCGGTCGGGGAGATCGACCGGGACCTGCTCGAAGGAGTCGCCAGCGTCGCGGGTCACGAAGAGCCCCTGGTTCGAGAGCGCCCAGATCTCGCCGGTGGACCGCCCGGTCGCGAGGACCGCTCGATACGTTCCCTCGCCGGTCGGGAGCCCGCGGTCGTCGAGGCGCTCAAATCCGCCAGCGTCGCCCGTCGACCCCGGTGCCTCCACCTCTTCTTCGCCTCCTTCCTCCCCGCCGCGACGGTAGCGGTACAGGTGCGCCTCACCGCGGCGGTGGGCGGCCGTCGCGCTCTCTGCCGCGCTGACCACGGCGGTGTCGGGGTCACCGGGGTCGACCGCGAGCCCCCAGACGTAGCCGTGGTCGAGGCCGGCGTCGCGGACGCGCCACGAGTCGCCGCGGTCGTCGCTCTCGGCGAAGCCGTCGCCGGCGGCGGCGTAGACGCGGTCGGGCGCGTCGGAGTGCGTCGCCATCGCGTGGGTGTCGCGGCGCGACCCCGGCGGGCGGTCGGTCCACGTCTCGCCGCCGTCGGCCGTCAGGGCGAGCGCGCCCGCCTCGATGCCGACGAGCCACCGTTCCGGGTCGGCCGGGGAGGGCTCGATCCACCTGACGTGGTGGGTGTCGGGCCGCGGCGGGAACGACCACTCGTCGGCGGAGGGGAGGTCGGTCAGCCCGCCGACGCGCTCGGCCGTCTCGCCCCCGTCCGCGGAGCGGTACACCCGCGAGGGCTCCGTGCCGATCCAGACGACTTCGGGGTCGTGCGGGCTCGTCGCGACCGCGGTCACCGCGTCCGGGCCGGACCCGTCGGGGCCGAGCGTCGAGGCAGCCACGCACGCGAACCGGCTCCCGCCGTCGGCGGAGCGGAACAGGCCCGCGTCGAACGTCCCCGCGAGGACGCGCGGCGGGGCGGCCGCGCCGTCCGCGTCGGCGGCGGCCTCGCCGCGCGCGACGGAGAGGCACTCGACGCGCTGACCGGAGAGGCGCGTCTCGACCGCGCCGGTCGCGGGGTCGACGATCCGGAGCCCGTCGTCGTAGGCCGCGTAGATGCGCATGGGTCTGGATTCGGAGAGGAGGCTCAAAAGCGTACGCCGGGGCGGGCGGGGTCACGGCGTCGACATGTCTCCGGCGCGCGGGCGACCCGAGGTTCCACGAGCGCAAGAGACTTACCGCCGCCTCCCGTGTGAACTGTACACATGGATCTTCGCGTTCAGGGGGACGTTCCCCCCGACCCGTTTCTCGGCGCCGCGGACCTCTTCGAGACCGAGCGCTCCGTGGAGGCGCCGGTCCGCGTCGTGGTCCGCGATGACCCGGACGAGCGGACCTGGGCCGGCCACTACGACGACCACCACGTCCTGAACGTCTCGCGGCGGGCCGCCACGAGCGCGATGGCGCGCGAACTGGCGATCCACGAACTCGCGCACATGGCCCGGTACGAGGAGGGACACCCCTCGCACCTCCAGTCGACGGAGGAAGCGCTGTACCTCGGGCTCTCCGGCGAAGAGGTCGAGCGTCGCAAGCTCGCGCACTGTTACCAGATCGCGAACCACATGAAAGACATCTACGCCGACGACATCACGCTCTCGGTGGCGCCCGCGGACAAGCTGCTCGGCTTCCTCGAATCGACGCTGGCGGCCGCGGTCGCGGACCGCCCCGACGTGTCGCGCACCGGCTCGCCGCCGGTGACGGCCGGCGCCGACCCGGAGATAACCGCCGTCAACGCCGCGTTCGCGCTCGCGCTCGTGGAGCGGCACGACATCGCCGGCCCCGACCACCGGATCTACGACCTCGCGCGCGCGGCCGGGAGCGACACGGACGCCGTCGACGTCGACGCGTTCAAAGATAGGTTCCTCGACCTCGGCCACGACCCCTCCGAGAGCGACTACCGGAAGGCGCTCGTGGCGGCCGCCCGCGCGTACGCCGTTTAAACACGGTGCGCGGACAGCCGGGTTGAAGCGAGGCGAGAGAGAGACGGAACCGGATTATTCGACGATTTTTATAAACGGAACTGCGGCGGCGCGTGCCTGTGAGCGCCCGAAGGGCGCGAACCAGCACGCGCGAGGGAGTCGCGAGCGGTGCGAGGTGCGAGCCGAGAGGGACCGCAGGTCCCTCAAGCAGCCGGCGCGAAGCGCCGGCGACGAAGCGAGCACCTCGATTGCGAGCGGTGAAACCGCGAGCAGCGGGCGACGAGGCTGGGGAGGCGTGAGGTGCGGTGCCGTGCGGGGCGGGACTCAAACGGGCAGCCGCGAAGCCGGCGCACGCTCGTTGCGCGCCTCGATCAGTCGCTCGCGCTGCTCACTCCTTCGCTGCGGTGCTTACGTCGCCTGCGCCGGCTTCAGGGCTGGGGCTTTGGAGGTGGTGTCTATCGTTCCGTGGTCAATCACGTATAGCCGAGCGACTGAGGCTTTGGCGGTAGTCGCGGCTAAATCACCATCAGCCGATTATAAACAATCGCTCCGGGCTCCGAAAACGTCGTATTCCGCGTCCTATTCCGCGTCGTTCTGCGCGGGTTCGCCGTCGCCGTCCGCCTCGACCGCCGCGTCCCCGTCGGTCGAGTCGGTCGTCTCCACGGGCGCGCTCGAGTCTGCCGCCGCGGCGCCGCCGTCGAGGACGGTGACGCGCGCCGACATGATCCGAGTGTTGTCGACGCGCTCGATGCGGATCCGGATCTCGTCGAACTCGATCTCTTCGCCCTCCTCGACGAGGCGGCCGGCGCGGTTGAAGACGAAGCCGGCGAGCGTCTCGAACTCCTCGCCCTCGGGGAGGTCGATCCCGAGGATCTCGTTCACCTCGTCGATGTTCACCTCGCCCTGGACGACCGCGACGTTCTCGTCGACGAACTCCACCGGGGCCTCCTCGTCGCCTTCGAGGATCTCGCCGACGATCTCCTCGACCATGTCCTCGAGGGTGATGATCCCCTCCGTGGTCCCGAACTCGTCGATGACCGTCACCATCTGGAGGCGGTTGTCCTGCATCTCCGCGAGCAGTTCGTCGGCGTTCTTCGACTCGGGGACGTGGAGCGTCGGTTTGACCACCCGCTCCAAGGAGGGCGTCCCCTCGGAGTAGCGCAGCTCGCGGACCAAGTCGCGCACCGTCACCACGCCGATGATGTTGTCGAGGTTCCCCTCGTAGACGGGGACGCGCTCGTGGTCGGCCTGGATACACGTCTCGATCGCCTCCTCGACGGAGTCATCCTTCGCGACGGCGGTGACGTCGAGCCGCGGCGTCATCACCTCCTTGGCGATGGTGTTGTTGAACCGGAAGATGCGGTCGAGCATCTCCCGTTCCTCCTCCTCGATGACGCCCTCGCGCTCGCCCGTCTCGATGATGTCCTGGATCTCGTCGCGGGTGACGTACGTTGACTCGATGGCCGCCGAGCCGCCGATGATGCTGTTGACCCCCTTGACGATGTAGTCGAAGAGGACGACGAGCGGGTACAGCGCGTACTCGGAGGCCTTCAGCGGGCGGGCGATCCGGAGCGCCCACGACTCCGTGTTCTCGACGGCGTACGACTTGGGCGCGCTCTCGCCGAATATCAACACGAGCGTCGTGATCCCGAACGTCGTCGCCAGCACGGACTGGCCGCGGGAGAGGTAGATCCCGAACAGCGCGGTGGCGATGGAGGTCATCGCCACGTTGACGATGTTGTTGCCGACGAGGATCGTCACCAGCAGCCGGTGGGGGTTCTGTTTCATCTCGCGGATCGTCTTCGCCCCCGTCACTCCCTCGTCGACGAGGCTGTCGATGCGGTGTTGCGGCAGCGAGAACATCGCGATCTCGGACGAGGAGAAGAACGCCGAGAGCCCGACCAAGAAGAGGATCGCGACGACGCCGAGGGCGGTGATAACCCCGTCGCCCGGCATCGGTACTTGAAGGACATCGACCACCGGCGCGCTAGACGACAAGCCCATATTCGTTTGTCTTCCGTCGGCCCGCGATTAAAGCGTTCCCTTCGACTACCCTCGAAGCGCCCCGCCAGTCGCCGCGGCGCGTGTCGAGACTCGCTGGGACGCGCACCGCTCGCCGCTCACCGAACCCGTCTCCGAGGGTGCCGCTGCCGACACGATGCCCGTGCCGCTGCCGACACGATTACCCGTCTTGCGGGCGAATCCGGAGACATGAGCGAGCCACAGATCACCCTGTACCGGCTCCAGGCGTGTCCGTTCTGCGAGCGCGTGGTCCGGACGCTGAACGAGCTCGACCTGGAGTACCGCTCCCGGTACGTCGAGCCGATGCACTCCGAGCGCAACGTCGTCAAGCGCGTCTCCGGCGCCCGGAGCGTCCCGGCGATCGTCGACCGCGAGACCGGCGTCACCATGTCCGAGAGCGCGAACATCGTCGAGTACCTCGAAGGGACCTACGGCGAGGGAGGTGCCTGAGATGGTCGACTTCGACGTCGTCTCCTTACCCGAGACGGACCACGTCGACGAGGGCGACACGGCGCCCGACTTCACCCGCCCGCTCGTGAACGGCGAGTACTGGGAGGACCGCGCGCTCGCCGACGTCGTCGACGGGCCGACCCTGCTGCTGTTCCACCCGATGGACGGCGCCTTCCAGGGGACGTACCTCTACAACACGGTCGACGACCACGGGTGGAGCGACGACGTCGACGTCCTCGGCGTCTCCATCTCGACGCCGTACGCCCACAAGCGCCTGCTCGCCGAGCGCGGCGACGGCGTCCGGATCTTCTCGGACCCGGGCGCTGACGTGATCGAGGAGTACGGCCTCGCACACGAGATAGACGGGATGACGGGGATCACGGAGAGCCGCCCGGCCGTCTTCCTCCTCGACGCCGACCGCACCGTCGAACACGCGTGGGTCGCGAGCGAACACCCCGAGTTCCCCGACTCAGAGGCGATCGGCGACGCGGTCGCCGACCTTGTCGACTGACCGGCCGTCGCCGACTGCCGCGATCACTGCCCGTCGCCCGCTCGCGCGATCGCGACCGCCCGCGGCGGTGCGAGCGCCGCGCACCCACTCGTCACCCTTTTTCAACTCCGCGTCGAACGGACGACCGTGACAGCCGACACGAGCGACGATTCGGACCGAGCCGACGAGCTGCGCGCGGCGGCCGCCGCCGTCGACCGCGGGGACCTCGTCGTCTACCCGACCGAGACGGTGTACGGGCTCGGCGCGGACGCGCTCCACGCGGCCGCCGTCGAGCGCGCCTTCGAGCTGAAGGGCCGCGACCGGTCGAACCCCCTCTCGCTCGGCGTCGCGAGCGTCGACGACGCGCTCCGCTACACCCGGCCGACAGAGCTGGCGGTCGCCTTCGCGCGGGCGTTCCTCCCCGGCCCGGTGACCGTCGTCGTCGAGCGGGGCGACCGGGTTCCCGACGCGCTCACCGCCGGGCGCGACCGCGTCGGGATCCGCGTGCCGGACCACGACCTCGCGCGGGCGCTACTGGCCGAGACCGGGCCGCTCACCGCGACGAGCGCCAACGTCTCCGGGACCGGTAGCGTCACGAACCCGGCCGACCTCGACGACCGGATCCGCGATGGCGTGGACGCCGTAATCGACGGCGGAGAGACGCCCGGCACGGAGAGCACGGTCGTCGATCCCGAGGCGGGGACGATCCACCGGCGCGGCGCGATGGCCGGCGCCATCGAGGCGTGGCTGGCGGACCCGCCGGTGGACGACTGAGGAGAGCCGGGAGAAAACGTCGGTCGTCCGGGCTTAAACGGAGAGTTCGCCCTTCGCTTTGACCACGTTCAGGTCCTCGGCGTCGACCGTCTCGACGTCGAGCCAGTGGGGGACGTACTCGCGTTTGTCGTACGCCTCGCGCTCGTCTTCGGTGCCGACGGTACACCAGAGCTGCGGCTCGTCCGGGCCGTGCCAGCCGCCCTGAACGTTGATGCCGAAACAGACCAGCTCCTCGCCCTCGTGCTCGATCACCGCGTCCTTCCGGATGTCGGGGTCGCCGCGGATGATGAGGTGGTACATGTGCTGCGGTTCGCGTGTTCCGGGCTTAATCGCTTCGATACCGCGGATCGGATCGCGGCGGCCCCCTACCACCCCGCGTCGATGTCCTCGACGAGCGCGCCGAGTATCTCGCGCGTCGTCGCGGCGACGATCGGTTCGAGCGCGTCCGGGTCGCTGTTCGTCGGGTCACCGAGCCCGCCCAGCTCGGTCACCTCGTCGAAGTACTCGTAGCTCCGGGTGCGCGGCATCTCGTCGGCCTCCTGCGGCTCCTTCTTCGCCGTCCGAACGAGGTCCGGGCGGTACAGCTCGACGAAGCTCGTCTCGTGGTCGCCGGCGTGACCCCACCCCTCACCGTACGCCGCTTCGAGGTCCTCGCGCGCGAAGTCCGTCCAGTGGACGAAGTGGACCGTGAGGTCGGTGTCGCGCCCGAGTCGGTCGGCGGCGACCGACAGCGGCTCCCGGTTCCCGCCGTGGGTGTTCACGATGAGGAGTCGGTCGGCGCCGTGTTCGGCCACCGACTCGCCGATCTCGCGGATCACGTCGACGTACGTCTCCGTCGAGAGGGTGACCGTCCCCGGGAACCGCATGTGGTGTTCCGACTGGCCGTACGGCAGCGTCGGGAGCCGCAGCAGGTCGAGATCGAACTCGCCGGCGGCGTCGACGAGCTCCGCGGTCAGGTGGTCCGCGCGGAGCGTGTCGGTCGACACGGGGAGGTGCGGGCCGTGCTGCTCGATACTGCCGGTCGGGAGGACCGCGAAGTCGGCATCGTCGATCGCGCTCTCGGCGTCCTCCCACGTCATGCCGAACAGGTCGGCGTCGGTCTCGGGCATGGCGGAGCGTCCGGCGGCGGACGAGGAAAGGTTCGGGGTAGCGGCGAGGGCGGACGGGTCGTTTCTGCGACCGCCTCAGCCGGAGTAGTAGTACTCGCCGTCGCGCTTCTGCTGGCTGTCGAGCTGCGAGCCCGGCTTGTTGATGCGGGGGCGGCCCGTGCGCTCGTCGCGGCGGAAGGTGATGTCGAGGTCGGCGAGGAACTCGTTCATCCCGGCGCGCATCTCCTGCGGCGGCGCCGCGCGCCCGCGCTCGGCCGGCTCGCCGTCGAACACCATCAGGCGGTCGGCGAGCAGGTCGATCATGTAGATGTCGTGGTCGATCACCATCACCGTCGCGTCGTGGTTCTCAGCGTACCGGCGGATCGCGGTCGTCGCCCGCACGCGCTGTTCCACGTCGAGGTGCGCGGAGGGCTCGTCGAGCAGGTAGAGGTCGGCGTCGTCCGAGAGACAGGCGGCGATGGCGACGCGCTGGCGCTCCCCGCCCGAGAGGTCCGAGAGGTTCTGCTCCATCACGCGCTCCAGCTGGAGCGGCTGGGCGATCTCGGTGTTCCAGTAGGAGGAGCCGAACTCGTCGGTGATAGAGGAGAGGAAGGCGTCCACCCGCATGTGCCGGTCGATGTCGATGTACTGCGGCTTGTAGGAGATGTCGAGCGCGAAGTCGAGTTCGCCCCCGTCCGGCTCCAAGTCGCCGGTGAACAGCTCCGCGAGCGTGGACTTCCCGATCCCGTTCGGGCCGACGACGCCCAGCACCTCGGAGCGGTTGATCTCGCCGCCCTCGACGTGAAGTTCGAACTCGCCGTCGCCGTACGACTTCGTCAGGTCGGGGTACTCGATCAGCGTCTCGCTCCGGGAGGCGACCCGCGGCGCGTGCTCCTCGAAGGTGATCGCCGAGGGGCGAATTCGCATGTTCTCGTTGTCGAGGTACCCCTTCAGGTACTCGTTGATACCCTTGCGGACCGACTTCGGGTCGGTGATGACACCGTAGGCGCCGGGTTCACCGTACGCGACGTGGAGGGTGTCGGCGAGGAGATCGAGGATAGCGAGGTCGTGTTCGACGACGAGCATCGACCGGTCCGCGGTGTCGTCGTCCGCCAACTCGCGGATGAGCCGGGCGACGATCATCCGCTGGCCGATGTCGAGGTACGGCGTGATCTCGTCGAGGAAGTAGAAGTCGGCGTCGCGGGCGAGACACGCCGCGATGGCGACGCGCTGGAGCTCGCCGCCCGAGATGGAGTCGATGTCCTGGTCCATCACCGGGCGGATGTTGAGCCGGTCGACGAGGCCGTCGAGCGCCCCGCGCTCGTCGGTGCGCTCCAGCAGTTCGCGGGTGTTGCCGTCGAACTGGTTCGGGATCTGGTCGACGTACTGCGGCTTGCGCGCGACCGTCACGTCGCCGTCACGGAGCGATTCGAGGTAGCTCTGGATCCCCGTGCCGCGGAAGCGGTCGAGGACGCGCTCCCAGTCGCCGTCGGCGGAATAGTCGCCGAGGTTCGGGACCATCTCACCGGCGAGCGCGTGGACGGCGGTCGACTTCCCGATCCCGTTCGGCCCGAGGATGCCGGTGACGCTGCCCGGCTCCGGCGTCGGGAGGCCGTACAGCGAGAACGCGTTGTCGCCGTAGCGGTGGACCGGATCGTCGTCGAGTTCGGAGGGGAGGTTGATGATCTCGATCGCGTCGAACGGGCAGGAGTTGACGCAGATGCCGCAGGTCTCGCCTAGACAGATCTCCTCGGAGATGTGGATCTGGTCCGGGTCGCCCTCCTCGGTGTCCTCGCCCCGTTTCGTGATACACTCCTTACCCGTCCGGTTGGGCGGGCAGTCCTTCATACACTCGTAGTTGCAGCGGTCGGGTTGACACCGATCGAGGTCCACGACCGCGATACTGTCGTCCGCCATCTCAGACCCCCAGGTCGACGGCCGAGGTCAGCAGGACGGTGTAGCTGATGAACCAGAGGGTGAACGTGAGAAAGGCCACGTAGAGGTTGTCCTTGATCCCGAGGTCGCCGACGCCGACGGCCTTGAATATCGGGTACTGCGCGATGACGAACGCCCCCAGCACGAACACCGCGGTGGTGCTCGCGGCGGACGCCGGATCGGTGCCGACGTAGACGGCCGAGACGACACCGGCCGCGATCCCGGCGAGACAGCAGATGGTCGTGACGACCACGCCGCGCGCGTGGTCGGACAGGCCCGAATCGTCGCTCATGCTTTGGGATCCGCGAGCGCCCGTGAAAAGCCGTTCGTTCCGACCGTCGCCCGCGACCGCGACGGGGAGACGCCGAGACCCGGACACCGAGACCCCGAGGGCCGCACCCCGTCGGTCCGGCTCGCGGCGGCGCGGCCGAGGCGCGCGCGAGCCGAATTGCTGACTGACTGGTCAGTCCAGCGGCCACTTACCGGTGTATTCTGCCGGCTTCCGGCACAGAATTCGGAGCATTTTGCCGGTAAACACCGCTCAGACGGGGATACTCCATCAACATTTATCACCGTGTGCGGTTTCGAACCGTAACGATGGAAGGAACTCAAACGGAGGGGCTCGACGACCTCCCACCGAGCGCCAAACTCGTCTTCAAGGTGCTCGAGTACAACGGACCGTTGACCCAGAAGGGGATCGTCCAAGAGTCGATGCTGTCGGCCCGCACCGTCCGGTACGCGCTGGAACGGCTCGAAGGAATCGGGGTCGTCGACGAGGACGTCTACTTCGCGGACGCCAGACAGAACCTCTACAAGCTGACGGAGCCGGCACAGGAGTTCACCGCCGACGAGGGCGAGGCCTCCTGTACCGCCGACTGACGCGTCGCCGCCGCACGGAGTTCGTTTTTCAAACAGGGACGCCGACGACTTCGAGCGGTGCGGCTCCCTCGCGCATAAGGGTCCGGGGCGTACGGCTACTCCGGGCGCTCCGCGCCGCCCTCGCGTGCGCCGCGGACCGCCGCCGCTATCGTGAGGACGACCGCCACGGACAGCGCAGACGTCGCCGCCAGCACGAACGCGAGCAGGAGGAACCAGACGTCCGGGCCGAACAGCGGGTAGTCGCGCGTGTCGATCACCGGTCCAAGGAGTTCGAAGGTCCGGACGAGGTACAACAGGACCGCGAGCAGCGCGCCGGCCGCCGCTCCGACGCGGACGTTGCGGTAGAACGACAGCGACTCCAAGAGAACCAGCATCGGCGGCTTCGAACTGTCCTCGCTCACGGCACCCCGTACGGCCGGCGACCGCAAAGAGCCATCGGAACGCGACCCGCCGCGCGACGATCCCTCACGATCGAAACGGACGTACGAGCGCCTGACAGCGTCAGTGACAGCCGTAAAGTGGCGGGGCGAGGAAACGCCGCGTATGCCCAGAGTCGTGCTGTCGGCGTTCCCGATGATAGACCCGGAGACGTACCGCGAGGTCCTCGCCGACGCCGTCGACGAGCCGGTCGACATCGAGGTCGCGGAGCTGGGGTCGACCGACCGGCTGATCGAGGCGGCGGCCGGCGCCGACGCCGTCGTTACCGACATCAACACGCCCGTCACCGAGGCGGCGCTCGACGCCACCGACCTCGACGTCGTCGTCCGCTCGGCGGTGGGGGTGGACAACATCGACGTCGCGGCGGCGGCGGAACGCGGCGTGACGGTCACCCGCGTGCCCGAGTACTGCACCGACGAGGTGGCGACCCACTCCGTCTCGCTGCTGTTCGCCTGCCTGCGCTCGCTGAAGGCGTACGACGACTCGGTCGCCGCCGGCGACTGGAGCTGGGAGGTCGGCGCCCCGATCCGGCGCGTGAGCGCGTCGACGATTGGGCTGCTCTCGTTCGGACCGATCGCGCGGCGGGCGGCCGAACAGCTCTCCGGGTTCGGCGCCGACCTCGTCGCGCACGACCCGTTCGTCGACGCGGACGACATGGCCGACTACGGCGTCGAGAAGGTCGAGTTCGAGGCGCTGTTCGACCGCGCCGACCACGTGGGCGTCTACGCCCCCCTGACGGACGCGACGCGGGGGATCGTCGACGCCGACGCACTGGCGCGACTGAGCGAGGATTCGGTCCTCGTCAACGTCAGCCGCGGCCCGGTCGTCGACGCCGACGCGCTGCTCGACGCGCTGGAGGCGGGAGATATCAAGGCCGCCGGGCTCGACGTCCTCGCCGAGGAACCGCCGGAGGACGACCCGCTCGTCGGGCGCGACGACACCGTGGTCACGCCGCACGCGGCGTGGTACAGCGAGGAAGCGAGAGACGACCTGAACCGGAGCGGCGCCGCCGACGTGGCGGCCGTCTTGAACGGCGAGACGCCGGACGGCCGGGTCGACCCCGACGCGGACTGGCTGTAGTGCGGCGGTAGTCCGCGAGAGAGGAAGGGCCTACAGCCGGTCGAGCGCGTCGAAGTCGTCGCCGCCGTCGAGGTCGTCATCCCCGTCGAACTCGCTTCCCTCCCCCGAGTCGTCCGAGGCGTCGGAGACGACGGAATCGCCGCCGTCGCCGTCGGGGTAGTTCGCGTCGAGCCCCGCGGCGAGGCCGGCGCCGAGGTCGTAGGTGTCCCGGACCGTCTGCGCGAGGACGCCGTCGCGGTCGAAGACGACGTAGACGGCGACGAACTCGTGTTCCGCGGGGCGTAACACGAACACCTCCCGCGGGTCGTCGTCCTCCCGCGACTCGTTCACCCGCGCGACGAGGGGTTCGATCGGGAGCCGGCCCGTGCGCACCTCGTCGAAGGTGTCGCTGCCCGGCGCGTCCGCGAAGAGGTACAGCGCCCCGTTGGGGTCGCCGTCGTTCGAGCGGGTCGTGATCGAGCCGACCGGCTCGCCCTCGGCGCGGATCTGCTGCCACGTCTCGACGGCCGCCTCGAACATCCCCTCCACCTCGTCGGCGAAGCGGAACCGCGTCTCGCGGACGACCTCGACGTCGCGGAAGCGCGCGGAGCCGTCAGTCCACGCCAGCGTCGCGTCGACGACGAAGCCGGCCCGGAGCGCCTCGACGGCGTCGGCGAGGTCGCCCTCGTACCCCTCGGCGGTGGCGTAGAGGGGGTCGAAGCGGTCCTCGGCGTCGGGGTCCGTCGGGTCGACCGGGCCGTCGGCGAGTTCGACGAGGACGAACTCCTCGTCGCCGTCGACGCCGGACGAGTCTGTCCCGTCGTCGACCGCGTCGGTCCCGCCCGAGCCGTCGTCGATGTCCGGCCGCTGGCGGCGGTCGTGGACGCGGAACCGGCCGCTCGTCGTCGGGTCCATACCCGTCGGTGGGGCGGCGGGCGGAAAAGCCGGTCGGAAGCGTGTCGGCGCGGCCATGGACGTTCGGAACCTCCTCGCGGATCCGTGTCGTTATTGGGCCGGCGACCCAAAGAACCGGTAAATGGGGATCCTCGAGGACAAGTCGAACGCCCGGCTCTTCTACAAGTACCTCTCGAAGGTGTACGACCAGATCAACTCCTTCAACTGGAACGAGGAGATGCGCGCCGAGGCGCTCTCGTGGCTGGAGTTCGGCGACGACCCGACGGTGCTCGACGTCGGCTGCGGCACCGGGTTCGGCACCGAAGGGCTGCTCGAACACGCCGACGACGTCCACGGGCTGGACCAGAGCATCCACCAGATGGAAAAGGCGTTCGAGAAGTTCGGCAAGCACGACCGGGTGAACTTCTACCGCGGCGACGCCGAGCGGATCCCGTTCCGCGACGACACGTTCGACGTCGTCTGGTCGTCCGGCTCCATCGAGTACTGGCCCAATCCCGTCGAGGGGCTGCGCGAACTCCGCCGCGTCGCGAAGCCGGGCGCACAGGTGCTCGTCGTCGGCCCCGACTACCCGCACAACCCGATCCTCCAGCGGGTCGCCGACGCGATCATGCTGTTCTACGACGCCGACGAGGCCGACCGGATGTTCGAGGCGGCCGGCTACGAAGAGTTCGAACACCACATCCAACAGGCGACGCCGCAGAGCCCGCGAGCGATTACGACCGTCGCTCGCGTCCCGGGCGGCGAGGAGACGGACGACGAGACTCGGTCGACCGTCGCCGATGCGGATCCCTCGGTGCCCGACGCCAAGTAACGCCGAGGACGCCGGCGCAGACCTTCTCACCCCGATTCGACGAACGCCTCCAGCGTCGCGACCGGCTGGCCGTCGGCCGTGATTTCGACCGTGACCCGCCGGCCCGGTTCGAGCGTCGGGTCGTTGGTGTCCGCGACGCGGAACGTCGCCGTCTCCCCGGCGCGCAGCGCGTCGTCGCCCGCGGAGTTGAACGGGCCCGTCGGGCCGGGGTGGAAGCCGGCGGCCGAGAAGAACGGGACCGGCGGCTGTTCGTCGAGCGGTTCGCCGTCGACGCTGACCCGGATCGTCACCGCGGAGACGTCGATCGGGTCGCCGCCGCGGTGATCGATCGCGATCCGGTCGTCGGTGGCCGACAGCGACAGCACCGCCGACGGCGGCACCGTCGCGCTCGGACCGTCGAGCGCCGCGGCCGCGACGCCGCCGGCCAACACGACCGTGATCGCGATGAGCAGCACGCCGGCGACGGGCGCCATCCCTCGGGCGCGACGAACGACTGGTGACACGGCGGCAGTGCGACGGTTTCTGATAAAAGGTTCGGGCGGGAAAGAGTCGGGCCGAAAAGCGACGCCCCGAGTCGGGCCGTCACTCGTCGTCGACGGGCCGCGGCGTCGGGAGGGGTTCGATATCGCCGAGGACGACGACGCGGGGCTCGTCGACGACCGTGATGCGGTACGTCTCGGCCGGCGAGAGCGTCCGGACGACTCCCGCCTCGTTCGTGGTCCCGATCGACTGACTGTCGTTGCCGCCGACAGACTTGGTGACGGTAACGTCGGGGACCGGCTCGCCCGTCTCGTCGTCGAGGACGGTCACGGTCACCGGGCCGCCGGCGTAGGTCCGTTCGACGGTGACGTTGAACCCGTCGCCCGTCGCCGCGACCGGTTCCGTGTCGGGGAACGCGGACAGGTTGATGCGCTGGTGTTCGACGAACGCCTGCTCGGTCCCGCCGCTGACGAACGTCCGGAGGGTGCCGATCTCGTGCGGGATGGTGATCCGCTGGACGGAGCCGGCGCCGAACGCGTCGGGTTCGCGGAGCGCGGCCGTCTCGGGGTATGCCGCCTCGGTTATCTCGATCGCCGCGTCGTTCGAGATGTCGCTGCCGCCGCGGTCCCAGCGGTCGGTCCGGAACACCTCGCGGACGTACTCGCCGTCGACGACGGTGGCGAGTACGACCGCGCCCTGACTCGACGCGACGTACAGCTCGTTCGGGGAGGACTGGCCGCGGGCGGTCGCGAGCGCGTGGTCGCGGACCGGCCCCTCGTACACCTGGAGCGCCACCTGAAGCTCGTCGAGCCGGCCGGGCGAGCTGAACCCGTCCGTCGACTCGGCGAGCGCGTCGATCGCGTCGAGCCGCTCGTCGTACTCGCGGGCGGTCGCGGCGACGCGAACGAGTTCGTCGACCAGTTCGCGGTCGCTGATCTCGCCGGCCGCGTGCGCGCTGAATGCGTTCGACTGGCGGCTGGACAGCGCCACCTCGGCGCGCTCGACGCGGTTGATCTCCGCGAGGATCTGCTGTTGGCGCTCGACGCCCGCCTCGGCGCGTTCGATCCGGTCCACGACGGCCGCGGTCTCGAAGGCGGCGTCGGCGTCGGCGGTCGCGAACCCGAGCGACGACCCGATATCGGGACCGCGGGTGTATCCGCTGACGCGCGTCGCCGCCCCGCGCGGCGTCGACAGGGTTCGGAGCGTGAGGTTCGTCGTGTCGATCTGCGGCGTCGTCTCCCCGGTGGCGGTCGGTTCCGAACCGGCGGACTGCGGGGAGCCGGCGGAAACGGCCGAATCCGCGGACAGTGGGGAGTCGACCGAAACGGCCGAATCCGCGGACTGCGGGACGGCGCCGGGCGCGGTGACGCCGGCGACCGGGGCCACGAGCAGCAGGGCCGCGACCGCGGCGATCGGGAGGGCTCTCATCGTCTTCGGGTTCGACCCGCGATATAAAAAGTCCACCCACTGCGGTCGGCGGGCGGGTCGTACGGGCGGGCCCCGCGGACGCGCCGCCCGGCCGGGGTTGGATCAGTGATTCTGCTCGGTTTCGTGTCAAAAAATATCGTATGGAAAGCGTTTTGCCCGGCGCGCGAGTGGCCCGAAACGTATGCGGAACCCCGCCTTTCGCGCGCTCTTGGTCGCTGTCGTCGCGCTCGCGCTGATCGCGAGCGTCGGCGGCGCAGCCGACGGCGCGACCACGACCCCCTCCCCCCTCGACGTGGACGAGGTCCCGGTCCACGTGCCGGCCGTCGACGACGAACCGCGCGTCCGCGACTCGGTCGACGACCGCTCGACGACGGTCCGTCAGCAGACCGACGACGCCATCACGTCGCCGTCGACGACGCGGATCCGACTCGCGTTGAACCCCGACCGCAGCGCCGACTGGACCGTCGCGATCCGGTACTCGCTGGCGGACGAGAACGAGACGAGAGTGTTCAGAGACGCCGGCGACCGCTTCCGCGACGGCGAGTTCGGTCCCAGCGCCGAACTGTTCGAAGGGTTCCGCCGCGAGGCGAACCGCAACGTCGACCGGACGATGGCGATCGAAGACGTCGAACGCGAGGTCGTCGTCCACGAGAACCCGGACGAGTTCGACGTGGCCACGGAGGAGGCGGTCGCCGTCGGCGAACTCCGGTTGCGCTTCACCTGGACGTCGTTCCTCGCACAGGACGGCGAGAGCCTCGTCCTCGGGGACGCGCTGACGACGCCCGGCAACGAGACGTGGCTCCGCAGCCTCGAAGCGAGCCAGACGCTGGAGGTGGCGACGCCGGAGGGGTACACCGTCACCGGGACGCCGAGCAGCGCCGTGACGCAGCTTTCGGACGGTGACGTGATAATCGAGGGCCCCCAGACGTTCGGAGGGGGCGAACCCGTGGTGATAGTGTACGGGCCCGCGGGTGCGGGCGCCCCGTGGACGATGTTGATAGCCGCCATCGTGCTCGCCGCCGCCCTCGTGGCCGGGAGCGTCGTCGGGTACCGCCGGATCGGCACCGAGGAGAACGGCACGGACGAGTCGGTCGCGAACGGCGGCGGCGAAGCGGCGAGCGGCGACGGTCCGAACGCGGCGGGCGCCGGCGGCGCCGGTCCGGGTCCGGGGGGCGACGCTGGGCCCGACGCGACCGACGAGGCGGACGACGGCGACGAGGAGGACCTCTCGCTGCTCTCGGACGAGGAGCGCGTCGAGCGGCTCCTCGACGCGAACGGCGGGCGGATGCGACAGGCCGACATCGTCGCCGAGACCGGGTGGTCGGACGCGAAGGTGTCGCAGCTGCTCTCGGCGATGGCCGACGAGGGGCGCGTCGAGAAGCTCCGGCTCGGCCGCGAGAACCTCATCTCGCTGCCCGACGACGAGGACGGCGAGGGTGACGGGGAGAGTCGCGGCGCAGTCGGCGAGTAGCGCGTCGCCGCCGTGACGGAGCGACCATCGGGCAAGACGTCGACCGGACCGAGCGGCGGAACGTCGACCGGACCGAGCGGAAACCGCTGGTCCGCCGTCGTCCGTTCCGAAAACCATTACAGGGCGAGCGACCGAGTATCGATCATGAAGGTTCTGGTGACCGTCAAGGAGGTCGCGGAGGCGGACGACGACTTCGCGATCGAGGGGACCGACATCGCCGAGTCCGACCTCGAGTACGACCTCAACGAGTGGGACGACTACGCCGTCGAGGCCGCCGTCCAGCTCGCCGAGGCCGGGATCGCGGACGAGGTTGTGACCGTCACCGTCGGCCCGGAGCGCGCCGAGGAGACGATCCGCATGGCGCTCGCGAAGGGCGCTGACCGCGCGGTCCGCGTCTGGGACGACGCGCTCGACGGCGGGTTCGCGGACGTCGCCTCGAAGGTCGCCCTGTTCGAGGCGGTCGTCGCGGAGGAGGAGCCGGACCTCGTCCTCGGCGGCGTCCAGGCCGCGGACACCGGGTTCGGCGCCACGGGCGTCGCGCTCGCGGAGCGGATCGGCTTCGAACACGCCGCGGTCGTCAACCACCTCGACGTCGACGCGGACGCGGGCGTGGCGCACGTCCACCGCGAGCTGGAGGGTGGGGTCGAGGAGCTGACCGACGTCGACCTCCCGGCCGTGTTGACCGTCCAGACCGGGCTCAACGAGCCGCGGTACGCGAGCCTCCGCGGGATCCGGCAGGCCCAGCGCAAGGAGATCGCCGCGAAGGACCTCTCCGACCTCGGCTTGACCGCGGACGACATCGAGAGCGCGCTCACGATCACCGAGATGTACGAGCCGGAGAGCGAGTCGGACGCGGAGATGATCGAGGGCGACGCCGGCGAGTCCGCCGGTCGCCTTGCTGAGGTCCTCCGCGAGAAGGGGGTGGGCGCGTGATGTCCGACGTACTCGTCGCCGCCGAACACCGCCGCGGCGCCCTCCGAGACGTCACGTACGAGGCGATCACGGCGGGACGAGAGCTCGCCGACGCGCGCGGCGGCGACCTCCACGTGGCCGTCGTCGGCGGCGACGTCGACGGGTTCGCGGAGGACGTTAACCGCGAGGGCGTCGACGCGGTCCACGCGGTCGAGGACGGCGAGGAGTTCGACCACAACGCGTACCAAGCGGCGGTCTCGACGCTCGCGGACCGGCTCGACGTCGGCGCGGTGGTCCTGCCGAACTCCGTCAACGGCCTCGACTACGCGCCCGCGCTCGGCGAGGCCCTCGGCGTCCCGATCGTGACCGACGCCGTCGGGATGGCGTACGACGACGGGCTCACCGTCACCCGCGAGATGTACGGCTCGAAGGTGGAGACGACCGTCGACGTCGCCGGTGACCGGTTCGTCCTCACGGTCCGCGGCGGCGAGTGGCCGCCCGCGGAGGGGGTCGGCGACGCGGCGATCGAGGCGGCCGACGTCGACATCCCGGAGTCGGGCGCCCGCGTCACGGGCTTCGAGGAGGTCGGCGGCGGCGACGTCGACATCGCGGACGCCGACGTGCTCGTCTCGGTCGGCCGCGGCATCGAGGAGGAGGAGAACCTCGAACTCGTCGAGGAGCTCGCCGACGCGCTCGGCGCGACGCTGTCCGCCTCGCGGCCGATCGTCGACAACGGCTGGCTGCCGAAGAACCGGCAGGTCGGCCAGTCGGGGAAGGTCGTCACGCCGGACGTGTACATCGCGGTCGGCATCTCCGGCGCGGTCCAGCACGTCGCCGGGATGAAGGGATCGGACACGATCATCGCGATCAACACCGACCCGAACGCGCCCATCTTCGATATCGCCGACTACGGGATCGTCGGCGACCTCTTCGACGTGGTGCCCGAACTCATCGACGAGTTCGCGTAGGAGACCGGTTCCGCTCCGGCAGCAACGTTCTTTGACTCCGGCGGAGTACCGGCCGGACAGACGGCGTCCGCCGTCGGTTCCCGATGATCCCGATCCGCACCGCCGCCCCGACCCTGACCGAAGCCAAGGCGCTGCTCGCCGGCCTCCGACGGACGGCCGACGTCGACGCCGACGCGGTCGTCGCGGAGCTGGCGGGCGAGGAGCCGGACGCGGGGCTGCTCGATCTGGCCTCGGAGCCGTTCGCGTCCGTCGACGACGTCGCCGAGCGGCTGGCGCGGACCGAGTCGTACCTCCGCGAGCGCGGCGACCGGCGCGCGGTGTTTCTCACGGTGTACAGCCGGATGACGGCCGCCGTCCGGACCGCCATCGACGACGGCGCGTTCGTCGATCCCGAGTGGGCGGCGTCGTACCTCGTCGCCTTCGCGGAGCGCTACCGCCGGGCGCTGGTCGCGTTCGAGCGCTGGGCGTTCGACTCGCTCCCGCGGCCGTGGCTGATCGCCTTCGCCGCCGCGGCCCGCGGGGAGACGCTCGTCGCGCAGGACGCCCTGCTGGGTATCAACGCGCACATCACCTACGACCTCACGTACACGCTCGGAGATATCGGGATCGACCCGGACCGCGACGCCAAGCGCGAGGACCACGACCGGATAAACGCGATCCTCGCGCGACTCGTCCAGACGGCGCAGGACGCCCTCGTCGAGGCGTACGCCGCGGTCGGAATCGCCGGGATCGACCGGCTGCTCGATCCACTCGACGACCGGCTGGCGCTGCTCGGTCTGCGAGGAGTCCGGGAGTTCGCCTGGCGGAACGCCGTGTTACGTGCCGATCTCCCCGACTGGGTCGGCGAGCCGTACGTCGACTGGCGGACGGAGACCGTCGCGACGGGCGCCGCCGCGGTCGTCGTCGCGCCTGAGTTCGACGCGGCCGAGAGCGCGCGCCTGCGGGACGCGGAGGCCGACGCGGACGCGGTGACCGCGTTCGGCGAGGCCGTCCGGCGGCGGATGTAACGGCCCCGCGAAGGGTTCGAGCGGTGCCACGACGTAACGAACCGCGACCTCGGACGAGCGTCTGCCAAGGGAGAAACACCTATCACACTCGTCGCGGATATGACGATTATGCCACATATTCGAGGAACGATCCACGGCGTCGCCGCGATGGTGATGCTCGTGGTGGGGTCGGTGCTGACGAACACGATCCGCGAGGAGTACGAACTGTTCGCGCAGTTCGCCGCGACGACGACGCACCTGCTCGTCGACGTCGCGGAGCTGCCGGTGTCGCGGGAGATCGCCGAGGTGGTCGTCCCCCTCGGCGTGCTGATGGGCATCTGGGTGTTCGCCTACGAACTCCAGCGGCTCTCGCGGAGCGACTGACGGCCGCGCGACGCGACGCAGTCGATCCGGAGCGCCGCGTCGCGCGGCCGCGATCCGGATCGGCCGAGTCTCGGTTCGTTTATCACCCCGCCGACCCTCAGATCGGGCAATGAGCGAGGCCGACGAGCAGCAGGCCGCGACCGCCACCGGCCGGGAGATCTGGATCGAGAAGTACCGGCCGCAGACGCTCGACGACATTCACGGGCAAGAGGAGATCGTCGAGCGCCTCCAGAGCTACATCGCGCAGGACGACGTGCCCCACCTGCTCTTTTCGGGGCCTGCAGGCATCGGGAAAACGACCGCGGCCACCGCCATCGCCCGCGAGATCTACGGCGAGGACAACTGGCGGGGGAACTTCCTCGAACTGAACGCCTCCGACCAGCGCGGGATCGACGTGGTGCGCGACCGGATCAAGGGGTTCGCGCGCTCGTCGTTCGGCGGCGACTTCCGGATCGTGTTCCTCGACGAGTCCGACTCGTTGTGTGTGCCGCCGGGAACCGAGGTCGTCACGGGGTATCCGTCGAAGCCCGAGGTAAAACCGATCGAGGAAGTGAGTGGAGAAGGAGAACCGATCCCGTCCGTCAATTTCGAGACCAACGAGATACAGTCTGACAACGGGAAACTCGTCGACTCTGGTACTGCGGACTTCCTCGAAGTGGAGTTAGAGGACGGTCGAACCACGGTCGCGAGTCCGACTCACCCGTTCTTTGTGGTCGGCGAAGACGGAAGACTCGTAGAAAAAGAGCTCAGGGAACTGTCACCGGGTGACGAAATCGCGGACTTCAAAGATGATATCGGGGTCTCGAAGTGTGAGATCTGTGAGTCGTGGACGGCGGGACGGTTCTGTTCCATGGACTGTAAGGATGAGGGCCACAGCCGAGAGATGCGCGGGGACGGAAACCCGATGTACGGAACCGAGTGGTCCGACGAGCGTCGGAAAAAGATCGTCGACAAGCTCTCCGACGGCCGGTTTGCCGGTAGTAACAACCCGAACTACGACGGGGAGTTCCACGGCGTCAACGTGTGGGAAATGGACGAGGAGACGGTGGAGCGAGTCCGCGAGACGATCAGCGAGATGCGGTCGGGAACGTCGTGGGAGGAGTGGGTCGTCGACGCGGATCCCGACGAGGTGAAAGCAGACATCGGTGCGGCCACGGTCGAGTGGTGGGAAAGCTTGGACGACGACGAGAGACAGGCGGTAATCGACAAGAGCGTCGAAAACTGCGACTATCCCGTCTGCGACATCACCGGCGACAACAATCCGATGCGTGACCCGGAGGTCGCCCAGAAAGTCTCGGAGGCGTTGAAGGGGCACGAACCAACCGGAGGCGAGAACATCAGACACAGCGACGAACTCGGACATCTGGTTCGATCCGACTGGGAGTACGATGTCGCGAAGGCGCTACAGGAGGCAGGCATCGAGTACGAGTACGAACCGGCGTTTGAGCTGTCTGACTCCGTATACCATCCCGATTTCCTACTCGGAGAGACGGTGATCGAGGTCAAGGGAGTCGCCGAGCTGTGGGGACAGACCGAGAAAGTCGAGGAGTTCCTCGAAACGTACGGAGACGAGTACACGTATGTCGTCGTCGGCGACGGCGCCATGCCTCACCACGAACATTACGAGAAAGAGGAGTTCGAACCGGCGGTCGTCACGGACGGCGGAGTTCAGAGCGTTCAGACGGTCGCGATCAACAGCATCGAGTACAGCCATCGCGGCAGGGCGTACAACATCAGCATGGAAGGGACGCCGAACTTCATGCTCGCGAACGGTGTGTTGACCCACAACACTGACGACGCACAGTCAGCGCTCCGCCGCACGATGGAGCAGTTCTCCGACAACACGCGCTTCATCCTCTCGTGTAACTACTCGTCGAAGATCATCGACCCGATCCAGTCGCGGTGTGCCGTCTTCCGGTTCTCGCCGCTATCGGACGAGGCGGTCAGCGGGATGGTCCGCGAAATCGCGGCGGCCGAGGAGATCGAGGTGACCGACGCGGGCGTCGACGCCCTCGTCTACGCGGCCGACGGCGACATGCGCCGCGCGATCAACTCGCTTCAGGCGGCGGCGACGACCGGCGACGTCGTCGACGAGGAGGCGGTGTACGCGATCACGGCGACCGCCCGCCCGGAGGAGATCGAGTCGATGGTGACCGACGCGCTGGCGGGCGACTTCGCGCGGGCGCGCTCGACGCTCGACACNCGCGCCATCAGAGATGTGTATAAGAGACAGCTCGACACGCTGCTCACGGAGACGGGGATGGCCGGCGGCGACGTGATCGACCAGCTCCACCGCTCAGTCTGGGAGTTCGACTTGAACGAGCGCGAGGCAGTGCGGCTCATGGAGCGCATCGGCGAGGCCGACTACCGGATCGCCGAGGGCGCGAACGAGCAGGTTCAGTTGGAGTCGCTGCTCGCAGCGCTCACCTTGGACGAATAAACTGGTTCCAAGCCTCTGCTCGTTTTCTCACGAGCCGTTGACCGCGGATCGGGAGTGGACACCGCCGAAGCCCCAGTCGCTCGGCGATAATTGAGTGTCCGTAATGTGGCGGTGAACGGCTCCAAAGCCCCAGCCGCGAGGACTCGATGGGCTCGTTGCGCGCTTCAGTCGCTCGCTGCGCTCGCTCCCTCCAGTGCGTACGTCGCCCGTCTTCGTCCTCGCGGCTGCCCCTGTGATTCCCGCCCCGCACAGCACCGCAGCCTCACGCCTCCCCAACCTCGTCGGCCGGCCTCCGCTTCGCTCCGGCCGCCCGACTCCCTCGCGCGTGCGACTCGCGCCCTCCGGGCGCTCGTCGGCACGCAGGGAGGCGCGACGCGCCTCTTACAGCCGGCAGCAGAGCCGCCGGCGACGCCACCGCAGTAGGCGCGCTTTTTAAATCACGGCGGCGACGACGGTCGGTATGCTCGTCGTCGTCTCCGACACGCACGCACGCGAGGAGTCGAAGCTTCAGGGACGGACCGCGGCGGCGGTCCGCGAGGCGGAGCTGGTGATCCACGCGGGCGACTTCTATCGCGAGCCGGTCTTGGACGCGTTTCGGTCGGCTGCCGCCGGTCTGCGGGCAGTCTACGGGAACAACGACGACGCGGCGATCCGCGACCGGGTCCCCGAGGTGCGGACCGTCGAGTACGCCGGGGTTCGGTTCGCGGTCACGCACCGCCATCGGAGCGGCGACACGGGCCTCGTCATGCTCGGTCGCGGCCGCGACGCCGACGCCGTGATCTGCGGCCACAGCCACCGCCCGCGGTTCGACGACTCGGGCGGGCTCCCGATCCTGAACCCGGGCAGCCACGCGCAGCCGCGCGGCAACCGCCCGGCCCACGCGGAGCTGACTCCGAGCGAGCGAGAGCGCGGAAACGCGCTGGAGGGGGAACTGGTGACGCCGGCGGGCGACTCCTTCGAGACGTTCCGTATCGAGGGCGGCAGCGCGGAGTAACGGAGTAGGCATCGGAGCGGACAGCGAGAAGCGAGCGGAGCGCGTCGCCGCTGCGTCGGCGGGGACCGATCGCGACGCCCCGCGGACGGCCGAACCGGCCGACGGTCGTGTGCGCAGTGGTAGACCCGGATCGGTGCGGGCGCGGGTGCGGCGCCGGCGGTCGGACGGGGCGGCCGGGGAGGGGTTCCGGGCAGGGATGGGAGGGAGCGGCCGCGAGTCCGACCGGCCGGCGGGTCGGCCGGCGCGTTCGAGCGTGTGAGGGCCGAAGCGGGGGTCGCGACTACACGTAGTGCGGGTACCGACATATACCTGGCCGAGAGACAAAGGCGCGTTTTAGTCATCGGTCCGATCGCCCGCAGACGGACCGGCTCGGCGGAGCGCGACCGCCCACCTCGAAACTTATAACCCCGTGCCGACGGATTCGAGCGTATGCTCCCGGTCCAACCGCTGTTCGTCCTGCTGTTGGTGGGTCTTCTCGGGCTGTTCTTCTTCGGGTTCCTCCTCGTCCGGCGCACGGTGAGGGGGTTGAACGAGGGCTACAACGACGGGCGGAACTGATGGTCGTCGTCACCGCCGCGACGCTGCTCGTCGCCGCCGCCGCCAGCCTCTTCATGGCGTGGTCGATCGGGGCCGGCTCCTCCGGGTCCACCCCGTTCGCACCCGCCGTCGGCGCGAACGCCATCTCCGTGATGCGCGCCGGCCTGATCGTCGGGGTCCTCGGGCTCCTCGGCGCGATCCTTCAGGGCGCGAACGTGACGGAGGCGGTCGGGACCGAACTGATCGGCGGGGTGACGCTCACGGCGGCGGCGGCCATCGTCGCGCTCGTCACGGCCGCCGCGCTGGTCGCGATCGGCGTCTTCGCGGGGTACCCGATCGCGACGGCGTTCACCGTCACCGGGGCGGTCGTCGGCGTCGGCCTCGCGCTGGGCGGCGACCCGGCGTGGCCGAAGTACGCCGAGATCGCGACGCTGTGGGTGCTCACCCCGTTCGTCGGCGGCGGCGTCGCCTACGGCGTCGCCCGGATGCTCATCGGCGAGTCGCTGCCCGAGCGACCGCTCACGGCCGCGCTCGCCGGAGTCGTCGGCGCGATCCTCGCGAACGTCGGATTCGCGCTGCTCGGTCCCGCCGGCGAGCAGGCCTCGGTCGCGAGCGTCCTCGGGGCGGACCTCGGGATCGGCGGCGCGGGGCTGCCCGCGGTGAGCCTCGCGATCGCCGCCTTGGTCACCGTCGCGGTGTACGCCGACCTCGGCCGCGACCGCGAGGGCGCCCAGCGGCGGTTCCTGCTCGCGATGGGCGGGCTCGTCGCGTTCTCGGCGGGCGGGTCGCAGGTCGGGCTCGCGATCGGGCCGCTCGTCCCGATATTCAGCGACGTGGGCGTCCCGCTGTGGGCGCTGCTCGTCGGCGGCGGAGTCGGACTGCTGGCCGGGTCCTGGACGGGCGCGCCGCGGATGATCAAGGCGCTCGCGCAGGACTACGCCTCGATGGGCCCGCGGCGGTCGATCTCGGCGCTCATCCCGTCGTTCGCGATCGCGCAGACCGCCGTCGCCTTCGGGATCCCCGTCTCGTTCAACGAGATCATCGTCTCCGCGATCGTCGGCGCGGGCTACGCCGCGGGCGACGCGGGCGTGAGCCGGAAGAAGATGGGGTACACGGTGCTCGCGTGGGTCGGGTCGCTCGTCGGCGCGTTCACGCTCGGATTCGTCGTCTACTCGGCGGTCGACCTCGTCGTGTGAGGGGGCTCCGGACCACTCCCGACCTTTCTTGTCCGTCTTAGGTCCGCAGTTCCGGATACGTCGGCAGCCGCGCGGACGCCGCGCTTCCGTCCACGAACGGGAGGTCGACGGCGGCCGCCGGGACCTCCTCGCCGTCGACGCGGACGGTCACCCCGCCGCGGTCAGCGTCGAACGCGACGAGCGCCAGCGCGACCGGTACATCCGTTGCGGGGCCGACCGCGGTCCGCGTCACCTCGCCGATCGCCTCGTCGCCGTCGAAGACGGCCGCGCCGGCCGCAGGGAGCGCGTCGTCGATCCCCTGCGGGTCCGCGTTCGCGTCGAGGTCGGCGACCGCCTCAGCGACGCCGTCGAGTTCGAGCCCGACGAGCCGGCGGCTCGGTCGCCCCTGATTCTCCACGCGCGAGACGACCTCCTGGCCGACGTAACACCCCTTGTCGAAGTCGAGGGCGTTCCGGAGGCCGAGCACGTTCGGGACCGTTCCGGCCAGTTCGTACTCGAAGAGGGGCGTGCCGGCCTCGGTCGCGAGCGCGTCCCACGTCCGGTAGCCGAACGGCGCGGCGTTGAGCCCGCGGTTGATCAGGGTGTCGAACACGTCGCCCGCGTCGGCGGCCGCGCAGACGATCTCGTACCCCTCCTCGCCGAGCGGCGCGTCCGTCGCGATCACGGTGACGCCGGCGTCGACCATCGACCCGCGGACGAAGGAGAGCGGCCCCTCCGGCGCGCCCGGGCCGCCGAGGACGGAGGCGACCTTCTCGGTCGACTTGGGGCCGTGGACGCCGAACACGCCGAACTCGTCGGAGACATCGTCTATCTCGACGTCTTGGATGAACACGTTCTCCGCCCAGTCGGCGGCGACCGACTCGACCCGTTCCGGGGGGAGGAAGACGAGCAGTCGCTCGTCGGCGTTGTACACGTACATGTCCGTCTCGATCCCGCCCTGCGGGTCGAGTAGGAGGGCGTAGGTTCCCTCGCCGTCCGCGGTCGGGACGCGGTTCGAGACGGCGTTGTCGACGAACTCGACGCGGTCGGCCCCCCTGACGGCGAGGACGCCGTACCCCATCTCGATCACGCCAGCGATGTTGCGGACCGCTTTGCCGACGCGGACGGGCTTCCCGTAGTGATCGACCACCTCGCGGCCGCCGCGGTCGCGATACACGGCGTCGTGCGCGTCGTGGGTGCCGGAGACGAGCGTCATGGTCGGAGGGACGCGAGCGAGAGCCAAAAGGGCGCCGTCTCCGGCGGCTACAGTCCGAGACGGTCGCGGATCGCGTCGACGAGACTCTCCGAGGGGTCGTCGTCCGGCGCCTCGGGGTCCGGAACGACCCGGTCGTGGGCATACACCCGGACGCGCTCCTCGGACTCGACGGTGATGAGCGAGTCCTCTTTCAGCGCCGAGAGCGCCTCCTCGACGGCGTCGATATCGGCGTCGACGGCCGCGCGCAGTTCGAGGACGGTCATCCCCTCGTCGCCGCGGTCGACGAGCGCGTCGAGCAGCGCGACTTCGACGTCCGGCCGGTCGCGGTATTCCGGCTTTGCGGCCATGCGTGGCCCTTACACGGGGCGGACTTTACGTCTACCGGCGACGGGAGAGAGACCCGGCGTCACGGCGGGAGAGAAACCAACGTCGGGGGAGAGAAACCAACGTCGGAGCGGGGGAAGCGACGAGCGGGGCGATCGGGCGACGCTCGTCGACGAGCGAGGAGGAGGGGAGATCAGCGAACGATCCGAGAACAGGTGCCACAGAGGTTCTCCTCTTTCACGTCGACCTCGCGGACGGTCGGGGAAAAGGACATCACGCACTTGCTGTTGTCGCAGTGTTCTAGGCCGAGGGTGTGGCCGATCTCGTGAACGACCTCCTTGCGGACGCGGTCGCCGAAGACGTCGGCCGCAGGCTTGGTCGAGACGCCGCCGTCCGAGGAGGTGCGGAGACGGTGGGTGGAGATGACGGAGCCGCTGCCGTTGAGGTATGCGAGCCCGAACACGTAGTTCCGGCGGCGGTAGTAGAGGTCCTCGGGCGTGATGCCGATGTTCTTCTCGCCGCCGCCGACCCGCGTGACCGTCTCGATGAGGTCCTCGGCGCGGTACTGGTCGCGGTCGGCGTCGAACGCGGAGTCGGGGATCGCCTGATCGTCGTGGACCGTCACGTCGCAGTCGTATACGGAACGCAGCGCACCGGAGGCCTCCCGTTTCACTCGGGGGGTGACCTCCCCGACCGGGACGATGTCCACAAGCATGGAATCGCTTTTGACCGCCGCGGTCATAAAGGCCGCGCCGTGGGCCAACCACCGCCGTCGGAACGGGCGCTCGTCGCCGCGCTCGACCGATACGAGCGACTGATCGAGGTCGGCATCGGGCGGCGCCCGGAGGTCGCTCGCGCGCTCGCCGAGCGCGCCCGCGAGGTCGTCGCCGTCGACGTCGGCGTGAGCGAGGCGGCGCGAGACGCCGCGACCGAGACCCGGGCGTCGACCGCCGGATCGCTCCGCGTCGTCACGGCGGACGTGACGGCGCTTGCGACCGACGACGACCGGGCGATGCGGGACGGACTGGGACTCGGCGCAAGCGGCGAGGCCGACTCGGACGCGCTCGCCGTCGACGCCGTGTACGCGCGGAACCTCCCCGCGGAACTCCAGCGGCCGACCGTCGCGCTTGCGGAACGGCTCGACGCCGCCTGCCTGTTCACCACGCTCGGCTTCGAGGAGCCGGTCGTCGACGTCCGCCGGCGGTCGGGGGAGTCGGAGACTGTCGTGTACGTCGCCCGGTGATCGTTGCGTCCGTCACCTGATGACTCTCGCGTCCGTCGCCCGGTGACGGACCGGCGACCGCTCCAGCAACGCACTCGAACCGGCGACGCCGGCCGCGAACCCGAACGTTCATTCCGCCGCCGGGCGGGGTAGCGGTATGCAGGTCGACGCAGTGGTCCTCGATATCGACGGGGTGTTGGTCGACGTGGCGGACTCCTACCGTCGGGCGATCCTCGAATCGGTCGACCGGGTCTGCGGCAAGCCGATCGACCGCGACGCGGTCCAGGCGTTCAAAGACGCCGGCGGGTTCAACAACGACTGGGAGCTGACGGACGCGGCCGCGCTGTACGTGTTGGCCCGCCGCGAGGGGCTCGGGATGGACGTCGACGAGTTCACCGACCGCGTCGCCGACCTCGGGGGCGGGCTCGACGCCGCCAAGGAGGTCGTCGGCGACCTCCCGCGGGTCGCGCAGGCCCGCGTCCGCGACCAGTGGGACAGAGACGCGCTCCGCGAGACGTTCCAGGCGTTATACCTCGGCGCTGAGCTGTACCGCGAGCTGGAGGGTGACGAGCCGCCACTGGAGACGGACGGGTATATCCACGACGAGCCGACGCTCGTCGACCCCGAGACGATAGCGGACCTCACCGCACGGTTCGACGTCGGCGTCCTCACCGGGCGCCCGGCCGCGGAGGCCGACATCGCCTTGGAGCGCGTCGGCCTCGACGTGCCCGACGACCGGCGGTTCACGATGGACGACTGGGAGGAGGGGAAGCCGCACCCGCGGGCGCTCGTCGAACTCGCGGAGCGGTTCGGCGCCGAGCGAGTCGCGTTCGCGGGCGACACCCTCGACGACGTGCGGACCGCGCGCAACGCAGACGAGGCCGACGAGACACGCGTCTACTACGGTATCGGTATCCTTACCGGCGGCCTCACCGGTGAGGCGGGCCGCGAGAAGTTCGCCGAGAACGGGGCCGACGCGGTGATCGACGACGTGAACGAACTGGTGGAGTTGGTGGAGTAATCGGCCGCGTATCGCGACGACTCGGACCCCCGCGTCTCGCACGTTAGCTCGGTTACTCCCTGACGGCTTCCCAAGTCGATCGCGGAAATCGCCGCTATCCGGGACGCGTCGCGATCGGTTCGATCGCCTGAAACGGCGTGTCAGACGGGTTTAGCCGTTACGGACGGCGTTCACGCGAGGATGCGGCCGCGTCACGGCCACCGGCACGAATCCGAGCGACGTGGACGGTTTACGCCAGTCCGGGCACTACGACGGGTAATGAGCGAAGCCAACGCGACGCAGCGGATGGCGGTCAGCGGCGAGAGCGACAGCGAGTCGAAGTTCGTCGCCGAAGCCAGAGGCCACGAACTGGTGATGGACGACCCCGAGGGGATGGGCGGCGACGACGCGGGCGCGATGCCGGTCGAGTACCTGCTCGCCGCTTGGAGCGGCTGTCTCAACGCGACGGTCCGCGCGACCGCGCCCGATTTCGACCTCGACGTCGAGGGCGTCGCAGTCGAGGTCGCCGGCGAGTTCAACCCGCGGAAGCACCTCGGCCGCGACGGGGACCCACGCGCCGGCTACCAAGGCGTGGAGGCGTCCGTCGACGTCGACTTCGCGGGCGACGTCGACGACGAGGCGCTCGCCGAGTTCACCGCCGCCGTCGAGGAGCGGTGCCCGGTGAGCGACAACCTCGCGAACGAGACCGCGACCGACGTGACGCTTCGACAGGAGTAGACAGGCGCGACGGGGATCGGACTTCGACGATCATTCATTTCGGCGACAGACGAACTGGAGACCAACCGGTAGCGAGTTCGGAGACGATGGGCCTTGCCGGATTTGAACCGGCGATCACTCCGTTATGAGCGGAGGGCTTTGAGCCAGACTAAGCTAAAGGCCCGACGATATTGGATACACGAGGGACGTTCTTTAGGTTACCGCATTACCCCGACCGAAGCCCGTCGAGAACCGTATCGAGCCGGTACTCCGCGTGCCAGTTGACGTTCGATCGGTTGTTGTTCGCGGCGGGTTCGTACCGGATCGTGGTCGCCGCCGACCCCGCGTCGTCGATCGAGACGAGATACACATCCTCCGTTCGGACGTTCAAAACCGCGAAGTAGTCGATCTTTCCGCCGTACCCCTCCCGTTCGTATCCGTCGCTCTTCGTTCGGACGCTCCGAGTTCGGAACTCCACCGCACCGTCGTTTTTTCCGTCGTACGCCGTCTTGACCTGTAACCGATAGAATTCGTCGGCGATCCTGATGACGAGATCGTATGGTTCGTTGTCGTACGCCGGCGTAAGTACGGAAACGTCGCGAGCGATCAGTTCCGCCGTGACGATCGCTTCCGTCGCTTGGCCGCGCTTCTGTGGTTCTTTGAGGCGGTCGTATCGTTCGAGGAGCGACATACGACCGTCTGTGCCGGTATCGGACAAGAGATGTGGCTACGAGCGGAGCGGTACGGAAGGACGCCGAAGCCAGGACTCGAACCTGGGACCGCCTCGTGACTGTGACGGTCGGGGGAAGTTCCGCCGAACGTCGTAACAGCGAGGCGCTCTACCAACTGAGCTACTTCGGCTCACTTCCGCGTACTCGCGTCGTTTTGATATGGCTTTCGTTTCCGCCCGACGGCGGGGGGCGGAACGCAGTAAGACGACTCGCATCGACCGCCTCACCGCACCGCCGCGACGACCGACACGTTTTCGGCCGGACCGCGAGACGGGTCGGTATGGACGAGTTGGAGGCGGTGCTGTCGCGGGTCCGCGAGCGCGTCCTCCCGGAGCCGGAGGAGCGTGAACGGCTGCGCGAGGCGGCTGCGACGCTGACCGAGCGGACCCGCGAGGCCATCGCCGACCTCCCCGTCGACGCCGACGTGGTCCAAGTCGGGTCGACGGCGCGCGGCACGTGGGTCGCGGGCGACCGCGACATCGATCTCTTCGTCCGGTTCGACGCGGACCTCGACCGCGCGGAACTGGAGGAGTACGGCCTCGCGGTCGGCCACGCTGTCCTCCCCGAGGGTCACGAGGAGTACGCCGAACACCCGTACGTGAAGGGGAGCTACGAGGGGTTCGACGTCGACCTAGTCCCCTGTCACGACGTGGAGACGGCGGCCGAACTGGTCTCCGCGGTCGACCGGACCCCGTTCCACGACGCGTACCTCTCGGCGCGGCTCGACGACGGCCTCGCGGGGGACGTGGTGCTGGCGAAGGCGTTCCTGAAGGGTATCGGCGCGTACGGGAGCGACCTCCGCACGGAGGGGTTTTCGGGGTATCTCACGGAGCTGCTCGTGCTGGAACTGGGCGGGTTCGTCCCGCTCGTCGAGTCGGCGCGGAGCTGGCACCCGCCGGTGGAGTTCGACCCCGAGGGGCACGCCGAGCGCACGTTCGAGGACCCGCTCGTCGTGGTCGACCCCACGGACCCGACGCGGAACGTCGCCGCGGTGCTGTCGGCGGCGAACCTCGCGCGGTTCCAACACTACGCGCGAGAGCTGCTCGCGGCCCCGAGCGAGGCGCTCTTCGAGCCGGCCGAGCCGGAGCCGTTGGACTCCAAAGAGGTCCGCGCCCACCTCGACCGGCGGGGGACGACGCCGGTCGCGGTCGTCTTCGACGCGCCCGAGGTGGTCGACGACCAGCTGTGGCCGCAGCTCCGCCGCTCGCTTGACGGGATCGTCGGCGGGCTGAACGATCACGGCTTCGACGTTCTCCGGGCGCGAGCGATGACGAACGCGACGGGAGCGGCGGGCGCCGTCGGGACGAGCAACGCCGGGACGAGCGACGGAGGGGCAACGGCCGACCGCAACCTGTCCGGCGGGGCGATCCGAGCCGCGCTGTACGCGGAACTGGAGGTGACCGAGCGGCCGGCGGTCGAGCGCCACGAGGGGCCGCCGGTCGCGGTCCGGAAGCACGCCGCGAGCTTCTACGAGTCGTACGTCGACGATGTCGACCCGGACACCTACGGCCCCTTCATCGACGAGAATCGGTACGTCGTCGAGCGGGAGCGGGAGTTTGCCACGGTCCGGGAATACCTGGAGAGCGACGCCGCGAGCGACGTCGCGCTCGGCGCGCAGGTGGAGCCGGCGTTCGCCGACCGCGACGTGTTGGTCGGGGAGGCGGTCGCGACGCTCGCGCCCGCGTTCGGCCGACCGCTTCGGGAGTTCTACGAGCCGCGACCGTGAGCGCCGTCGAGGGACAGACCGCCGCGTCGCGCCGAATCGGAAGGGCGACGAGCGACCGGGGATCAGCGAGAGACGCCGTCGAGGAGCCGGTAGACGAGCGCGGCGACGGCGGCGACGATCAGCGCGACCGCGGAGAGGAGCCCGGCGGCGCGGGGGAACGACAGCCAGAACGCGGCGTAGAAGGCGAGCGCGAACGCGAACAGGCCGACGACAAGCAGTCCGCGAGAGGGATTCTGCGCGGCGGCGACGAACGCGCGCTGGGGGATCGAGAGGTCGCCGAACTCGGGGACATCGTCGGGGTCCGGCTCGTCGGAGCGCGGTCCCGAGTCGGTCGGATCTGTCGACTCGCCGTCGACGGAGCGGTCGGTATCGGTCACGGGATTTGATAGGGGACGGGGGATGCTGTACCTATCGCTTGCCGAGGCGGCGTCGGTCGGGTGGTGAGGGATCGTCAGTCAGCCGAAGCTCTCGGCGACGAGGAACGAGCCGAGGAGAAACGCGGGCAGCGCGGCCGCGATGTTCGACGCGGCGACGGCCGCGCCGGCGCGGGCGCCCGTCTCGCTCGCCGCCCGTACGGTCCCGACCGCGAACGACGAGAACGTCGTGAACGCGCCGCAGAAGCCGACACCGAGGAGCAGCGCCGCCGTCGACCCGATCGGCGCTGCGGTGATGGCGCCGAGGGCGAAGCTCCCGAGCGCGTTGACGAGGAGGACCGACCGGCGCCCCTCGACGCGGAGCCCGACCGCGTGCCGGGAGACGGCGCCGAGCGCGCCGCCGACGCCGACGAGCGCCGTCGCGAAGATCGGTGCGGCGGTCATCGGGGGTTTCGGCCTCCCACCGCGAGTCCGAGCGCGGCCGCGGCGAATCCGGTCGCGTAACTGACGGCGACGTACCAAGCGCCGGCGGGCGTTCCGAGCGCGACCGCGTCGGCGACGAACGTGCTGTACGTCGTGAACGACGAGAGCGCGCCGGTGCCGACGAACAGGAAAGTTCGATCGCTCGACGCGCGGGTCAACAGGAGCCCGAGGGCGAACGATCCGGCGACGTTCGCGACGAGCGTTCCCGCGCCGGTCGGGGTACCGCTGAGGACCGCGCCAGCGCCGACGTCGACCGCGTGTCTGGCGACCGCACCGAGGAAGCCGCCGGCCGCGACGAGCAGGAACCCGTACGGCGTCCGTTCCATGCCCGTGCGTGCGTCCGGGACGGCTTGTGCGTTCCGTGTCGCGTCACCGGGACTCGCCGTCCGACAACCGACTCGCACGCGGGCTCTCCCCCTCGTGTGGCGTTCGACGCTCTCGGATCCGGACCGTGTGGGCCGTCTCGGTCGCGTCGTCGACGACGAGCGCCTCGCCGACGCCCTCGGGGAGCCGCGCGGCGAGGTCGCCGGCGAGGTACGTCGCCTCCGCTTCCGCCAAGCGGTCGACGTCGCGCGCGGCCGTGAGGCGGTGGGAGACGAGGAGGTCGGACTGGGAGACGGCGACGCTCGGCAGCGCGGCCGGCCGCTGGGTCGCACAGACCACCGAGACGCCGGGCGCGCGGCCGCGGGTGAGGAGCGTCCGGAGCGCCGGGTCCGCGACCCCGCCGAAGAAGGCGTGTGCCTCGTCGACGAGCAGCCACGGAAGGCGATCGAGACCCCCGTCGATCCGCGCGTCGTAGAGCCCGCGAGCGACCGCGCGGACGACGGCCGACGCGGCGGCGTCCGGGACCCCGGCGAGGTCAAGGACGGCGGGATCGCCGTCGGTCGCGAGGGACGCGACCGGCGGCGCGTCGGCGTCGAAGACCCCCCACGACTCCGCCAGCCGGAGGTGGTTCGCCGCGGCGCGCCGCGTCTCCGGGGGGGCGTCGACCGCGTCGACCGCCTCGCGGAGCGCCGCGAGCGACGGGGACAAGAGATTCCCTCCCGCGGCGTCGTTGGTACCGCTCCCGGCACCGCCCTCGGCGTCGACCGCGTCCGCGACGACGCGCCAGACGAGGCTCCCGGGGCCGCTCGCCGGATCGAGCCCGAGCAGGTCCGGCCACGCGGACGGGGGTATCGAGGCGGGCCGGACCGCAGGGTCGACGACGCGGTCGCCGGCCGCCTCGAGGCCGCCGAAGACGCCCATCGGGTCGACGACGACCGGGACGACGCCGTCGGCGTCGGCGAGCTCCTCCGCGAGGACGCCGAGCGTGTACGACTTCCCGGTCCCGCGCTTCCCGAAGACGACGCCCGCGTGCGGGCGGTCGAGGTCGACGCCGACCGCCGCGCCGGCGCTCCCGTCGCGGGCGAGGAAGGATCCGATCCGTGCGGTGTGGGGCGGACGGTCGGGGATGCTCACGGCGTTGCGGTCGGTGTTCGTTCCGTCGCGGTCTGGTTCCGTTCCGTCGCCGTCCGGGTCCGTTCCGCCGCGGCCGAGTACGTACACGCGGACGGGTGGCCGCGGTATCGAATAAAAACGGTCGGGCGGTCGGGACGGTACCCTTCCCCCCCGGCGGCGAGCGCGTCTCGCTGGCACCCGTTTCGCCGCCGTCCGGTCCGTCCGACTCCTTATAAGCAATGCCGCGGCCAGCGGGCCGTATGTCCGATCGAACACACGACTCGCGGACCGCGAACCGCCGGACGTTCAGCACCGACACCCGCGCGATCGAGGGGCTCCCGGTCAGGCTCGTCATCGCGCTCGTCGTCGGTGTCGCCAGCCTCAGCGTGATGATGGGGATGATCGGCGACATCGACGGACTGGCCGCGACCGAACTCGACGCGCAGCCGCAGCCGGAGGTGACCACGCCCGGCGACCAGTCGATCGACGTCGCGGTCGTCGACCCCGACGGTGCCCGCGTCGCGGACGCGACGGTCATCGTCCGCGGCGGCTCGGCACAGATCGACGGCGTCGTCACCGCGAAAACGAACGGGGAGGGAGTCGCGACCGTGGACGTCGACCCCGAACTCGGCCCGAATCAGGCCGACGGAACGCTCACAATCGACGTCAAGCCGCCGGCGGAGGGCGACTACGTCGACGAGCGGGGGAACACCGAGGTGCTCGTGGTCGAGGAGTGACGCCGCGGGCGATCAAAAGACGGACTCCGGTCAGAGCCGGTCGTCCCAGTCGATCCAGTCCTGTTCCCATCCGTGTCGGCGCTGACGGCCCCGCTCGGCGCGTTCGGCCTCCTCTCGCCGGGTCCGGTTCCGTTCCGCCCCGGGCTGTTCGCCGTCGACGAGCATCGGCTGGAGCCGCGCCGGCCCGTGCGTCTCGACCGTTGCGAAGCCTTCGGGCGCCGGGTCGTCGTCCGCGTCGACCGCGTCGGTGTTCGCCTCGGCCGTCGGCTCTATCGCCGCGACCGTCTGAACGCCCGCGCCGCGCGGGTAGACGATCCGGCCGCCGGACGCCAGCTGTTCTCTGAGAGGGCGCGGCGGCTCGACGACGGCGGTTTCGAGGAGGATCCGGTCGTAGGGCGCGTACGCGGGGAGCCCGTCGGCGCCGTCCGCGCGGTCGACGAGGACCGCTCCGTAGCCGGCCGCGTCGAGGTTCGACCGCGCGGCGACGACGGCGGACCGATCGATGTCGATCGCGTGGACGTGGCGCGCGCCAGTGATCTCCGCGAGCGTCGCGACCGAGTAGCCGACCCCTGCGCCGACGATGAGGACCGAGTCGCCCTCCTCGGCGTCGAGTGCGGTGAGGAGTCGGACCAGTGTCGGGAGCGCAAGCGAGTGCGGGTCGTCGCCGTCGGCGGTCCGGGGTAAGTCGTCGACGAAGGGGTCGCGCGGGACGCGCTGGAGGGCGGTCAGCACGGGCGGCTCGATCGGCTCGCCGATCTGGTGTTCGAGCCCCTCGATCATGTCCGCCCTGAGCGACGCGTCGTCCATGACCGCTTTCGGGGCTCGGTCCTCTAAAACCGTGCGTTCGGCGGGCCGACTACCGCATCGGGACGAACCGCACGCCGCCGCGGTCCTCGCGGTCGATCCCGTCCTCGCGGACCGTGAGCCGGACGAGCCGCTGTCGGCCGCCCTCCCGGACGGGAGCGACGACGCGGCCGCCCGTCCGCACGCGGTCAACAATCGCGTCCGGGACCGATTCAGGCGCCGCGCAGGTGAGGTAGGCGGCGTCGAACGGCGCCTCGTCGGCGAACGTCTCGCGGCCGTCGCCGGTCGCGACGGTCACGTCGTAGCCGAGCCAGGCGAGCCGCTCGCGGGCGGCTGCGGCCAGTTCCGGGACCCGCTCGGCGGAGAAGACGTTCCCGGGACCGACAATCTCGGCGACGACGGCGGCGTGGTAACCGCAGCCGGTCCCCACCTCGAAGACGCGGTCGCCGCGCTCAACGCCGAGGAGGTCGGACATCAATGCGACCATGTGCGGCGCGCTGACCGTCTGATCGTGGCCGATCGGGAGCGGGCGGTCGGCGTACGCCGACGCGCGCTGCGCCTCCGGGACGAACTCGTGGCGCGGGACGGCGCCGATCGCCGACAGCGTCCGCTCGCTCGCGTCGAGGCGGTCGCGGAGCGCGCTCACCAGTTCGCGTCTGGCGGCCGCGCGGTCGGCGTCGTTCATGCGGGTAGTTAGCACGGGGAGCGTGGAGAAAGCACCGGCCGGAGGGAAAGGGGGGCGATTTGGTCCGTTTAGTTCACGTCGATCCGGTGTCCCTCATCCGCGTCGGGGGCGTCGAGCGGGATCGTCACGGTGAGCACGCCGTGTCGGTACGTCGCGGCCGCGTCGTCGAGACGGGCGGTCGCGGGGAGGTCGACGGTCCGGGTGACGGACTCGTGGCGGCGCTCGCGTCGGAGGTACCGGCGGTCCGCGTCCTCGCGTTCCGCGTCGCGCTCGGCGGCGATGGTGAGCCGGCCCTCGTGGGCGCGAACGTCGATCTCGTCGCGGTCGAACCCCGGGAGGTCGGCCATCACGACGAACTCGTCGTCGTACTCGGCGACGTCGATGTCGGCCGTGCGGAGGTCGCGACCCCAGGCTCGGTCACCCGCGAAGGGAGTGCGCCCGAGGAACTGCTCGATCTCGTCGAAGGGATTCGTCGTGTTCATAGCAACAGGAACGCGCCGTGAGATAGTAAAGGGTGACTGACGCGTGCTATCTCGCGGCCGCGGCCGACGCCGTGCGCGGCGCCGCCGGCGTTCAACTGACGTCGATCGTGTGCCCGCGGTCGTCCTCGGACGAGCGCTTGGGGAGTGTGACGGTGAGCACGCCGGCGTCGAACGAGGCCGTCGCCGCGTCGGCCTCGATCGGTTCCGGGATCGGGACACGCCGTGAGACGGACCGGAGGCGACGTTCGCGTCGGTGGTAGCGGACCTCGTCGTCGGCCTCGTGTGCGCCGTCGGCTGCGTCGCCCGCGTCGGTCGCACCGGCGTCGTCGTCCGCATCCGCGACCTCGAACTCGCTCGATTCCTCGCGGGAGCCGGTGATCACGAGCGCGTCGTCGCGAAACTCGACTTCGACGTCGTCGGCGTCGAACCCGGGGAGGTCGGCGACGACGGTGACCGCCTCGTCGTCCTCGATCACGTCGACGTCGACGTCGCGGGCGCCGGGGAAGCGCGGGACTTCGGGACCGGTCCCCTCCAGCGTGCCGCCGAGTTCCTCGAACTCGCGGCCCATCCGTTCGAGCAGGTCCTCTATCTCGTCGAAGGGATCGCGTCGGGTCATACAGGACAGGATTCGGGACGGAGCGTCTTGAACGTACTGGCGCGACCGCGCCCGGAAACGACCGCGCCCGGAGCCGACCGCACGGCCGGCCGACAGACACTATCCGCTCGCGCCCTACTCGATCGTATGCGCCTGTTCTGGCACCGAGGCGACGCGCGGACGCGGGACAACGCCGGCCTCGCGGCCGCGACCCGGGAGGGGGATGTCGTACCGGTCTTCGTCTACGATTCCGACCTGCTCGCGACGGTCGGTGCGCGCCAGCGCGCGTTCTTCCTCCGGCACGTGAAGCGACTGGAGGCGCGGTACCGCGACCTCGGAAGCGACCTGATCGTCCGCGCGGGCGACCCGGAAGACGTTCTCGTCGACCTCGCCGCGGAGTACGACGCGGAGGCGGTGATCTACAACGACCACTACCGACCGGCCCGTCGGAACCGACAGCGGGCGGTCGAGGGCGCGCTCGCGGGGGCGGGCGTCGAGACGGACTCGCGGACGGACCTCGTGTTGGTCGATCCCGGGCGACTGAACGAGCGGTATCCGAACCACAGTCAGTTCCACGACGACTGGGAGGCGGTGCCGAAGCGCGGGCCGTACGCCGAACCCGACCCGGGCGCGCTGGCCGACGTGCGGGACGGGAAGACCGTTCCCGAGCCCGATGCGGACATCGACCTCCCGGCGGCAGGGTACGAGGCCGCGCGCGAGCGGTTCGACGAGTTCCTCGACGACGGGATCACCTCGTACAACGACACCCGCGACGACCTCGCGGAGGCCGTCGAGGCCCCGACGCGCGCGGTCTCGCGGATGTCCCCGTATCTCGCCACGGGAGCGATCGGGATCCGAGAGCTGTGGGCAGGCGCGGGCGACGCCTACGACGCCGCGACCGGCGGCGAGCGCCGCAACGTCGACAAGTACCGGTACGAGCTGTCGTGGCGCGAGCAGATGTATCACCTGCTGTACTACAACCCGGACCTGGCCGTCTCGAACTACAAGTCGTTCCCCAACGAGATCGCGTGGCGGGAGGCGGACGACGACTTCGCGGCGTGGACGCGGGGCGAGACGGGCTACCCGCTCGTCGACGCCGGGATGCGACAGCTGAACGAAGAGGGATACATCCACAACCGCCCGCGTCAGGTGGTCGCGAGCTTCCTCGCGAAACACCTCCTGATCGACTGGCGGCGCGGGGCGCGCTACTTCACGAAGCAGCTGATCGACCACGACTACGCCTCGAACCACGGGGCGTGGCAGTGGACCGCCTCGACCGGGACCGACTCCGTCGACGTGCGCATCTTCGACCCGGTGAGCCAGATGTCGAAGTACGACGACGGCGCGCGCTTCGTGAAAGAGTACGTCCCGGAGCTGTCGGACGTACCGGCCGGCAAGGTCGTCGACTGGCCGACCCTCTCGCGGGCGGAGCGCGAGGAGCTGGCGCCCGACTACCCGCACCCGATCGTCGACCGGAACGAGGGGTACGAGCGGGCGCAGCGCGTCTTCGAGGAGGCGCTCGGGAAGCGCTGACGCCGCGGAGCGACCGCGAGCGGCGGCTCGACCCGAAACGGTGGGGAAAACCGCGTTCCGTAACCGAGTCCTTTTCGGGGGCCACCGAGAACGGCTCCGCTATGTCCCCAGTCACGATCGACGACGTCGAGGCCGCCGCCGAGCGGCTCGCCGGCACCGACATCGTCCAGCGGACGCCCGTCGAGCGGAGCCGGTCGCTGAGCGAGCGGTGCGGCGCCGACGTGCGCCTGAAGATGGAACACCTCCAGCGCACCGGCTCGTTCAAGACGCGCGGCGCGTACAACGCGATTTCGCTGGCGATTGACGGGTCGGAGGAGAGGTCCGGCGAGCCCGCGATCGAGCGCGTCGTGGCGGCGAGCGCGGGCAACCACGCGCAGGGGGTGGCGCTGGCGGCGTCGGACGCCGGGATCGACGCGACGATCGTGATGCCGGAGTCGGCGCCGGCGGCGAAGATCGAGGCGACCCGCGCGTACGGCGCCGAGGTCGTGCTCCGCGGGAGCGCGTTCCCGGAGGCGATGGCGCACGCGCGGACGCTGACCGACGACCCCGGAACGCGGTTCGTCCACGCGTTCGACGACCCGGACGTGGTCGCCGGGCAGGGGACGCTCGGGCTGGAGGTACTCGACCAGGTGCCCGACGTCGACACCGTCCTCGTTCCGGTGGGCGGCGGCGGACTCGCGGGCGGCGTCGCGACCGCGATCAAGGCGCGCTCGCCCGGGACGCGGGTCGTCGGCGTCCAGACGGCGGGCGCCTCCACGCTCTCGGAGAGCCTCGCGGCCGGCGAACTCGTGACGCGCGACGAGCCGGACACCATCGCGGACGGCATCGCGACCGGCGGCCTGAGCGAACTCACCTTCGGTCTCCTCGACGAACATCTCGACGACGTGGTCGTCGTGAGCGACGACGACGTGGCGAACGCGATCCTGCTGCTCTTGGAGCGCGCGAAGCAGATGGTGGAAGGCGCGGGCGCGACCGCCGCGGCAGCCCTGCTGAACGACGATGCGGTCGCCGACCTCGACCTCGCTGACGAGACCGTCGTCCCCCTCCTCTGTGGCGGCAACATCGACGTGACGACGCTGAAGGAGGTGGTGACCCACGCCCTCGTCGACCGCGACCAGCTGATCGAGCTCTCCGTCCGGATCGACGACACGCCCGGGACGATGGGCGAGATAGCCACCCTGATCGGCGCGGAGCGCGCGAACATCCGGACCGTGCGCCACGAGCGGAGCCGCTCGGACCTGCCGGTGGGCGACGCCGACCTCGTGTTCGAGGTGGAGACGAACGGCCCGGCGCACGTCGACCGCGTCCTCAACGCGGTGCGCGAGGCGGGGTACGAGGTGGCGTGGACGACGCAGGAAATGTGAGGGGGGAGATCGCATCTGCTCCTGAGAATAACTGCGGTGGCGCGTGCCTGCGAGGCCGCACCGCGGCCGAGCAGCACGCGCGAGGGACGCCGCGAACGCCCGCAGGGCGTGAGCGGCGAGGCTGGGGAGGCGTGAGGCTGCTGTGCGGTGCGGATGGGGCGGGACTCAAAGGGGCAGTTGGGAGAGCGCCGTAGGCGACGTAAGCACCGAAACGAGGGAGCGGAGCGACCGAGTGAGGAGCGCAGCGAGCGTACGGCGCTCTCCCGACTGGGGCTTTGGAGGTGCCCGTCGCCACCGATTCCCAACCGGATCGGGTACAGCTTCCTCGTCTTGTTAGATCCGACGATTTGAAACGCTCACCTCGGCAACCACGTCGTAATGAGTCTCGTCGTTACCGACACCCTGGAAGACGAGCGCGTCGATTTCACGGCCGACGGCGACGTCACGCTGTACGTCTGCGGCCTGACGGTGTCGGACGACCCCCACCTCGGGCACGCCCGCCTGTGGTTCCACGCGGACGTGCTCCACCGCTGGCTCGACCACGTCGGCTACGACGTGCGCCACGTCGAGAACGTCACGGACGTCAACGAGAAGATCACGGCCCGGGTCGGCGAGCGCGACGGCTGGACCGCGGAGCGCGACGTGGCCGAGACGTTCACGGCGAGCGTCTTCGATTCGATGCGCGGGCTGAACCTGAAGCGCGCCGAGGTGTACCCCCGCGTCACCGAACACGTGCCGGAGATCGTCGACCTCGTGGAGACCCTGATCGAGCGGGGGTACGCCTACGAGTCGAACGGCTCCGTCTACTTCGACGTGACGACCTTCGACGAGTACGGGAAGCTCTCGAACCAAGACCTCGACGCGCTCGAAGCGCAGGGCGAGCCCGACGAGCGGTCGGAGAAGCGGAATCCGGCGGACTTCGCGCTCTGGAAGGCCGACGGCGTGAGCGAGACCGCCGCGCGCGAACACGCGAAACACGACCACGGCGCCGAGACGCCCGCGGGCGAGACGTGGGAGTCGCCGTGGGGCGAGGGGCGCCCCGGGTGGCACGTCGAGTGCTCGGCGATGTCGACGACGCATCTCGGCGACACGCTCGACATTCACATGGGCGGCCGCGACCTCGTGTTCCCGCATCACGAAAACGAGATCGCACAGTCGGAGGCGGCCACCGGCGAGGCGTTCGCGCGCCACTGGCTTCACGTCGGCTTACTGGAGATGGACGGCGAGAAGATGTCCTCCTCGATCGGCAACTTCTGGACCGTGCCGGACGCCCTCGACGAACTCGGCGTCAACGTGATCCGGACCTTCTACGCGGGGGCCGCCTACCGCTCCGAGCAGGCGCTCACCGAGGAGACGATCGCCGAGGCCGAGGAGCGCTGGGAGCGGCTCTCGCGCACCTACGACCGCGCCGTCGACGCGCTCGACTCGACCGACGCCGGCGCGAAGGCGACAGACAGCGACCTCCGCGACGCGGTCGAGGCCGCCCGCGGCGACTTCGCGGCCGCGATGAACGACGACCTCAACCTCCGAGAGGCGACCGCGGCGCTCCTCGACCTCACCGACGCGGTGAACCGGCACGTGGACGAGGCGGGCGGCGCGGCGGCCGAAAGCGGTGGCGCCGAGCCCGCCTACGACTACCGCGGCCTGCGCGAGGCCGTCGAGGCGTTCGAAGCGCTCGCCGGCGACGTGCTCGGGCTCCAGTTCGAGTCGCCGAGCGACGGCGACGTCGACCTCGCGGGCGAGCTGGTCGAGCTCGTCCTCGACGTGCGCGAGGCCGAGCGCGAGGCCGGCAACTACGAGCGCGCGGACGAGCTCCGGGACGCGCTCCGCGAGGTCGGCGTCGAAATCGAGGACGGCCCGGACGGCGCGACGTACCGGTTCGAGTAAGACGGTAATTCGACTTTCGTCGGAGGGATCGTCAGTATGGCGATAGTAGTGGATGTCTCGGTCGCTCGTTTATAAACAGCTGCCGACGGATCAGGAGAGAACGCCTCCAAAGCCCCAGTCGCGAGGACGACGCACGCTCGCTGCGCTCGCTCCTTGCGGCCCTTGCGTCGCCTGCGTCGTCCTCGCGACTGCCCCTTTGAGTCCCGCCCGGACAGCAACGCCGGAAGACGTTCCTGCTCGCTTCGCTGCGCGGGCTGCGACTTCCGTGCTCCCGCTCGCTCCGCTCGTCGGACCGCAGCCTCACGCCTCCCCAGCCTCGTCGGTGGTCCTCCGCTTCGCTCCGGACCACCGACTCCCTCGCGCGTGCTCCTCGCGCCCTCCGGGCGCTCGTCGGCACGCGCCACCGCACAGCCGCGTTCATTTATATACCGTCGTCATCCACACGTATAGTAATTTAAATACCGGAGCAGTGAGGTCGGGCCACCACGTTCCGAGGCTCAGCCCTCAGTCCAACACGTGTTCGGTGTCGTACGAGCCGAGCACCTTGACCCAGCCCTTGTCCGTGATGGCCTCGACGTCTTCGACCGCCTTCGCCATGTGGTCCTCGTAGAGGCCGGCGTCCACGTCGAAGTGGAAGAGGTAGTCGCCGAGGCGCTCGCCGCTCGGACGCGACTCGATCCGCGAGAGGTTGAGGTTGCGGTCGGCGAACGCCTCCAGCAGTTCGAGCAGCAGGCCGGGGTAGTTCGCGTTCGGGTAGACGATCAGCGTGGTCTTTCCGCCCGCGTCGGCGCGAGCGGACTCGGGCGCGACGACGAGGAACCGGGTCGCGTTCGACGTCCGGTCCTGGATGTCCGCCGCGAGGATTTCGAGGTCGTCGCCGGTGTTGTCCGGGTGTCCGATACCGGCGACGCGGGCGTCCTCGCGGGCGCGCTCGACCCCGCGAGCCGTCGAGGCGACCGCTTCGAGGCCGGCGTCCGGATAGTTCGACTCCAGCCAGTTGCGGCACTGCGCGAGCGCCTGCGAGTGGCTCGCGACGACCTCGAACGCGTCGTCCTGCGCGAGGAGGGCGTGCCGGATCGGCGTGACGACCTCGCGGGTGACGGCGACGTCGTAGTCGGCGAGCGCGTCGAGGCTCTCAGTGACGGAGCCTTCGATGCTGTTCTCGATGGGGACGACCCCGCGCTCGAACTCGCCGTCGGCGACGGCGTCGACGATGGCGGTGACCGATTCGCGGAACGACACCTCGGCGGCGACGGCGCGCGCGGCGCGGTGCGAGTACGTACCGGCGGGACCCAACGTGATGGCGTTCATTGCCCCACCGTTTCAGGGGAGCCGAGAAAAGCCTGCGGGGCGCGGCGATGTTTCCGGGGCGGAGCAGTCGGTCCAGCCCCCGGAGGGAGTCACTCCTCGTCCGGCTCGGTCGGCACGCCGCCGAGGTTCCCGTCCTCGTCGAACAGTTTCGCGCGGAGGAACCGGGTCCGATACCGGTTCGCGCCCTCCTTCGTGTCCGCCTCGCGGATCTCGTCGGTCCGGCCGTCCGCGACCGCGTCGATGATATCTTCCACCTGCTCCTTCTCGCTCGGCGTCAGGTCGAACTCGTACGTCCGCGGCTGCTCGCTCTCCAGCCGCGTCCACTTCCGCGCGGCCGACACGACCACGGAGCAGGGCTCGCGGCAGGGGAACGCGCCGTCGCCGCCGTCCACGTCGAGGTCGGTGTCCTCGTCGTACTCCCACTCGCGGCGCTTCAGGCACTGGGAGTCGTCGCAGCACGCCTCCGCGACCCAGTCGACGTGCTCGTGGCCCTCGCCGCGGTCCCACGTCTTCACGACGCCGTAGATGCCCGACTGGCGCTCCATCGTCTCGCGCCAGTGGGTCACGTCCAGTTCGTCCTCGCGCTCCCGGTGCCAGTTGGCGACGGTCGCGGGGTAGATCGTCTCGACCGTCTCGTAGAGGTCGCGCGGGCCGAGGTCGGGGAAGACCCAGCCGCCGGCCAGCGACGGCGCCGTCTTGAGGGGGCGGTACCGCCCCTTCTCGTCGAAGGTGACCAAGTCGCGCGCGTCGAGGGGGTCCTCGTACGCGTCGAGCTCGTCGACCGGGATGCCGGCGTCGTCGGCGTGGCGCACGTCGTAGCGGCGCTCCCCGCGGTCGGTGACCGTGGCCGTAATCTTCAGTTCGCCCCACGCGCGCTCGATCCCCTCGGCGAGCGCGGCGTACCGGGTCTCCACGGTCTCGCCGTCGGCGTCCTCGATCCAGCGGAGGAACGCGCGGCGCGGGCCGAACTCGCCGACGACGCGCTCGAAGACGTACCAGTCGGTGACGGCGGCGGCGCGCTCGGACAACGCCTCGTGGAGGTCGCGCTCGGTCAGCCCGGTCCGGCGGTCGCCGTCGGCGGGGTCGAGGCGGTACGCGTCCGCCGCGTCGCCGGACAAGTCCTCGTCGGCGCCCTCGGCGCCGCGTGCGACGCTAAACCCCTCGAACCGGAGGATCTCGTCCGGGTCGCGGTCGTCGAGCGAGTCGAGGACCGCGTCGAAGGCGTCACCGGGGAGGTCGACCTCCGGGACCGCCGGCTCGTGGGCCGCCGTCGGGTCCGCGGTCTCGGGGCGCTGGTCGTCCACGGTCAGTCCCCCGTGGCGACGCGGGTCGTCTCGCGCACGTCGTCGAGCGCGGTCCCGAGGTCGGCGCCGGCGTCGGCGGCGCGCTCCAACACCACGTCCGCCGTGAGCGGCTCCGTCCCCACCGCGCCCGCGTACCAGATCCGGGTGCCGTCGACCGTCTCGGGCACGTCGTACCCCTCCGTGTGGTCCTCACAGAGTCCCACGTCCTCCGGGATGTCCTCCTGCGTGTGGTAGCCGTCGGCGATGAAGAGCGGGACGAGGACGACGTCGTCGCTCTCGAAGTGCTCCGGGAGGTCGTCGACCTCCGGGTCCTCGTCCATGTACAGCGCCTTCACCTCGTCGAAGCGGTCGCGCTCGGCGATCCGGTCGGCGTGGTACTCGATCGCCTTCGCGCTGTTCTCGTTGCGCTCGGTGCCGTGGCCGACGACCGCGAGCCCGAACCCGTCGCCCACGTCGGGATCGTCCGTCACCGACTCCGCGCGCCGGACGATCACGTCGGCCATCGCGCGGTGCGTCCCCACCGGGCCGCAGTAGTGGACCTCGCGGTCGATGTCCTCGGCGACGAGCGTGGCCTGATCGGCGGAGAGGCCGTCGGAGCCCCACTCGGAGACGTCCCAGCCGGCGAGCCGGAGCTCGCGGGGGATCACCTGCTCGGTGAAGTACCCCTCCGAGATGAACAGCGGGACGACGTATATCTCGTCGCCCTCGACGGTGCGGAGCACCTCTCGGAAGTGGGGCTCCTCCTTCCAGAACCCGGTGCGGACCTCGTCGAAGGCACCGGTGGCGCGGATCGTGTCGGCGTGGTCGTACGTCGGCGCGCTCGACTCGGGGTTGAGGTGAGAGCCGTGCGCGACGATGACGAGCGACTGCATACCCGTGCTGGGGCCGCGCCGCTCTTAGGGACTTCGGAGGCTGCGGGGCGCCGAGAACGCCGAGCCGTCGCGGCCGAGAACGCCGAGCCGTCGGCGGCGAGCGGTCCGCGCGGTCCGGGAACAGTCAGCGCGTTCCGGCGAGCGGCCTCCGACCGAAACGATCTTGCCCGCCCGACGCGCAGCCCAGCACATGTCGCTGGCAGCCGAGACGCGCGAGGCGGTCAGGGCGCGACCGTTCCTCCGGGACGCGCTCCGCGCCGGACTGGTGAACCACAGCGCCGCCGCGACCTGGCTCGCCGAGCGGGCCGGCCTCGACGGCGACTCGGATGCGATCGCGGCCGCGCTCCGCCGGTTCCGGGAGGACCTCCCGGCGTACGAGACCGACCCCCGGGCCGCGAGCGTCACCATGCGGAGCGGCGTGGGCGTGGTCGACGACGCGAGCGACGGGGACGGGAACCGAGCGGGCGAGAGTCTCCTCCTCCGCGTCGGCGACGCGGCGGTCGTCGACGGCGGCGACCGCACGGCGATCCTCGCGACCGGCGACGTCGACGTCGCGGCGCTGGCGAACGCGCTCGGTCGACTCGCCGCCGCGGACGTGGACATCGCGGCCGCGGGCGTGGCGGGCGACGCGCTCGTCTGCGTCGTCTCGCGGCGCGACGGCGCGAACGCGGTGCGGGTCGTCGAAGCGGCGCTCGACGCGGTGCCGGTCGACGAAAACTAATCGGCCGGCCGAAAACTAACCGGCCGATCGAGCGAACCGATCCTGTCCGGGACGGCCTTTTTGCCGCTCTCGCTCCCAGCCGATCCCGTGTTGCTCACGACCGCCTTCGTCTTCCACGTGCTCTCCGGCGCGCTGTGGACCGGCGCGACGCTGTACGTCGTCTACGCGACCCTGCCGCGGGCGACCGACGGGACGCTCGGTCGCGACGCGTTCGTCGACGCCGCGCACCGCCTCCTCATGATCACGCGCTGGACCGGGGTGGTCCTCCCCGTCACCGGCACGTACATGGTCTGGCGGCTGTACACGCCGCTCGAAGTCCTCGTGACGACCGGGCAGGGGTGGGCAGTCCTCGCGATGCTGTCGCTGTGGGGCGCGATGAACGGGCTTGTCGAACTCGGCGTCCTCCGGATGCGCCGCGAGGTCGACCCCGACGTCGGGTGGGGTCGGTACATGACCGAGGGGTTTCCGATGGATGCGCTCGCCGGGGCCGGAAGCGTTCCCGGGGGTGCCCGACTGGCGTCCGTCGCCCGCCCTTACCTCCTTGCGAGCGGTGGGCTGGCCGTCCTACTGCTCGTCGACGCCGCGCTCCTCGCCGGCGGGATACCGGGGTAGCAGAACCGAGAGCGGAGTATATAAACGAGAGCGAAAGGGCCTTCTCGGTTCGAGAGAGATCAATGCTAACTCCTCGCATGAATTTCGGACAAAAGCTCCGTTGTCGTGCGGTTTTCGCCGATCGGTGGCCGCGCCTCACCAATAGGACCGGTCGGCCCTCACCGAGACATTTATATAGAATCACAATCAATCAAACGCTGTATGAGTCAGCGAATGCAGCAGGGTCAGCCGATGATCATCATGGGCGATGACGCCCAGCGCGTCCAGGACAAGGACGCACAGGAGTACAACATCTCCGCGGCGCGCGGCGTCGCCGAGTCAGTCCGCTCGACGCTCGGACCGAAGGGGATGGACAAGATGCTCGTCAACTCGATGGGCGACGTCACGATCACCAACGACGGGGTCACCATCCTCCAAGAGATGGACATCGACAACCCGACGGCCGAGATGGTCGTCGAGGTCGCCGAGACCCAAGAGGACGAGGCCGGCGACGGGACGACCAGCGCGGTCGCCATCGCGGGCGAGCTGCTGAAGAACGCGCAGGATCTCCTCGAACAGGACATTCACCCGACAGCGGTGATCAACGGGTACAACCTCGCGAGCGAGTACGCCCGTGAGCAGGTCGACGAGGTCGCGACGGCCGTCGACCCCGACGATACGGAGACGCTGCTGAACGTCGCCGAGACGTCGATGACCGGGAAGGGCGCCGAACTCGACAAGAAGACCCTCGCCGACCTCGTCGTCCGCGCGGTACAGGGCGTCACGGTCGAGGCCGACGACGGCTCCCACGTGGTCGACCTCGCGAACCTCAACATCGAGACGCGCACCGGCCGCGCGGCAGGCGAGTCCCGCCTGCTCACTGGCGCGGCGATCGACAAGGACCCGGTCCACGAGGACATGCCGACCGACTTCGAGTCGGCGAACGTCCTCCTGCTCAACGACCCGATCGAGGTCGAGGAGGCCGACGTCGACACCTCCGTCAACGTCGACTCGCCGGACCAGCTCCAGAAGTTCCTCGACCAGGAAGAGGAGCAGCTCCGCGAGAAGGTCGACCAGATCGTCGACTCCGGCGCGGACGTCGTCTTCTGTCAGAAGGGCGTCGACGACCTCGCGCAGCACTACCTCGCAAAAGAGGGAATCCTCGCGGTTCGCCGCACGAAGAAGTCCGACCTGACGTTCCTGAAGAACGTCCTCGGCGCGCCGATCGTCACCGACCTCGACTCGCTGACCGCCGACGACCTCGCGGTCGGCTCGATCGAGCGCGACGACGACGAAGAGCTGTTCTACGTCGAGGGTGAGGACTCCCACGGCGCCACGCTCCTCCTGTACGGCACCACCGACCACGTGGTCGACGAGCTCGAACGCGGCATTCAGGACGCGCTCGACGTGGTCTCGACGACCGTCTCCGACGGGCGCACCCTGCCCGGCGGCGGCGCGGTCGAGGTCGAGATCGCGCGCCGGCTGCGCGACTACGCCGACTCCGTCGACGGGCGCGAGCAGCTCGCGGTCGAGGCGTTCGCTGACTCCCTCGAACTGATCCCCCGCGTGCTCGCAGAGAACGCGGGCCTCGACGCGATCGACCTGCTGGTCGACCTGCGCGCGGCCCACGAGGCGGGCGATCAGCACGCCGGGCTCGACGTGTTCGCCGGCGAGGTCGTCGACACGGCCGACGCGGGCGTCGTCGAGACGGCCCACGCCAAGGAACAGGCGATCGCCTCCGCGGCCGAGGCGGCGAACCTGGTCCTGAAAATCGACGACATCATCTCGGCGGGCGACCTCTCGACGGCGGGCGGCGACGACGAGGGCGGCGCCCCCGGCGGCGGTATGGGCGGTATGGGCGGCATGGGCGGCGCGATGTGAAGTCGGTCACAGACTGACTCCCACCGCCCGCCGCTGTCTCAATCCACAGACGCTCCGTTTTCCCCCGTTTCGACCACGACCAGCCGAGAGGCCAGCGGCGTCGACGAGCGCAGCGTCGCTCGTCCGTGCGCGGCAGACGCATCCGCGGCCGCACCTCTTTACGGATCCATCTCCTACGAGACGGTGATGGCAAACCTAACTCTCTACGAACTGGAAGGCTGTCCGTACTGCGCGAAGGTCAAGACGAAGCTGGCGGACCTCGACCTGGAGTACGAGTCGATCATGGTGCCGCGCTCGCACGGCGAGCGCACCGAGGTCGAGGAGGTCTCCGGGCAGACCGGCGTCCCCGTCCTCGTCGACGAGGACCACGGGGTCGAGGGGATGCCCGAGAGCGACGACATCGTCGAGTACCTCGAAGAGACGTACGGGAGCGCGAGCTAAGGCGCCGGCGCCGATCGAACGAGAGGCTATTTATCCGCCCGCGGCAAGGTGGCGAGCGTGCGACTCGTACATCGCCCCGACGCGACGGGCGACCGGACCGAGACCGTCCTCGCCAGCGACGTCGACGTCGCCCGGTCGACGCTCGAACAGGCCCGCGGGCTGATGTTCCGGCGGTCGATCCCGGACGACTACGCTCTCGTCTTCCCGTTCGACGAGCCCGAGACGCAGTGGCTCCACATGCTGTTCGTGCCGTTCGCGATTGACGCGGTGTGGCTCGCCGACGGCGAGGTGACGGCGAAAAAGCGGCTCGCGCCGTTCATCGGGCTGGGTCGCGGCCGCGCCGACACCGTCGTCGAACTGCCGGCCGGGGCGGCCGAGTCGGCCTCGGTCGGCGATGAACTCCGGCTCGACGAGTGACCGACCGCCGCGCGACCTGCCTACGCGCCGTCGCCGAACTCGTCGGGAGCGAACAGCTCCCCGTCTTCGGGCGGTTCTCTTTCCGCGGCGCGCAGCGACAGCTCGATCCGGCTGCCGCCGGCCTTGCTCTCGGCGATGTCGAGGCTCCCGCCCCCGGCGGTGACGATCCAGTTCACGTACCAGAGGCCGAGCCCGCTCGCGTGGTCGAGCGGCGTCTCCTCGCCGGTGAGGACGGCGCGTTCGGCCGGCGGGATACCCGGACCGTCGTCGGCGACGACGAGCGAGACCCACGACTCGCTGGGTAGCTCCGCGGCGGAGACCCGGACCCGCGGGTCGTCGGCGTCGTTGTGCCGTATCGCGTTGTCGACGAGTTCGCTGATCGCCTCGGGGAGGAACGCGACCGCGGAGACGGCGAGCCCCTCCGGAACGTCGACGTCGACGGTGGCCCGGGCGCGGAGCGTCTGATCGAGCGATTCGAAGGCCGCGTCGACCCCGGGCGCGAGCGTGATCGGTCGCGGTGAGGGTCGCTGGGAGAGCAGTCGCTCCACCTTCCGCGAGGTTTCGCCGAGGCGCAACAGCCGCTCGGCGGTGTCGACGACGCGTTCGAGTTCGGCGACGAGGTCGGGGTCGTCGACCGCCTCGATGGCCCGCCCGGTGAACCCGGTGACCACGTTCAGGTCGTTCCGGAAGTTGTGTCGCAGCACGCGGGTCAACACCGCGAGCCGCTCCTCTCTGAGCGACGCCTCGGTGAGGTCCTCGCCGACGCCGACCGCGCCGACGACCCGGTCGCCGTCGGTCACCGGCCCGACCGAGAGGCGGTACGGGATGCGCTCTCCGGAGCGGGTGAGCAGCCGCGCTTCGCAGGAGACGGCCTCCCCGTCACGGTACACCCGCGAGAGCGCCTCGCTGACCTCGTCCCGCGTCGCCTCGTCGAACAGCGACGTGAGCGCCCGCCCGGACAGCGACGTCGGCTCGTAGCCCGAGTCGGCCGCCAGCCGGTCGTTCCACCGGGAGAGCGTCCCCTCCTCGGTACAGCGGAACAGCGCGAGCGGGACGGTGTTGGCGAGCGCGTCGACGAGCCGGCGCTCCCCGTCGCGCTCGGCCTCGGCGGCGACGCGGGCGGTGGCGTCGGAGAGCCCGACGACGAGCCACTCGCTCCCGGCGATCGTCGCCGTGTGGACCGCCGCGTCGACCCGGAGTCCCGGGTCGCCGAGCCGGAGGTCCCACTCGAACCGCTCGACTCCGGCGTTCGCGCCGTTGGAGTCGGGGGAACCAGACGCGGACGCGGCGCCCGCGACGTCGGCGATCGGCTCGCCGGAGACGGCGGCGTCGGTCTCGCCGAGGTCGGGGAGGCCCATCAGCGTCAGCGTGCCGCGATCGTGGCCGACGAGGTCGGCCGCCGGCGCGTTCGCGGCGCGGACGGCCAGCGTGTCCGGGTCGCAGGCGAGCGTCGGGGTCGGCACCGCTTCGACGAACGCCCGGAGGATCCCGGTCGCGGCGGCGTCGCCGCTCGACGGCGATCGGTCGTCGGCCGACGAGTCCGCGTCGCGGTCACCCATCTGTCGGCAGTCGAGAGGCTCCGCGCATATGTGGTTGTGGTTTAATAGATCTCGTCGGGACCGAAGCGGTCGGTGACGCGGTCGCGATTAGTCGGCCTTGGCCTGCCAGTCGCGAACCGTGTCCGCGCCCACGCCGTCGACATCGGCCGCGATGTCGTTCGGGTCGGCGGATTTGAGCTCGTCGACGCCGTCGACCCCGGCGTCTTTCAGCTTCGCGGCGGTCTTCTCGCCGATCCCCTCGACCGCCTGAAGCTCCGAGCCCTCCTGTCGGGCCGTGAACTCGCGGTAGTTACAGATCGGGCAGCCGAGCTCCCACGGCTCGTCGCCGGAGTGGACCCGGAGGTGCGGGAGGTCGTGCTCCTCGCAGGTCTCGTCGGTGATCTCTATCTCGCCGCGCCGGGGGAGCGGCAGCGAGTAGTCGCAGTCCGGGTAGCGCGTACAGCCGACGAGCCGGGAGCCGGAGCGGAGGCGCTTGACCGCGAGTTCGCCCCCGTGTTCCGCCCCGCAGTCGGGACACGTCCCGATCACTTCGTCCTCCTGTTCGTCGGCCTCGTCCGCCTTACACTGCGGGCAGCCGTGGACGAACGTCTTCCGGCCGGCGAGCATCTTCACGTGGCGGAGGTCGTGCTCCTCGCAGGTCTCGTCCAAGAGGAGCGGCTTCCCGGTCGACGGGAGCGGGAGGGTGTACTCGCAGTCCGGGTACCCGTCGCAGCCGACGAAGTACGACCCCTGCCGCGACTTGCGGACGAGGAGGTCGGCGCCGCACTCGGGACACGGGCCGAGGGTCTTGTCCGCCTTCAGCGAGCTCTGGAGGTGGTCGCCCACCGCCTCGCGCGACTCCGTGAGGTCGTCGAACACGCGCGAGAGCAGGTCGCGCGAGGCCTCGGTCACCTCGTCGTACTCCTTCTCGCCGGCCGCGATGGCCGCCATATCCCGTTCGAGCTGGGCGGTCATCTCCTCGCTCACGATCCGGTCGGCGAACTCCTCGGCGGCCTCGACGACCGCCTCGGCGAGCCGCGTGGGGCGCGGCGGGTCGCTCTCGACGTAGTTGCGGTCGTACAGCTTCTCGATGGTGCGGTGGCGGGTCGCCTTCGTCCCCAGCTGCCGCTTCTCCATCTCCTCGATGAGCCGGGACTGTCCGTAGCGCCGCGGGGGTTGGGTCTCCTTCCCCTCGGTAGTGCGGTCGGACAGCGACAGCGTCTCGCCGACCTCGACGTCCGGCACGATCCGCTCGTCGCTGGAGCGGTACGGGTAGACGTCGTGGTAGCCGGCCTCCAGCAGCCGCTTCCCGTTCGCCTTCAGCCGCAGGCCGCCGTCCGCGACGAGGTCGGCCGCCCCCGCCGCGTCGTCGGGATTACGAAGGGCGGCCAGCCCGTCGGCCCCCTCGGCGATTGGCGTCGCCTCGCCGTTCGCCAGCGCGACGACGCGCAGGCGCTCCCACGTCGCGGGGTCGGCGCAGGTGGCGAGGAACCGGCGGACGATCAGCTCGTACACCTCCCACTCGTCGTCGGAGAGGTCGGCGGCCGAGGGGAGCTCGCCGGTGGGGTGGACCGGCGGGTGGTCCGTCGTCTCCTCGTCGCCCTCGGTCGGCTCGATATCGCGGTCGCCGTCGAGCAGGCTCGCGGCGTCCTTCCCGAACGTCGAGGCCGCCGAGAGCTCCTCGATCAGCTCCTCGGGCTCCAAGTCCTCCGGGTACACCGTGTTGTCGGTCCGCGGGTAGGTGACGTAGCCGGCGGTGTAGAGGTCCTCCGCAAGCGACATGGCGCGCTGCGCGGAGTAGCCGAGCGACCCCGCCGCGCGGATGAACGCGGTGGTGTTGAACGGCGTCGGCGGGTCGTCGGTCTGGGTCCGCCGGGTGACGTCGTCGACCGTGGCGCCGTCGGCCGCGTCGAGCGCATCCGCGAGCGTCTCGGCGACCGCCTCGTCCCAGACGCGCTCGCGCTCGTTGCCCTCGTCGTTCAGGTAGAAGTAGCGCGCCTCGAACGGATCGCCGCCCGACTTCGCCAGCTCGCCCGTCAGCTCCCAGAAGGACTCGGGGTCGAACGCCTGTATCTCGCGCTCGCGGTCGACGATGAGCTTGAGCGTCGGCCCCTGGACCCGGCCGACGGAGATGAAGTCGTCGCCGCGCTGGCGCGCGGACAGGGAGAGGAAGCGAGTGAGCGCCGCGCCCCACGTGAGGTCGATGATCTGTCGCGCCTCGCCGGCGGCCGCCAGCTCGAAGTCGAGGTCGTCGGGGTTCGCGAACGCCTCCTGTACCTCGTTCTCCGTGATCGAGGAGAAGCGCACGCGGTCGACGGGGACGTCCTCGTTCACCTCGCGGACGAGTTCGTACGCCTCCTTGCCGATCAGTTCGCCCTCGCGGTCGTAGTCGGTCGCGATGACGACGCGGGAGGCGTTGCGGGCGAGCCGGCGCAGCGCGGCGACGATCCCCTCCTGCGTCGGCGTCTTGGTGACGGGCGCGTCGATCAGCTCGACCGGCTCGACGTCGCGCCAGTCGTTGTACTCGGCGGGGAAGTCGACGCCGACGACGTGGCCGGAGAGCCCGATACACCGCTTGCCGCCCCACTCGTAGACGTTGACGTCGTTCATCCGCTCCGCGGTCGCGGACTCGCCGCTCAGGATGTCGGCGATGCGCCGCGCCGCGTTGTCCTTCTCCGTGATTATCAGCTCGGGGCCGCGACTCATTGCGCCGAGATACGCCGTTCCCGGGTCTAAAGCTTTCGCGACGCGAGATTACGGGCAGGCTCGGCAGCGGACGGTCAGCGAGAAGGGACGGGCCGGGCGCGGCCGGTCACGTGGCCGCGTCCTCGGACTCGGCGAGGAACTCCGCGTCTGTGGCCTCGGCATACGGTTCCGGGGGTTCGTCGTCCGCCTTGAGTTCACGCCGTGCGAGGTGGTTCTCCAGTTGGCGGCGCTTGTTCCTCCCTTTCCGCTCGCGGCCCGATTTCGTGTCTGGCATCGTCACCCGTGACAACAACACCCACACATATGAGTCTTGTGTCGGAGTGAAGACGTGTCAGCGAGGAGTGGATCTGGCCGACAGCAGCGATATAGCGGATAAATACCCGCGAACGACAGCGATCGGTCACGAGAGAACCGCGGTGGCGCGTGCCTGCGAGCGGCCGCCTCCGGCGGCCGCGAGTCAGCACGCGCGGGGGAGTCAGTAACCGGAGCGAAGCGGAGGCGACTGACGAGGCTGGGGAGGTGTGAGGTGCGGTCCCGCGAGCGACCGAAGGGAGCGAGCGGGAGCACGGAAGTCGCAGCCCGCGCAGCGACTGGAAGGAGCGAGCAGGACCGTCTTCCGGCGGTTGCGGTGCTGTCGGGGCGGGACTCAAAGGGGCAGCCGCGAGGCGGGCGCAGGCGATGTAAGCACCGCAACGAGGGAGCGGCAGCGACCGAATGAGGAGCGCAGCGAGCGTGCGCCCGCCTCGCGGCTGGGGCTTTGGAGGTGTTCGTCGTCGCTCAGTGGACGTTCACGTATCACCGGGCGGTTGGAACTCTGAAGCCGTTCGTCGCCGTCGCTCCTCGCTCGTTATTGCGACAGCAAAACGCCAGGAGAGGGATTTGAACCCCCGATCCCGGATGGGAACACGCTTTCCAGGCGTGCGCCTTACCACTCGGCCATCCTGGCTCACCCGATGATACTCCGGTGCGACTGTTAAGTCCTTCTTTTCGCCCGGAGTCGAACCTCGGCCACATACGCGAGACCCGCCGACGCGACCGCCACCGCGAACGCGACGAGTGCCAATCCCCAGTACCCGACCGGCAGCGATCCGGGACCGAGGAGCCGGTACCCCTGCGCGAGCGCGAGGAAGGCGAACCCGCCGACGACGCCCCACAGCGCCGCGGACCGCGCTCTGGCGCGCGGTGTCGCGGGTGCGCCGGGCTGCTCCGCCGATCCCGCCCCGCCGTCAACCATCTACTCGACGACGGCGACCGCCTCGATCTCGACGCCGGCGCCCTTCGGGAGCGCGCCCGCTTCGACCGCGGAGCGGGCCGGCGGCGACTCGTCGAAGTAGCCGGCGTACGTCTCGTTCATCTCGTCGAAGTCGTCCATGTCGGCGAGGAACACCGTCGTCTTGAGCACGTCCTCGGGGGCGGCGCCCGCCTCCTCCAGCACCGCGAGGAGGTTGTCGAGCGCCTGCTCGGTCTGGACCGCGATGGGCGCGTCGTCGAGCAGGTCGCCCTCGGGCGTCAGCGGGATCTGCCCGGCCGTGAACACGATGTCGCCGTCGGTCGTCGCCTGACTGTACGCGCCCACCGCCGCCGGCGCGTCGTCCGTGTGGATGGTCTCCTTCATGTGGGTGCGTCTTCGACCGGCGGACTCAAGAGTACTCTGGAGGGAAGCCGGCGACGGGATCTCGGACGCGGGCGGCGAACCCACCGTCAGACACAAGCGGCTGGAATGGTAACATGACACGTATGACGGGAGATCAGCTCCTGCCGCTCGCCGCGGTCTTCGTCGGCGTGGCGGCGCTCAACCTCGCGGTGACGTGGCTGCTCGTCAGGCGGAACCGCGATCCCGCGGAGCTGTTCGGCTCGGTCGCGACCCGGTCGCCCGACGCGGACGGCGAGGGGGTCGGGCCGGCGCTCGCACTTGACGGCGAGCCGGACGCCGACCGGACCGGCGAAGCGAGCGACGGAGGCGCCGAGGACGGCCCCCCGCCGCTCGACGCCGACGGGGAGACAGCCGTCTGCCGCCACTGCGGCGCCGAGAACCGCGCCGACTACCGCTACTGCCGCTGGTGCGTCCGGTCGGGGCTCGTCGACGAGGAGTCGGGGGGCACCGCGGAAACCGCGATGACCGACCGGTCGCTGTGACCGTTCGAGGCTGGTCGACGAACTCGCCGGTCCGAGAGAATCAGGCCGCGTCGATCTGACAGCCGGCCGCGTAATCGATCCCGTCGATGCTGTCGATGCCGTCGTCGCCGCACACCGGACAGTCGGGGTTGCGCGCGTACGGCACCGTCTCGAACGAGAGGTCCATCGCGTCGTAAAACAGCATGCGACCGACGAGCGGGTCGCCCACGTCCATGAGCAGCTTCACCGCCTCCGTCGCCTGAAGGCAGCCGACGGTCCCGGGAAGGACGCCGAGGACGCCGGTGCTGGCGCAGTCCGGCACGGTCCCCGGTTCCGGCGGCTCCGGGAATAGACAGCGGTAGCAGGGCCCCTCGGGCGAGAGCGTCGTCACCTGCCCCTCGAACTTGTAGATGGCGCCGTGCGAGACCGGCACCTCCTCGATCCGGGCGGCGTCGTTCACCACGTAGCGGGTGGCGAAGTTGTCCGAGCAGTCGAGGACGACGTCGTAATCTGAGATTAGTTCGCGTGCGTTGCCCGCGTCGAGCCGCAGTTCGTGTCGCTCGACGTCGACGTCGGGGTTGAGGTCGGCGACGAAGTCGGCCGCCGAGTCGACCTTCTTGCGCCCCACGTCGTCGTCGCCGTGGATCACCTGTCGCTGGAGGTTCGAGCGCTCGACCACGTCGTCGTCGACGACGCCTATCGTCCCGACGCCCGCGGCCGCGAGGTACTGGATCGCCGGCGAGCCGAGGCCGCCCGCGCCGACGACGAGGGCGCGGGCGTCGAGCAGCCGCTTTTGGCCCTCCGGGCCGACGTCGTCGAGGATGACGTGTCGGGAGTAGCGGTCGAGTTGGGTCGCGTCGAGCGAGAGGCTCATGCCCGTGACCAGTGCCGGCGCGGATATAACCGTGTTCCCGAGGCGGTGCCGCGCGGCCGACTCACTCCCTCGACGCCGCCACGGCGTCGGTCATCCAGCAGTCCTCCACGTCGCCGAGGGAGGTGTCCGTGTCGCCGCTCCCGCCGCCGACGCGGACGAGCCGGAACTCGTAGCGGCCGGTGACGCTGCCGTTCTCTCGGGTGACCACCTCGACGGTCGCCGCGTCGTCGGCTATCTCCGGCACCGAGTACTGCGCCGTGTCGTACGTGAGCATCGGTCCGTACCGCTCCGTTTCGAACAGTTCGGCGTACTGGTCGACGGAGCCGACCGCCTCCTTGTTCTCCGGCGACGCGAACGCCCGAAGGGTCCGGATGCCGTCGTTGGTCTCGTCGTCGTTGTAGCGGAGCGCGTTCAGCTGGATCTGGACGACCTGAAGCGCGGACCGCTCGCAGGTGGGGGAAAGCGCCGTGTTCCGCGCCGCCTCGCCGGTCGGATCGCCCTCGGCGACCGAGACGGTGTTCGCGCCGTCGCCGTCAGCGGTGGATCCCCCGCTCCCGCCGTCGGTGTCGCTCGTCGATCCGCTTTCGTTCGTCGACCCGCTCGCGTCCGGGTCCGTCGCCGACGGGTCTGTCGTTCCGTCGCCTCCGACACCGGCGATACCGTCCGGACCGCCGAGTCCGGCGGTACCGGCGGCGAACCCGGCTCCCGCCGCCGCGACGAGGAGCGCGGCGACGGCGACCGCCGCGAGGACGGTTCGCGGAGAGCGCCGATCGCTCGGCGCGTCGATGGCGGTCGCCGTCGCCTCGCCGCTCGGCTCCGACGCGGCGGCGGCCGGTCGGTCCTGTGTCCGCGAGTCGCCGGCCGATTCGGTCGCGGTCCGGTCGGTGCGCGGGGTGGCGGTATCGCTTCCCGTCGCGCCCGACGCGAAGGCGCCGGTTGCCGCGGCATCGTTCGGTACGTCGTCGTTGGTCGCGTCGCTGTCGTCCGCTCCGTCGTCGCCCGGCACGCCGCTGTCGTCCGGTTCCTCGCCGTCCGTCGCCTCGACATCCGTCGCCTCGACGTCCGCCGTGCCGGCGGCGGGATCCACCGCCTCGTACGCTTCGGACCGGACCGAAGTGCCGAGGAGTCGGTCGGCGATCGCGTTCGCCTCCGCCGGCGGCACGGCGTACAGGAGACGCCGTCGGAGGGCCGCCGGCGTCACGAGGTCAGCGTCGAGTTCGACGCCGAGGTCGCCGAGCGAGTCACTCGCGACGACGACGGCGTCGATCGCGTCGGGAGCGACGGCGTCGACCACGTCGACGATGTCGACGGGATCGTCGGGCGCGTCTCGGGCCGCGGCCGCGACGGCGAGCAGTTCGGTCCGGCGGTCACCCTCCGACACCGTGACGCGCGGCGCGTCGACCTCGACATCGTCGGCGGTCGCCGCGTACGTCTCGCCGACGAGCGTCGCGAACGCGTCGCTGTCGAGCGACTCAAGTTCGGTCGCGAACGCGTCGAGCGGAATCGGGGTGTTCGCGGTCACCGGTGGATCGCCACGTGGTCCGCTAGTACGTGACGCGGTCTCTTTGCTCTTGCGTCGGGAGAGACGCCGTGGCCGTTCGTCGGAGGAGACGGCGCGGCCGCTCGTCGGGAGAGCGAACCGCGAGGAAAAGCGCCGGCGTCGGCGCGGGCGCTACTTGCCCTGCCGGTCGTTCGAGGTGACGCTCGGGCGCGTCTTCTCGGTGCCCTTGCCGCGTTTGCGCTGGCCGCGGCCCTTGGTGCCGGCGGAGGTGAGCCCGCGGTACGCGCGACCCTTGTGGTCGTCCGAGCAGATCCAGTTCAGCTGGTCGTCGTTCTCGATCGCGGGGTGGGCGGGGTCCACGAGGATGACCTCGTGCCACTTCTGGGAGCCGTCCTCACCGACCCAGTAGGAGTTGAGCACGCGGAGGTTACGGTACTTCCGCGAGGCGCGCTCCTCGGCGATGCGCTGGATCGACTTTCGCCGCGAGACGCGGTTGACGCCCTGGCGCTTCGAGCGGCGACCCGCCTTGAAGCGCTGCTTGCGCGAGCCGCCCTTCCGGACGCTCACGCGGGCGACGATGACGCCCTGCTTGGCCTTGTAGCCCAGTTCGCGGGCCTTGTCCAGCCGGGTGGGGCGCTCGATGCGCTCGATGGCGCCCTGGTCGCGCCACTCCTGTTTGCGCTGCCACTGCAGCTCCGCTAATTTCCCCTCCTTGGGGGACCGCCACGCCTCCTTGATGTGCGAGTAGAAGCTTCGTGCCATTGTGTGTTGCGCGGACGGTTGCGATTCAGCCGCGAGGGGCCACATGTCGTCTCGTCCCGGGGCGCGCGGCGGTCGGTCCGACCGCGGCCTCGGCGGCGAGTGCCCGCTGTGTCCGCACCAGCGAGTTGGCGAAATTATCCGCGGTTCACTCTTAACCGCTTCGCTCCGCGGGTCGCGTGGGGGACGGTGACAGGGAGACGAGCGGAACGGGGAGACGAGCGAACCGCCGCGCGTCGACCGATTAAAGTTCACTTGTATCCATGAACCGTCAGTGGTGTACATCGACGCCGCGCCGGGACTCAGCGGGCTCGACGGAGGGGGGGCCGGATGGGCGACGTGAGGCTCGTCGTCGTCGCCGGGACGACCGAGACGGCCGCGATCGAGGGGATCAGCGCCGCGGGCGCCGACCCCGAGCTTCGCGTCCACACGCCGAGCGCCGACCTCGAGATCGTCGAGGCGGGGTGCCCCGCGCCGGACTCGCCCGTGCCGGTGAGCCCGAGCGGCTGTCCGACCCCTGCGGTCGTCACCCGGGCGGTCCGGGAACTGCTCGGCCCCGAGTCGCTCCCCGTCGAGTTCCTCGATGCCGGACTCGGCGCGCCGACCGCGGCGACCGTCCGCGACGCGGGCGCGTCCCCAGGGGGCGACGTGCGCGCCCCGGAACCGGTCCCGGAAGCGGCGACGGTCTTCGAGCGCGCGCGCTCGCTGGCGCCGGAGCTGGCTGAAACGAAGCGCGGCGGTGACACGGAAGACGGACCGGCCGAACTGCTCGTCGCCGAGACGATCCCCGGCGGGACGACGACCGCGCTCGGGGCCTTGACCGCGCTCGGCGAGCGCGCCGCCGTCTCCTCGTCGCTGCCGGCGAACCCGGTCGAACGCAAGCGCCGCGTCGTCGACGAGGGGCTGGACGCGAGCGGCCTCGACCCGGGCGACGCGGCCGGCGACCCGATCGAGGCGGTCCGGCTGGCGGGCGACCCCGTCCTCGCCGCGGTCGCCGGACTGATCGTCGGCTGCGCGGACGCCGGGGTCGACGTCACCCTCGCGGGCGGCACCCAACTCGCGGCCGCGGCGGCGCTCGCCCGGCACGCGGGCGTCGATCACCCGCTCCCGCTGGCGACCACGTCGCTGGTCGCCGGCGACCCCACCGCGGACCTGCCGGCGCTCGCCGACGACCTCGACCTGGCCCTCTCGGCCGCCGACCCCGGATTCGCCGAGAGCGACCACCCCGCGATGGCGGCGTACGCCCGCGGCGAGGCGAAGGAGGGCGTCGGCATGGGCGGGGCGCTCGCTCTCGCGGACCGCGCGGGCGTCGGCGACGCCGCCGTCCGCAACCGGATCGCGAGCGTGACCGACCGACTGCTCGCGGAGCGAACGGCGGCTGACGGCGAAGCGGGACGCCCCGCCGCGAACGGAGGCGACCCGCCGTGAGGGGACTCGTCCTCGCCGGCACGGCCTCCGGCGTCGGCAAGACGGTGGCGACGCTCGCGGCGCTGCGCGCGTTAGAGGCCGCGGGGCGGAGCGTCCAGCCCGCGAAGGCGGGCCCGGACTTCATCGACCCGAGCCACCACGCGCGGGTCGCCGGGCGCCCGTCGCGGACGCTCGACCCGTGGCTCCAAGGCGAGGACGGGCTCCGCCGCAACTACGCCCGCGGCGAGGGCGACGTCTGCGTGATCGAGGGGATGATGGGACTGTACGACGGCAGCGCCGCCAGCACGGCCGGGGTCGCGGCCGCGCTCGACCTCCCGGTCGTCCTCGTCGTCGACGCGAGCGCCGGGATGGAGAGCGTCGCGGCGACCGCGCTCGGATTCGAAGCGTACGCCGAGGAGGTCGACGCCGACATCGACGTGGCGGGCGTGATCGCCCAGCGGGCGCACGGCGGCCGCCACGAGGACGGGATCCGCGAGGCGCTCCCCGAGTCGCTCGCCTACTGCGGTCGAATCCCGCCGCGCGAGGACCTGGAGATCCCCGACCGGCACCTCGGCCTGCGGATGGGCGAGGAGGCGCCGCTCGACGACGACGCGCTCGACGCGGCCGCCGAGTCGCTCCGGACCGACCGGCTGCTCGATCTCGCGCGGGAACCGGCCGCGGGAGCGCCCGGCTCCCCCGGCGGTGACGGTGCCCAAGGCGACCGCGGCGACGCGCCGCGGATCGCGGCCGCCGACGACGCCGCGTTCCGGTTCGTCTACCCGGCCACCCGAGAGCGCCTGCGCGAGCGCGCGACCGTGGTCCCGTTCGCGCCCGCTGCCGGCGACGACCTCCCCCAGTGCGACGGCGTCTACCTCCCCGGCGGCTACCCGGAACTCCACGCCGGCGCGCTCGCCGAAGGGCCCGCGCTCGACTCGATCGCTGACGCCGCGGCCGAGGGAACGCCCGTCCTCGGCGAATGCGGCGGGCTGATGGCGCTCGCGGAGACGCTGACGACGGTCGAGGGCGACGCCCACGAGATGGCGGGCGTCCTCCCCGCGACCGTCGAGCGCCGGGAGCGGTATCAGGCGCTCGACCACGTCGAACTCCGCGCCCGGCGAGGGACCCTCACGGCGGGGTCCGGCGACCGGCTCCGCGGCCACGAGTTCCACTACTCCGCGGCCGAGGTCGGGGCCGACGCCCGGTTCGCCTTCGACGTGGAGCGCGGGACCGGGATCGACGGCGACCGGGAGGGGCTGATCGAACACCGGACGCTCGGGACGTACTGCCACGTTCACCCCGAGAGCGGGGCGTTCGACGCGTTCCTCGACGAGGTGGAGCGATGACGGCGGCCGCCACGCTCGTCCCCCCGGCCGTCACGCTCCTCGGTCCGCTCCTCCTCGCCGTCGCGCTGGACCTCGCGTTCGCGGAGCCGCCGCGGCGGATCCACCCGGTCGCGCTGTTCGGGCGCGTCGTCGGGCTATTCGACCGAGAGTGGACCCGTCCGGGGCTCGTCGGCGTCGCGGTCGCGGTCGCGCTCCCGCTCGCCGCGGCCGCAGCCGCCGGCGGGGGCGTCGCGCTCGCGGCCGAGTACGGACCGCGAGTCGGCGATGTGCCGGTCCTCGCCGTCGCCGTCGCGGGCGGGACCCTCTTCTCGACCGCAAGCCTTCGGATGCTACTCGACGTGACGAGCGAGGTCGTCGCCGAGACCGAGGCCGACCCCGACGCGGCCCGCGAGTCGGTCCGGGCGCTCGTCGGGCGCGATCCCGCCGCTCTCTCGCCGGCCGCACTCCGGAGCGCCGCGGTCGAGAGCGCGGCCGAGAACCTCGCCGACGGGTTCGTCGCGCCGCTGCTCTGGTTCGCGCTCGGGTCCGAGGCCGCCGTCGCGGTCGGCGCGGTCGCCGGCGAAGCGCCGACCGCGGAAATCGCCGCGACCGCCCTCGCAGCGGGGGTCGCGGCCGCGGTCTGGGCGAAGGCCGTGAACACGCTCGACTCGATGCTCGGCTACCGGTCGAAGCCGATCGGCCGGGCGAGCGCCCGGCTCGACGACGCCGCCATGTTCCTCCCGGCGCGCGCCGCGGCGTGCTGTCTCGCCGTCGCCGCCCGGTCGCCCGGGAGCCTACGGCGCGCGCGGCCGCTGGCCCGCGAACCGGCCTCGCCGAACTCGGGGTGGCCGATGGCGACGGCCGCGGTCGCGCTCGGGGTTCGGTTGGAGAAGCCGGGCGCGTACGCCCTCGACGGGGGGACGGAGCCGCCGACATCCGCGGCCGCGCGCAACGCCGTCCGGCTCGTCCGCGCCGCCGGCGGCGTCGCGGTCGCGGCCGCCGCCGGCTGGCTCCTCGCGCTCTCGGGGGTGATCGCGTGGTCCTGACGCTCGCCGCGCTCCGGGGCGCGCTCGGGTTTTGCTCGCGGGTCCCCGTCGGTCGGGCCGACGCGGACTGGGAGGCGTTCCGGCGGACGCCCGCCGCGCTGCCGGCGGTCGGGTACGCGATCGGCGCCCTCGTCGCGCTCCCCGTCGCCGCCGCGACGCTGCTCCCGGTCCGAATTCCGAGCCTCACGGTCGGCGTCGCGTTCGCCGCGTGGGCCTACCTCATCACCGGGATCACCCACCTCGACGGCGTCGCCGACCTCGGCGACGCGGCGGTCGTCCACGGTGACGCGGACCGCCGCCGGGAGGTGCTGAAGGACTCCGCGCTCGGCGTCGGCGGGACCGTCGCGCTCGCGCTGACAGTCGTCGCCCTCGCCGCCGCCGGCACGGCGATCGCGGAGGTGGTCCACCTCTACCCCGTCAGCGTGATCGTCCTCGTCATCGTCGCGGAGGTGGGGGCGAAGGCCGCGACCGCGGCGCTCGTCTGCGTCGGCGAGGCCGCGCACGAGGGCCTCGGATCCGCGCTGACCGAGGTCTCTGGCCCGCGATCGTTGCTCGGTGTCGCGCTCGTGGCCCTCCCCGCTGCGCTGCTTGGCCCGACGGTCGTCCGGTTCGGCGGGGGGACCCTCGTCGCGGGGGCCCTCACCGGCGCGGCCGGCGTGGCAGCGCTCGCGTTCGCGTGGGCGAACGCCCGGCTCGGCGGGATCAGCGGCGACGTACTCGGCGCGACGAACGAACTTGCCCGCGTCGTCGGGCTCCACGCGGGGGTGATCGCGTGGACGCTCTCGTGATGTGCGGCGGCCGCGGCACGCGGCTCGACGACGGCGAGAAGCCGCTGGCGCCGGTCGCCGGACGATCGATGGTCGACCGCGCGCTCGACGCCCTCGCCGCGAGCCGCGTCGAGACCGCGTACGCCGCCGTCTCGCCGCACACCCCGCGGACGCGCGAACGGATAGTCGATCGCCGGGACGGCACCGGCGGCGGCGGTACGGCGGCGGCGGAGTCGCTCGGACTCGTCGTCGTCGATACGCCCGGAGAGGGGTACGTCGCAGACCTCCAAGCGGCGCTCGCCGAGGGCCCGGAACCGCCGACGCTCACCGTCGCGGTCGACCTCCCGCTGCTCGACGGGGCGGCGGTCGACGCCGTCCTCGACGCGCGCGCCGCGGCCGGGACCGACTCGCTGTCGGTCCGCGTGCCCGTCGCACGCAAGCGGGAACTGGGCGCGAGCGCCGACGCGGCGACCCGGTACGGGGACGGCGCCGCCGACGCGAGCGCGGCCGACGATGACTCGGCCGCCGACCGCGTCCCCGCGGGGGTCAACGTCGTCGGCGCGCTCGACGGCGCTGGCAACGAGGCCGTGCGCGCGACCCGCGACGCCCGCCTCGCCGTCAACGTCAACCGCCCCGGAGACCGCCGGCTGGCCGAGCGGATCCTCGCCGGCGACCGGGACGCGTCCGCGCTCCCGAGCGGCGGGGTCGACTGGCTCGACGCGGGCGACGCGGGAACCGGGTCGCCGGGAGGTGGGCCCTCGTGAACCGTGAGCGCGCGGCGGCGCTCGGCCGCGAGCCGCACGGCAGCAGCGACGACCCCGACCTGCTCGACTTCAGCGCGAACGCGAACCCAGCGGTCCCCGAAGGGGTCGAGCGCGTGTACCGCGCGGCCTTCGAGACAGCGCGGACGTACCCGCCGGAGCCGCCAGCCGGGTTCCGGGCGGCCGCCGCCGACTACGTCGGCTGCGACCCCGAGAGCGTGATTCCGACGCCGGGCGGGCTGGCGGCGATTCGACTGGCGATCGGGCTCGCAGTCGGCGACGGCGACAGCGCCCTGCTCCCCGCGCCGAGCTTCGGCGAGTACGCCCGCGAGGTCCGGCTTCAAGGCGGCGAGCCGTCGTTCGTCGACGCCGAGCGCGTCCTCGACGCCGACCCGAGCGGCCACGCGCTCGCGGTCGTCTGTACGCCGAACAACCCCACCGGGACCGGCTACGACCGGGAGGCGCTGCTCGGGTTCGCGGAGCGGTGCCGCGCGGCGGGGACCGTCCTGCTCGTCGACGAGGCGTTCCTCGGGTTCACCGACCGCGAGTCGCTCGCGGGGACCGACGGCGTCGTCGTCGCGCGGGCGCTCACCAAGCTGTTCGGCCTCCCCGGGATCCGGACCGGCTTCGCGGTCGCGACGGGGGACCTCGGCGCGGCGATGCGGGGCGCGCGCCGGACGTGGAACCTGAGCGCCCCGGCGCTGGCGACCGGCGAGTACTGCCTCAGACAGGAGTATTTCGTCCGTGAGACCCGCGAGCGCGTCCGGCGGGAGCGCGAGCGGATGCGAGCCGCGCTCGGCGCGCGCTACGAGGTGGCGCCCTCGGAGGCGCCGTTCCTGCTCCTCGACGCCGGCGACCGCGACGTCGACGGCGTGATCGAGCGCGCCCGCGACCGGGGCGTCGCCGTCCGCGACGCGCGGACCTTCCGCGGCCTCGACTCGCACGTCCGGGTCGCGGTCCGGCGCCCGGCGGAGAACGACCGCCTCCTCGCGGCGCTCGGCGTCGGCGGCGAGAGGGGAGGAGCAGACGGAGGCAACGAGAATCGAGGTGGCGACGCCGATGTTTGAGGCGGCCGTCAGCGAGGGCGTCCTCCGGCTCCGACGGCCGGGGACGCGCTGGCTCTCGACCGGGTGGGACGGCGGGCGGTCGCGGGCGGCGACCGCGTACAACGTCAGTGTCCCGGAAGGGTTCGCCCGGACGGACCTCGCGGCCTACCGCGACGAGCGGCTGGCACGGGCGGGGTTCACCGACGGGGCAGACGGGGGGCGCGCCCCGGGGTCGGCGGCCGACCGCGACGCGCCGCCGACACTGTTCACGGGCGTCTCGATGGAGCACGCCCGGGGCGCGCGGCTCGGGCCGGTCGTCGCGTACGCGACGGTCGGGCTCTCGAACCCCGCGATGCTGCCGATAGAGCCGGCGGAGGATGGGGTGTCAGAGGCGACAGGTTCGGACGCTTCGCCCCCCGACGCCGCCGGTTCGCCGGCCGACTCGCCCGGAACGGTGAACCTGATCATCGGCGCGACGCGGCGGCTCGGCCCCGGGGCGGCGGCGAACCTCGTCGCGGTCGCGGCCGAGGCGAAGGCCGCGACGCTGCTCGCGGCGGCCGGGGTCCCGGGGACGACGAGCGACGCCGTCGTCGTCGGCGACGACCCTGAGGCCGAGCCGGCCGAGTTCTCCGGCAGCGCCACGGCGGTCGGCGGGGCGGCCCGCGCCTGCGTCCGGGACGCGGTCCGCGCGAGCCTGCGGTCGCGGTATCTGGACGGCGACGTGCCCGGTCCGGCGGCCGACGCCGAACACGGCGTCGTCACCGACGAGCGGGCGGAGGTTTTCGACCCATGACCACGAACCACGACGACACCGACGACGAGGCATCGACCGAAGACGCAGCGACCGACGCTGCCGACGAGACATCGACCGGCGACGAGGCACCGAGCGAGGCCGACCACGACCGCGCCCGCACTCCGGGCGGCGGCGCGGCCCCCGAACCGGAGCCCATCGAACCGGCCACGCCCGAGGAGTTCGGGCTGGTTCAGGCGTTCTGGGGCGACGGGAAGGGGAAGACCACGGCGGCGATGGGGATGGGGTTCCGGGCCGCAGGCCACGGCTACCGCGTCCACATGCTCCAGTTCATGAAGGGAGGCGCGGACAGCGTCGAGGGCGTCAGGGGCGAGTACAACGCGATTTCGGCCGTCCCCGGCTTCTCCTACGAGAACGCCGGCCACTACGGCTGGCACGGCCTGCTCGACGGCTCGGCCGACGACGAACACGAGGCGAAGGCGGCGGCCGCCTTCGACCGCGCGGAGACGCTCGTCACGGGCGCCACGGCGGCGGACCTGACCGAACCCCTCGCGCTCGACGGCGACCCCGAGGCGGGCGTCCACATGCTGATCCTCGACGAGGTGCTGTACGCGGCCGACCGCGGCCTCGTCGACCCCGACGACGTCGTCCGCCTCGCCGAGTCGAAGCCCGAGGACCTCGAACTCGTCCTCACCGGGAGCCACGCCGAGCCCGACTACCTCGACGGCGTCGCCGACCTGATAACGAACGTCCGCAAGGTCGCGCACCCGTTCGACGACGGCCAGCGCGCCCGCCGCGGGACGGAGTACTGACCGTGCGGTCCGGTGTCGCATGAGCGACGCCGAGACGGTCCTCGTCGCGGGCACCGCGAGCCACGTCGGCAAGAGCACGCTGGCGGCCGGGCTCTGTCGGCTGCTCGCGCGGCGGGGCGTCGACGTGGCGCCGTACAAGGCCCAGAACATGAGCAACAACGCCCGGGTGGCGCTGACGCCCGGCGGCGAGTGGGGCGAGGTCGGCGTCTCCCAGCACGTCCAGGCGCGGGCGGCCGAGACGGTGCCGACGACCGACATGAACCCCGTCCTGCTCAAACCCCGCGGCGGCGGCGAGAGCCAGCTGATCGTCGACGGCGAGGCGGTCGCGAACGCCCCGGCGTCGACGTACTACGACGAGTACTGGGACGAGGCCCGCGCGGCCGCGGTCGCCGCCCACGAGCGCCTCGCGGCCGACCACGACGTGATCGTCGCGGAGGGCGCTGGGAGCGTCGCCGAGATCAACCTCCGCGACCGCGACCTCGCGAACGTCGAGTGCGCGCGGTTCGCGGACGCGGCGATCCTGATCGCGGTCGACATCGAGCGCGGCGGCGCGTTCGCGAGCCTCTACGGGACCCTCGAACTGCTCCCCGACGACCTCCGCGAGCGCGTCTGCGGCGCCGTGATCACGAAGTTCCGCGGCGACCCCGCGCTCCTCGAACCGGGGATCGACGAGATCGAGGCCCGGACCGGCGTCCCGGTCGTCGGCGTCGTCCCGCACGACGACCCGGGGCTGCCGGCGGAGGACAGTCTTTCGCTGCCCGACGAGACGGCGGGCGAGGGTGAAAGTGAGGAAGGAGTCCTCGGCGACGACGACGGCGTCCCGGACGGGGAGAGCGTCCGGATCGGCGTCCCGCGGCTGCCGCGCATCTCGAACTTCACCGATCTTGAACCGCTGGCGCGCGAGCCGGGTATTCGCGTCGCCTATCTCCCGCTCGACGCCGCGCTCAACGGGGTCGACGCGGCCGTCCTTCCCGGGTCGAAGAACACGGTCGACGACCTGCTCGCGCTCCGCGAGGCGGGGTTCGACGAGCGGCTGCGGGCGTTCGACGGCCCCGTGGTCGGCGTCTGCGGCGGCTATCAGATCCTCGGCGAGCGGCTCGTCGGCGCCTACGTCGAGGGCGTCGGCGACCGCGAGACGGTCCCCGGGGTCGGACTCCTCCCCGTCGAGACCGAGTTCTCGACGGAGAAGCGCGTCGAGCGCGTGACCTGCGCCGTCGACGGCGCGGGGCCGATCGCGGGCGCCGAGGGACGCGCGACCGGCTACGAGATCCGCGCCGGGCGGACGCGACTGCGCTGCGAGGAGAACGAGTCGTCCTCGGTCGCGACGGAGCCGCTCGGTGCGGAGAGCGTCGCCGCCGACCGCGTCCTCGGCACGTACCTCCACGGGCTCTTCGAGGCGGAGGCCGTGCGCGAGGCGTTCGTCGAGCGGGTCTTCGCGAGCGCGGGCCGAACGCGCCCGGACGCAGGGAGGACCGACCGCTCCCCGTACGAGCGGGCGGCCGACCTCGTCGCGGACAACGTTGACCTCGCCGCTGCCGGGCTCGGCGACCTCCTCGGGTCGGCGGAGTGAGGCGACGCGGGGATCCGGCGGCGCAAGGTATATTGTTCTAAACACTCAATACTGCGGTATGAGCGACGCAGCCGAACCAGACGAGCCGACGGGCGACGACGCGGAGACCGAGCGAGAGCGCATCCGGGAGCGGAAGCGCCGAGAGCTGGAGGCGCGTCTCGGGGACGGCGATGCGCCCGAGAGGGCCGCGGGGACCGACACGGTCGACGACGACGGAGCAACGACCCCGAGCGAGCCGATCCACGTGAACGGACCGGACGACCTCCGCCGCGCGGTCGACGACCACGACGTCGTCCTCGTGGACTGTTACGCCGACTGGTGCGGCCCCTGTCAGATGATGGAGCCGGCGATCGAGGCGCTCGCGGCGGAGACCGACGCCGCGGTCGCGAAGGTGGACGTGGACGCGAATCAGGCGGTCGCCCAGCAGTTGGGCGCGCGCAGCATCCCGACGCTCGTCCTGTACGCGGACGGCGAGGCGGTCGACCGGTTCGTCGGCGCGCAGGACCGGGCGACGCTCGAAGCCGCTATCGACGAACACGCCGCCTGACGCGGCGGGGGGCGGAACCGTCAGTTCTCGGCGAGCGTCTCGTCGAGGAGCTTCCGCTGGGCGGTCGCGAGGTGTTCGGCGAACGTCGAGGGGGAGATGTCGAGCGCCTCGGCGACGTCGCGCGCGTTGGCGTCGCGGGGGCGCTCGAAGTACCCCATGCGGTAGGCGGTTCGTAACACCTCGGACTGGCGGTCGGTGAGGCGGCCGCGGTCGACGAGGGTCCGGTCCGACGCCCCGTCGCCGCGCGCCGCGCCCTGAACGAGGTATCGGACCTCGACGAGCTCCGCCGTCCCGTCGAGCGCCGAGACGACGTCGCGCAGGCGGTCGAGGTCGGGGAGGTGAAGCGTGAGAACGAGGACGCCGTCCTCGGCGCGGGCGTCCGCGATCGGACAGTCCAACTCCTCGACGATCCGGCAGGCGCACCTCCCGTTGCGCGGGCGGTCGTACCGGTACACTCGCTCGTCGCCGAGGTCGACGACCGAGGTGGGCGCCGGGACCCCCTCCGCGCGGTCGACCGCGTCCGGGTCGCGGGCGCGGAACTCCTCGGTGTGCGTGTCGCCCGCGTGCGTCCAGTTGACGCCCGTTATCGGGCCGTCGTGGGCGGTCGACGCGGTGACGACCGGGCAGTTCCCCGTCCCGTGGATCGCGAGGCCGGCGCGAACGCCCCCGGGCACGGCCGCGGCACCGTCGTCCGCCGGCTTCCCTCCGGTTCCCATCGGATTCGGGTTAGCACGACGGGTACAAATGCCTGATCCACGACGCACCAGTCCCGTGACCGGGTCTCACAGAGAACACCCGCAATACTGATCGACGGGCGGTATCGGTCTGGGGTCCGGAGTCGGGGCCGTGACACGAGCGATCCGCGCACTCGGAGCGATCGTCCTAGCCGGCGCCGGGGCCGGAATGAGCGTCGCGGCGGCCGCGGAGTCGGCCGTCCGTCGCGGATAGGCGGCACGACTCGCCGGTATCAGCTGTGAGACCTGGAGGGTGGCCGTTTATATAACCCAAGCGGAGAGGTCTCAGTATGGCTACATCGGGAGAGTACGGCCGGCACGACTTCGGTCAGGGCGGCTTGAACGACGGGCTCGACGTGAGTGAGCTGGTCGACGAGATTGGGCTCGACGGGGACGAGATCGCGTGGCGAAAGGAGTTCGTCGGCTTCGACGCCGAGGACGAGCGGCGGCTGAGCCGGTACGAGGACGCGTTCGCGGAGAACGCAGAGCAGATCGCGGACGACTTCTACGAGAACCTCACCGAGCACGGTCAGACGGTCGAGGTGTTCAATCGGTCCGACAAGGGGCTCGAACAGCTCAAACGGACCCAGTCGGCGTACCTCGTGACGCTCGCGGGGGGCGAGTACGGCGAGGAGTACTTCGAGGACCGGGCGCGGATCGGCAAGATCCACGACATGCTGGAGATGCCGATGAAACACTACCTCGGGCAGTACGGCGTGTACTACGACCTCATCCTCCCGCTCATCGGTGACCGCCTCGTCGACTCGCTCACCGAGCGCCTCGCTCCCGACGCCGGCGGGGAGGTCGACGAGGCGACCGCGACGGCGGTCGAAGCGGAGGTCGACGACGCGATCGAGGACCTGCTCTCGGTCCTCCGGATCGTCAACCTCGACATGCAGGTCGTCACGGACACGTATATCCACTCGTACAGCCAGAAGCTCTCGGAGGCGGTCGAGGAGAACGAGCGGCTGATGGCCGAGGTGGAAGACGAGGTCAAAGAACCGATCAGCGACCTCCGCGAGTCGGCGGGGGACGTCGCGGACAGCGCCGCCGCGGTCGGCGAGGCGTCGGAGGACCAGTCACAGCGGGTCGCGGAGATCTCTTCGGAGGTCGCGAACCTCTCCGCGACGGTCGAGGAGGTGGCCTCGACCGCCGACGAGGTCGAGCGCACGAGCGGCCGGGCGGAGGAACTCGCCGAGGACGGGCGAGCGGCGGCCGACGACGCCGCGGCCGCCATGGACGATATCGGCGACGCCGTCGACGAGGTGGCGGACGACGTCGAGGCGCTCCAAGAGCGGGTCCAAGAGATCGACGAGTTCGTCGACGCGATCAACGGGATCGCCGACCAGACGAACCTGCTCGCGCTGAACGCCTCGATCGAGGCGGCGCGGGCCGGCGAGGCCGGCGCCGGGTTCGGCGTCGTCGCCGACGAGATCAAGTCGCTCGCCGAGGAGTCACAGCGGCACGCGAGCGACATCGAGTCGATGGTCGACGGCATCCGGGCCGACACCGAGGAGACAGTCGAGAGCCTCTCGGAGACGACGGTGCGAGTCGACGAGGGGAGCGAGCGCGTCGGCGACGCGGCGGAGAGCCTCACGGACATCACCGAGGCGGTGACGGAGACGGCCGACGGGATCGACGAGGTCTCCGACGTGACCGACGAACAGGCCGCCGCCGCGGAGGAGATCGCCGCGACGATCGACGGGGTGGTCGAGCAGTCGAACCGCATCACCGAGGAGACACAGGAGTTAGCGGCCGAGAGCGAGCGCCAGTCGGCGGCGGTCGGCGAGCTGGAACGGACCGTGCGCCGGTTGGCCGTGGACGACGGGAACGACGGCGGGCCTGCCCGGGCGTCTCGCACGGACGGTGGGCGGGTGACAGCGGAGCGCGACGGCGGCGGATCGATCCCCTCGGGGCTTCCCGAGGGAATGCCGGAGTTCGTTATCGATCGCCTCTCCGACGAAGAGCTGCGCGCGATCGCGGCCGGTGAGAGAGAGACGGACGACCTGCGGTGAGTCGGTCGGAGCCGTCGGCCGCGACGGCTCGCGGCCCGTGGACCGCGGGCGGAACTCAGGGCGAGAAGTAGGCGTCCGGGCCCCGCACGTCGGCGAGTTCGCGGAGCGCGCGGGCCCCGCACCGGTCGCAGGCCTCGGACGCCGCGGCGGCGCCGGCCCGAGCGAACACCGTCTCGCAGGCGTCGCAGGCGACGTAGCGCAGCGCGAGCGACGGGGCGTCGGTCATACGCCCGGTACGCGTCCAGAGCACTTGAACCGACGCCCGCCCCGCGGCGCTATCGCGGAGAGTCAGGGTCGCCGGCCGGGTCGCTATCGCCGGGACTCGGGGTCGCCGGCCGGGTCGCTATCGTCCGGACCCGGCGTCGCCGGACGACTCGACCCGCGCCTCGTACTTCGCCAGCGCCTCGTCGAGGGCCGCGTCGGCGTCGACGTCCGCCGTCTCGGCGAGCGCGAGCAGCGCGAACAGCGCGTCGCCGATCTCGTCGGTCGCGATCGCGGCCGCGGCCGGTTCGTGCCCGTAGTCGGTGGACGTGTTCACCTCCTTGGCGATCTCCCCGACCTCGCTTTCGAGGTCGAGGACCCGGTGCGCGAGGTCGGTCTCCAGCCCGTGCTCGGCGATGAACGCGGCGACGCGGTCCTGCTCGTCCATGCGTGTCGCCTCTCTCGCCTCGACAAAGAATTCCCCGTTCCGAACGGTGGCGAGGACGGCCGGTCACGCAACCCCTAAGACGCGAGAGACCACACGAACAGTATGAGAATCGCCATCTTGGGCGGCACCGGCGACATCGGCGAGGGGCTCGCGCTCCGATTGGCGGCGGACACGCCGCACCGGGTCGCGGTCGGGTCGCGAGAGGCCGAGAAGGCCGAGACAAAGGCCGAGGAGTACACGACCGAACTGGAGAGCCGCGGGCTCGACGCGGAAGTGACCGGCGGCGAGAACAGCGCGGTCGCCGCCGAGGCGCGGATCGTCGTCCTCGCGGTCCCGCCGTACCACGTCGGCGACACCGTGGAGGCGGTCGCGGACGCGCTCGACGACGGCGACGTGTTGGTCTCGCCGGCGACGGGGATGAAACGCGACGAAGAGGGGTTCCACTACCACAAGCCCGGCGCGGGCTCGGTGACGGAAATCGTCGCCGGCGCGGCGCCCGGGGGCGTCGCCGTCGTCGGCGCGTTCCACAACCTCGCGGCCGCGCGGCTGGCGAACCTCGACGCCGAGTTGGGCGTCGACACGCTCGTCATCGGCGACGACGAGGACGCGAAACGGACGGTCGCGGACGTCGGCGAGGGGATCGAGGGGCTCCGCGCGCTCGACGCCGGCGGGATCGCAAACGCACCCGAAATTGAGGGGTTGACGCCGCTTCTGATCAACGTCGCCTCGAACAACGAGGGGCTCCACGACCTCGGCGTCAGGTTCCAGTAGGAGAGCGCGAAGCGGTTCCGTGTGTGAAACGAAGAGAACGGAACGCCCGTTTACTCGACGCCCCTCGGCTCCAGTCAAACACCGAGTAGCTGTCGCGAAGAACTCCCCGAATCGGGCGTGTGGACGGTGCGACAGCGCCGCCTATTAATGAATAAGATCTGAAAAGAACTGCCGGTCAGAACGGTTCGATATCTGTAACAGACGGATACGACGGGTGAACTGCGAATAGGCATCCACTCGGAATCGTCACAATCTTTTAACATACCGGACAGCGAGATGGATCATAGGACAATGGCCCCCGGAAACCGGGTGAATCCTGTCAGTGTCGTGGGGGCGTCGATCATCGTCGCAACGGCGGCGGTGGGGATACTCGCGGACGTCGAGTTGGGGGTGCTCTCCCTCCAAGCCACGGTTCCGGGTGGTATCGGGACCGGACTGGTCGCCTACGGATGGCTCCGAGCGGACACCATCGTCGAGTCGAAGCGGTGGACGGTGCTGAAGTGGACCGGGGCGGGGCTGCTCGCGTTTACGGTTCTCGGGGCCTGGTTCGGGGAGATGGCCGCTCGGACGAACACGTCGACGCTGCTCTCGATCAGCGGGTCGTTGAGCGTCGGTGCGGCGCTCGGCACGGTCATCGGCATCTACGCGGCTCGGATTCACCGGACGAACGAGCTGCTCGCGGAGACGGTAACCGAACTCGAACAGGCGAACGACCGCCTCGAACGGAAGAACGAGCAGCTGGACCATTTCGTCGACATCGCCAGTCACGACCTCCGAAACCCGGTGAACGTCGCCCAAGGGCGGCTCGAAATCGCTCGCGAGGAGTCGAAGGAGGACAGCGAACACCTCGAAACGGTGGACGACGCCCTCACGCGGATGAATACGCTCATCAACGACCTCGTTTCGCTGACGAAGGCCGGAGACCAGATCGAGGAGGTCGTTCCCGTGGACCTCGGCGCGGTGAGTCGATCGGCGTGGGGCAGCGTCGAGACGAGAGACGCATCGCTGACCGTCGAGGCCGAGGGGAAGATTTACGCCGACGAGAGCCGCTTGAGACAGGTCTTGGAGAACCTGTTCCGCAACGCGATTCAGCACGGAGGCGAGGACGTGACGGTCACGGTCGGACCGCTCGCCGAGGGGTTCTACGTCGAAGACACCGGCGCAGGCATTCCGGACGACCTCCGCGGACAGGTGCTCGAAGACGGCGTGACCGCCGGCGGTGAGGGCGTGGGGCTCGGACTGAGTATCGTCGAGCAGATATCCACCGCTCACGGGTGGAAGATAGGCGTCGAGCAGAGCGCGGCGGGCGGTGCTCGCTTCGAGTTCATCGGCGTGGAGTCGCCGGAGTGACCGACGAACGCCCGGTAAGTGATTGTCAGATCACCGGGAACACGGCCGAATCGTCGACCGCTCGCAGGCGCGCGCCGCCGCAGTACCGAGCGGTGAACCGCGTCGTCGCCGTCGTCCGAATCCCGCGTTCGGAGGGCGTTCCGTTAGGCCTTTGCGCGCCGGGGCCCTCCGGGCAGTAGATGGAGTACTTGGAGCGTCGGGTCGGGCTGGTCGAAGACCGGATCGAGTCGGTCATCGACGACGTCGAGCCCGAGGAACTGTCCGACGAGGTCGGCCACGTCGTCCTCGCGGGTGGCAAGCGCGTCCGGCCAGCGGTGACCGTCCTCGCCTGCGAGGCGTTCGACGGCGACCCTGACGAGGCGGTCGACTTCGCGGCCGGCATCGAGTTCGTCCACAACGCCTCGCTGGTGATCGACGACATCATCGACCGCTCGGAGGTCCGCCGCGGCACCGCCGCCGCGTGGGCGGAGTTCGGCTACGGCCCGGCGATCATCGCCAGCGACGGCCTGCTCGGCGAGGCGTTCGCGCTGTTCTCCGCCGATCCGCGCGCGATGCGCACCGTCGCCGAGGCGATGGTCGAACTCGGCGAGGGCGAGGCGACGGAGCTCGCGGCACGACCGACCAACGAAGAGGAGTACATGGAACTGGCGCGCCGCAAGACGGGCGCGCTGTTCCGCGCCGCCGCCGAGCTTGGCGCGGTCGCGGGCGGGGCGGACCCCCACGCGATCGACTCGTTCGGCGAGTACGCCGAGCGGGTCGGCGTCGCCTTCCAGATGCGCGACGACGTGCTCGACGCCACCGCCGACGCCGACGACCTCGGCAAGCCGACCGGGCAGGACGCGGAGATGGACCGCCCCTCGGTCCTCCAGGTCACGTCGCTGTCACCCGAGGAGATCAACGAGCGCGCCCGGGCGGAGTCGGAGCGCGCGCTCGCCGCCCTCGACGACGCCGACCCGCCCGAGACGGAGGCGATCGAGTACCTGCGCGACCTCGCCGAGTTCGTCGTCGTCCGCGAGCGGTAGGGGGAGAGAAGAGCGTTCGTGCGGTCAGTTTCCGAACCTCAGAGCTCGTAGCCCGCCTTCTCCATGAGGTCCGCGAACACGTCCGTCCCCATCACCTGCTCGTAGACGATGGCAGTGAGCATCCCGCCGGGGGAGACGCCCCCGTTCCGGACGTGGTCCACCTTGTGACAGTGCATCGGGTAGATGCCGGGGTCCGCGTCCGCCTCGAACTCGGCGGTGTACCGCTCCGCGGGCGCGACGTTCACCACGTCCTCCGGGAGTTACATCACCTCCGGGTACTCGGCGCCGTCCTTCTCGACGGTTCGGAACCGGTGGTTGTGCGTGTACATCGGGTGCGACATGAACCAGGCGTTGACCAAGTGGAGCCGCACCGTGTCGCCCTCGCTGACGACGATCGGCGAGCCGTGGTCGGGGTTGAACGTGTACGGGGCGACGCGCCCGTTGATCGTGAACGCGTCGGGGCGGCGGTTCTGGAGGTCGTAGGTCGCGTCCTCGCCGCCGTACGAGCGCGAGAGCCGCGTGTCACAGTCCTTCAGCGTCATGAACTGCTCGACGTCGGCCGCCTCGTACCCCTCGGGGTCGATGCGGAGGATCCCGTACAATCCCCATGTCCATGTACATCGGGGTGTTGAAGTGGCAGTGGTAGAGGTGGGTTCCGGGCACGTCCGCGCCGATCTCGTAGGTGTGTTTCTCGCCGGGCATCACCGTGATCCCCGTCGTCGACGGGACCCCGTCGTCCTTCCACGACTTCGAGACCCCGTGGAAGTGGAGCGTGTGCGGCATCTCCCCGTCAGTGTTGTCGAGCGTGATCGACAGGTCGTCGCCCTCGGTCGCTCAGAGGACCGGTCCCGGCACGCTCGGCGTGCCGTCGTCGGCCTGGAACGCCCACGTTACCGGCATCTCGACCGGCCCGCCGAGCGAACTCTCGGGGTGGGCCGCGTGTCTGGCGTGGACCGACCGGAGCGTCACCTCGCGGCCGCGCCCGTCGAGGTCGACGACCTCCGGCGACCCCGTCTCGGGGAGCGCGGGCTCCCCGTCGTCGGTCTCCGCCGCGTCCGCGCCGTCGCCGGTCGTCGCGGTGGTGGCCGCCTCGCTCAGACAGCCCGCCAGCCCGGCGACGCCCGAGAGGCCGGCAGCCTGGAGGATCGTTCGCCGGGCGAAGCCGCCGTCGGAACCGGAGTCGCTGTGCGTCATGTCTCAAGCGAGGGGACGGGGAGAGATAACCCGGGCGCGGCTTCCCGCGTCGAGGTACGACTGACGAACGGGTTCGGTGCGTAGTAGATAAAACAAACCGCGGTCGCGGAGACCGCCGCCCTGACCGGGAGGCGGTCGCCCGGAGCCCGCTCAGTCGTCCGCCGGTTCGCCGGTGTCGCCCGCTTCCTCGGCCGCCGCGTTCTCGCCGATCGGCTCGCTGTCCCAGTACGCGTGGTCGTCGTCCGTCCGGAAGCAGGTCGCCGCTCGACCGTCGCCGAGGTCGTACGCCGGCGGCGCCGACTCCCGGCAGGCCGCGCGCGCCTCCGGACAGCGCGTGTGGAACCGACAGCCCGCCGGCGGGTTGCGCGGCGAGGGCACGTCGCCGTGGAGCGTGGTGAACTCCTCGTCGCGCGCCTCCGTACTTGCGCGCGGGACGCTCGACAGCAGCGCCTTCGTGTACGGGTGCGCGGGATCGTCGAATATCTCCTCGACCGGGCCGATCTCGACGATCTCGCCGAGGTACATCACCGCGACGCGGTCGCAGACGTGCCGGACCACGCCGAGGTTGTGCGCGATGAAGAGGAACGTGAGCCCGAACTCCTCTTGCAGGTCTTCGAGCAGGTTCAGGATCTGGGCCTGAACGCTCACGTCGAGCGCCGACACCGGCTCGTCGAGGACGACGAAGTCGGGGTCCAGAGCGAGCGCCCGCGCGATCCCGATCCGCTGGCGCTGGCCCCCGGAGAACTCGTGGGGGTAGCGGTCGAGCTGGTCGGCCGAGAGGCCGACGCGTTCGAGTAGGCTCGCGACGCGAGCCATGCGGATCTCCCGGTCGGAGGCGTCGACGGAGACCGTCACGACGACGGTGTCGTCTTCGGCCGTCTCGACGGTCGTCGCGAGCAGGTCGCCCTGCCGGTCGAGAGCGGCGAGCGGGCCCTCCTCGTCCTCGCGGACGGTAACGGCGACCCGCGCGACCCCCTGCTTGGCGTCGACGACGCGGTCGACGTCGTCGTCGACGCGAACCTCGACGTCTCCGGGGCGGAGAGAGGTGCCCTCAACGGTCACGTCGGCGACGGTCTCGACGTTCGGGTTGGTCTTGGGAAGCCCGTGGATCCGAAGCCCCTCGGCGACGATGTCGCCGGTGGTCATCCGCGGGTCGAGGCTGGAGAACGGGTCCTGGAACACGATCTGTGCGCGCTGTCGGAACTGGTTCAGCTCCGCGTCGGTCATCCCGCGGACGTCGGTCCCGTCGAAGGTGATCTCGCCCTCGGTGGGGTCGCGGAGCCGCAGCACCGTCTCGCCGGTCGTCGATTTCCCGCAGCCCGACTCGCCGACGAGCCCGAGGGTCTCGCCCTCGTGGACGTCGAAGGAGACGCCGTCGACAGCCTTCACGCTCTCCGACTCCGTGCCGATCAGGCGGTCGACGAGCGACTGGTCGTCCGCGTAGTACTTCTTCAGCCCGTCGACGGAGAGCAGCGGGTCGCTCATTCGCCCTCACCCCCGTCGGTCGCGGCCTCCTCGTCGGGGGCCGCGGCGTCGCCGGGACCGGCGTCGAAGTATCCGTCCGGGAGCGCGTCGGCCGGGTCGTACTCGCGGTCCGCCAGCACGCACTTGGCGCCGTGGCCCGTGGCGGCGTCGACGGTCGTCTCGGGCGGCTTGTCGAGACACGCCTCCATCGCCTTCGGACACCGGTCCGCGAAGTAACACCGGTCGCCCATCTCGGCGTCGAGCAGGCTCGGGACGTTGCCCGTGATGGGTTCGAGCCGCGCCCGCGGGTCGTCCACGTCGGGGATCGAACCGAGGAGCCCCTGTGTGTACGGGTGAACCGTGTCTTCGAACACCGAGTCGAGCGTGCCGCGCTCGACGACCTCGCCCGCGTACATCACGCAGACGCGGTCGCACATCTCGGCGATCACGCCCAGGTCGTGGGTGATGAGCACGATGCTCATCCCGCGGTCGGCCTGAATCTCTTTCAGCAGGTTCAGGATCTGCGCCTGGATCGTCACGTCGAGCGCGGTCGTCGGCTCGTCGGCGATCAGCACGTCCGGCTCGCCCGCGAGCGCCTGCGCGATCATCGCGCGCTGGAGCATCCCGCCGGAGAACTGGCCGGGGTACTCGTCGACGCGCTCTTCGGGGTCGGGGATCCCGACCTGCCCGAGCAGCTCGACGGCCCGCTCCATGCTCTCCTCGCTGGTGTAGTCGCGGCCGGGAACGATCCCGTCGAGGAGGTACTTGCCGAGCCCGTACCCCTGCGTCCGCGAGCGCGTCGAGCGGGGGTTCGCCCGCGCCCGGCGCTGCACCTCGACCGCCTCGGCGATCTGCTCGCCGACGGTGATCGAGGGGTTGAAGCTGCTCATCGGGTCCTGGAAGATGACGCTGAACGAGGGGCCGCGCAGCGAGCGCCGGACGCGCGGCGGCACGGTCCGGAGGTCGACGTGGTCGCCGTCGACCCGCACGTCGCCGTTCCCGCGAAACTCCTCGGCGAGGTCGGGGTCGCGGTACCACACCTCGCCGGCGGTGATCCGCCCGGGCGTCTCGACGAGGTCGACGAGCGACAGGGCGGTCACGGACTTCCCGGAGCCGGACTCGCCGACGACGCCGAGGATCTCGTCTTCCCGGAGGTCGAACGACACGGACTCCACCGCGTTGATCTGCCCCTCCTCGGTGAAGAATCGGGTCGAGAGGTCTCGGACCGACAGCACGTCGCCGGCCGCGGGCGTTCCCGTCGGAGCTGCGTCGCCGCTCCCGAAGGCGTCGCCCGTACCGCCGCCGTCGGTGGCGGCGGGCTCGTCGGTCCGCTCGGCGTCGCTCATGCGGCACCCCCTTCGCCTTCGATACCGGGGTCGAGCGCGTCACGCAGCCAGTCGCCGAGCAGGTTGATCCCGATCACCGACAGCATGATCGCGACCCCGGGGATGGAGGCGATCCACCACTGGCCGGAGGAGACGTAGTCGCGCCCCTGCGCGATGTCGAAGCCCCACGACAGCGTCGTCCCGGAGAAGCCGAGGAACGACAGCGAGCTCTCCAAGAGGATGATCGCCGCCACCTGCACCGTCCCGAGGACGATGATCGGCGTGATCGCGTTCGGGAAGATGTGGCGAAGGATGATCGTGTTATCGTTGGCGCCCAGCGCGCGCGACGCCTTCACGTACTCCTGCCCGCGCAGGGAGAGCGCCTCTCCCCGGGCGACCCGGGCAAACCACACCCAGTTGACGAGGCCGACGACGATCACCACCGTTATCGGCAACACGAAGCTCTCCGGCATCTCCGGCGCCAACCCGGCGACGACGAACGGGTCGGGGACGTTCACCGCCGCCCGCCCCCACAGCCCGATCAGCGCGACCGCCAGCACGAGCGAGGGGAACGCGAGGCTGATGTCCGCGATCCGCATCAGCGCGTCGTCGACGCGCCCGCGGTGGTAGCCGGCGAGCAGCCCGACCGGAACGCCGATCGACGCCGCCAAGAGCGTGCCGAGCACGCCGACGACGAGCGACGTCCGAGCGCCGTACACCACCCGCGAGAACATGTCGCGACCGAGCCCGTCGGTGCCGAACACGTGGTCGGGTTCGGCGCTGATCTCGACCTCCTCGGTGACGGTCTGGATCTCGCCGTCGACCATCTGCGAGGAGGTCCGCTCCTCCGTCTGCGAGAAGCCGATCGGCGGCAGCTCGCTCTGGTCGAGCTGTTGGTCTGTCGGGTTGTGGGGCGCGATGAACGGGGCGAACACGGCGGTCAAGGTGATGAGGACCACCAGCGCCAGCCCGAGCTTCGCGAGCCCGCTCTGTCTGAACTCCTTTTTGAGATTGCGTATGACACGTGAAGAGACCATGTTAGTCAGTCACCACCTCCGGGTCGAGGTAGGCGTACACCACGTCGACGAGGATGTTGACGAGGACGAAGCTCGTCCCGATGACGATGAGGCTTCCCTGAAGCGCCGGCCAGTCGCGCTGGTTGATGCTCTCGATGACGAGCGTGCCGAGCCCCGGCCACGAGAACACCGCCTCGGTGATCACGGCGCCGCCGATCAGCGTCCCGAGCTGGAGCCCGAGGACGGTTATCACCGGGATAAGCGTGTTCCGGAGCGCGTGTTTGTACCGGATCAGGGTCTGCGGGAGCCCCTTGGCCCGCGCGGCTTGGACATAGCCCTTGCTGAGCTCGTCGAGCATCCCCGACCGCGTCAGGCGGGTTATGAGCGCCATGAAGTAGGTTCCCAAGGCGATAGCGGGCAGCGTGATGTACGCGAGCCACGTCAACAGCGTCCCGACGAACGGCTCGGCGTTTATCACCGACAGCGCGACGTCGCCGACGTCGACGCCGCGGCCGCTGGTGTTGAAGATGTTGAACTCCACGGCGAAGATCAGGATGAGCATGATCCCGAGCCAGAAGTTCGGCGTCGAGATGCCGCCGAGCGACAGCAGCGTCGCGCCGTAGTCGACCGGCTCGTTGCGGCGGGTCGCGCTGATGACGCCGAGCGGGATCGCGAGGGCGATCGCCACGACGCTCGCGGCGACGGCGAGCTCCACGGTGGCGGGCAGCCGCTCGAACACGAGCGTCGTCACGTCTTGGCCGCGGATGTACGACCGCCCCATGTCCCCTTGAAGCAGTTCGAAGACGTACTGCCCGTACTGGACGTACAGCGGCTGGTCGAGGCCGAGCTCGGCGGCGATCGCCTGTCGCGTCTCCTGTGACGCGTCGAGCGGCGCGACCGCGTTGATCGGGCTTCCGGGAGTGACGAACCGGAGCGCGAACACGACGGTGACGACGCCCCAGACGACGCCGATCCCTTGGAGGCTTCTTTTGAGTGCGAATCTGCCGAGTGACATTAATAACGGTGTGGGGAGAGGTGAGTCGCGTTACTGCTGGGTTGCGGTGTCCGGGTCGATGAACTCGTCGGCCCGCGGTTCCCACGAGATATCGTTCGAGACGCCGTAGACGCTGAACTGCTGGTGCATGAACACCCACGGCGCGAGGTCGTGGGCGAGCTGGTTCGCCTCTTGGAGGATGTCGACGCGCTCGTCGGGGTCTTCGGTCGCCTCGGCGTCGGTGAGCAGCCCGTCGAGCTCGTCGTTCTTCAGCACGGTGAGCGCGCCGCTCGAAGAGAGCAGCGGCGTCAGCGTCTGGCTGCCGTCGAACTCCCCGTTCCCCCAGCCGAGAAGGTTGAAGTGCGGACGGTCCTCGATGTTCGGCGCGGTGACGTCCTGAACGAGCGAGGAGAACTCGCGCTGTTCGACCTCACAGGAGACGTTCGACAGCGAGTCGATCTGGCTGGCGGCCGCCTGCGCGATCTCGACATCGCGGAGGTAGCGCCCGATCGGCGTCTCCAGCGTGATCTCGACGCCCGCGTGGCCGGACTCCTCGACGAGTCGCTCCGCCTCCTCGGGGTCGTAGGGGTACGGGTCGATGTCGGGGTTGTAGCCGACGTGGCCGTCGAGGGTCGGCTGGGAGGTGATGTTCCCGAACCCGTTGAGCACGTTCTCGATGATGCTCTCGACGTCGACCGCGTGGTTCATCGCCTGCCGGAACTGCTGGCTGGAGAACGGCTCCACGTCGTACCGCATCTGCAGGAAGATGATCCGCGCGCTCGCCACGGAGTTGATCGTCGCCACGTCGGAGCCGTTCACCCGGGAGACCTCGTTCGGCGGGACGTTCGTCACGATGTCCGTCTCCTCGGCGAGCAGCTGGTTGACCCGCGTGCTCGACTCGCTGGAGGCGGTCATGGTGAGCTCGTCGACCTCGGGCGCGCCGTCCCAGTACTCCTCGTTCGGCTCGTAGACGACCTGATTCCCCGACTCGTAGTTCGTGAGGCGGAACGGCCCCGTCCCGTTGGCGTTGCGGTTGATGTAGTCGCCGCCGTTCTCCTCGACCCACGACTGCTGCATGATCGGGCCGTTCGTCGCGAACAGCTGGAAGGCGATCGGATTGAACCCCTCGAAGGAGACCGTTACCTGTCCGTCGCCGGTCGTGACCTCCGAGACCGAACCGAGGTCGTTGGACTGCGGGCTGACGATGCCGACGTCCTCGAAGACGATCCGGCGGATGCTGTACCGAACGTCCTCCGGCGTGACCTCGTCGCCGTTGTGGAAGGTGAGCCCGTCGCGCAGCATGAAGCGGACGCTGCCGTCGTCGGTGCGCTCCCACTCGTTCGCGAGGCCGGCGATGATGCCGCCCTGCTTGTCGCGGTCGAGGAGGCCCTCGTACAGCTGGCCGACGATGATCTCGGTGTTCGTCTCGGCGTGGTCCTGCGGGTCGAGTCCGGAGTCCATCTGCCCCATGGTGACGCCGAGTTCGAACGCCTCGTCGCCCCCGTCGGAGCCGTCCTCGCCGTCCATGCCGTCCTCGCCGTCGCCGCCGTCCATGCCGTCCTCGCCGTCGCCGCCGTCCATGCCGTCCTCGCCGTCGCCGCCGTTTCCGGAACAGCCCGCGAGACCGACCGCACCGGCCGTTCCGGCGTACTTGAGCACCGTCCGCCTGTCGACGTGATCGTCGTTGTCAGTAGGCATAGGCTATCTCAAACAACAGAGCATTATGAACCTACCGGCGGACACAGCGTCTGTCGCTACCGCCTGCTGGCGATCTGTTGACAGAATGAACGCCACGGTTTCCGGGGCGCGAGGGGCGAACGAGCGAGATTCAGCGCGGCCGAAAGGCGAGACGGATGTGGCGTATCCGGAAACCGACGCTTATGTACGGGCGTGGACGGTAGCCGCGCGACATGGACGCACCCGATCCCGGACCGCGATGGGACGCGGTCGAGGAGGACGCGGAGTCGACGGCGGCGGCGTACCGAGAGCGCGGCTGGACCGCGATCGCCGGGCACCCCGGGCAGGTGAACCCCGTCGCGGACGCCGCCCGGATCGACGTGCTGTTGCCCGGGTCTGAGTTCGACGCGGCGCTGGCGGCGGCCGACGAGGCCGCGATCGACGGTGTCGACGTGTACGCCGGCGCCGCCGACGGGGCCGTGTACCGGCTGGTGGTCGCGACCGACGAGGCGGCGCAGGTGGCGCTGTGCGTGCCGACGTACCTCGCGAGCGACGACCTCGCCGCCCTGCGCGCGGCCGCTGAGGCGGCGGGGACCCTCACCGTGCGCCTGCGACCCCTCGACGACCGCGACCACGTCGAGATCGCGATCGACGAGCCCGCCGTCTTCTTCGACGCGCCCGAGGCGTGAGGGGGTCGACGTAGCTCCGGGTCTCGCCCGCCGAGGCGCACGCTCGTGCGCCGAAACGCACGCTCGTGGGTATCGGTGCCGCGATCGACTTCGACGTATTCATACTTGTGCGATCGCGATCATCAGTATGAATCGCGCAGAGAAGGCGGCCCTCCAGCTACAGGCGGTCGCCGTGTTGCGGATGTTGAAGGAGACGCGCACGTACGAGGAGCTGTCCGACGTGACGGGGCTGCCCGCGGGCGACCTGAACCGGTACGTGAACGGGCACGTGCTGCCCGGCACCGACCGCGCGAGCGAGGTCGTCGAGTCGGTCGGTCGCGAGGCGCTCGCCGACGAACTTGTCGCGCGCGTTGAGTTCGACGACGAGGGGTACGTGGACAACTCCGGCGTCGTCTTCGACCAGTCGTTCCTCGACCTGGTGGCGCCGGTCGCCGCGGAGACGTTCGAGTTCGAGTCGCCGGACGTGGTCCTGACGGCCGCGACCGACGGGATCACGCTGGGCGCGGCGATGGCCTCCTTCTTCGGCGCGCGCTTGGCGTACGCCAAGAAGTCGAAAGAGACCGCGGTCGAGGAGTTCATCGAGTCGCGCCAGCGGCTCGCCTCCGGCATCGAACTCACCTACTACCTCCCCGCGAGCGCCATCGACGCCGGCGACACGGTGCTGGTCGTCGACGACCTGATCCGCTCGGGCGAGACCCAAGAGCTCCTCCTCGACATCGCGCTCCAGGGCGACGCCGACGTCACCGGCGTGTTCGCGCTCATCGCGGTCGGCGACGAGGGGATGGACCGCGCGCGAGCGATCACCGACGCGCCGGTCGGGGCGCTGACGACGTTCGAGTAGCCACGTTCACGCATACTCTTCGAGAAAAAATCGCCGTAACGGTGTTTCTGATCCACGGTAGTGGATCATCACTCGGCTCGTTCAGCAAGGCTTATCACCCGATCCGCGGGAACCTCCACGCGTTCAATGGGGCTTTCAGACACGCTGGCCGCGCGGTTCGACGTGGAGGCGCACGGGTCGGACGTCCGCACCGAACTGATAGCCGGGCTCACGACGTTCCTCGCGATGTCGTACATCATCGTGGTGAACCCCGCAATCCTCTCGGAGGCCGTCCAGATCGAGGGGTACGGGCAGGGAGAGGTGTTCCAGATGATCGCGATCGCGACGGTGCTGTCGGCGGCGATCGCGACCCTCGTGATGGCCTTTTACGCCAACCGTCCCTTCGGGCTGGCGCCGGGACTGGGGCTGAACGCCTTCTTCGCGTACACGGTCGTGCTGGGGCTCGGCATCCCGTGGCAGACGGCGCTGGCCGCGGTGTTCGTCGAGGGCGTCCTGTTCATGGTCCTGACCGTCGTCGGCGCGCGCGAGTACGTCATTCGGTTGTTCCCCGAGCCGGTAAAGAAGTCCGTCGGCGCCGGTATCGGCCTGTTCCTGCTGTTCATCGGCTTCCAAGAGCTCCAGATCGTTGTTCCCGACGACGCGACGCTGGTTACGCTGGGCGGGATCTTCGGAAACCCGTGGGCGATCCTCGGGCTGCTCGGACTCGCATTTACCTTCGGGCTCTGGGCGCGCGGGATCACGGGCTCGATCGTGATCGGCATCGTGACGACCTCGCTGGTCGGCTGGGGGCTCACCCTCGCCGGCGTGTTCGGGCGCGGCACGGTCACCCCGGAGTCGCTGCCGAACGCGCAGTACGACATCTCGCCGCTGGCCGGGGCGTTCGTCGACGGCCTCGGACAGATCGAGCCGCTCACGTTCGTTTTGGTCGTGTTCACGTTCTTCTTTGTCGACTTCTTCGACACCGCCGGAACGCTCATCGGCGTCTCGCAGTTCGGTGACTTCCTCGACGACGACGGGGACCTTCCGGACATGGACAAACCGCTGATGGCCGACGCGGTGGGGACGACCGCCGGGGCGATGCTCGGCACCTCCACGGTGACGACGTACATCGAGTCGTCGACCGGCGTCGAGGAGGGCGGACGGACCGGCCTGACGGCGCTGGTGGTCGCGCTCCTGTTCGCCGCCTCGCTCGTGCTGATCCCGCTCGTGGCCGCGATCCCGGCGTACGCCTCCTTCATCGCGCTCATCGTCGTCGGCGTGATGATGCTCCAGGGGCTCGTCGAGGTCGAGTGGGACGACCCCGCGTGGGCGGTCTCCGCGGGCCTGACGGTCACCGTGATGCCGTTCGCCTACTCCATCGCCGACGGCCTGGCGGCCGGCATCGTCGCCTACCCCCTGATCAAGGTCGCGGTCGGCGAGGCCGACGAGGTCGCGCTCGGCCAGTACGTCATCGCCGTCCTGCTGGCGGTCTACTACGTGCTCCAGACGCGCGGCATCATCCTCTGAGGCGGGCAACGCGCCGCGGTGAGTGTTCCGTCCACCGTTTTTGAGTTTATAAATGTCCACGAGCGAGAACGACGGCTCCTATAAAAAACAGATGCGGTGGCGCGTGCCTGCGAGCGGCCGCCACCGGTGGCCGCGAGGAGCACGCGCGAGGTCGCCGGCGCTACGCGCCGGCTGCCAGAGAATCTTCGATTCTCGCTGGAGTCGGTGGTCCGGAGCGAAGCGGAGGACCACCGACGAGGCTGGGGAGGCGTGAGGCTGCGGTGCGGTTGCGGTGGGTGGGACTCAAAGGGGCAGCCGCGAGGGCGAAGGCGCGCGACGCAAGGACCGCAGGAGTGAGCGAGGAGAACGACGAGGACCGCAGCGAGCGCACCGAGCCGTCGCGGCTGGGGCTTTGGCAGTGTTCGCCGCGGGATCGCTAGTACGCATTTATAAACAGATTTCAACGACGTGAACCGGTCGAACGCGCAGCCGTCCCACGGGCGGCAGAATCCTCTTGAGCCGCCGGGACGCATTCCGACCGAGGCGACCGAACCAATGCCCGAGCAGTCCGACGACGACTCGACCGTGACCGTCGCCGACCGCGAGGGACACGCGAGCGACCCGGCGCGCGAACTCGCGCTCGACTGCGTGACCGCGGGGATCGAGGCGGCGCACCCGGCAAACGTCGTCGAGGACGCGCTCTCGCTCGACGGCGACCGCCTCACCGTCCGGAGCGTCGACGGGACCGAGACGGTCCGCGACCTCGCCACGTACGACCGCGTGCTGGTCGCCGGCGCGGGCAACGCGGCGGGCCACTTCGCGGCCGCGGTCGAGCGCCTGCTGGGCGACCGGGTCGACGGCGGCGCGGTCGTCACGGACGACCCCGTCGAGGCCGAACGGATCGACGTCCTCCCCGGCGACCATCCGACGCCGAGCGAGGCGGGCGTCGAGAGCGCCCGAGCGGCGCGCGAGGTCGCAGGCGACGCCGACGAGGACGACCTCGTGATCGGCCTGCTCACGGGCGGCGGGAGCGCGCTGCTGGCCGCGCCGGCGACCGAAATCGACCTCGACGACCTCCGCGAGACGACCGAGGCGCTACTGGCCAGCGGCGCGACCATCTCGGAGATCAACGCGGTCCGCAAACACCTCTCGGCGGTGAAGGGCGGGCGGCTGGCGCGGGCGGCCGCCCCCGCCGACGTTCTCGGCCTCGCGATCAGCGACGTGACCGGCGACGACCCGGCCGTGATCGCGAGCGGCCCCCTCTCGCCCGACCCGACGACCTTCGCTGACGCGCTCGCGGTCCTCGACCGGCACGGGGTCGACGCGCCCGCGGCCGTGACCGACCGCCTCGAACGCGGCGTCGCGGGCGCGGTCGCGGAGACGCCGAAGCCGGGTGATCCCGCGTTCGACGGCGTCGACGTTCGGATCGTCGCGAGCGCGCGGACGGCCCTGAACGCGGCCCGGGAGGTCGCCGCGGATCGGAGGTACGAGCCGCTTGTCCTCTCCTCGCGGGTCCGCGGCGAGGCGCGCGAGGCGGCGAAGACCCACGCGGCGGTCGCCGAGGAGTGCCGCGCGGCCGGGGAGCCGGTCGCCCCGCCCGCGGTCCTCCTCTCGGCGGGCGAGGTGACGGTGACGCTCGGGAACGACCCCGGAGCCGGCGGACCGAACCAAGAGTTCGCGCTGTCGGCGGCGCTCGAACTCGACGCGGCCGGTGAAGCTGGCGACGGCGTCGTCGTCGCGAGCGTCGACACCGACGGGATCGACGGCGCCACGGACGCGGCGGGGGCGCTGGTCGACGACCGCCTCGTCGGCGACGGCGCAGGCGATGGCGTCGAGCGCCCGTTGGACCGGGAGACGGCCGAGCGGGCGCTCGACGCCCACGACGCGTCCCCGGCCCTCGACGCGGCGGGCGCGCTGCTCCGGACCGGCCCGACCGGGACGAACGTCAACGACCTCCGCGTGTCCGTCATTCCGGCTGAGAAATCGCGTTCGGAAGGGACTAAGTGACGGCCGGCAAATTCTGCGGCATGCAGACGCTGCTCCTCAACGCGGACGACGTCGACGAGAACGCCGAGATGGACCGCGTGATCGACGCGGTCCGCGGCGCGTTCACGGCCTACGAGCGCGGCGACGCCAAGATGCCGGCGAAGTCGTACATCGACCTCCCCGAGTACAACGGCGACTTCCGGTCGATGCCCGCCTACCTCGACGTGCGCGAGGAGGACGTCGCCGAGGAGACCGCGGCCGGCGACGGGTGGGACGCCGCCGGGATCAAGTGGGTGAACGTCCACACCGACAACCCCGCGGACCACGACCTCCCGACCGTGATGGGGACGATGATCTACTCGGACCCGGAGACGGCGTTCCCGCTGGCGATTCTCGACGGGACGACGCTGACGATGAAACGCACCGGCGCGGCCGCCGCGGTCGCGACCGACCACCTCGCCGTCCCCGACGCGAGTTCGCTCGGGATCGTCGGCGCCGGCGTCCAGTCGTACACGCAGCTCGAAGCGATCTCGACAGTCCGGGACATCGAGGAGGTCGTCGTGAGCGACCTCGACGAGGAGCGCGTCGCGGACTTCATCGACGCCTTCGAGGACCGGTTCGACGTGCGCGCCGGCTCGGTATCGGAGGCGGGCCACTGCGACGTCCTCTCGACGGTGACCCCGGTCGAGGACCCGATCGTCGGTCCCGAGAACGTGGGTGAACACACCCATATCAACGCGATGGGCGCCGACGCGGCGGGCAAACACGAACTCGGGGACGACCTCCTGCTCGACGCCACCGTCGTCATCGACGACCACGAGCAGTGTACTCACTCCGGCGAGATCAACGTCCCCTACGCCGCGGGGACGCTCACCGACGACGACCTCTACGGCGAGATCGGCGAGATCGTCGTCGGCCGTCGCGCGGGCCGCCCCGGTACGCCAGGTACCCCTGCCGACGCCGACGGCGTGAGCGGCGTCAGCGTCTTCGACTCGACCGGGCTCGCGATCCAGGACGTTGCGGCCGCGCGCGTCGTCTACGAGCGCGCCGACGAACTCGACAACGGCTACCCGTTCGACCTGCTCGGCCTCGACGGCTGAGCCCCGGCGAACGCCGGCCGCAGCGACCAAACACCCCCGACGCGCGGGTTTTTCACCGCCGCGCCCCTATCGGACCCGTGAGACTCGTCAGCGTCGCCGCCGTGGCGGAGAACCGCGTGATCGGGAGAGACGGGGAGGTGCCGTGGCCCCACATCGAGGCGGACGTCAGGCAGTACCGCGAGCGCGTCGCGGGGTCGCCGGTGATCCTCGGCCGTCGCACCTTCGACTCGATGCGCGGCGACCTCCCCGGGAGCCGGCAGATCGTCGTGAGCCGGAGCGTCGACGCCGTCGACGTGCCGACGGCGACCGTCGTCTCCGGCGTCGACGAGGCGATCGATGCGGCCCTGTCTCTTATACACATCTCTGAGCGGGNGCGCCATCAGAGATGTGTATAAGAGACAGGTTCCAGCCGCACCTCGACGGGATGGCCCTCAGCCACGTCGACGGGGGCTACGAGGGCGACACGTACTATCCGGAATGGGACGAAGACGAGTGGGAGGTCGCGAAAGAGACGGCGTACGACCGGTTCACGCTGCGCGAGTGGGTCCGGCGGGCGCGCTGAGCGGCCGAGGAGCCGACCGGCGCCCGAATTTCTCTCCGGCTCCGGTGTCGGCGGCGACGTCTACGACCGGTCGGCGCGCTCGTCGGCGTACCGTTCGAGCTGGAGGGCGGTGCTGTCCGCGAGCCGTTCGACCGCGGACTCGACCCCGTGTTCGCGGGCGTCGACGGACGCCTCGGCGACGAGCGTCCGGACCGTGTCGAACGGGCCGATCCGGGCGCCGGTCGTGGCGACCGCGTCCTCGGCGTCGAGCAGCTGGTTTATCGCGGTGCGGTAGCCGGGGTTCTCGTCGAACCACCCGTCGCGGTCGAGCCGGTCGACCGCGCCCTCGTGGACCGGGAAGTAGCCGGTGTCGCGGTGCCAGCGCGCCTGTCGCTCCGGCGCCGCGAGCCAGCCGAGAAACGCCGCGGCGACGCGCTGCTTGGCCGGCGACGCACCGCCCGCGACCCACAGCGACCCGCCGCCGACGACGACGCCGTGCCGCTCGCCGGCGACCGGGAAGTAGCCGACGCCGACCGGGAACGCGGCGCCCTCCCGGACGTCGACCATCGAGGAGGTGGAGCCGATCAGCATCCCGGCGCGCCCCTCGTGAAACGCCTCGCGGGCCTGTCCGCGGGCCTCGATACCGGGGTCGTGGTAGAGGCCGTCGGCCGCCATGTCCGCGATCCAGCGGTAGACCCGCTCGCCGACCGGCCCGTCGAACCCGCTCTCGGTCGGCGTGCCGCCCCGCCCGTTGTCGGCGTCGACGAGAGGCTCGCCGGCCTCGGCGAACCACTGCTCGACGAACCACGAGTACGTCGCGAACGTGATTCCCGTCTCCGTCGCGCCGCTCTCGACGAGCCGCTCGGCGCAGCGCCGGACCTCGTCGAACGTCTCCGGCGGGTCGTCGGGGTCCAACCCGGCGCGCTCGAACGCCGCGCGGTCGTAGTACAACACCGGCGTCGACGCGTTGAACGGCATCGAGTGGAGGACCCCGTCGGTCCGGTAGTAGTTGGCCACGGGGTCGAGCAGGTCGTCGGGCGAGAAGCCGGCGGCCGGGTCGCCCGCGGCGTCGGGCGCCCCGACGCTGCCGGTGGCATCGGACGCGCCCGCGCCGAGGAGGCGCTCGACCGGCGTGAACGCCCCGCTGTCGAGGGCGCGCTGGGTACCGATCTCGTAGAGGTGCGCGATCGCGGGCGGATCGCCACGGTCCGCCGCCGCGAGCGTCGCCTCGAACACGCCGCGGTAGCTCCCCTTCGAAGAGGGCCGGACCGCGACCCCGTCGGTCTCGGCGGCGAACTCGGCCGCGAACTCGTCGAGGAGCCGCGCCTTGCGCCCGCTGAACGCGTGCCAGAAGTCGAGGACGACCGCGTCGTCGGCCGCGGCGCCGTCCGCGTCGTAGGCGTCGAGCGCGTCGTCTAAGGTCCCGGTCCGGTCGGCGAGCGTCGACGCGCCGGCGGCCACCTCCGCCAGCGAGGTCTTCTGCGCGTGCGCGACCGCGGTGGCGTCGCCCGCGTCCGCGGCCGTCTCCTCGGCGAGGTCGCCGACCGACTCGACCGCGTCGACCACCGCCTCGATCGAGGCCGCCTGGTCGTCGGTGGCGTCGCGGATCTCCTCGACGCCGCTCGTCGTCTCCTCGACGTCGGCCGCGAGGTCGGTGAACGCCTCCAGCGCCTCCTCGGCGGTGGTTATCCCCTCGTCGGCGCGCTCGCGCATCTCGCTCATCTCCGCGACGGTCGCGTCCGTCTCCGCGCGCACCGACCGGATCGACGACTCGATCTCGCTGGNNNCCTCGAAGCCGGCCCCGGCCTCGCCGGCGCGGGCGGCCTCGATCGAGGCGTTGAGCGCGAGGATGTTCGTCTCGTCGGCGATGTCCTGGATCAGGTCGGTGACGTCCTCGATCGCCGCGACCTCCGATTCAAGCGTCTCGACCCGGTCGAGGGCTTCCTCCGTCCGCTCGTCGACGACGCGGAGTTCCTCGATGGCGGCGGTCGCGGCGTCGGTCCCCTCGTCGGTTCGCTCGGCGACGCCGGCCGCGGTCTCGGCCACCTCGTCCGCGGAGGCGGCGACTTCCTCGGTGGCGGCCGAGACGGTTTGGAGTTCGCTCGTCGCGGCCGCGATGTCGTCGCGCTGGCGGGTCGCGGCCGCCTCGATGTCGTCGACCGCGGCGTACACCTCGTCGCTCTGCGCCTTCGCCCGGTCGACGTTCGACCGGACGTGTTCGGTCGCGCCCGCGACCTCGTCGCCGAAGCCGTCGACGGCAGACACCGTCTCGCTCACGTCCTCGACGAACTCGTTGAGAGTCGCCGCGAGCGCCGCCGCCTCGCCGTCCGCGTCCTCGGCCGGGAACCGCGCCCCGAGGTCGCCCTCTGCGAGTCGTTCCGCGGCGTCACGGAACGCCGAGACCGGAATCTCGTCGCCGGCACCCGACCCGGGAGCCGTCGTCTCGCCGGACGCGACCCCGCCGTCGGTGGTCGCGTCCGAGTCGGTCGTCGCCATCGAGCGGTCGCCGTCGACGGCACCGCGATCGGGTCCGGAGCGTGCGTCGTCACTGTTCATTTGTCGCCACTCGCCCGCGGGGATATATAAGATCGAGAGTCAGATTATTCCGCCTGATAGCGACCGCGCGAGCGGGGGCGAACTCGCGGGCGTGAGGGACCGGCCGACCGCGCCGGCTCAGGCCGACGGCTCCGCGCCGTCGACGGGCTCCGCGAAGCCGAAGCGCGGCTTGACGTCGGTGACCTCGACCGCGAGCGTCTCCCCGACGTCGGCGTCGACGAACAGGGTGTAGCCGTCGACGTAGGCGATGCCGTCCCCCTCGTCGCCCTCCTCCTCTATCGTCACCTCGACGCGGTCGCCCTCGGCGACCGGCGACGTGGTGTACCCCTTCGCGACGAGGTACACCTCCGAGGAGGCGTCCCGCGAGGCGGGCGGCGAGACGGTCCGGACGTACTGGAACGACTCGCTCACGTCGTCGCGGAAGGCGTCGAGGTCCTCGCCCTGGAACACCTTCACGACGAAGTCGCCGCCGGTCGCGAGCAGTTCGTCGGCGGTGTCGAGCGCCTGCCGCGCGAGGTGGACCGAGCGGGCGTGGTCGAGGGAGTACTCGCCGGTCATGTTCGGCGCCATGTCGCTCGCGACGACGTCGGCGCCGCGCTCGCCGACCGCCTCGCGCAGGTAGTGGCGGGTGCGTTCCTCGGTCATGTCGCCGCGGATCGTCTCGACGTCGTGGTCGTCGAGGGCCTCGATGCGCTGGAGGTCGACGCCGACGACGGTCCCGCCCTCACCGACTTCCTCCGCGGCGACCTGGAGCCACCCGCCGGGCGCGGCCCCGAGGTCGACCACGGTGTCGCCGGGGGCGAGGAGGTCCGCCTCCTCGTCGAGCTGTTTCAGCTTGTAGGCGGACCGGGCGCGGTACCCCTGTTGTTTGGATCGGTTGTAGTAGTCGTCTTTTCCGCTCATGTCTCGATCACCGCGGGAGGGGACGGAACCGCCGAAACCGAGGGCGAAATATCGCTCATACCCGTCACGAGGAGGGCGACCGGGAAATGAACGTCGAATGCGGGGCCGGACGGATCCCCGCAGTCCGACTCGCCGGACCGTCGGCGACGACCGGCTATCCGCGGCCGCGTCGCAGCCACGCGGTCAACCGACCGATTCGGGACGCGACCGCTGCGAACGGCCGCCAGCCGTCGCTCGCCGTCGACTGCGAGGAGTCCGTTTCGGACGGGGAGTCAGGCGAGCGCCGAGCCGAGACGATCGACTCGTAGTTGTCGATCACCTGCTGGCGCTGCCGCTCCTTCGACGCCACCTCCGCTTCGAGCGCCTCGACCTCGGCTTCGAGCAACGCCACCTCGGCCGTGAGCGCCTAGACTCGCTCGTCGAGCAGGTCACGTTCGGCCGCGAGCAGCTCGCACTCGGTTGTGAGGGCGTCGATTCGGACGCGTTGGTCGGGGGGCAGGGGGATCGTCGACGGCCGGTCGGTCACCGGCGGACGCGGTCGGTCGGAGTCGGGGGCCGTCGATCGAGTCCACCGCCTCGACGTCGATACCACCGGGGTCGAGCGAGCCGGACGTTGCGGGCATCATCGTGAGAGACATGTGTACACATACCATACTAAAAAGTTTCAGCCAGCCGCGAGTCGGACGCGCCGCTTGCGGCCGGTTCACGATTACTCGCGGTCGTTCACCGACACCAGCCCACGGAGCCGGTCCGGTGTCTCATCCGAGACGTCGTCGATCTCGCTTCCCGGCCGAATCGCGAACCCGAGACCAGAATAGAAATGCTCTAAGTCGGTATCGAACGTCGCGGTGACCGCGTCGACGGCCGAGTCCGACGACCCTCGTTCGATCACCGCGGCGACGAGCGCGGAGCCGATTCCGCGGCCGCGACGCGCCCGGCGAACGGCGACGGCGTCGACGTGAATTCGATCGCGGTCGGGCCGCACCGCGACCAGCGCGCCGACGACCCCGCCGGTCCGCGTCGAGCGCGCGACGAGAACGTCCGCGGCCGCGATCCGGTCGTCGACGATCGCCGCGTCGGTCTCCAGCATCGCGGCGTCGAGCATTCGGAGCACGTCGAGCCGGTCGTCGGGCGTCGCGGGCTCGACGGTCACGTCCGCGGGCGGGTCAGGGAGGTCGCGTGGATCGAGCGCGTCCAGCGAATCGCCCGCGTCGCGCTCTCCAGTCACGCGCCGGGGTCAGTCGCGCCGCCCTTGATCAGTCGGAGGACACGGACCGCATCGGCGTCGACGGCGCGGTCGCCCGGGACCGGCGAGCCGTCGACGAGCGCCGACGCCTCCTGCGGGTGGTAGCCCGCGGCGCGGATCAGGTCGTCGTACGTCGCGTCGTCGTCGAGGGAGTACTCGTCGGTCCCCTCGCCGACGACCTCGACGGTCACGTCCATGTGCGCCGTAGCGGGCCCGGGGGCGTCAATCGCACGGTTTCGGCGGGGCGGAGCGCGTGACGGCTTACCCGGCCGGGCGGTCCTCGCTGCCGTTCCACTTCCAGAGGAACCATCCGGCCGCGCCGGCGATCGCGAGCGTCACCGCCACGTCGGGCCGGGGGACCGCACCCGTCCACGCGTCGACGACGATGAGACTCGTCGCGGCCGCGGCGACGACGAGGACTACCGCCGCGTCGCGGGCGAGATCCGCCTCGCGCTCGGGCGGGAGACCGCCGTCGTAGCCGGCGATCAGCCCGACCTTCCCGCGGCCGTGGATCGCCCATGCGAACAGGAGGAGCAGGGCGACGACGTGGCCGACGACGACGGTTTCGACGATAGCCATGTTCGCGGGAAAAGCGGGCGCGTCGGTCGCGGCTCAGCCGTCCAGCTCCTCGCGCAGCAGCCCGTTCACCTGTCCGGGGTCGGCGCTGCCGCCGGTCGCCTGCATCACCTGCCCGACGAGGAAGTTGATCGCGCCCTCGTCGCCGTCGTGGTAGTCGCTCACGGCGTCGGGATTCTCGTCGATAGCGGCTTCGACCGCGGCCTCGACCTCGCCGCTCTCGGCTTTCCCGAGCCCCTCGCGCTCGATGACCGTCTCGGGGTCGTCGCCCTCGTCGAGCATCTCGCGCAAGACGGTCTCCTCGGCGTTCTTGACGGTCAGTTCGTCTGCGGCGACGAGCTCGACCAGGTGCGTGAACTCGTCGAGGCGGTCCTCGACGTCGGTGATCGCCATCTCGCGGTAGTTGAGCTCGCCGAGCAGGTTGTCGGCGACCCACGTCGCGGCGAGGTCGGGGTCGAACTCGCCCGCCACGTCCTCGAAGAAGTCCGCGACGGCCTTCGTGGAGGTGAGCTTCGAGGCGGCCTCGCGGTCGAGTCCGTACTCCTCGCGGAAGCGCTCCCGGCGGGCGTCGGGCAGCTCCGGGATCGCGATCTGTTCCTTCCAGTCCGAGACCTCCAGCGCGGGGAGGTCCCCCTCCCGGAAGTAGCGGTAGTCCTTCTCGGCCTCCTTCGAGCGCATCCCGACGGTGACGCCGCGGTCCTCGTCCCAGTGGCGGGTCTCCTGTTCGATCTCGCGGCCGCGCCGGAGGACGTTCTCCTGTCTGGTGACCTCGTACGCGAGCGCCTGCTCGGCGCCCTTGTGGCTGGAGATGTTCTTCACCTCCGCGCGGCTCACCTCGTCGAGCGCGTCGCCGTCGATCGTCCCGTCGTCGGCGACGTGTTCGGCGGGGACGAGGGAGACGTTGGCGTCGACGCGCAGGCTCCCGTCGCGGCCGGGGTCGAAGACGCCGAGGTACTCCAAGACCTCCTCCAGCTTCGCGAGGAACGCGCGCGTCTCGGCCGGCGAGCGGAAGTCCGGCTCCGTGACGATCTCCATGAGGGGGGTGCCCGCGCGGTTGTAGTTCACCAGCGTGTGGGTCGCGGACTCGATGGAGCCGCCGGCGTGCTGGAGGCTTCCGGGGTCCTCTTCGAGGTGCGCGCGGGTGATCCCGATGGTCCGCGGGTCGCCGTCGACGCGGACCTCCAGCTCGCCGTCGGCGCAGATCGGCGCGTCGTACTGGGTGAGCTGGAAGTTCTTCGGGAGGTCGGGGTAGTAGTAGTTCTTCCGGTGGAACGTGGTGGTCTCGGGGATGTCGGCGTCGATCGCCTTCCCGATCTTCACGGCGGCCTCGACGGCGCCCTCGTTGAGGACCGGGAGCGCGCCCGGCAGCCCGAGGCAGGTCGGGCAGGTGCGCGTGTTCGGCGCCTCGTCCTCGGCGGGCTCCGTCGAGCAGCCGCAGAAGATCTTCGTGTCGGTCTCGAGCTGGACGTGGACCTCCAGCCCGATCACGACTGTCCGGTCCGCCGTCGCGGCCTGCGTACTCATTACCGGCCCGTTGTGAGCGGGCCGCCTAAATCGTGTCGGGACGATCGCCGCCGAAAGCGCGTGCGAGTCAAAATCTTGCTTCCGAGAGTTCGGAAGCAACGATTATCAGGGACCCGTCCGTACTTGTCGGGATGAGCGAACCGATGAACTGTGGAAGCACCGCTCCGGACGGTGCGACCGGACCCCGTCGAGTGCCCGGCCGAGTGCGCGAGACGGGGGGCCGCAACGGGAATGACCGCCGCGGACCACCCTCGTCGCGGACGACCACAGCGGAACCCTCTCGTTACGGATGACCGTTGAACCGACGCTTCACGTCGGAACCGCGGTTGACGCCGAGTGGGGAGAACTTCCCGAGGAGAGGCGGGTCCGCCGAGCGAGCGACGGCGATCGGGGCGCGGACGGCGACTCGGATGCGGCCGCCGATCCGGATCGCGTCGTCGTCAGACTGCGCGACGACGTGGATCTCGGCGACGGCAGCGAGTCCAGACCGAGCGGCGACGGCGCCGCGAACGTCGACCTCGACGGCGAGGCGGAGCGGGACGAGTCGGAGGGCGCCGGGGAGGCGGAGCGGTAACCGCTTCCGCGTTCCGACCCGTTTATTGTCGGCCGCGGCCCTCCTCCGCGTATGACAGACGAGGACCGACGACGCGAGCTGATCGCGGCGCTCACCGCGGCCGACGCCGTCCGATTCGGCGAGTTCGAGCTGTCGCACGGCGGGACGAGCGATTACTACGTCGACAAGTACCTCTTCGAGACCGACCCGGACGCGCTGACGCTCGTCGCCGAGGCGTTCGCCGACCGGCTCGCCGAGACGGACGCGAAGCTGGCGGGCGTCGCGCTGGGCGCGGTGCCGCTCGTGGCCGTCACGGCCGCGGAGCTGGGCCGCCCGTACGTCATCGCGCGCAAACAGGCGAAGGAGTATGGGACGGGCAACCGCATCGAGGGCCGGCTCGACGAGGGCGAGGAGGTCGTCGTCATCGAGGACATCGCCACCACGGGCCAGTCCGCGGTCGACGCCGTGGAGGCGCTCCGCGAGGCGGGCGCGACCGTCGACCGCGTGCTGGTCGTCGTCGACCGCGAGGAGGGCGCTGAAGAGTTGCTCGCGGACCACGACATCGAACTGGAGTCGCTGCTCACGGCGACCGAGCTGCTGGCCGAGCGAGAAGAGGAGTAGGCGGGAGGAGCGGGACGAGAGCGCTGAGTAGCGCCGAGAAGAGCGGTCTCCGCGGCGCCTACGCCTCGGCGGCCTCGACCGTCGGCACCGCGACGCGGTCGAGGACGTCGGCGATCACGTCGCGCTCGTCCACGTCGTTGACCGCCGCGTCCGGCGTCAACACGAGCCGGTGCGCGAGCGCCGGCTCCGCGACGCGCTTCACGTCGTCCGGCGTGACGAACTCCCGGCCGGCGATCACCGCCGCGGCCCGCGCGGTCTCGAAGAGGCGCTGGGTGCCGCGGGGGGAGACGCCCGCCTCGACGCGGCGGTCCTCGCGGGTCGCCCGCGCGAGCGACGCCGCGTAGCGCAGCAGGTCGTCGTCGACGCGGACGGACTCCGGCACCTCACGCAGCGCCGCCACGGCGTCGGGGTCGAGGACGCGGTCGACCGTCGGCGACTGCTCGACGCGGCCGGCGCGGCGACGCAGCAGCTCCAGCTCCCCGTCCTCGTCGGGGTAGCCGATCGAGGTCTTGATCGTGAACCGGTCGAGCTGGGCCTCCGGCAGCGGGAACGCGCCCTCGCTCTCGACGGGGTTCTGCGTCGCGATGACGTAGAAGGGACTGGGCAGGTCGTGGGTCTCGCCGTCGACGGTCACCTGTCCCTCCTCCATCGCCTCAAGCAGCGCCGCCTGCGTCTTCGGCGGCGCGCGGTTGATCTCGTCGGCGAGGACGACGTTCGCGAAGATCGGCCCCGGAGAGAACGAGAAGGAGCCGTCGCGCTCGTCGAACACGTTGGTGCCGGTGACATCGGCGGGCAGGAGGTCCGGCGTGAACTGGATCCGCGAGAACTCCAGGCCGAGCGCGGTCGCGAACGAGCGTGCCGAGAGGGTCTTGCCGGTGCCGGGCACGTCCTCCAAGAGGACGTGGCCGCGGGCGAGGATGCCGAGCGTGACGCGGTCGAGGAACTCGCGGTCGGCGACGACCGCGCCGCCGACCTCGTCGACGACGCGGCCGCAGGCGCCGGCCGCTTCGGGGACGTCCATACCGACCGCACGGGGGCCGGGCCGAAAAGCGTTGCCGGAGTCGGCGGCGCCGCGGTCGGCCGGCGGCTCGGAGACGGGGGGCGGTCGGACTGAGATACCGGACTGCGGTGGGAGAGAGATCCGGGGACCGCGCCGCGGGCGCGATCGAAACGCATAACAGCGGAACCGGTCAACGTGGAACCGAGCCGAGGTAGCCTAGCCTGGCCAAGGCGGTAGATTCGAAATCTACTGTCCATTCGGACACCGGAGTTCAAATCTCCGCCTCGGCGCTTCTCTCAGTCCTTTTCGGCGAGCGGCGGCGCTACCGTTCCCTACGCGATCAGCGCCGCCGCGAGGAACATCCCGCCGGCCCCGGCGGGCGGGATGGTGAGGTTGTCGTCGACGGCGACGCCGCAGATGAGCGGTGGGAGTCCGTCGGCGATCGCCGCCGGAATCGCCCCCGCGAGCGCGACGATCACGCCGGGGTCGGGGCCGAACTCGGGGATCGCGTACGGGACCGCGATCCCGAAGCAGACGAACACCATCGCCGCCACCACGGAGAGCCGCTTCGGCTCCGTGGCGGCGTTCTCGCCGAGGCCGCCGCTTATCGGGTCGCCGACGGAGAGCATCCACATCGCGGGCACGGCGAACACCGGCGCGAAGAGGAGCGCGGCGACCGCCATGCCGACCTGGTACAGCGCGTAGCCCGCGACCCCGTCGGCCTCGTAGTCGCGGACGAGCGCGGCGTACAGCGGGTCGAGCGGGCCCACGGAGTCGGTGAGCCGGAGCGCCTCGAGGAGGGCCGCGACCGCGACGGCGAGAAGCATCAGCCGCCCGGTCGCCTCCCAAGAGATCCAGCCCAAGAGGTACGGCACCGGGTAGAGGGTGCCGCTCGCGTGGACCAGCCGCCGCTCGAACTCCACGCGCTCGCGCCACTCGGCGGCCGGGAGCGTCACGCCCTCAGTTCCCCTCGGTCTCGACGTCGGTGGCGACCGCGTCGTAGCGGTCGGCGACCGACGCGAACGGCTCGCCCTCGCGCAGCGCGGTCAGCTCGTCCGCGAGGTCCGCGACCGGGATCCGGACCTGCGCCGCGGAGTCGCGCTCGCGGAGCGTGACGGTGTCGGCCCCGTCGCCCTCGATGCCGTCGCGGTCGACCGTGACGCAGAACGGGGTGCCGACCTCGTCCTGCCGGCGGTAGCGTCGGCCGATCGAGCCGGAGTCGTCGTACGCGACCGCGAGCCCGGCGGCCCGCAAGTCGCCCGCCACCTCGTCGGCGAGCGCGGTGAGCCGGTCGTCGTTCGTCACGAGCGGGAAGACGGCCGCGTCTTGCGGCGCGACCTCGGGGTCGAGCGAGAGGTAGGTGCGCTCCTCGCCGTCGACCTCGTCGGTCTCGTAGGCGTGCGCGAGCAGCGTCTGGACGGTCCGCCCGACGCCGAACGACGGCTCGACGACGTGGGGGGTGATGTGTTCGCCGCTCTCGGTCACCGCCTCGACCGAGAAGTTCGCGACGTCGGCGTCGACCTCGCGCGTCTCGCCGTCCACGTCGACCGCGACCGTCTCGCCGTCGAAGGCGTCGGGGTCGCGCTCGGCGAGCGTCTCCAGCGCCTCGGCGACCGCGGCGGCGTCGCCGCCGAACTCGGGGCCGAGGACGGACATGTCGGGGTCGACGGTCGCGCGCTCGACGGTCTTCGGCTCGTCGTAGCGCTTGAACACGGTGAACGAGTCGTCGCCGTGAGCGTCGTGCTTCGAGAGGTCGTAGTCGCCGCGGTAGGCGAAGCCGGCGATCTCGATCCAGTCGCCGTCGACCTCGCTCTCGGCGTCCCAGCAGTCGGCGGCGTAGTGGGCGCGCTCGCCCGCGAGGTGCTGGCGGAAGCGGAACCGGTCGAGGTCGACGCCGACGCGCTCGTACCACTCCTGGGCGACGCCGAGGTAGTAGCCGACCCACGGGGAGCCGATGACGCCCTCGTCGACCGCCTCGCCGACGGTCGTGTCGAGGTACTCGCCGTCGTCGGCCTCCTGCTCCGTCGCGGGGTACAGTCGGACCTCGACATCGCGAACGCGGTCGAGCGGCGGCTCGTCTTCCTCGGGATCGATGAACTGCTCCAACTCGGCCTGCGTGAACTCGCGGAGCCGGAGGAGCCCGCCGCGGGGCGAGATCTCGTTACGGTAGGCGGGCCCGATCTGGGTGATCCCGAACGGGAGGTTCCCGCGGGCGTACTCCTTCAGCCGCGGGAACTCGACGAAGATCCCCTGCGCGGTCTCCGGGCGGAGGTAGCCCGGCTGTGCGTCGCCGGGGCCGATGTCGGTCGCGAACATGAGGTTGAACGCCTCGACCGGCTGGCCGGCGAGTTCGGTGCCGCAGGCCGGGCAGGCGATCCCGTTGTCGGCGATCAGCTCAGCGACCTCCTCGCCGGGGAGCGCCTCGGCGTCCTCGATGTCGGTTGCGTCCTCGACGAGGTGGTCGGCGCGGTGGGACTCGCCGCACTCGGGGCACTCGACGAGCATGTCGTCGAACCCCTCCAAGTGGCCGGAGGCCTCGAAGACGGCCTCGGGCATCACCGTCGGCGCCTCGATCTCGCGGTTCCCCTCGCGGATCGTGAACCGGTCGCGCCACGCGTCCTCGACGTTTCGCTTCAGGGCAGCGCCCTGCGGGCCGAACGTGTAGAAGCCGGCCGTGCCGCCGTACGCGCCGTTCGAGCCGAAGAAGAACCCGCGGCGCTTCGCGAGTTCGGCGAGCGCGTCCGCGGCCATCTACAGCCCCTCCAGCAGGTCCACGTCCCGGACGATCCCTTCGATCTCCGTGCCCGAGACGAGCGGCACCTGCTCGATGTCGTTGCTGATGAGCTCTTGGGCGACCTCCTTGGCCGTCCGCGTGGCGTTGACGGTGATGAGGTCCGCGGTCATGAAGTGGCGGACGGCCTCGGCGGGAATCTCGACGTTCCGGGTCGGGAGGTAGCGGGCGCCGGTCGCCTTGATCCCCTCCCAGGACCACTCCGAGTCCTCCTCGGCGATCGAGTCGCCGGTGCTCGCCTCGCCCTCGACGACGCGGGCGACCTCGAGGATGTCGACCTCGGTGAGCATCCCCGCGACCGCGGCCTCGTCGTCGAGGACGACCGCGTACGGGACGCCGGAGAGCCCGATCTCCCGCTCCGCGACCGGCAGCGGCGTCCCGGCGTGGGTCGCGTTGACCGAGCGGGTCGCGAGCTCGCCCACGCGGGTCTCGCCGTCGACCTCGCCGCGGGCGATCGCCCGCACCACGTCGGTGACGGTGAGGATGCCGACGAGCTCGTCGCCGTCGACCACGGGGAGCCGCCGCGACTCCTCGGCGGCCATGGTCCGCGCGGCGTCGACGAGGTCGTCGTCGGCCCCCACGGTCGGGACCTCGCGCATCAGCAGCGCCAGCTGGTCCTCGTCCGGCTGATCGATCAGGTCGTCGCGCGTGACGAGCCCGCGGTACACCTCCTCGCCGTCGACGTCTTTCACGACCGGGACCGACGAGAACCCGTGTTCTTGGATGTACTCCAACACGTCGTTGCGGCTCCCGGGGATCTCGACGACGACGAGCTCCGACCGGGGCGTCATGGCGTCTGCGACGTTCATGCCCGCCTTTCAGCGTGCCACCTCTTGTATACTGCGAAGGTGTGCGGAGGCGGATCACCGAGCCGCGACGACGGCGCGCGGCGATCAGTCCCGTCCGCCGGCGTCCCACCAAAGCCCGAAAGCCGGTGAGAAAATCGACACGTTCGGGCACATCGTCGCCCGAGAGGCGGTTTTTCGGGATATACGTCGGCGGGCAGTCGCCGGAATCTCCGATCCGACGGCCGACACCGGGCCGGTTCGGAACTCTTATACGTACTGTGAACTATTCACAACCATGTCACGGAGTTCCACTCCTTGGGACGACCCGGACCCCGACCGCGGTCGGACGGCGCTGCCGACGGACCCGGCGCTCGACGCCGCCGACGCGCCGGACGTGATGGCGTCCATCGACTCCTCGTCGTCGCGGCCGGAGCTCGTCATCGCGGACGTCTCGCGGGAGGACGCGTGGGTGTCGGTCGACGAGACCGACGCGACCATCCTCGAGGAGTGGTGTTGAGCGCGCAGCGACCCCGAACGCCGCCCGTCTTTTAGCAACCGTCCGAAGCGCGTCCGCGGCTACCGGAGCCCGCGCTCCGTCTCCCAGCCGCGGAGCAGCGACGCGAGCGTCCGACAGGTCGGCGCCGAGACGCCGCGCCGGTCCGCCCGGTCGACGACCGCGCCGTAGACGGCGTCGACCTCGGTGCGGCGCCCGTTCGCGACGTCCTCGTACATCGACGACCGGTTCGCTGCGGTGTCGGCGGCGACGCGCTCGACCGCGTCGACCGCGCGGTCGTCGTCGAGGTCGACCCCGGCCGCTCGGGCGACGCGGGCCGTCTCGCGTGCCGCCTCGCGGGCGACTCCGCCCGCGGGCCCGTCGAGGGTCGGTCCGTTCTCGGTCCGAGAAAGGGCCGAGGGGCCGTTGATACCGGCGTTGACGGCGAGCTTCTCGAAGCGGCGCGCCGGTATGTCGTCGGCGACGACGGTCTCGATGCCCGCCGCCGCGAAGGCGGCGCCGACCCGCTCGGCGGCGGGGCTCGCGCCGCCGGAGAGCGCCCCGACGACGACCTCGCCGGCGCCGGTACACGTGATCCGTCCCGGCTCCGCGAACCGGGCACCGTAGCTCGCGGTGCCCGCGAGGACCGTCGCGTCCAGCGCGGCGACCAGCCGCTCCTCCGTGAGGCCGTTCTGGAGCGAGCAGACCGCGTCGTACTCGCCGGTCGCGAGCGCTCTCGCGGCCGCGTCGGTGTCGTACGCCTTCGTCGTGACGAGCGCGAGGTCGGCCGCGCGGTGCGTCCCGTCGGTGAGCGCGCGCGGCGCGACGCGGACGTCGACCTCGCCGTCGATCCGGAGCCCGTCCTCGCGGATCGTCCGCATGTGCGGGTCGCGCCCGACGAGCGTCACGTCGTGTTCGCGCGCCAGCAGCCCGCCCACGAGGCTCCCGAGCGCGCCGGCGCCGTAGACGAGCACCTCCATGCGCGGACGGATGAGCGCCGGCTGAATAGGGGTAACGGTGGGATCGGCGGCGCGGACGCGTCGGGACCGCCTCAGCCCTTCAGCCCGCTTCCGGTCAGGGGCACGACCACGTCCTCGTCGGGACCGATCTCACCGCGCTCGCGGAGGATCCGCAGCGCGGCCGGCGCGACGGCGCAGGTCGGCTCCGTGTAGAAGCCGGCGGCGTGGAGCCGGTCGAGTTCGCGCGTCGCGGCCGCCTCGGTGACGGCGAGCGCGTCGCCGCCGGTCGCGTCGATCGCGGCCCGTATCTCGCGGTCGCGGACGGGCTCCGCGATCTGGATCCCGTCGGCGGCGTCGTTGACCGTCCCGTCCGGACGGGCCGCCTCGGGGCCATGGAGCGCCTCGACGACCGGCGCGACGCCGGCCGCCTGCGCGCCGTAGAGGCGGGGGACCGAGTCGATCCAGCCGGCCCGTTCGAGCCGGCGGAACCCCCGGTACGCGCCGAGGAAGAGCGTCCCGTGACCCAGCGGCGTCACGACCGCGTCGGGGGCGTCCCAGCCGCGCTGAAGGGCTATCTCGTACGCGACCGTGGCGGTCCCCTCGAAGAACGCCGGGTTCCAGGCGTGGCTGGCGTACCAGGCGTCGGTCCCTGCGTCCGACCCATCCTCGTTGAGCGCCGCGACGCACGCGTCCGTCACGTCCTGCCGGCTTCCCTCGATCCGGACCGGCTCGGCGCCGGCGCGGCGGATCGCGCGGAGCTTCGACTCCTTGGCGTCGGCCGGGACGTAGATCTCGGCCCCGATCCCGGCGCGGGCGGCGTAGGTCGCTATCGCGGCGCCCGCGTTGCCCGAGGAGTCCTCGACGACGCGCTCGACGCCCAGTTCGCGGGCCCGGGTCAGCGTCGCGGTCGCGCCGCGGTCCTTGAACGAGCCGGTCGGGAACGCGTACTCCAGCTTGAAGGACGCGTTCCACGGGGGAATCTCGGGTCCCGATCGCCCGCCCGACTCGCGCCCCTCGTCCGCGTCGACGAGCGGCGTCATCCCCTCGCCGAGCGTCACCCGGTCGCGGGGGTCGTCGCCGACCGCGAGCAGGTCGGCGAAGGCCCACAGCCCGCCGCGCGCGTCGAACGACTCGGGGGCGGGCGCGGACCCCTCCGGCGCCGGCGGGTCGGCGAAGTCGAGGGGGGCGCCGCACCGACAGCGCCAGCGGTCGCGGTACGTCTCGCCGCACTCGGGACAGCGGAGCCCCCGGCGGGCGCGCGCTCTCCGATCCGATTCGTCGGGGGATTCCATCAGTACTCGTCGACGTTGGTGCCGATCGAGCAGACGTACTCGCCGGCGGCCACCTGCGGAAGCCGGCGGGTGCGCCAGAAGACCCCGTCCGTGTCGGCGGTCACGCGCCCCTCCAGCGCGCCGAAGGTGTCGGTCACCTCGAAGAGGACGTCGCCGGCAGAGACGCGCTCGCCGAGTTCGCGCTCGAATCGGACCAGACCGCCGGCGGGCGAGCCGTACTGGTCGAAGCCGCGGGCGCGCGTCTGCGGTTCGAGGGTCGCGTCGCCGTCGAGGAAGCCGTACTGGCGGAGCACGTTGAACACGCCCTCGACGCCGTACCGGATCGATTCCTCGTCCCAGCCGACGCAGCCGCCGAGTTCGGGATCGACGGTGGGGATGCCGTGTTCCGGGCCGGCCCGGGCGAGCTGGCCGTCCGGTCCCTTGATGTCGAGGACGTGCCCGCAGCCGAACGCCTTCGCGAGCTCCAAGCACTCGCCGTGGAGGCGGTGGCGGACGCCGCAGCGCACGCGCGTCTCGTTTATCATCCGGCTCGTCGACCCCTGATGGAGGTCGAGGATGTAGTCCGCGCGCTTGGCGATCTGGAACGTCTCGTGGGCGATCCGCTCGCTCGTCGTGCCGTCGGCGTCGCCCGGGTAGCCGCGGTTCATCTTCCGGTCGTCGACCGGGTTCCGGTGTTCCGCGGCCTGGAACGCGAAGTGGTTCACGATGCCGACGACGAGGACGGATCCGGACAGCTCGGCCGGATCGAGCCGCGGAACGACGCGGTTTATCACGCCCAGCCCGTTCAGCTCGTCGCCGTCGCTCACCGCTTGGACGTACAGCGTCGGCCCGTCGGCTGCGCCGTTGATCGCGGCGACCGGCAGCCGGACGGGGCTCCCGTCCCGCATTTCTCCCACCTCAAGACGGCCCGTGTCCGTCTCGCCCGGGGAGGCGCGGGCCGTTCCCAGCGTTATCATTACGCGGAGGTGGGGCGGCCGGGACTTTATCAGTTCGGTCCGCGGCGATCCGACCGACGCAAGCTTTATCGCCGCTATCGCCCAATCAGACGATACTAATCCCCGCGGTGCCGGTTGCCGTCCGCCCTGACGACCGCCGCGGCGAGCCCCAATGAGCATCGATATCGACCCGCTGCGCGAGGCCGACGGGATCGCCGTCACCGACCACATCGAGAACACGCAGTTCGAGGTGTACACCGACCGGCCCGTCGATCCGCGACCGCGTCCCCGATCCGACCACTACTTCCCGGTCGACGCCAGCGCCGCGGTCGAGACCGGGTCGATCGAGATATCGCGCGTCGCCGTCGTCGAGACGCGCGCCGGCGACGGGACGCTCCTGACCCACGGCGACTGTTACACGATGCCTGACGGGACGTACCACGTCGGGATCAACCCGGCGCCGACGAAGCTGTACCTCTCGTTCGACTCCGGGTTCGCCGTCTCGACGACCGACCGGACCACCCGGATCGACCTCGACGCGCCGGGCACGGTCGGGCTCGGATTCCGGTCGCTCCACCAGACGCCGGCGGGGACGATCACCACCCCGACCGACCCGGAGTCGCTGATGGACGCCGTCTCGCTGCTCGGCTCCGCGCTCCAGACGACCAGCCCGGAGCGGTCGTTCCCCACCTTGCGGGGCCACCCGCCGCTCATCGAGCCGGGCGAGGAGTTCCGCGTCCCCGAGCGGGTCGAGCCGGTCGACAGCGGCGTCCGGATTGTCGTCCCCCCGGAGTACCGGTACCTCTACCCCGTCGTCTCGCTGGCGTACTACTTCGCGGCCGCGGTCGTTCCCGGCGATGCCCCGCGCATCGAGGGTGACGGCTGGACGTATCCCCTCGAACCCGGGTTCGAGGCGCGGACCGCACAGGTGCTCCGCCAGTCGTTCCACCTCGACTGTCTCGCCCGCACGGAGGGGTTCTACCCGGTCGACCTCCACGAGCGCGAGACGACCGACCTCGACCTCGACTGGGAGCGGCTGTACGACCTCCCGCTCGCGGAGCGGCTCGGCGAGTACCTCGACGTCCCGTTCGAGGCGGTCGAGCCCGAGCTGCCGCAGTGGACGCTGACGACGGACGTGCGTCCCGACCCCGAGAACGTGGAGATGCTCCCGTTCGTCGCCCGGGAGCTGTCGATCGTCCGGTCGCCCGAGAGCGTCACGCCGGTCGACGACGACGAGGGCGTCGGAGTGGGCTTCCTCGGCACGCCGGACCGGAGTGCGCCGGCGGCGGAGACGGAGCCCGCGGGCGGACCGGACGCGCTCGACCGCGGCGACTTCGTGCGCGGCGGGTCCGGCGCCGGTGTCGCTCGCGGCGCGGATCCCGCCGTCGAGCGCGGCGCCGTCCCGGCGCAGACGGAGTTCGTGCGGCCGGAGCCGGTCGACACCGTCGAACACGCGTGGGTCGGCGACGGCGTCCCGCTCGACGCGAACAAGGCGACCCTCGACGCGTACCACCGCCGGCTGGAGGCCGGGCAGGTCGAACAGTCGCGCATCTCCGTCCTCGTGGTCTGTAACGACGACCAGATGCGCGAGGAGGGGAACGTCGCCGACCTGTACGGGCTCCGCGACATGGTCCAGTTCGACATCGAGGTCCGCCACGACCTCAGCCGCGAGGGGATGCGGGAGACCCTCGAATCCGACGTCGACTTCCTCCACTACATCGGACACGTCGACGACCGCGGGATGCAGTGCGCGGACAGCTACCTCGACCTGACCGACGAGGACCTCGAAATCGGCGTCAGCGCCTTCCTGCTCAACGCCTGTCAGTCGTACCAGCAGGGCGAGGCCCTCGTTCACCGCGGCTCGCGCGGCGGCATCGTCACCCTCTCCGACGTGGCGAACTCACCCGCGACGAAGCTCGGCCGAATTATCGCTCGCCTGATGAACAGCGGGTTCAACCTCCGGACCGCGCTCCACGTGGCGAAGCGGGAGCTGATCACGGGTCACCAGTACATCGTGGTGGGTGATGGGGGGACGACGATCTGTCAGAGTCGGAGTGGTGTGGCCGTTGTGTTTAATGTAGAGAAAAGATCTGAGGATGAGTTTGATCTGTCAGCAGACTTTTATCCAAATGGCCATCATAAATCTGGATCACTCGCAACGCTAAATACGGATATTATAGGATATAATTATTACGTCCCCTCTCTTGTGGACTGCGAGTCAATATCAAAAAGTGAGCTGCTAGATTTGATGGAAAAAGAGTTAATTCCCGTGTTTTACGATGGTGAATTAGCTTGGAGCGGTAGTATTACAATTGATTAGGGCCCAGGATTAGAAGCAGCGACATTCGCCGCCGCGGGTGCCGCCTGCGTTAACAGCAGCAGCGCGGTGAACAGGACGCCGGCCATTTTCGGGTTCTCTGCCACGTACTCCGCTACACTTTCGTGCATATTTGGAAAGTGTCAGGCTTATTAAATATTTAAATTGTTCTGCGGTTGAATAATACTCATATTTGAAGAGTTTGAAATCAGTATTAAATTGAGACAGCGTCAGAAGGGTGTAAAACGCCCACAACACACCGAAAGGCAGCAACGAGCGGTCGTCATCGAAACGGCGACCAAGGACCGCGTTTTTCACCGCTCGGCGCGGAACGGACGGTGCCATGACCGACATCGAGGCGACGATCCGAGAGGCGTTCGAGCACACGGAGTACAACCTCGGCGACGTCGCGGTGAACCGCCGACAGGTCCGCGTACCGGTGAGACAGGAGGGCGCCGACCCCGACGCGCTGCGGGCGGTGATAGAGGAGGCGCTCGGCGCGGAGGCGCTCGCCGCCGTGACCGTGACCACGGAGCGCATCGCCGGCGAGGACACCGTCGGCACCGTGGTGTCGTTCCGCTACCGGGGCTGAAGCGGTCGAGAGGCGCGCGGGAGACGAGCGCGAGCCCGTCTCAGCGACGCGGTACGGTTAACAGGGCGGTACCCGTACACACGGGTCGTACGATGACGGCCGAGGACGGACACGACGGCGCACAGTACCTCGCCGGGTCGCCCGTTCGGGTCGCGATACTCCGGGCGCTGCGCGAGGATCCGCGGCGCCCGGCCGAGCTGACCGACGCGGTCGACGCCACCCGAACGACGGTCCAGCGGATCCTCGCGGGGTTCCGCGAGCGGGACTGGGTCGTGAAACGCGGCGCCGCCTACCGGGTGACGCCGACCGGGGAACGTGTCCACGACGCGTACGAGACGCTCCTGACGGAGGTGGAACGCGGCGACCGCTACGGTCGGTTCGCAGCGACCCTCGAACGTGTCGGCGTCGATTTCCCGCCGGCAGGGATCCCGGACAGCGACCTCACCGTCGCGTCCGACAAGAACCCCCTCGCCGTCGTCGACCGGCTCACGGAACTCCTCGACGAGAGTCACGGCGACCAGATTCGAGCCGTCTCCCCGATCGTCATTCGACAGTTCAACGACGCGGCGGCCGCGGCGTTGGACGACGGCGCGAACGTGGAACTGATCATCGACCGCAGCGCGGCCGACGCGTCGGTCACGGAGTTCGAACCGGCGACCGATCGCGCGCTGGACGACGACGCCACGGAGGTGTACGTGAGCGCCGAGCCCATCGAGTACGGGCTCTTCCGCTGCGGCGACGTGGCCTGCGTGGTCGCGTACGACGAACAGAACAACCCGCGGTGCGTCATCGAATCGACCGACGACGCGGTCGTCGACTGGGTCGACGACGCGTTCGCGTCGCTTCGAGACGAGGCGACGCGGCTCTCGGCGGTCGTCGAGCGCGCCTGAGAAGGGACGGCGACCGCTACGCGTCGTCGGTCGCGGCGGCCTCGTCGGCCGCCGTCTCGGTCGTCGCGTCGTCCTCGTCCGGGTCGAAGTTCGCGGGAACGACCGTCGGGTGGTCGATGCCGACGGAGGGCGTGCTGGCGCTCATCGTTCTACGTGACCATACGCGACTGTCGCCCTAAAAATTACCCATAGGCATAACGCATCCGGACGCGGGCGCCGGATGCGCTGCGGTTATACGGCCGTTACGCGACCTGTTCGTCGTACAGGTCCTGCGCGTGTTCGATCGCTTCCTTCGCCGCCGCTTTATCCTCCCAGCCGAGCGTTTCGACCTCTTTGCCGGCCTCGAGGTTCTTGTAGGTCGCGAAGAACTCGTCTATCTCGTCGAGGGTCTGCTGCGGGATGTCGTCGAGGTCCTCGATGTGGTCGAACCGGGGGTCCTCGGTCGGCACCGCGATCACCTTGTCGTCCTGCTCGCCGTCGTCGTCCATCTTCATCATGGCGACGGGGCGGGCCTCGACGACGCAGCCGGGGAACGTCTGGTCTTCGACGAGCACCATCACGTCGAAGGGGTCCTCGTCGTCGTAGTACGACTGCGGGATGAACCCGTAGTCGTACGGGTAGTGGACGTTCGAGTGAAGCACGCGGTCGAGCACGACGCCGGGGATGTCCTTGTCGTACTCGTACTTGTTGCGCTCGCCTTTGAGACACTCGACGACGGCGTAGATCTCGTCCGGCGCGTTCGGTCCCGTCTCGAGATCCTCCCAGAGGTTGGCCATGTGTCCGTTGATCTGTCGAAGCCGGGCAAAGTCTTTTCGGGATCGCGCGGGCGCGGCGGCGCCGGCGTCGAAGCGATGGAAAGCTGTCGTCAGGAGGGACGGAAGGGCACGAACAGCCGATCCGTCGGTTTCGATCGGGAGCCGTACGCGGTGCGCGACCGACGATCCGTCGGCCCATCCGACGAAAACGGAATCGATCAGTCGAACGCGCTCCGTCCCCGGATCGGACGAGCGTCCGCCGACAGACCGTCGATACCGAGTGATCCGGACGAACGTTCGGGGTTACGCATCGCTACGATCGTGATTGTTGAGAAAGATTATAAGTTCGGGTCCCGTCCCCTTAGGCATGTCAGAGGCACAAGCAGTCACTGATGAATCGACGGCCGCAAGCGATCTCACGGCGTTCCAACAAAATATCCTCACCATCCTCGCCGAGGAGCCGATGTACGGCCTCGCGATCAAGCGGGAACTGGAGGCGTACTACGGCTCTGAGGTGAACCACGGCCGCCTGTACCCCAACCTCGACGACCTCGTCGACCACGGGCTCGTCGAGAAGAGCGAACTCGACAAGCGGACGAACCAGTACGAGCTCACCGACGAGGGGCACGACATCGTCCTCGGCCAGATCGAGTGGGTCCTCGACCGGTTCGTCGCCGACGAGACGCGTGCGGACGAGGTCCGCGCGCTGCTCGAATAACGCGGCGCCCGCGCGGCGCGGACGGCACCGGATGCTAACCGAACCTTTTGGCACACGGCGCGGCGAAAGCCGCGTTCTCTCTCCGCCGAGCGACCGCTACGCCGACTCCTCGTCGCCGTCGGGCTCCGGATCGGCGACGTCGGCGGCGACCGACTCGATCACGGACAGCGACTCGTCGACGGCGGCGAGCTGCTCGTCGGTCGGCCACCCGTTCCGGACCAGGTACTCCTCGCGGAACTCGGCGCGCATCTCCGGCGTCGCGTCGTCGACCGGGCGGACGTAGTGGTTGCTCATGAACGCCGCGAACGTCTCCGCGGTCCGGGCGTGAACCGCTGCTTCGCGCTCGGCGACCGCCTCGGCGACCGCCTCGTTGTACGCGGCGACCTCGCGGTAGCGGTCGGCGTCGCCGGGGCCGGAGAGCGACACCTCGACCGCGCGGTCGGTGTCTTCCACTCGGTCGAGTTGGACCGTCCCCTCCTCCATCCACTCGTCGGGGTACATCACGAGCGTATCGTCCTCGTCGCGGACGCGCGCCGTGTACCCGTACTCGGCGGCGAGGGCGTCGCGCCGCTCGCGGTACTGGTCGGCCGCCTCCTCGATCTCCGGCGTCGGCTCCGCGGACTCGGCCTCGCGGGCGAGCCGCGTGAGCCGCTCCGCCTCGTCGACCGCCGCGACCGGCACGTCCGGGACGCGGTCGTCGTCGCGGTCGGGATCGGCGTCGGCCTCGTCGGCGGGGGCGTCCGACCCCGCGTCGTCCGCCTCCGCGTCCTCTCCGGCCGCCATCATCTCTCGCGCCCGTTCCTTCGCCCACTCCGGCGGGTCGTCGTCAGTTCGCGTCATCGAGTGCCTCGTTCGCCAGATCGTCGGCGCGTTCGTTTATCTCCCGCGGTACGTGGGCGATCGACCAGCGGTCGAACCGCTCCAACAGCTCCCGGGCGCGGACCCGCCGCTCGCGCAGTTCCGGGTCGTTGGTGTTCCACTCGCCGCGGATCTGCTTGACGGTCAGTTGCGAGTCTCCCCGGACGTCGACCGCGTCGAAGCCGTACTCGTCGGCCGCCTCCAGCGCGCGGATCAGCGCGGCGTACTCGGCCTGGTTGTTCGTCGCCCGGCCGATCCGCTCGCCGCCCTCGGCGACGACGCCGTCCGAGGTGACCAGACACCAGCCGACCGCGGCCGGGCCCGGGTTCCCGCGGGAGGCGCCGTCGAAGTAGACGTGCGCGCGGCCGCCGCCGTCGCGCAGCAGGGCGGTCAGTCGGGTCGGGTCGCTCCCCTGAACCACGACCTTGTCGTCGTACGCGACCGCGACGGCCCCGTCGCGCTCGGCGCGCCACCGCTCGTGGGGGGTGTTCCCCTCGTCGATCCGGACGCCCTCGCCCGCGAGGCGCTCGCGCGCGGCGGCCGGGTCGCAGTCGATCGTCGGCATTCGTGCGGGCTCCGCGCCCTGCGGACAAAGGGCTGTCCGTCCGCAGTCAGCGGTTACGCCGGGGCGAAGCCAAACTGTGTCAACTACCCGCACGGTAACGAACTTTTAAGTAAAATGGATTGGATAGCATATAAATGCGATGACACGGCCCACCCGGCAACGGGATCACGACCGGCAGCGCGTGGGGGACGAGGACGCCGAGGAAGACGAGATCGACGTCGCGGAGGTCGAGGACATCGACGAGCTGGACCCCGAGGACTTCGATCCGGAGGATCTCACCCGGACGGCCGACGGGGAGCTGATACACGAGGAGACGGGGATGATCATCGAAGACGAACAGATCGATCCCGGCCCGGAGTGGCGCGCGTTCAACCACAACGAACGGCAGGAGAAGTCGCGCGTCGGCGCCCCGACGACGAAGACGATGCACGACAAGGGGCTCACGACGACGATCGACTGGAAGGACAAAGACGCCTACGGGCGCTCCATCTCCTCGAAGAAGCGCTCGCAGATGCACCGCCTGCGCAAGTGGCAGGAGCGGATCCGGACGAAGGACGCCGGCGAGCGCAACCTCCAGTTCGCGCTCTCGGAGATCGATCGGATGGCGAGCGCGCTCGGCGTTCCCCGGTCCGTCCGGGAGGTCGCCTCGGTCATCTACCGACGCGCGCTCAACGAGGACCTCATTCGGGGCCGCTCCATCGAGGGCGTCTCCACCGCGGCCCTGTACGCCGCCTGTCGCAAGGAGGGAATTCCCCGAAGTTTAGAGGAGATTTCGGAGGTCTCGCGGGTCGACCGCAAGGAGATCGGCCGGACGTACCGCTACATCTCGCAGGAACTCGGCCTGGAGATGCGTCCCGTCGACCCGAAGAAGTACGTCCCCCGGTTCTCCTCGGAGCTGGAGCTCTCCGAGGAGGTCCAGTCGAAGGCCAACGAGATCATCGAGACCACCGCCGAACAGGGGTTGCTCTCCGGGAAGTCGCCCACCGGCTACGCAGCCGCCGCCATCTACGCCGCGTCGCTGCTCTGTAACGAGAAGAAGACCCAGCGCGAGGTCGCCGACGTCGCGCAGGTGACCGAGGTCACCATCCGGAACCGCTACCAAGAGCAGATCGAGGCGATGGGGATCCACAGCTAACGGGCCCGCGCGGAAGCGGCACGGTTTTTCGGCTCGACGTCCGATCGCGAGACATGCTTGTCTGCGGAACGCACCGCGGACTGTATCGGCTCGACGGACCGAACGACGACCCGGCTCGGGCGGCCGCCTGCGGCCGCGTCTACGAGGTCGCGCGGAGCGGCGACGCGCGGATCGCCGCGACCGCCGAGGGGCTGTTCCGGTCCCCGGACGGCGAAGACTGGCGGCGGCTCGACGGCCCGGACGATCCGGTCTCCGTGCTCGCCGGCCCGGAGACCCTGTTGGTCGGGACCGGAAACACCGGCGTGTTGCGCGCGCGACCGGCGGCCGACGGGTGGCGCTTCGACCCGGTCGGCGACCTCGACGCGCACCCGCACGGCGACCGCTGGCGGGACCGCGCGCCGGGCGGCGCGCCGAGCGTCAGGACGCTGGCCGTCCACCCGGACGACGGCGTCCTCGCGGGGATTGAGCCCGGCGGCGTGTACGCGTTCGACGGCGACTTCTGGCGGCGGTACGGGGAGGGCGTCCACGACGACGTCCACGACCTGCGCGTGCTCGACGGCGGAGCCGTCGTCGCCGCCACCGGGAACGGGCTCTACCGGACGGACGACGGCGACCGGTGGGTCCGGCTCGACACCGACTTCCGCGACTTCTGGGCGAGCTACTTCCGCGAGGCGATCGTCCACGACGCCCGGCTCTACGCCGGAGCCGACCGCCGGGGACCGGAGGCGCCCGGGGGCGTGACCCTCTCGGGGGCCGCGGACGACCCCGCGTTCGACGCCGTCGCCGACCCGGTGCCCGCCGCCGATCCGGCGTTCGCGGTCTCGTGGGCGGTCGTCGACGGGACGCTCGTCGGCGGGACGATGCGGGTGGACGAGGACGGTTTCGCGCCCGAGGCGTCGGCGCCGCTGGTGCGCCGAGACGGCGACGAGTGGACGCTCGGGGCCGAACTCCCGGCCGGCGTCACGTCGCTCGCGACCTGAGCGTCCCGCGTCGGAGCCGCGGCGGCGACACCGTCAAGTCCGACTCGCCCCTACGACCGGCGAATGCGGCTCGACGAGTTCATCGAGTTCGAGGCGAACGAGCGCGCCGAGCGGCGGCGCCTCGCGAGCGAGAAGGACTACGGGGTTCTCGATCATCTCGACTCCTTCGAGCGGCGCTTCGACGAGCACGTCTCCGACGACGCCGTCGTCGGCAGCGTCTCCCCCTCCATCTTCGTCGGCCGCGCGGACTACCCGAACGTCTCGACCGGGCTGCTCTCGCCGGTCGGCCGCGAGGAGCGCGCGGCGAGTTTCGAGACCTCCGCGGCGTGGTACGACGAGGGCATCTCGATTTCGGACGTGTTCGACCGGCGAACGAGCCTGCTCAACTCGACCCGCGGCGTCGACGTCGCGGACGCGGGCGCGACCGGCGGGGTGAAATCGCTCGGCGGCGGCGGGCCGGCCGAGAGCGTCCACGACGCGTGGGACGGCTGGCTCGGCGTTCAACGCGAGGTCGCCATCGCGGACCGCCCGGTCGACGTGGAGATCGGGCTGGACGGTACCCCCGACCTCGACTTCGACGTCGGCACGGAGGACATCAAGACGCCGACCGGGCCGCGCGCCGCGGCCCGGACCGCCGACCTCGGCGAGAACCCCCACGTCCCGCGGCCGGTGAAGAAGACGCTCGAAGACGACGACTGGCGCGCCGAAGGCGCGATGACGTACCTCTACCGCCGCGGGTTCGACGTGTACGAGATCAACACGATCCTCTCGGCGGGCGCGCTCGGGCAGGGAGCGAACCGCCGGCTCGTCCCGACGCGCTGGTCGATCACGGCGGTCGACGACACGGTCGGCCAGTTCCTCCGCGGGTCGATCCGCGACAACCCGACCGTCGACCGGATCGAGGTCCACCGCAACGAGTACCTCGGCAACGCCTTCTGGGTGATCCTCGTGCCGGGCAGATGGGAGTACGAACTCGTCGAGATGAAGTCGCCGGGCTCGATCTGGAACCCAGACCCCGAGGCGGGGGTGTACCTCGCGGCCGCCAGCGAGGGACGTGAGGGCCGGACCGGCTACGTCGAGGAGACCGCGGGCGCGTACTACGCCTCCCGGCTCGGCGTCCTCGAACACCTCGACGAACGCGGCCGGCAGGCGAAGGCGCTCGTACTCCGCCACGTCTCCGACGACTACTGGGGGCCGGTCGGCGTCTGGCAGGTGCGCGAGGCGGTCCGGAACGCGTTCGAGGGCGAGTTCGGGGCCGCCGAGACGTTCGGCGAGGCGGTCCGCGGCGTCGCCGACCAGCTCCCCGTCTCGCTCGGGCGCCTCCGGCGGAAGTCGACGATGGCGGCCGGGCTTCAGGCGAATCTCGGGGACTTCGTCGACGCGGACTGAGCCGGCGGGCGAAGGCCCTCGCCGCCGGTCCGTTTTAGTTGCGAGCCCGAGTGGACGGCGTATGGTTCCCCTCGTCCCCGCGTTCGGTGGCGTGCCCGGCGGTCCGGAGCTGGTAATTATCCTGATCATCGCCGTGATCCTCTTCGGCGTGCCCCTCGTCCTCGTCGCGGGAGCGGTGATCTACCTCACGACGCGCTCAGACGGCGCCGCCGCCGAGGGCGGCGCGGCCGGATCGGAAAATTCGGAGACCGACGCTGAGCGGATCGCGGAGTTGGAAGCGGAGGTCGAGCGCCTCCGCGAGCAGGTGGACGACGAGGCGGAGGAAGTTGAGGAAGAGGAGCGCTCATAAGCGACCAACGCGGTCGGCGCGTGCCGACGAGCGCCCGCAGGGCGCGAGTCGAACGCGCGAGGGACGCGGCGAACGCGAGCGGCGCAGCCGCGAAGCGTGAGCCGCGAGGGTGGGAAGGTGTGAGGTGCGGTGCTGTGCGGGGTGGGACTCGAAGGGGCAGTCGAGAGAACGCCGGAGGCGTTCACGAGAGCGAAGCTCTCGTGAGCCAATCAGAACGCTCCGCGTTCTGCTGACGACGTAAGCACCGCAACGAAGGAGCGACAGCGACTGAGTGAGGAGCGCAACGAGTGTCCGGCGTTCTCCCGATTGGGGCTTCGGTAGTGTCGACCAGACAGGTGCGGATCGCGTCAGTACGGACGACGATTCCATCGAGAGTGTCCTCTCCGACACCGAGAACTACGCGTGATCGGACGATCACGATGTCGGCGTTCTCGGTTCAATGTAAGCCGACACGCGACCGGCTTCCGGTACCTGTTTCGTCGTATCAGTCCTCGGCCCAGTAGTACAACTCCTCGCGGGACGCGTCGCAGTTCGGGCAGTTGGCGGGGAGCTGGTCGCCGATTTCGCCCATCTCGCCGCACTCCCAACACCGCCACATCACGTACGCGGTGCCGAACACGTCACGGGCGTCGGTGAGGGTCAGCGTCTCGGAACCGGACGGCGACGCGACGTAGAAGCCGTCGTCGTCGACACCGCGAATCGACCCGAGCCGCTCACCGTCCTCGTTGTACACCGTCTGTCCGATGCTCACGTCGGCGAACACGGGGTCTTCCGAGGCCATGTGCGGCAATACGTGCCGGTACCGTATAACTGTGGTAGCGGGTAACACGAGCGCGCGGCGCGTCTCGGGCCGTGGCGACGCAAATGGGAGTCGACGCGAACCCGGATTCGACGTGGAGATCAGGCGACCGGCGTGCGCTCGACGACCGTGCCGTCGACGGTCGGGTACTGCTCGACGATTTCGCCCTCGTCGAGGTCACCGTCCTCGATCATCTCTTCGAGGAGCCACCACGCCACCTCAACGTGGTTCGACTTGACCGTGTAGAACTCCTCGGGGACGCCGAGCGCCTCGAAGCGTTCGGCGTCGGCGAACGCCTTCCCGTAGACGAGCGTGCCGTCGTCGGTCACCTCGTCGAACTCGCGGCGGATGTTCTTCGCCATCCGCTTGAGCCGGTTGCGGTGTTGGGCGGCGTCCTTGAACACCGACGTACAGAAGTACACCTTCTCGTGGCTCGCCATCTCTTCGAGGATGGCGTCTTTCGACCCCTCGACCGCGGACATGTGACCCTCCTGAAGCTCGAACCCCTCCTCTTGCATCCGGCGGTAGTTCCCGTCGGACATCTCGAACTCGTTGATGTTACAGAACTCGGCGGCGCCCTCGTCGAGGAACTCCAGGAACTCCGGCTCCGCACGAATTCCCGGGATCTCGAAGGCGGGCGTGAGCCCCTCCTCGCGGGCGATGTACAGTATCTCTTCCCACTCGGTACCGTGCATGTCGCCCCACAGCTCCACCGGCGGGTGGAAGCGGATCTCGTCGAGCCCCGCCTCGCTCAGGCGGCGCATGTTCTCGCGGCCGCCCGTGATCCCGGTGTAGAGGTGCGTGTGGTGGTCCTCGCCGAACTCGTCTTTCAGCAGTTCGAGGTACCGGGTCGTCTTCGCCATCGCCTCTTGCGGCTCGCCGCCGGTGATCGAGGTGCCGAGCGCGCTCATGCGCTTGGCCTCCTCGATCACGTCCTCGTCGGACTCGACCTTCCGCTCGTTGGCGTACACGTCGGTGACGTTCTTCCGGTTCTCTCCGAGGGGGCAGTAGAAGCAGTCCCGCTGGTCGCAGTAGCCGTAGACGAAGAGCACCATCTTCCCGCCCTTGGCGCACTGCTCACAGCCCTTGGAGATCATCTACCCCCTTCTACCGGCCGCGGCCTCAAAAAGCGTCCGAACCGCGATTTTCCGAGAGAGCCCTTGGCACGACCGCGGATTCGGCGGTCGAGCGGCACCGAAGCGGAGGTGCCCGAACACAAAGTATGTACCCCCGCCGCCGCGAGGGGGAGCCATGAAACCCGGTGAGACGTCAGATTCCGACGACGAGAAGCGCCGGCCGGCCGACGCGGTCACGCGTCGCCGCGCGCTCGCCGCCGGGGGCGCCCTCGGGCTGGCGAGCCTCGCCGGCTGTACCGCGCTCGACGTCGCCACCGGCGAGGAGCCCGCCGAGTTCGCGGCCGGGACCGCGACGGTCGCTGACGCGACCCTCGACGAAAGCGGGTACGAACTCAACGAGGTGACCGACGAGACGGTCTCCCGGGAGGTCGAGGCCGCCGGACAGACCCGTGAGGTGCGCGTGACGAACACGGTCGCCGAGTACGACAAGGCCGTCGAGCTGTTCGGCGAGAACTACCAAGCCGCCGTGTTCGCCGCGGTGACGACGCCGCAGATCGAGGTGCTCGGCCAGGCGCTCAACCCGATCGCCGAGATGAGTACCCGCGAGCGCGCCGAGCTCATCCTGAGCCGCTTCGAGAACGTCGGCAACCTCGAACGGGGCTCGGAGTACTCGACCGGGGTCCTCGGCTCCGACGCCGAGGTGGTCGTGTACACGGCCGACGGCGAGATCGAGGGGACCGGCGCGACCACCGAACTGGAACTCCACATCGGCGAGCCGGTCGGCGTCGGAGGCGACTTCGTACTCCCCCTCGCGGCGTATCCGGCCGCGTTCAGCGACGGGGAGAACGTCCGATCGATGATGAACGGGCTCGAACACGAGCCGAACGAAGAGAACTGACGGCGGTCACCGGCGCGGGATCGCGCGCACCGGCGCGGTCGCCCGCGGCGTCGCGGTTGCCGGGTTCGGCGGGCCCGACCCGAGCCGAAAACATATGCCGCCCCCCCGCGTAGCCTCGAACGATGCTGCTCGTCCTCTGCGTCGACCTCGACGACGACCTCGGCCGCAAGACGGGGATCCTCACCCCCGTCATCGGCGCCGACGACGTCACCGAGGCCGCGGTCGCGCTCGCGACCGCCGACCCCGAGGACTCCGACGTGAACGTGCTCTTTCAGGGCGTCAACGTTCACGACGAACTGGCCGCCGAGGGCGAGGCCGTCGAGGTCGCGGCCGTCACGGGCGTCGACGGTCCCGACGTGAAGGCGAACCGCGCGGTCGGCCAAGAGGTCGACCGCGTGCTCGCCGAGCTGTCGACCGGCGAGGAGGTCTCGGCGGTCGTGATCACCGACGGCGCCCAAGACGAGTCCGTCCTCCCCGTGATCCGGTCGCGGATGCCGATCGACGGGATGCGCCGGGTCGTCGTCCGGCAGGCGCAGGATCTCGAATCGCTGTACTACACGATCAAGCAGGTCCTCGCCGACCCGGAGACCCGGGGCACGATCTTAATCCCGCTCGGCGTGGTCCTCCTCATCTACCCGCTCGTCGTCGTCGCGAACCTCTTCGACGTCGCGGGCGCGGCCGTGCTGGGAATCCTCTCCGGCGCGGTCGGCCTCTACTCGCTGTTCCGCGGGCTGGGGCTCGAAGACACCGTCGACGGGACCGCCGAGACCGTCCGCAACGTCCTCTACACCGGCCGCGTGACGCTCGTCACCTACGTCGTCGCGCTCGCCCTCATCGTCGTCGGCGGCGTTCAGGGGTTCGACACCGTCGACGTCGTCCGGACGGCCCAGGGGAGTTCGCTCGCCGGCGGCACTGCCCTCGCCGCGTTCGTCCACGGGTTCGTCCAGTGGCTCGGCGTCGCGGGCGTCACCTCCAGCCTCGGACAGATCACCGACGAGTACCTCGCCGGCCGGTTCCGGTGGCGCTACCTCAACGCGCCCTTCTACGTCGCCTCCATCGCCGTGGTGCTGTTCGCGGTCTCCGGGTTCTTCCTCCCGGACGCCCCGGGCGTGACGGCGCTCGGCCTCTCGGAGCTGGCGATGGCGCTCGCGGCCGGCACGCTCATCGGCGTGTTGAGTACGCTCGCGTTCGCGGTCGCGGAGTCGCAGCTCCCGTCGGCGGAGCCGGTGTGAGGTCCCCCGTACCGAGGCGCGACGTGGTCGCCTCGGCCGGGCCGAAATATCTCGGCTTCGGGCCGGTGTCTGCCGAACTCCTCGTCAGGGACGCTCAGTCGGAACCGGTCTGCCAGGCGATGAACCGGTCGAATCCGTAGGTGACCATAGGTACAGCACAGCGAACACCGCCCAGCGGAACACGTCGAACGTGCCGGTGAACGCGAGGACGTTGAAGACGTACGAGATCGATGCCCCGACGAACCCGGCGACAAAGAGCGTTCGGCGGACATCCATGGCAGCCACTCGACGGAGCGCGAGTTAGCTCTTGTGCCGGGCGAGCGCCTCGGACCGTCGGTCGCACGGTCCCGCAGGCGGTCCCACGGCGGCGGCCACGCCTACCGCGGCGTCCAGGAGTCGCACGCCTCCATGTCGTCCATCAGCTCGTCATAGTGCGCGCAGTAGGGGCGCATCCCGTCGTCCGTCCGGACGTAGTCGAACTCCGCGCAGTTGCCGCAGTAGGCGTCGCCCGGGCCGTCGCGCGCGGCGGGGGAGTCGGGCGAGGGCGCGGGCTCCGGCGTCGCGGGCGAAGAGGGCCGGTCCGTCGGTCCCGAATCGTCAAGCGGCGAGGAGATGTCGCGCTCGGCGCTCCCGCCGTCGCTCACGCCAGCGGAGCCCGGGCCGGGACGCTCGCTCGCGCCGGCGACCGGGCCGCCAGTGGCGGAGCCGCCTGCGCCGCTCGGCCGACTCTCGGACGCGGACGCAGGGGTGTCGCCCCGCGCCGCGGAACCGGGGGAATCGGCGGGACCGCCCGAGCCCTCGGCGTCGGGGCGGTTCGTCTGTGTCTCGACGTCGCCGTCGGGCGTGCCGCCGAGGAGGCCGACGCCGCCGGGACCGCTCAACTGGTCGCGGGGGACCTCGACCACCCGCGTCTCCCCCTTGTGGGTCACCTCCATCGAGACGGTGCCGCCGGGGTCGTTGCGGGTCTTGAAGTTGGCGACGCCGACGAACACGCTCCACAGCGTCGTCGCGGCGCCGAGGAAGTAGACGCCGGCGGTGTGAAGGGTGAGGTTCGGGAGATCCGGTCGCGGCCCGCCGACCCACCGCACGGGGTACGCGTAGGTGAACAGGGCCACGCCGAGACACATGACGGCCGCGCCGACGACCGCCGCGGCGTAGGTGTTGCGGTCGGCGGGGAGGACGGCCATCACGCCGAGCAACACGAGCGGGACGCCGACGCCGCCGACGACCCCGCCGATCTCCCGGGCCGTGCCCGAGCTATAGCCCGACGGAAGCACAACCTCGGCCGCCACGAGAATTCCCGCGACGACGAGCAGCGTGCCCGCGACGAATGACCCCACACCGAGGTACAGCCGACGCGGGTCGACCCCGGAGCGCCCCCGTCCACCGTACGCCTCCGAGAGACTGGTCATGGGCGGGGTACGTCGTCCACCCTGAAAACAGTACGTCAGACGATCACGGATCGCGGACGAAACGGGAGGGGAGTGACGGCCGGCTCAGACGAGCGCGTCGACGTCGACGTGGTCGCCGAGCAGCTCGGCCATCCGGTCGACCGTCCGGACGTCGCGCGTGCGGCCGCCGCGGACGACCCCCTCGGCGCGGTCGATGGCGGTGACCGTGTCGGTGTTCACGGCGAGGACGGGCTTGCCGGCGTCCGCCGCCTTGCCGAGCACCGCGCCCGAGGGCCGGTGGCCGCCGGTGAGCACGAGGCAGGCGACGCCGGAAGCGTCGAGCGCCGCGGTCTGGACGTCGGCGCGGTCGCCGCCGGTGATGACGGCGGCGTCGCGGGCGCGCCGGAAGTGGCGGAGCGCTCTCGTCGCCGCCCATCGCGCCGACGAGGAAGCGCTCGACGAACGCGTCGGTCGGCGCGTCGGTGAGGAGTTCGGCGCCGAGCTCGTCGGCGAGTTCGCCGACCGTGACGCCCGCGAGCTCCTTCTCGTGGGGAACCGCGCCGAACACGGTGATCCCCTTCGATTCGAGGAACGGGATGCCGTCCTGGTCGAGCGACTCGAAGGCATCGTCGGACACCTTGTTGAACACGACGCCGGCGAGGCGGTCGCCGAACGCGTCGGCGGCCGCCAACACCTCGTCGAGGTCGTTCGGCGAGCCGTACTCGGCGACGAGGACGACCCGCGCGTCGAGCAACTCCGCCACGTCGACGTCGGTGAGGCCGACGACGCCGCCGGTGGTCCAGCTGCCGCCGCCCTCGACGAACACCTGATCGTGGTCGGCCGCGATGCCGTCGTACTCCTCGCGGATCCGGTCGCGGAGGGCGTCCGAGTCCTCGGTGCCGCGGATCGCGCCCTCGACGAACGTCGGCGAGTAGACGACGGGCTCCATCTGGTGCATCTCGGCGTCCAAGCCGAGCACCTCGCGGGCGAGCATCGGGTCCTGGTCGAGCGTCTTGCCGACGTTCGACTGGAGCCGGGTGCCCTTCGGTTTCATGTAGCCGACGCTGCGGTCGCGGTCGGCCGCGAGCCGCGCGAGGGCGACGGTGATCGCTGTCTTTCCGGCGCTGTCTCCGGTCGCGGTGACGAGTGTGGTGGGTGTGTCAGTCATCGGTGGGTTCCTCCGCGTCGAGGGGCTGCTGTTCGGTCGCCGGCACGTCGAGCGCCTCCGGGTCGACGGTGAGTCTCACGTCGACGGCGGCGGCGTTCGCGCCGCCGTCACCGTCGGGCAGTGCGACGAGGGGGTTGATGTCGAGTTCGAGGATGGCCGGGTAGTCGGTGACCAGCTGCGAGAGCCGGCCGATCGTCTCGATGACGGCGTCGACGTCGACCGGATCGCGGCCGCGGGCGCCGCGCAACAGCGGCGCCGACTGGATCTCCTCGGTCATCTCGCGGGCCTCGGGCTCGGAGACGGGCGCGACGCGGAAGGTGGTGTCCTCCATCACCTCCACGAAGATGCCGCCGAGCCCGAACATCAGCAGCGGCCCGAACTGCGGGTCGCGGTTCATGCCGACGATGGTCTCGACGCCGTCGTCGAGGTCGACCATCTCCTGTACCTGGACCCCGAGGACGGTCGCGTCCGGCTGGTAGTTGCGCGCGCGGGTGACGAGGTCCTCGTAGGTGTCGGCCACGTCGTCGTCGCTCACGCCGACGGAGACGCCGCCGATGTCGGACTTATGCAGGATGTCCGGCGAGACGATCTTCATCACCACGTCGCCGTCGACGCCTTCGGCGACCTCGCGGGCGCGTTCCGGCGAGTCGACGATCTCGCCGTCGGGCGTGGGGATGCCGTACGCGTCGAGCAGCTCCATCGCCTCGACGCCGAGGCGGTTGTCGTCGCGGTCGCGCACCGTCCCGAGGATCTCTCGGGCGCGCTCGCGGTCGACGTCGAACGACATCGGGTCGGCGTACTCCCGGCGCTTGATGTCGCGGTAGGTCGCGAGCGTCGCGAGGCTGTCGATGGCGCGGGCCGGGTCGAAGTAACAGGGGATACCCCGCGACTGGAGCTGCTGTTTCGGTTCCCGGGTCCGGTCGCCGCCCATCAGGCAGGCGGCGACGGGCGCGTCCATCTCGTCGCTCACGTCGGTGATCGCGTCCGCGAGCTCGTCGAAGTCGATCGTCGCCGTCGGCGCGGCCAACACGAGGGCGGCGCCGACGTTGTCGTCGGCGACGGTGATCTCCAGCGCCTCGCGGAACCGCTCCACGTCGGCGTCGCCGATCACGTCGACCGGGTTGTGGATGTTCGCCTCCTCGGGCATCGACTCGGCGAGGGCGTCCGTCGTCTCGCTCGTGAACGACGCCATGTCGAGGTCGGCGTCGCCGACCGCGTCGGTCGCCATCACGCCGGGGCCGCCGGCGTTCGTGACGATGGCGACGCTGTCGGTGTCGGGCAGCGGCTGGCTCCCGAGGATGCCCGCCGAGTCGAACAGCTCGTCGACCGACTCCGCGCGGATGACGCCCGCCTGGTCGAGGCCGGCCTCGTACGCCTTGTCGGAGCCGGCGAGGGTGCCGGTGTGCGAGGAGGCGGCCTGCGCGCCGGCGCTCGTCCGTCCGGACTTCACGGCGACGATAGGCGTGTCCTGGGTCGTCTCGCGGGCGGTCTCGATGAACTCGCGACCGTCCTCGATCCCTTCGAGGTAGCCGATGATCACGTCGGTCTCCTCGTCCGACCCCCAGTGGTCGACGAAGTCCGTCTCGTCGAGAACCGCCTTGTTGCCGAGCGAGACCACGTCCTTGAACCCGATCCCGTTGTCGTTGGCCCAGTCGAGGACCGCGGTGACGAACGCGCCCGACTGGCTCATGAAGGAGAGCCCGCCGGGGAGCGCGTTCTCGGGACCGAACGTGGCGTTCATACCCGAGGGCGTCGACATGATCCCCAGGCTGTTGGGGCCGACGAGGTTGAGGTCGTACTCGTCGGCTAACTCCGCGAGGCGACGCTCCCTCGCCGCTCCGTTCTCCCCCGTCTCGCCGAACCCGGCGGTGATCACGACGACGTTGCGGACCCCCGCCTCGCCGCACGCCTCGATGGCGTCCAACACGATCGAGGGGGGAACGACGATCACGGCGACGCCGGCATCCGCGTCGGCGACCTCGTCGACGCAGGGCGTGCCGAGCACCTCGTCGTAGTTCGGGTTGACGGGGACCGTGTCGCCGTCAAAGTCGTCGAGGAGATTCGACGTGACGGCGCGGCCGACGGCGCCCTCGCGGGCGGTCGCGCCGACGACGGCGACCCGATCCGGGTCGAACAGCTCGTTGAGCGTACCCATCAACCCGAGGGTACGCGAAGCGACGGCTTAAGATCCGTGGGAGGTTCTTCGAAACCGGAGTCAACGGTGAACGATCGATCGGGTTTCGGCCGGCCGCCCGTCGATCTTCACGGCGGACCGGGGGCGGCGTCGGGATCGTCTGGATCGCCGTCTCCGATCGGCTCGCGGTCGGCGGTCGACTCACGGTCGGCCGCGGCTTCACGGTCCGTAGGTTCGCGGTCCGCGACATCGGTCGCGACGGGCTCGGTATCGGTGGGCTCGGTATTAGTGGACTCGGCATCGGTGGGCCCGGGTGAGACCGCCTCGGAATCGACGGCCGGCCCCGTCGCGCCGCCGTCCGGTTCCGCCGGGGCCGGCCGGACGTCGGAGACCGGCGGCGGGCCGCGGTCGGCCGCCGAGAAGGAGGGGTCGCAGTCGGCGTCGGGGACGCTGATCGTCACTTCGTTGCCGTCGGAGCCGGCGTCGAACGCGAGGTCGCCGCCGGAGCGGTCCGCGATCCAGTAGACGAGCCACAGCCCCATCCCGCCGGTGTGCCTGAGGTCGTCCATCTTCCACCGGTCGGTGATGGGGTCGCGCTCGGCCGATGGGATCGGCGGCGCGTCGTCCCGGACCGCGATCTCGATGCGGTCGGCGGGCGCGGTGACCTCGACCTCGATAGTCGGCGGCGCCTCCGCGTGTTCGATCGCGTTCCCGATCAGCTCGGCGATCGCGTAGTCGAGCTCCGGATGCGTGAACGCGCGCAGCTCGTCGGAACAGGCGACGGAGACGTCGGCGGGCGAGTCGCTCGCGTCGTCGAGGGCGTCCGCCACCGCGCGCTCGACGAGCGGCGCGACGCGGAGCGGCTGGGGCCGCTCGTGCTGCCGGAGGAGGTCGATCACGCCGCGCTGCTTCTCGGCCGTGGTCAGCAGATCGTCGGCGACCCGGCGGACCGTCTCCGCGTGGTCGACGAGGTCGTCGGCGAGTGCGGACAGATCGATGTCGGGCGGCGCCGCGCCGTTGGCCGACGGCGCGGCGACGGCGTCGTCGACGCGGTCGGCGATCCGCTCCGCGGTGCCGTCGACGATGTTCATATCGTTGCGGATCGTGTGTCGGAGCAGGTTGTCCATCACCGTGAGCTGGCGCTCGCGGCGGTACTCGTCGGTGACGTCGCGGGCGAACCCCGCCACCGCGATCACCTCGCCGTCCTCGGTGACGGGACGCGCGGGCACCCTGACCCAGGTGGTCGGTCCGTCGGGAGAGCCGATCCGGTAGTCGATGTTCGTCTGCTCGCCGGCTGAGAGCCGCTCCATCGACCGCTCCACCCGGTCCCGGTCGTCCGGGTGGACGGCCTCTAAGAACGCCCGCGGCCGCCGTTCGAGCGTCTCGGGGGCGATCCCGAACACCGGCTCGACCGCGCCGTTAACGAACAGCAGTTCGCTCCAGCCGGCGTCGAACATCCACAGCACGTCCGGCGACGTCGACGCGATGGTCTCCAGGCGTCGCTGGGACTCAACTTCGAGGGTGACATCGCGGGAGCTCAGGGCGTACCCGTCGAGACCGGTCCCCGCCGGTGGGAACACACGGGTACGGAACCACACCCAGTCGCCGTCGGCGGTCGCGTAGCGGTACTCCAGCGGCGCGTCCGGTCGCCCATCGCCGGCGACGAGCGCGTCGAACGCGTCGCGAATTCGGCCGACGTCGGCGGGATGGATCAGCTCGAACGCGTCTCGGCCGACGAGATCGTCCGGGTCGTAGCCGAGCAGCTCGCGGGTGGCCGCGTTGAGATACCGGAACCGTCCCGTCTCGTCGATCACCGCGACTTTGTCCTGCGCGAGATCGATGAGGGTCTCTGGCTCCGGCAGGCGAGACATATCGGATTCCACCGCGAACTGATGTAAAACCCTGACCGTTCGATTATCAGACTCGAAAACGGAACGCGCGAAACACCGTGAGTCGGCGCCGCGCCGACGGGCGCAACGCGGCGGTCAGTCGGCCGAAACGCCGGGCGCGTCGAGCGCGGCGGCGAGGGGGTCGGTCCCCCCGTTCTCGACGGTGAGCGCCACGCCGTCGTCGCCGAGTTCGAGCGCGGCGTCGGCGGCGTCACGGACGTACTCGGCGGCGTGGTCGCCGTCCGGGTCGAATCGGACCCCCTCGGCGAGCAGCGGCGTCTCGCTCAGTAGCTCCACCTTCCGGTAGGCGGTCGAGAGCGCGATGTCGCACTCGTCGGCGAGCTCGCTGGTCGTCTTCGGCGTCGCCGCGGCCGCGAGGATCGCCCGACAGTCTGCGTCCGCGAGCGCCTCGAACGTCGCGTCGAGCGCCGCGTCGTCGGTCGTCGTCGTCGTGGCGTCGGTCGTGCGCGGGGGGCGTTTCATATCTGTAGGTACCGGCTCCACGCCCCCGAACCGTGTCCCATCATATGCGGGGAGGTTTATACTGCGGCGGCGCGCCCGCCAACGTTTTTGCCCGGGGCGGGTACGGACGAACGAGATGGGATCGGGAATCCGGGCGGAGGTCTCGCTGCCGACCGCGGCGCCGTCGCCGTTCGACGGCGTCGTCGACGGGGCGACGCCGGTCACCGAGGTCGCGCGCTGTACGCCCGCCGACGACCGCGAACGCGTCGTCGTGGAGTTCATCGCGGACGCCGACCTCGCGGTCCCCGAGGGGGTCGAGGTGGTCTTCGACTACGGCGGACGGGCGGCCTACCGGTTCGACGCCGCGGTCGACCCCGACTCGCCGTTCGCCGTCCTCGACCGCCACGAGACGCCCGTCTCGGAGGCGACGATTCGCGACGGGCGCCTCCGGCTCACCTTCCACGCGGGCGACCTGCCGACGCTGCGGTCGGTGCTGGAGGCGTTCCGCGACGCGTGTCCGGAGATGGAGGTGTTGCGCCTGCTCCAGTCGACGACGACGCCGACGGAGTCGGATCTGGTCACCGTCGACCGGAGCGAACTGACAGAGCGCCAGCGCGAGGTGTTGGTGGCCGCCTACGAGGCGGGCTACTTCGACCACCCGAAGGGGGCCAACGCCGGCGAGGTCGCCGAGTCGCTCGGCATCGGGCGCTCGACGTTCACGGAACACGTCGCGGCGGCTCAGCGGAAGCTGTTCGGGGCGCTGCTGGATTAACGATCATTTATCACATTCCGAAGCCGCGAGAATGCGCGGCCCGTTTGATGCGCGTGGGGGTCGTACGCACGGATATGACGGGGCGATCCACCCACACCTTCGTCTGCCCGGAGTGTCGGCGCTCGATCGAGGTGGACGACGCGATGCGGGCGACGCTGCTCGAAACGGGCTGTGTCGTCTGCGGGGCGCCGGTGACATCCTCCCACGTCTGAAGCTGTGGGATTCCTCCGGTAGGGCTGTTGGCTATACCGTCCCCACGGAGGCAAGTTTCCCCTCGCGGGTACTCCGGTTTGTGCGCTCCTCGCTGGGACGTACCCTCTCGGGAGAGTATGGTAGCTCCGACCAGTTGTGGTCGTCCCACGTGAGGCGCACGGGCCGTGCCATCGACCCAGCGGGTTCGCCAGCCTGCTGTACGAGGAACGTGCGAGAGGCACACAGGTCGGCGTGGGCTTCGTGACCGCACGGACACCGAAACACATCGCCGTCCCGATTAGTGTCGTCCTGCTCGCCACACACTGGGCACGTTCGCGTTGTGTTGGCTTCTGACCGCACCTTAACCGTGATACCGTATTCTTCGGCAGTGTGCGACAGTCGCTTGATGAACGCTCGGAACGCCCAGAATTGGTGAGTCTTTGCGTTTATTTCGGCACACCAATGTGTCGAAAGGACGTCCGTGAGGTCGCCCACGTACACCGTGGCGACCCCTTCGGTGTAGAGTCGTTCCATCAGGTCCCGAACGAGCGCGTCCTGTGCGTGGTCGCGTCGTCGCGTCCGCGTGCGATACAGCCGTTGAATCCGCTGACTGCTGTATCGTCCCTCGCAGAGTTTGGACTGTAACCGGGCTATTTCTTCGGTTGTCTCACGGAAGCGGGCGAACAGGTCGCGCGCTTCGTAGAGATACCGCTGTCCTGTCGTGGTGGTACAGGCGACAAAGTTGTTTGCGCCCACGTCCAGAGCGGCTTCGTGAGAAGCCAGTGGTGAATCCTGCCGAGAATCAGGCACGGTGACAGGCTGGAAGGCTCTGAACGTGTCATCCACCTCGTCGTACTGTATCTCCAGACGGCCCTGTTCGCCGTCCCATTTAGGAACCCCACACACTTCGAGACGCAGGCGGTCGTAGTAACCANCCTCGTCGTACTGTATCTCCAGACGGCCCTGTTCGCCGTCCCATTTAGGAACCCCACACACTTCGAGACGCAGGCGGTCGTAGTAACCAAGCCCGTACTCATCTTTTAGGGCGTGCCCGACCGGTATCTCGATTCGTGATCGCTTGCCAGTCTCCAGTGTATATTGGTCGTTGCGTATGAACGTGCGGAGTTCTCTGCCATCGTCTTCGTTTCCCCAGTAGCCTGGCGGGGCGGTGTCCTCACCGTTTTCGCGTGCGGCAAAAAACGACCGCCACGCGGACTTGTTCTTCCGGATTATCTGCTGTGCGGTGGCAGAGCCGAGAACATCGACGTACTGTTTCCGGTAGTCAGCGGTGTCCCAGACGCTTTTTCCGTCAAAGAACTGCTGGCGGCGCTCGTAGTTCAACTCGTTCCACAGGCTCGCAGAGGCGTCCAACAGGTCCCGCAGTAGCCGCTTGTCGTCGTCGGAGAGCGGGCGTACCGCGAAGGTGTTAGTTCGCCTCACGACACAAGCTATCTTGGTCTTACGGTCCTAAGGTCTTGTTACTGATGCGTCCAAACGTGGATATTCCGTGGTCGCTCCACGGTCAGGTGAAAGAGTGGGCCGAGAAAACCGACCGAACCCTCACTGAAGCATACATCGAGTTAGTCACCACAGGACTCGATAACGTCGAATATCCAGACAAGTCGTAGCGCGTGCTTTGCTATGGAATGCTATCGCTCAGACCCATCCTGAAGGGTAGGTTTCCGCTCGCTATATTTTTTGATTGAGCTTATCGACGCAACGATTCCCACGGGCCTCGCGCCAACTTGCCGTCGCCGCCGACCCGCTCTCCGCCCCCACGCCCGTGCCGTCTCGTGCCCTTTAAGCCGCCGTGCGGAGAAATTCGCGGTATGCCGACGAACAGCGAGGTCGAGATGTCACCGGCCGAGGTGGACGCGCACCTGTCCCGCCACGAGACGGGGGTCCTCGCGCTCGCGCGCGACGACGCACCGTACGCCATCCCGATTTCATACGGCTACGACGCCGACGAGCGCGCGCTGTACCTCCGGCTGGTGTCGACGCCCGACAGCGAGAAGCGCGAGTTCCTCGCGTCGGCGCCGCGGGCCCGCGTGGTCGTCTACGCGGACGACGACGACGAGTACGCGAGTGTCGTCGGCGTCGGCCCCTTAGAGCGGGTCGACCTCGACGAGCTCACCCCCGAGACGATCGCGCAGTACGGCGAGGCGCGGCGCCCGCTCTTCGAGATCTGGGCCGACGACAAGCCGGACCTGGACATCGAGCTCTACCGGTTCGCGCCCGAGAAGCTCACCGGGCGGACGGTCGTCGTCGAGCGGGACGAGGCGTAGGGAGTCACAGCGTCGTTCAGCGCCAGACGGTCGACTCAGTCGCGAACTCCTCGTCGTTGGTGACAATCGCTTCAGTACCCCGGACACGATGGTTGGCGATGAGCAGCGCGTCGTGGAGGGTGTATTGGTCGATCAGACTCCCATACACCGCGAGATCGTGGTCGTCACTCGGAGCGATCCGTACCGGTCCGTCGGTGACAAGTCCACGTAACACCGCGTTCGGCGTCGTATCGACCTCGACGCCTGCGATCGAGCCCTTGTTGACCGCGGTCCGAATCGCCTCACTGACGGCGACTGTCGGCGCCTCAACGATGTCGTCACCGCGCTCGGCGCGTTCGAAGATGTCGTCGGCAGCGGGCGGTAGACTGTCGACGAGGTACCGACCCATCGCGACGCCATCGACGGTGTAGCGGGTCACGGCTGCCACTCGCTTCGACGCTTCTCACGGATCTCGGCCTCCATCTCCGCGGCCATCTCTTCACGCTTCTCCTCGGAGACGTCCTCGTCGGCGAGCATCCCGCGGCCCGCCGATCCCGTTGCCTTCCGGACGCGAATTCCGTCGTCGGTCTTCTCCCACCGAAGCTCGTCGCCTTCCTCTAATCCGAACTCCTCGCGGAGGGCTTTCGGGATAGTTACCTGTCCCTTTCGCGTGATACGGGTCGTTCGATTGTCGATTTCGCTGTCAGTACTCATGCGAAGTACTACGCACTGTATTACATTAAATATGCGGAGTGTTGAGCGACGGTCGCAGATGGGTATTATCGAGTCGATCAGGACCCCGTAATCAAACGTCCGAGAGTGACGTTACCCCGTCTCGATCCGCGTCTCCAACTCCTGAAAGCGTCGTTCGAGGTCGCGACGCCGGCGCTGCTGTGCGAGTTGCCTCAGGAGGTCGTCGTACGTCTGGCCCGGTTCCTTGAGCTCGTGTAGCACCTTCCGAGTTTCCTCGGTCCCCGGAATGTGTTCGTCCACCGGCATAGTTCTGGACGGACATACAGGGTAGACAGTCGTCAGTTACCCACGATTAAAATCGTGGGCTTGCGTTCCGCAGGGCCAAACGGAAGCAGCAACGTAATTGCTCGTGTTCTTCGCCCGCAGATCGAGAGAGGGAGTTCCTGTTTCGCTTTGGGGTCGGCAGTTCCGAGCGTTACAGGCCGACTGACGGGCGGCCTCTTCTATGAGAGAACCCCCCGTGGCCAATTGAGGAGCAACGGTGGTGGCGCTCGTTTGCCCGCATAGAAGTGGTAATTCATACCGAAAGTACCCACCTAATTATGTCGTCGGGCTTCCGCCCTCGAAATCACTGTGAGCGAACGCAAGTGAACACGTGCGCTGCTCGACGCTGCCTGAGTTGAGGTAGGGTCGCTACGTGTTCGAAGTGGCCACCCCTCGAAGTGGGTCCGGGGGCGCGCCACCCCACGCCATTGGTTGAAAAGAAGTGGCTCTGACGGCGAGCCACTCGACCGATGATACCAGACGCCGTCACGCGAGTTGACTGCGAGTTCCGTGCCACGGCAACTATCAGTAGTCGTCGCGTGACAGCGTCCAGCACGCGGTGTTCGATACTACGTCTACTTCAATATACCCAGTCCATGCGAATTTTTGCCACAATCGCGCATCAGGAGCGCTGCCGCTCGCTATCGCTCAGGGTGCGAGTCAGATAAAAAACCGCGTGTGGATCGGCCCGCGAGGGCCGATATTTTACCGACTGCGAGTCGCGACCGTCAGGCAACGACGTTAGTCGTTACGGCGGGTCGCGAGCAGCGCAGCGGCGATGAGCGCAACGAGTGCGACGAGTGCACCGAAGCCGGGCGTTCCGTCGTCGGTGGAGTCGCCGCTGGAGTCGTCACCAGAGGAGTCGTCTCCACTGGAGTCGTCACCAGAGGAGTCGTCTCCGCTGGAGTCGTCACCAGAGGAGTCGTCTCCACTGGAGTCGTCACCAGAGGAGTCGTCTCCGCTGGAGTCGCCCTCGATGGTGAGCGTGCCAGTTGCCTCGTCGTCGTCAGTCGCGACGCCGTGTTCGTAGTCACCGGCGTCGAGGCCGGTCGTGTCGGCCGTGAACTCAACGGTCTGGGTCGCGCCAGATTCGAGCGTGACCTCAGTCGTGTCAAGTTCGTCGCCGTCGAGCGTGAGCGCGACGGTCTGAGTGCCTTCCTCGCTGCCAGTGTTCTCGATCGTCGCCGAGACGTCGACCGAGTCACCAGCAGTTGCGGTGGCTTCCTGCGGGCTCAGGTCCGAGACCTCGAAGGAGGCGGGCTCCTGAGTCTCCTCAGCAATCACTGCGTCGGAGTCCGCGATGGAACTCCCGGCGACCCGGAAGGCAACCGTCGCGGTGTCCTCCAGCGAGGCAGCACTGAGGTCAAGTTCAGCTTCGAACGTGCCGTCCTCGTTAACTTCGAAGTCGTCAGACGTCTCGACGAACGAGGGCGAGACACCGGAAGTGGACTGAACGCGAACGCTCACTTCGGTACCAGGCGCAACATTAGTCGTGCCCGAGACCATCGCTTCTTCGGAGTTGGTGATCTCGACCTGGTCGTCGTCGTTCACGTTATCGAACGTGGCTCCGCGGTCGTCGAGGCTGAAGTCAGCCGAGGCCGACTGCGTGTTGTCCTCACCGGCCGCGAAGTACGGGAACGCCGCCGTATCCGTCTGTCCATTGGCGCCACCGAGGGCAGCCTCGCCCGGGCCACTATCGTCGCGCGAGTTCTCGAAGTTGAACTGGTTGTCTTCGTCGGCTTCGTATTCGAGTTCAGCCGTGAAGTCCGTTCCATCCTCGACAGACTGCGAGAACGCGGAGTCGTCCTCGCTCGTGTCGACCACGATGAACATCTGGCTGGACTCCTGGTCAACGTAGATCGAGACGACATCCTCGCTCGCAGTAAGGTCGAGCGACGTCGGGTCCTGATTGCCCGTCGCGTCGTCTGCCTCGACTTCAAAGTTCACACCCTCGCCATCGTAGGCAGCGTCGTTTGCGAGCGTGTCAAGCGTGGACGCCGAGAAGCCGTCGTCGAGCGCGTCGAAGTCGTCACTATCAAGCGCGACCATGTGGCCGTAGATCCCACTGGCCTCGGCCGAGATGACAAGCTGGTCGTCGAGTGCGACATCCGAGCTCTGCGTCACTTCATTCAGAATCTCGGAGGTGTTCGAGGTCTCGTCAGCCGGGTTCGAGGGTGCCGTCCACGTCTGGACGTTCTCGACGCCAGGCTCCGTGAGGTCGAGCGTCGTCAGCCCGATCTCGTCGTCCAGCTCCGAGTTGTCGTCCTCATTCACAATGAAGACGTTGTTACCGTTCGCAGCAACCTCGTAGGTCGTCGGCTGGAGCGGACGCGTGAGCTGACCGAACTGCTGGTCAGAGGGGCCACTTTCGGCGTTAATCTGGCCGATAGAGTCGAGATACGCCTCGAAGTCGTTGTCGGCACCAGTCACGTCAGAGGCTTCGATCTCGTTTTCGTCCTCGTCTTCATAGCGGGGTTCCTGGTCACTGCTGAGACCGTCGTACATTTCACTGTTGACGATGTCGTCTTCGGTGTTGTAGACAACACTTTTGTCGACATTCGTCCCGACAGTCCGCGTGTTGACCTGGAAAGTCACTTCCCCGTCATCGTCGTCATCCTCAAGGTAGAGGATGTCGACGAACCCGGAGTCCTCGCTACCGAACTGGACCCAGGTGTTGTCAGTGTCTTCGAGTTCGACCGTCATCTCGACAACGTCACCGGCGGTCTGCGTGTACACAGACTCGTCGAAGCTTGCCTCCCGGTCAAGCTCGCCGACCGAGATACTCGAGGCGTCCGACGCTTCCGTGTCGGTCACGTTGAACTCGAAGGTGTAGTCGTCAGTGTCGATTCCCGAGAAGTCGACAGTTTCGTCAGAATCGGAGATCCCGATGAGGACAACCTTCTGCTCGGAGTCCTCGTCGTCAGGCTGGTAAAGGCCGACGTTGAAGCCGCCGTTCTCGATGTAATCAGTTCCGGCGGTCAGACTGCTCGTGCTGTCGATCTGAGCCTCCGTCAGCTCAGTCGTCGCGTCGTCAGCGTAATTAACGCCGTCGCCGGTCAGGACGTTGAACAGTTCCTCGTTTTCGAGGCCGTCAGCAGTCACGTTGATGCTGTAGGTCCCACGGTCGGAGGAAATGTCGAGGTCAGTCTCCGCATTGGAGCCCTCGTCAGTCACCGAGTCGTCGTCGAACTCAGCGCTGAGCGACTGGGTGGTGACCTCGAAGGTGTCTTCCTGTTCCGGGCTATTCGGGAGATCACCGGCGCCACGCAGGAAGTAGTCACCGGACGAGAGATCGTCCGTGTCGATCTCGACGTACCTGTCGCCGGATCCAAGTCCGAGACTGGAAGGGGCGTCAGCCCCGTCCGAAACAGTCAGCTGCTCCGTCTGTGAGCTGGTGTCGACTGTACCGCCGTCGAAACTATCCACCTCACGAAGGTTGACTGAGTCACCAACGCCAGCGGCGTTTATATCGCCGCCGACGAGGTAGACGTTCTGTCCTTGGTAAACGATACTAACTTCGGTGCCAGAATCATCTTGATACTGGCCATTAACGGGGGCTGCTGCGGCGGGTGCCGCTGCGAAGCCAGCCGCGAACATGGATACGACCATGATCGCCGCGAAAAAGACCGCGTTGGCCTTTCCGCGATAGTTTGTGTTTTGTGTCATTGTTGTGTTGTTTCGGCGCGACAGCCGTGCTTTGTCTCCATCTGAGTCGCCCGTTCGTCAATAACCGACATCACAGCGATGGCGCGACCGGACTTGACAGAGGTTACTCGCATTGGTGTCGCATTTGGATGGGTAGGGTCTGCGATTTGAGCTTGTGGCGGTTGTTATATATGCTTTGTGGGGCCGAGTAGCCATGATAGCCTTTCACAAAGCCGGTAGCGGGCTTCTCGTGGCCGTTTTCAAGATCAGTGATCACGGTGGATGTACCCTCAGATTTATAAAAAATACTCAGGGCCGCAATTAGCCGAGAGTCCAATACAATTCACATACAATTATAGAACAGCTTGAGTACGACTAAAGCAGCTAGAGACAACTTTTCGCTACTACGCACAGCATACAAATCACCACGTTGGGCTGTCACGTGTGGGTTGCGCATTAACTGACAGAAATAGACGTCTGATTACCCGCAAGAATATCACGGTCACTGATTGTGACCGTTCGGTTTCCGACATGGTAGGTGCCGGGGTGAGCAACTCGGATGGTTGCCGTCCCGTTAACAACCGCACCGGTTCGGTGGTATTCGTAATCCACACCACGGAGACTCACGGTGGTGGTTGCGGTTGCTGACGTTGTAGACGAGCCTGTAACCTGAATTCTGGCACCAGAAACAAGCGCGAAGGTTCGAACGCCAGAACCACTATGGATCAGCTGGTACCGACCGACAGAGTTGGTACCGTTTGCCCCAACACCAAGCCCTTCGTAAAGAGCCGTATACGTCGTGTTTGCTGCGGAATCACGATCCCGTTCAGTAATCACGACGTAGCCAACTCGTGAGTGGTGTTGGTTGTACCACTCATCTGGGTTAGATGCCGTAAGGAATTCGTCGTAAGTACTTCGTGCGTATCCATAGCTCCGCGATTCGCCGCTCACAAAGTAATTGTACATTCTGTTATCACCCCATTGACTCAACACAAAATTCTGCGGATACTCACTGCTAGTCTCGTTCGCGTGCGCGTCAACTGCGAGGGCGGCGTCAAACTGGGCACGGTCATACGTAGTCTGTCCAACAAGCGACGGGACAAGCACGAGATTAAACAGTAACACAACGATGATTGCGCCAACAAGATAGCCTCGTTTGCCCCGTTCAGCTGGCAGTTGAAGCGATGTAATCGATGCGGAAGCTTGGGTAGTATCACCGCCAGATCCGGAAGTAGACTCGAGGCTGCTGTCAGTGAGGCTACTAGGTACACCGGCAGGCGCAGCAGGATCCGCACCCTGCTGTTCAGGCGGTCCGAGTACCGCAACCGGCCGTGTGAGATCGATCAACGAAAGCAGATAGATAAGACCGATCCCAGCAAACGGGGCAATAACAATAGCCAACTGGCCGGCAAAGCGCACCTGAATGGCCGCGAGTCCTACGTAGTACCACGCAAAACAAACGAGAACAAGCCATCCGGGCTCATACCGATTAGTAAACATCCATGTAAGGACCACAAGCACGGCGATCGCGAAGTAAAACCCGAGCCCGAGTTGTAGGAGAGGTCCAAGCACCACCGCAAAGTCGGGATTAAATAACGAGACTGTCTCAGAGATCCCCTCGCGACCGAACAGAGCGCTTGCGCGGGTACGGATACGGCTGATGACATCGGGACGGGCAAGTACGTAGCCGCCAAGTCCACCGATTACAACAACAGCGTTGACTATGCCGAGCCCAGCCGGCCGCAGTGTGAAGCGACGCCAGAGTGCGCCGAGGCCAACAACAACAAACCCACCAGCGGCCACAAGAACGGGCGTGATCGCGGCGAGTGATTCATGCCAGCCAAGTGTAAGGTGGAGGGTAAGCGCTCCTCCGGCGCCAAGCCCAAGACCGGCAAGCAGCGGGAGGTTAGCAGAAACCGGCGGCACGCCGTGACGGACATCAAGTATAACACGGACCCCAACAACGGCCGCAACCGGGATGAACGTAAGCGGAGAGCCTCCCCAAGTGTGAGCCGAGGCGGCGACGGCAGTCGCGAGACCGAGTGCGACCGCCCACATGGTTGGATCGTGAGCATGAGCCTGCGCGGCGGCTGTTGTATCGGTTGTGGCTCGTCGTCGAGAAAGGTCGCTTCCAAGTATGGTGAGAGTCGTGATAAGCAGACCGAGCCAGAGGTACTGATGTGCTTGATGATCGAGGAATCCAACAGACGTGTACACGACGTTGGCAGGGGCGAGGCCGTAGAATACTACGGCAGCGAGTGCGACTCGAACGTCGTTGGTGAGGAGGGCAGAAACGCGATAGACAAGATACCCTACACAAACAGAGAGCAAAACCGGCAGCCACGCAGCGACTGTCGGTGCGGCCTCAACACCGCCGAGAAGGACAGTTACCCACCAGTTTGTTGCGTGCGCGAGCGGGCGAGCGGCGGCAGCACCACCCATGTCGGCAAACAGTCCAAAATCAAAAATGCCGCTAGCGCGCGCCGCAAGTTGTTCCTGCCAGTACCGGAAAAAGTACGTGTCGTTAGATGGTGAAACCACAAATCCATCGCGGAATACAGCGGGTGCGGCCACGAGTCGTGCCACCGCAACGACGATGAGTGTGCCGACAAGCCCGAGCGTGGTTGTTGGGTCGGACACAAAGCGAGCAATCACACGCAAAGGAGCATTTGGCTCGCTCGCATCGGGGGAGTTAGACTCCTGTGGTGGCGGAGAGTGCTCAGTATCTGTTGAGGTAGTACTCACTCGAGAGTCGGCCGGCGTCGTGAGGACGGATCGAATTGCGTCGGGGGGTACCAGTCGGTAGCCACCGTCGACACTGGTCGCGATATCACGCGCAACGAGTTCTCCAAAGCGGCCGGAGTCAAGTTCGATTTCATCGAACGTCCACAGCTCTCCCTGGGCATCACGCTCAACAAGCGCTACAAGCGATTCTTCAGCCTCGGGATGGTCGTCGAGGAACGCACGGGTAGCCGCAGTCGTGTCCTCGGGCGAGGGCATTGTCTCTTCTCTGTGTGGGAGTGCCGATTACCGTTTCGGTTAGTGTGGCGTGTACCGCTGGAATGCCACTGCGAGTACGATAGGAAAACACTGCTCTGTTGAATCCGATGATGGCGTGGGGATCACTGTTTGAGAGCCTGTTCGAGGTTGTAGACTGTGGCGGTCAACACGAGTTCACGAAATTCGCGGTACCAAGCGCGAGGGGGGACAGCGGTGCCGAATCGACGCTTGATGGCCGAAAAGGCGATCTCGGCCATCCAGCGTTGCCCGTATAGCCCGCTGTCCAACCGTGCGTTGTGGGCGTGATCGTACGCAGCGAACAGCCGATGGCGCAGCAGGGGCTGGATGTCCTCTGACCGGAGGGCATCCCGGAGCGATTGGTCGTCATAGCCTTTGTCGCCGGCGAAACTCTCGATGTTCTCGGTATTGCGAAGAGCGACTCGACGGCCAGTTTGTGTGTCGTGCGGCCAGTGTGCCGAGCAGTGAACATCGAGGATGGCACACGAGTCTGTCTCGACGAGGCCGTCGTTTTGAGCGTGCGTATGTGGCGATCCGAGTGGTGTTGGTAGTGTCTCGATGCCGTTTCGCGGTCGAAGAACGTGGCATCGATGGCACCGTGCGAGCCCGGATCGCAGATGTTCGCGGACTCCCGAAGAAACCCTCGCCAAACGGACATGGGCACCCTCTCAAACGACCGGTACAGCGTTGAGGGTGCGGGAAATGCCGTCCGAGCGAGCTGTAACAGACCACGAACNATGGGCACCCTCTCAAACGACCGGTACAGCGTTGAGGGTGCGGGAAATGCCGTCCGAGCGAGCTGTAACAGACCACGAACGCGATCCATCTCGCTCGCCCAATCAACGATCTCGCGGTACGTCGCATCCATGTGAACCCGCAAAAAGTGGAGCTTGACATGCTTCCAGCCGGGAAATCCGTGGCCAGTCGGATCACTCACCGCCGTTGGACTGGCGGCACAGCGCTTTTGAGCCAGCGACGCGGCTTNCCGGGAAATCCGTGGCCAGTCGGATCACTCACCGCCGTTGGACTGGCGGCACAGCGCTTTTGAGCCAGCGACGCGGCTTGCTTAACGAATCGGAAGAGTAGGTTCAGTACCTCACAAAGCATCGTTAGCTAACCTAACCTGAGCCACCTATTCTGTTACAATGAACCGTCGGTAGCGGTTGATCAACGCCGCCCGAAGCCGGAGCTGTCGCTGTCGGCGGCGCTCAGCTGCCGACGCGACAGCGTAGCCACTCACAAAGTGGCGTACTTGGTCGGTGACTACCGGTGGAATCGGTCGTCTGGTGGCCGACTCGCGGGGACGGCCCGACGCACCGCGAGGGCCGTCCACGCGGCCCGTCGAACCATGTTCACGAACTCCTTGTACGGTCACCACCAGAGGCGACGCCCGCCTCGGCGGGGCGTCGCCACGTATTCGTAGTGGGGATATCGCCACGCGTTCTGTAACAACAGACTCACCACGACGTACAGCAGTCTCACCGTCGCATCTCGTGTCGTTGTTGTCGCTATCGCTTGCTCGGACAAGCGATAGCTCGACTCGATACCGAAGCGTTTCGCGTAGTAGTATCGAGCGTCGCGTGGTGTCTCGATGAACGGCGCGTCAGCGGCGTAGCCGTGACGCGCCACACCGCGTTCGTCATACTTCCCGTTTAGGTACGTACAATCGATGTAGACGGGAAACTCGACGGTCCAGCTGTGTCCGTCGAGTTTCCCCGTCAGATCATGCTGAATGACACGACTCCACCCTTTCGAGAGCTCTTGCTGAATCGTCTCACCCCATCGGATGATCGGGATCACGTACGCGTAGTTGTGCGCTTGAAGCAGTGTGAGGCACCTGCTGTCGTAGAATCCGCGATCAAGATAGACGGCCTTGACCTCGGTGTCAAGGCCGTCAAGGACACCAAAGAACTCAGCGAGGACGCTGCTGGCGGTGTCGCCGTCTTCAAGACGGCGCACCGCCAGCGTGTAGCGTTTGTTCTTTACACGCGCGTAGAGTGTCGCGTAGGCGTGGAATGCGGTGGTTCCACGCTTGGCTTCCGAGTAATAAAGGGTCTCCGTGTCGTCTTCATCACCGTAGTAGGGCCGCAGGTGGAGGTCTGCGCAGACCTCCACCTGCTCAGGAAGCAGTTCGACGATGTTTCGTCGAAGGAGCGTGCTAGCGACTCGTTCGAGCCGGAACGGCTCGAACTTCGTCCGCAGATGGTAGAGGATCGTGTTGGCAGCGGGGCCGTTGTGACTCGACGCACAGAGCGTAGAGACAGAGGTCCCGTCGGCGCAAGCGCCGACGAGGACCTCATAGATGTCCTCAGCAGTGATTTCAGCGTTATTGGCTAAGGAAAGCGGGACTTCCTCGTCAAGCCGGTTAACGAGAAAATTAAGAAGTTGGTCCTCGTGAATCTCACTGTCTGCTTGCTTGGTTCTAGACACACCATTAGCAAGCAGACGTTCTAACTAAGCGGCTTTGTGAAGTACTGAGGTTGGACACATTCGGTTCTTCCGCTTCGCTTCCACCTTTACAGCGACGCTATCCCGTCGCCTTCTGCGGATTCAACACCTATGAAAGCCTGCTAACTGCTCTGTTGAATCCGATGACGGCACGGGGATCGCGATCTCTGAAGGCGCGATTATCTCGCTTTTTGTTGTTAAGGAGTTGGATCGATCCACCCAGCAATCACGATCTTCTCCCTCTCGGCCAAGAGTCCATCTCTGAATTCTCTCGGCAGTATTCCTGAACCGAGTACAGAGTGACCCGATCCCGACGCCTTCTGCGGATTCAACAGAGNCCAAGAGTCCATCTCTGAATTCTCTCGGCAGTATTCCTGAACCGAGTACAGAGTGACCCGATCCCGACGCCTTCTGCGGATTCAACAGAGTACACATAACCGTTTGAGTAAGAACATATACAAAGTTGTAGATAGTTTCAGTCTGTTAGAATTGGCCTGTGTAGGTTCTGTCACGGAGAGAATCAAGTGCTTCACCCAGCAGGGAAGCGATCCCGGTCGATTGCTCACAGTATCTCCCGACCGATCTGGTTTCAGTCAAAACAGGAATATCTTGTGGGGAAGACAGCAATCGCAACGTGGGCAAAACATAGTGTTTAACTTGATATATTTGCCAATGATCGGTAATGGATACGGGATGGCGGTACCGCGCCGCCAGCGTGGGGGGTGTCGCCGCGCTGGTCACGGTCGCGGTGATGTTCGCCAACAACGGGACCGTCCAGGCGGCCGTATCGCTAGTGCCCGTTCTCGGCCGCCTCCCCGTAGATCCGCCCGCCGGAGCGGAGTTCGTCATCGAAGTCGCGTTGACCGCCGTCGTTGTGACGGCCGCGTTCGTCCCGCTGTATAAGCCGCGGCCACGGCGAATCCTCGATATCGTCGCGCTGGCGCACAAACGCACCTTCGTGGCCGTGTTCGCGCTGGCGACGATTGGCTACTTCGATTACACGTACAAGGTGCCGCGGTTGACGCTCGTGTTGATCACGCCGCTGCTGCTGATCACCCTGCCGGCGTGGTTCATTTGGCTGCGTCGTCCCGAGGCGCGCAGCGAGCGTGCGATCATCGTCGGAAATGATCTCAGGGAAGTCACACGGGTCACGCAGGCTGCCCGGCAAACGGATCTGACGCTGCTCGGGTATCTGTTCTCCACACAACCGGGAGCCCGCAGTCAATCGGCAGAAGATCACGAGGCGACAGACGCTGGGGTCGTTTCCGTGGCGGACGGGGGGAACGCAGTAAACGGCAGCCTCGAGCAGCTTGGCGGCCTCTCTCGGCTTGAAGACGTACTGGTCACGCACGACATCGATACGGTGATCTTGGCATTCGACGAGACTGACCGGGCAGAGTTTTTCGGCGCGCTCGACGCCTGTTACGAACACGGCGTCGCCGCGAAGGCACACCGCGGCACCGCAGACACCGTCCTGCTCGCCGAAAACGATCCGGGGACTCTCGTTGACATCGACGTTGAACCATGGGACGTTCAGGACCACATCCTGAAACGTGCGTTCGATGTCGCGTTCGCGGGGGGCGGATTGATCGGACTGTCGCCTGTTATTCTCGCTATCGCAGTCGCAATCAAACTTGACGACGGAGGATCTATCCTGTATCAACAAGAGCGGACCGCCGTGTTCGGCGAAAGGTTCGACGTGTACAAGTTCCGGTCGATGGTTGAGAACGCCGAGTCAGTGACGGGCGCGACAATCAGTGACGAAGACGACGGTGGCGTCGACCCCCGGGTGACACGTGTTGGACGCGTGTTACGACAGACGCATCTCGACGAAATTCCCCAGTTGTGGGCGGTGTTGTCGGGGAAAATGAGCGTCGTCGGGCCGCGGCCCGAACGCCCGCACATTGATGCCGACATTCAGCACGGCGTCGACGACTGGCCGAAACGATGGTTCGTAAAGCCGGGGCTAACCGGGTTAGCACAGATCAACGACGTGACCGGGAAGGAACCGAACCGGAAGATCCGCTACGACCTCCAGTATATCAAACGCCAGTCGTTTAGCTTCGATATAAAAATCGTGATTCGACAGATCTGGAAAGTATTCGTCGATGTAGTTGAGCTTGGAACCGGAAGGCAGAACGAGTGAACCGATACCGGCGCGAAAAGAGAGTCTACGACAGGCCACGTTGAACCGCGATAGCATAAATCGAGTACTCATCTCCAAACTGAGATGCCAGCAGTCAGTTTCAATGTTGGCTAAATAGGCTTATAGCGAGGCGTCGAGGATTAGAGTACCTGTTCAACTAGCGTATCTCGGTGGCTCTGGATCGTCGTGAGCGTCACGCCTGCCGCCGCAGCGACCGTGGCTTGCGTCAGTCCGCTGTCGTGTTCCTGCCCGGCGACGTACAGACAGGCGGCGGCGAACCCGGCGGGATGGACACCTGCCGTCACGGTCGCGTCGCGTGCCTTCTCGGTGAGGGCTCGGCCGCGCCGCCGCACGGGGTCCGAACAGTCGCACGCCGCCGCGAGTCGAGACACGAACTGTGTCGTGGTCACGGGCGGCGCGGGAAGTCCAAGGTCGGTGTTAAGCGCTTGATAGGCGTTCTCCACGCGCGAGTCGGCGACGCGAGCGTGCGCGGCCACCTCGCTGAGCAGGCGGGCAGCGCGAGCACACCGACAGGCGCCGAAGACGCTGGCCGCGGCCACCGATTCGATCGACCGGCCGCGCAACAGGGTCTCGGCTTGCGCACTCCGGAACAGCTGGCAGGCCTGATCCCGGAGGGATTCCGCGAGTCCGAGCCCGCTCGCGATCCGCCGCACCTAGCTAAGGCCGTCCGCGAGGTTCCGGTCGGCTTTCGACTGGAACCGGCTGCGGACCTGCTCGCGGCGTAATCGGAAGAGCTGCGCGCGTTTGGGGCCGGTGAGCGTCGACCCTCTCGCATCCGTCTTGTGGCCGATCTCGGTCGAGAGCCCGCGGTCATGGCGGGCAACGGTGAGCGGCGCGCCCGTTCGCGCGGGTGTCTCGCCGTCGTCGTCGAAGGAGCGCCACTCGGGGCCGCGATCGAGGTTGTCTGTCTCCACGACGAGCCCGCAGTCTGTGTAGACGCGCTCGTGGTGCTGCGACCGGACCGTGCCGCCACAGTCGGGACACGAGTCGGTCGTGGACGATACCGTCGTCTCCCCAGCTTGGGAAGTGTGTTCGGTCGTCGACATAGCGTAGCTGCGAGGCGTTGTGTGTGCGCCCCGCACCCCTCTTGGGGGCGAAAACAATCTACCGCGAACCAGCGGGATCTCCGGCGATTTGCGGACAGATGAGCTGTTCCTCCGAGACAAAGACGCCCGGCACCGAGGTCGTGGCTGCGCGCGCAGCGACCGCAGGGAGCGAGCACGGAGCGGAGGGTGGGGCGGTGGGGCTTGGGCCGGTCCGGCGCAACGTAAAAAATAGGGATCAAGCGCGTGGCTACGCGTCCCACCAGCGGTCGCGCTCGGGGAAGTAGATGGTACTCCACCCGGTGACGGCTAGGGAGACGAGCCCCTCGTACCAGTTCCGGGCCGCCCCGTGAATGCGCACCCGCTCGCCCTCGGCGATCCACGGGGCGTCCGATTTCTGCCAGATGGTGACCCGGGTTTGGCCGCTGTCGTCGGCGATGAGCCCCACTTGCGCGATGCTTGGATGCGAGGGATCCCAGAGGGTTTTGACACGCCCCGCAATGCTCACCTCCTTGCGCTCGACGTCTTCGAGTGTCCCGATTGGAATCACGGTCCCCGGTGCCGTCTCAACGGCTTCGGCCACCCTGACGACCGCACTTGGCACGTCCTGGCCGTCAGCGACGGCTTCAGCTAGGCGTCGGGCGATCGCCGCCCGCGACCAGCCGCACAACTGGTTGGCCAGCCGCTCGGCGTGCTCGTTGACGGCCGCCAGCTCCTCCTGGCTGAGTTCCCTCCGAGGATCTCCTCGCTCGGGATCCGCCCACGGATCCACGCTTGCCGCCCGCTGCTGGAACGCGGCGCGCCGCTGTCGGCTGCCAGCCGCGGCGACCTCACGTGTGCGCCGTTCGCGACCGGTCTGCTTCCCGAATGCGGCCCGCGCATTCAGCCGGTCCAGTTCGGCTTCGCGCGCCCGAATCCGCTCTTCTTGTGCGAGCGTGACGCCGGGAATCCGGGCTGCGCTCGTGTCCACAATCCCCTCTGGGTGGTTCGCGTCCACCTTCGCTTGCTTCTCTTGGTCGACCGTCGCTTCCAACTGGGGCGTCTCGTCGACGACCGGGAAATCGTCCGCATCGACGCTGCCGTCCTCGGGTCGTCTGAGTGCCTGTTCATCGACCGTAACTTCGGTACTCGACCGCTGCTCACCTGACATTGGAATCACATTAGATTCCGAAGGCGCTCGCGCGTCGCCACCGCGCCGCTCGGCGATCGTGGAGTGCTCACCAACCGACACTGCCCAGCTCCGGCATCGCGTTTCGTGGACGACTGCCGCCGTCACCCGAGGCGTCCGCGCCGCGCCTTCGCGCCGGACACGGTCCGGCGCGGCGCGACGCCGACGGCCACCCACACGGACGAGTGAGGGGGTGAACCGCGAGGTGAGCGCGCGGTCACTGCCGTATACCCAGCCGGTCACCGCGGGTCGGCGGCGCGCCGCCCGCCGTCCGTCAGCGACGCAACGGGGGCGGCGCGACGCCGAGACGGCACGGCCGGTGGGTATACGGTGGTGAACGGCCTCGCATACGGCCACAGCGAGGGAGCAGAGGGCGCGCCCCGCCGGACCCGGGCGTGGCCGGCCCCGGGCGAGCCTGTCCCGTCCGTCGGAGACGCAACGGAAACGCCTCACGCGGCATGCCGGCCACGCCCGGCATGCCCGCGGCAGCGCAGTCCGTCGCGACCGAGTTCGAGCGCATGCCCGGCAGGCCGCGCAGCCGTGCCCGAGGCACTCCCGGACCCGGGGCATAACGGGGGTGAGCACGGCGAACCCCCGTTAGCCGCGGCAGCCCGGAGGAAACTCGGGCCGAGGGCGACCGCCCGAGCGGCGAGCAGCCCGACCCGGACCGCGCAGGCGGCCGCGTCTGAACCACTGTCCGTCGGCGCGACCGCAGTGAGGGAGCGCCGACGCAACAGGTGGTGAAGACACAGGCAGCCCGGTTTCGGTCGACCCCGGACGCGGGCCAAGTGCTCGCAGGCCCGCGTCCGGGGTCGGCCGGTATCGGGTGACTGGGCTTGGCCCGACCCGGCCCCGTGACCGTGTCCCGTCCGTCGAAGACGCAACGGCAGCGCGAAAGCCCGGGCCCGGCAGGACCGGGCTGGCGGCCGGAGCGCGCGCAACCCGCGGAGTCACCCCCGAACGTACGGAACGGGTCACGCGCCAAATCGATACCCCTGAAAAGCCACCATCGAGCGGGTGGCTAATCTAAGGCCTTGGCTGCGTTGCGCGGGTCCGGTCAACAGGCCACGACGCCTGACCCGCTACCCATTCGTGATGAATGTGCGGGACCCCGCACTGAGCGACCCCTCGAACCCCCACGTGGCCTCGCTGAACGCCGCGTCCGTGTCGGTGTCCCACCGGGGGAATCCGCACGGCTCGCTCACGGCGACCTCCCACGTCGGCGGCTCGGACTGTTCCAGCGAGTACTCTGGGATCGCGACCACGTACAGATACTCTTCGTCGCCGTGGATCCCGGCGCGTGGATCCTCAACGCCGTGGCCGAGCAGAAACAGCGGCTGCGAGAGGTGTTGCATCCGATTCGGGTCACACACGTCGGCTGGCGAGGCCGCGTCGAGCCGCCGATTCGGGTCCCGGTTCGGGTCGAGATACAGCGGCAGCGTCGTCAGCTTCTCCAAGAAGAGATACTGTGCGGCCGCGTACGCGGGACCGCGCACGCTGCGGGTCGCCTCCAGTAGCTGCTTGAGCTGGTGGAGCCGCCCCAGCACGCTTTCTGGATACCCGTCGGAGTGGGTGTACACCTGTGCGACTGGCTCGGTCGGATCGGCCGTCCGGCCCTGCTCGAGGGTCCGGACGAACCGAAGTTGACACCGTGTCGACATCGAATCACGCCGGCGACTGTGGCGCCGGCACCCATTCCGGCGCGAACAACAGCACGGTAGGGAGGAACGTCCTCCGGTGGCTGAACGCGGAGGTATCCGAGCAGGGTGTTTCAAGGCGTAACCACGGACAATACCTCCTCAACGGGGCTGCGTTTACGCGGTCGGCTCTCACCTGCCGTATCGAGCGGCCGACGCTACTGCGACTAAGAGATGTGAAGCCAGCCCTGTGCGCTCCAGGAAGGCCTCCCGACGCCCGTTGTCTGTACGGCGAGACCGGTCATTTCGCAGTTGGTGGCTGGAGGTAGGTTTTGAGCGCCTCGACGACAGTTTGGACGAACGATTCTTCGAGACGACCTTGCCGCCGAACGAGAGCAGCGTGCTTCGGCGACGCGACGGCCCATGGTGAGGCGTAGCTCTGCCGCGGCATCCCGCCCTCGATCCAATCGGCATCGTCGAGGGGAATCCCCTTGTCATGGGGAGTCGTCGTCAGCGTGACGGTCATGTACTCCTCTTCGCCGAACGGGTGGTTGTCATTGTTCAGAATGAGCCACGGGCGCGGATTTTCACCTTCCTTGAACGGATCTGGTCCCCACGCTGATAGCTCATTCCGTCGCCTCGTCGTCGACGGCATGGTCCAGCCACTCGTCCATGTCTTCCTCCCCGAAGCGGTCGTTTGCGGCGCGCGTGCTCTCGGAGAGACCCGTGTAGGCCGCCACCTCGTCGGCGTCACCAAGCGCCCAGTAGTTGCCTTTGTGACGGACAAGCCCACGGTCTTCGAGGCGCGAGAGGACGACGCTGATGCTCCCAGCTTTCACGTCGGTTGCGTCGCGAATTTCGCTCTGCGTGAACGCCTGGTCGGGATGGGTAGCGAGGAATCGCATCACGCGGTCAGCATTTGTCTCCTCACTGTGCTGGAGTCGATCTTCAGGGGCGGAGTCAAACGTCTCGATGTCGATGGGCATATGTATTTTGTCGTCTTCGGATGTATTAGGTGTATCGGCATATTTCTGCTGCTGGTGCCACTGACTCACGCCGACGACTGTGGCGTCGGCACCCATCCCGGCGCGAACAACACCACGAGTGGCAGTCACCGGTCACCCGTTTCGGGCGGCGCGACTCGATGCCCACAGGGCCGACAGATCGCGGTGTCGGGACCGCCGATGATCACCACTGCGACGGGAGTATCGCATCGTGGACAGTGGTCGTACGTCGCCATCAGCGGCTTCCTCCACTGCCACGTCTCGTGTGGGCACACGCGCAAATCCGACCACCAGCGGACGAGAATCCCGGCCGGCTGAGACGAGGACGACGACACAACCCGCGACGACTACGGGTGAGTGGGGTGGCGAGGCGACTCCCGATCAGCGAGGTGAGTGTAGTGTCCATGGCTCCCACCCCTACCGAGCCCGACAACCCCTACCCGAGCGACACGCCGCGTTCCTGGAACACCGTCTCGAACCCACGGTCGGCGATTGCGGTCACGAGCCCGGTGTATGCCGCCCGCACAGTCGGATCCTCGACGAGCTCGCGGAACCGATGCTCGAAGCGCCGCCCGTGCGCCGTCCGGCGTTTGTCCGACCGGTCGTGGGCGGCCTCGTGACAGAGTACGAGAAAGAGATCGTGGGTCCACGCGAGGCGATGGGAACTGGTCACCGCCGAGTCAGTAATCACGATCCGGCTGTGGCCGTCCGTCCACGCGTCCGGGGTGGCGTCGCCCCAGTAAATATCGCGCTCGACACCGATGGCGTCCGCGAGCGCCCGAGCGAACAGCAGGTATCGGCCTTGCCGCGTCGACAACGCGGCGTCAGCCAGCCGGGTGTACCCCTGCCAGACGTCCGCTTCCTGCGCCCGTGTGGCGACATCGAAGGTGGTCGGCAGCGTCACGGCGGTATCGTCGCCGCGTGCCGTCGTCACGAGCTGGTCGGTCGCCGAATCGCTAGTATCTAAAATGACGGCGCCGCGCTCAACGAGGGCGTCCGCCCCGTGGCCGGCGTCGTCCTGCCACGCGATCTGCGGGGCGGCCTGAATCCGGGCGAGACTCACCGGCGTCTCGGTGACGAGCTGGAAGAGATCCCGGTCACGCCACCGCGCGCGGAGCTGGTCGTCGCTGGTGAGCAGCTCGGTCATCACCGCCCGCGTTTGGTCGGTGAGCGCGTCATCGCGTAGCTGGTCGTACAGCGTAACGCGCGCATCGGCGAGCGACTCCTGAATCCGCGCCCAGCGCTCACACTCCGACTGAATCGCTGTCCGCGCAAAATTGAGGGTGAGATTCCCTTTTGAGACGACGACGCCGCCGACGCCGGCATCATGATCGGTGGTGACGTACAACCCGTTGCTGTAGATGGCGAGTCCCTGGGCGGGGGTATGCTCAAGCGCGAGATACGCATCGTCGGTCTCGCGGGTGACCGTCGTCCGGTCGTCGTCGACCGCTTCGAATGGGTGGCCACGGTCGACGGGGTCGCCGTTCACGATCACGGAGACGCCCGTCCGGAACGTGAGATACGCAAACCGCTTGCGCAGCCGCTCGATGATTCGCGGCCAGCGGTAGCTGTCCGGATCGGGCACCGCAGCAGCGTAGTGATCGATACTCACACAGACGCCGTCGAACGCGTGCGGGGTCTCGACGACGACGCCCGTGCGCCCGCTCACGGCGCCGAAGGGGGTGGTCTCGCGTTCATTCTGGTAGTCGAAACACAGCGCGTGCTGGCCGCTCCAGATGCGGACGGCCCCTTTCGCGATGATCGCGCCCGTGCCGATCCCCCACTCGCCGAGGGTGGAGTCGTCACCGCGCGTCTTGGTGCCCGCGCCCAACACGGAGAGATCGCGGGTACCGTGGGCGCTGCCGAGGTCCACGCCCGCGCCGTCATCACAGACGACAGTGCGCTCGGGCGTGACGCTCACGAGCACGCGCGTCGCACCTGGGCTATCAACCCCGTTTTGGGCGGCCTCGCGGATCGCATCCGTCAGGTCGGCCATCTGGTCTTCGATCAGGTATTGGGCCACCTGATCGGCGGTGGTCATCTCGACGGTTTCGGTACGCCTCGCGTCGGTCCCGGACTGGGCCGAGGAGGACTGCTCGGACATGGTGTCCACCCCTTGGGGCACCTGAAAAACTACCACAAGCGGTCGACGCGGCCATCAGCCTGCGTAGGTAGCTGCCAGCCGCCAAGGTGGAGAGAGGAGCAAACCTCTCTGTAAAATACTATATCTCTGTTATCGAAAAATAGCGCAAAGAATTCTTATCCCCGTATATCCCAACATATCGTATGGTCAAGACCATTCGCGTGTCAGAGGAATACTACGAGTGGTTGACCGCACACAAGGAAGCCGACGAGACGATGGAGGAGACACTTCGTCGGATGACTCGTGGTCCAGATCCGAGCGACGTTGCTGGACTCCTGACAGAGGAGGAAGCGGAAAGAGCCAAAGAGGCGGTGGCGAACCTCCGCTGAAGTTCCCGCAATCGCGATCACTGTGCGGCGTGGCACGCACCTCTGATTCTGTTGCTGGACGAGGTTGTTATTTTCAAATGAGCCACAGCAGCCCGATGTGGTCGGAAATCATCACCCGTTGTCTGAGGGGGATCCCAAACTTGCGGGCACGTGCGTGCCACACGAACCCAGCTTTTGTCTCCGCTCTCCGAACGCAAAAGGTGGCGAATTGACCAGTTAGTCCGGCGTAAGCGGACGTCGATCCAGATCGGAGAGCCCGTCATACACACGATCGGAGCCGATGAGCACACCACTGTGGCGCGTTGCAGCCTGTGCGGCGTGGAGCGCGTCGAACGGGGTTATGTCGTGATCGTCAAGATACGTTGCTGCCGCGAGAAGGAGTTCCTCGTCAGCTGGTGACGACAGCGGAACCAGATCGAGCATATTCGCAACAAGCGGTGCCACTTCAAAGTCGAACCCGTCGTCTTCCGTGTAGGCAGCGACAAGGAATTCTGCGTACGCAAGAAGCGACGTTTCAACGGATTCCGCAGCAAGGACCGCCTTCACTTCTTCACTGAGCCAATCATCGGGTTTCGCCACGGCGAAGAGAAAATCCGTCTCGACGTACGTCGCCGTCACGCGTCAGACTCCTCCGTAGTTTCCCGACGGGTCTCCTCCGCGATTGCTGCCCGAGCGTCGTCACGGAGGTCGTCGATATCCTTCTCCTCAAAGGTGGAGCCCACACGTTCGCGGACTGCGTGGAGCGGGTCGTCGTCGACGGGAACGAGGACGATTCGGCTCGGGAGATCAACCACGCGGAACCGCTCGCCGTGCCGATCCCGAAGCTCTTTCGAGAGATAGATTCTCCCGCGATCATCAGTCTCAGTCGTCATACTACAGGCGATGAGTGGGAAGATAATTAGCTTTTCCCAACATACACAGATTGCTCCCGTGAGAGATTCATTCGGGAGGAATAGTTGACCGACCAGATCAGGATTTTACCCCGTCAACAGAGCAGTACGATCGGCAGTCGCATCGATGACTGCTCGACTTGTTTCGCGGATCCGTTCGCACCGCTCAAGGAGTTGTTCTGAATCGTCATCAGCCCACGCGGCAAGATACCGGGCTGACCCGTCCATCTCCAACCCGAAATGTCGCCCGACGACGTACGCGACTGCTTCCGCTTCCAGTTCGCGGGCTCGCTTATCGGCCGTCTCACCGGATGCGTGGAGGAGTGCGTGGGCGTACTCGTGGATGAGCGTCCCCGCCATGGCTGCGGTGTCGGTTTCACGCACCTGAATCCGGGGTGACTCGCCGTGGCGACACACGCCGGCAGCCTCGCCGTGCGGCCAGCGATCCGGAAAGATGACTTCCACAGTCACGTTGAGATCGGACGCGGCCGCACGCAGCGCGGCCCACAACGCGTCTCCATCCCCTGTCGCAGCTGTCGCAAGCTCGGGAAGTGGCTCGCCCTCGGTTTGGGAGACATCGAACACGGGGACGGGTTTGAACCCCACCACGCCCTCGTCCCACTCCTCTGAGGGCGTCTCATCATACGTACAGTCGCTGTCAGCGTGATAGGAGGGGCTGTTGCCACACTCGGGACACTGCGGCGAGATCAGCGGCGCCCAGATCCAGATGGCGGATTCGCCCTCTGTCACGTGGCGGTTGAACTCGCGCTGCCACGTCCGATACCCTGCGACTTTCGTCGCGTCAGGACACTGGAGGGTGATGAGCAGCGTATTTCGGTGCGAGTAATCGTGAAACCGGCTCTGGACGTCGAGCCACCGTTGGAACTGTTTGCTCGCACGCGCTTCGTCGACGGCCTCGACGAGGTCGGCCAGCCACTGGTCGATCGCCTGATGCATCTGGTCGGCACGGGCATCGGCGTCGTCGAAGACGACGTGCCCGTTCGGTGGATCGAGCGACTCCATGGGACGCTCCCGCGCCTCCGGAGCGCGACAAACACACTAGGAGCCACCGGACGTCAACCGGTGCGGAAGTGCGACTCAGCAAGCGGTGGCAAACACCACTCACCGACTGGACCAAATGCCCGTTAATCAGACCTCTGGGGGCCATCCACCTTTGATACACCCCTAGTGCTGGCACAAGATACTTACACGATCGTGGTAACAAATGACACAGTATGGGGCGCGCTGACGACCCCTCCCCACCTAGAGAATCGCCGACACACCTCCGCATTCGCCCGACTGACACCCCGCTGACCGCAGACGCCGTCGAACAGGGGTTTCGGCGCCTCCACAGCCTCGAGGCCAACACAACTGGAAGCTGGCGCGAGCGGCTGTGGGGTGGCGACTCACCACCGACGATCGAGTGGCGACTCCACCAACCAGCCGGCGACGGTGAGCTCGGCATCTACGCCGGGGTGACCAACGCCGCGACCGACACGCTGCGTGGCGCCCTGCGGACGGCCTGTCCGAACGAGTACGAACTCACGCCGGCGACACCCCCGCCGGTAGCCACCGCAGACGCCACCAAGCCCACAGCCGACGAACCCGCCACTGGTGACGCAAGCGACGAGGGGACGACCGTCGTAAACGACGAGGAGCCGACCGTCGCCGTCGAGTGGCTAGGGAACCCAGACCTCCACGACAACTGGCAAACACGGCTCACGCCGGTGGCGTCGTTCACCGGCGCGGACGCGCGCCTACCACTTGCGCCGGTGGTTGAAACGCTCGCTGAGACGGAGGCTGCGGTCACCTACCAGGTAGTGTGCCAGCCGTTTCCCGACTTCCGCAGCGATATCCAACGCCGCAAAGAGGATATCGATGCCGGCGTGGACACGCTCGCAGGAAAGCTCGCTGCCTTGCTGCTTGGATATGACCCCGATCCAGAGAACCTCTCCGATATCGCCACCAAACGGAAAGCGGCCCTCGATGCGACAGATGCGCGCCATGCCTTTGTTCTCAACGTCCGGTGTGTGATTCGCGGCGCTGACGCCCACGGGGTGGCCGACCAGCTGACGGGTACACTTGATGGACTGTCGGGGCCGTTCTACACGGTTGACGCGGTGGTGGACGCTGATGCGCCAACACGGGTGGCGACCGACATCGATGAGCAAACCGTTCATCCACCAACATATGAGTCACTTCGCCACAAGCTGCCGGTGACGACGAATCGCAGCCGTGGCATCATCGCAGACGTCGCCGCTGCGCCCGGGTTCGCGCTCGTGGATGGGACAACACTCACGGCCGCCGGCAGCCGGGCCGTCGCACCCACAAATCCGGAGCGGACCAGCCACACGCGTCCACCCACAGACCAGCTTGCGCGGTACCAGCCGCCCGGGCTGATGCTTGGCCATCCCCGCGACCAAGACAGGACACCTGCCGACGAGCCGGTTGCGCTCCCACCCGACCTCCAGACGCTACACGTCGCGTGGTTCGGGAAAACCGGCTCCGGTAAATCAACGAGTCTGCTCACCGGGCTGCTCGCGAACCACGCGACGACAGACGGGGCCGACATCCTCATCACACCGAAGGGCGACGCGACCGCCGAAACGTATCTGCGGGCCCACTACGCGGAGCACAGCAATCTGGACGACGTCTACTACTTCGACTGTGGCGAGACGCTCCCAGCGCTGTCGTTTTTCGACATCCGGCCGCAACTCGCAGCGGGGATCGACCGCACGACAGCGGTCGCAAACCTCACCGACCACTACATCGAGATCTTGGAGGGGGTGATGGGCCACGAGCAGTTCCCCCAGGCGGTCCGGTCGCCCGACATCATCCGCCAGTTGGTGAAAGCGCTCTTCGATCCCGTCCACGGTGCTGACGCATTTCCTCACCGCGACCTCCAACGAGCGGCCGCCCGATTCCACGAGACGAACGAGCCGCCCGCCGTCACCGACGACGAGCTCCAAGCGATGCTGTACAACGTTGCGACTAACAGCCAGCAGACCTTTGATGAACTCCTCCAGGGCGTCCACAACCGCATCGAGAAGATCCCACTCGATGACCGTCTCGGGCAGCTGTTCAATCACGTCCCTGACGACGAGGACCCACACCTCGATTTGCGTGCGCTGCTCGACGAGGACGCCGTCGTCATCGTCGACACGGGTGCGTTACGCCCCGCGAGCCAACAGGCGCTCACCCGGACCGTCCTCTCGAAGCTGTGGACGGCGCTCCAGCGGCGCGCCCGGACGACTGATTCGGACGCGCGGCCGCTCGTGAACCTGTATCTCGAAGAGGCCGCGCAGCTGGTCACCTCCGGCATTATCGATGACTTGCTGGCCCAGTCCCGCTCGTTCGGCTGTAGCGTGACGCTCGCCACCCAGTTCCCCGACCAGTTACGGGTGCGTGATGAGGCCGCCTACGTGGAGTTGCTCAACAACGTCTCCACAATCGTCACGGGGAGCGTCCCTGTTGATGCGGCCTTAACGAAGCGACTCGCAACCGCCGATCAGGATCCCGGGATGGTCGCCAACCGGTTGCGCGCGTTGAGTCGCGGGGAGTGGCTCGTGCGGCTGCCTGCTCCGTTTAACACGACACCGCCACGGCCGTTTCTGGTTGAGAGTGCGCCGTTACCGCCCGGCCATCCGGACGGGGACGACTTCCACCCCGCCCGTGAAACGGCAGCCTCCGCCCGGATTGAGACGTGTCGCGACCGGACACGACGCACCGCCGGGCTGGACGTCCGGGCCACCCAGCCGACCACCGGCGATGACAGCCCCGACGAGGAGGAGCCAGCTGAGGCCGCCGCCGCCCGCGTTGATTCGGCGCTGCCGTACACCACGCGGCTCCCGGACCCAGTGGGGTACGACGATGAGCGACACGCGCTCAGCTGTCGGGGGTGTGAGAGCCACTATGATCCCTCACCAGAGGGCATTCGGGCCGACATCAACTGCTGTCACGAGCTCGACAGCGTGGCCCGTGCTGACTGCCCGATCTGTGAGCTGCCGCTCAAGCTCACGTATACGGAACGCCAGGAGAGCCCGATCAGTGACGCCGGGTTACGCTTCCTCCAGGCAGTGTACTCAGCACATCAGGGGCAGTACGATTCTGACATCGAGTATGATATCACCCGTGACAGCATGCGGCGCCTCCAGGAGTACGTCGACATTGATGACACGGAACTCGGCGAACTCCGTGAGGCAGGATTACTCAGACGGGACTGCCGGTACCCACACATCCTGTACACGGTGACGGCGGAGGGCCGTGACGCCATTGGCGTCCGCCACCGCGAAGGGGTGGCTCATGGCGCCGGCGCGGGCGACTTGGGTGAGTCGAGTCTCCACGTGGCGATGGTTGAAGCCGGGTGTGCGCTGCTGGAGGCCGAATACGTCGCCGATCCGGAGTCGCCGGCCGTCAGCGTCGAGCAGTACTACTCGGTGCCTGAGGGGCGCCTCGACGCGGCAGCGGTTGATGAGGCCGGCGAGGTGATTGCCGGGCTCGAAGCCGAACGCATGAACAACGACCTCCCCCAAGCCGTTCCGGAGGACTACGACAAACTCGCTGCCCAGAATCCGACCGCAGCCATCTAGATCGTGAAGAACCGAGAGGCCGCCCACGAGATCCTCACCGCGCTCAACACACCACCAGACGGCGAGCCGCGGGTCACGAAGACGTACGGAGAGCAGACCTGGCCGGCCTCGTTCAACATTGAGCAGCCCGGACTCACAGACATCTGTACGTTCCAGTCGGTGCGCGACGAGTACGTGCTCGACGAGGACTGACCACACCGAACTATTCGTTCGCGAACGGCCACCACCCACCGGAGGACTCCTCAAGGGTGGCTTCGAGCTGGTGGCGGCGCTGGCGTTCCGCCTCGAGTTCGGTCCGCAGCCGATCGTTTTCCTCCATGAGCGCCTCAATGCGGTCGGTGAGCTCGATAATCCGCTCGTGGCGGGCCTGTGCCCGTTCGGGATGGGTTGGTGGGAGCGACTCTCCCTCGGACGGTGTGGGTGAGGGGTTGCTCAAGCCGTCGTCACCAACGGGGTTGGTGTCTCCACGCGAGGGGTCAGCCGTGGTGGCGGACTCGGTGGTAGATGTCGCTGCCTCCGACCCAGCGGCTGGTGTGGCGGCGGCACCCGACTCCGCTTCAGGTGGCGTGTACACGTCATCGGTGCTGGCGACGGCCCGCTCGATTGTCTTCTCGCCGTAGGTGCTGCCGTCCGCGTAGTGGACGTTGTCCCACTTCTCGCGGTACAGCCCAGACTGCCGAAACAGCCGATCGATCCGGGAGTGATCCTCGGCGGTCCAAAACGCAAGCAGGCGACACAGCGCCAGATCCGCCTCCGAGTGGCTCTCGTAGCCGCTCGTGGTGCCATCCCACAGCCGGGTGAACTTCTCGCCGTTGGCGGCGTTGCGGGCACGCTCGAGCAGTTCGTCATCCGAGATGGGGACTGCCGCAGTAGTGGACGCTGTGGCCGCGTCAGCGCTGGCTGTCTCCGCGGCTGATTCGGTGTCGGTTGTCTCACCGGTCGCTGAGGCTGTGTGCGTCGATGTGGACGTCGTGGGCGCGAGTTCCTCTTCGACGACCGTCGCGATCGCATCGGACCGCGCTTCGATCGTCTCCGGGGTGACAGCAACGTGATCCCCGGTAACGGTGAAGAACCGAGCGCGGTCGTACAGCTCAATATCACCGGCCCGGTTGCGGCCGTCCGGAAGGGTGCCGGTCGCCAACACGTGATACCCGGTCCCGGAGGGGCTCACCTCCGCATAGGAATTGAGGGTGTCGAGTATCTCGGCCACCCATGCGGTTGGACGTTCGGCGTCGGGGTCACGACAGTCATCAAGATCGACCCCGACAAGCGGGTCATCCGCGGTAAACACAAAGCCGAGTCCATCGACTGGCGTGTCGAAAGCACCCTCCTGGGCCGTCTCGAAGGGCTCCCACGTGGACGGATCAGTCGTTGAGGCGAACTGGGTTGTCCCGGGAATGATCGGCACCTTCGTTGGTGTCCCGTCGCGATCGTGGGTGCGCCAACACACCCATTGGGGACGCTCAACGAGCGCTGCCGGGAGGGCATCGGCTGGCAGCGGAGTCGGCATCGATCGTGTGCTACGATCACACGGTACACAAAAGATAGCTGTCGGCGACATCGTGGCCATCGCGCTCGGAGACAGACTACCGTCGACGTCTATCGAGAGAATGGGTACAAAACGTGTGCTGGATCTGGCGACAAAATCTGGTGTCGCTGTGTTCACAGATCGATCAGTAGTTTCTCCCGCGAAATCGCCTCAAACCGCTAATTTCTGAGGAATTTTACCCAGTGTCACCCGCCGCAGTAACTCCTGTGAAAACGGGTATAGCAGATGAGGTGTCACCGGAACAGCACCACGAACCGCGTAGTGGAGGGGTACCGAGATCGACCACCTCCCGAATTCTTACAAAAATCGCCAGCCAGCAGCGGGGTGTCGCGACAGCGAGCCACATCATCGCTACACTAGCTTCCACCAAACAGCGCACACATCTCACACACCCGAGACACGAAATTAGCCGGATCACCCCGGGGTTGTCGGGGGTGATCCGACAGTACGCACACAACCTTTCACGCGACAAAGATATCTGTGAGCCGCTGAGACGATGCCGACGAGCCGGTGCTCGCAGCCAGTCTGACAGAAGCCCGCGGTGAGCAGCGGAATTTCCCGGTTCGATACGGCTCGGCTGTCTCACCACAAAGTGCCGTTCGAACTGAAACGGAGGTGGTGACACCCATTCACGCACAGTGATCCTGCGGCGGGCGAACGGGTGTATTGCGGGCTACACCTCTCATCCTGATCGACCTGTGCCAGACGTCGCCGGACACCCGCTGGCTGTCCGATCGGCAACATAGCGACAGGGACAACACCACCGTTCATTGCGTCCGTCTCGCTCTTATGTAGAAACGCGGAAAGACGCAGTAGAGTGGCTGTTAGTGTGTTTTCTCGCTAAAGTGAATTCTGCCGAGGCTAGCCGTCAAACAGTTCCTCAAGTACATACCTCTCATCGGCAATCGGCCGTTTTCCGCAGCTCTATATAAGAGCGGTCCGTCTCGCTGTTATGTAGAAACGCGGAAAGAGGCCGTTTACTCATAACAAACGAGAATCGAGTATGCTAACGGAGACTCAGACCGCCGGACGGCGGTCGGTATTCAAAATGTTAAATTGTCTTTCCGCAGCTCTACATAAGAGCGGTCCGTCTCGCTCTTATGTAGAGCTGCGGAAAGACCCGATAACGAGGCACTCAACCGCTGTCTCGACAGATCCGCCGGCGAGAGGGAGTGATCGGACGATACCGAAGGTGTGAGCGGCCTGTTCCAAGCCCTGCTTGGACAGGCCGCGGAACTTCCGCAACCACGGCTGGACGATTGAAAACAGGCACTCGGCTTGGTTGATGTGGACGCCGTCGGGCGATACGTATCTCTCTTTGTGGATGACTGTTCGATGGGTCCGATCCATCTCTCGGTACGCTTGGAGTCCATCAGTCCAGACCTCTCCCAGCGGCTGGGAGAGGTCTTCAGCCTCCTGAATCACCGGCTCAAGATTGTCTTGATAGTCGATTCCACGGTGTCCACGGATTACGCGAAGTGAGTCGCGGCACGCCGCGACGAGCGTCAGCTGATCACCGTGCCGCCCCCGCCAGCGTGACCGGCCAGACCGTGACGAGCCGCCGCGCGAACGGCTGTTCCGCGGCGGCTCTTGGCCTTTGTAACCTAAACAGACCCTGCCAGATTCGTCGACTTGCGTCGGTCCATCGATGATCTGGTTGAGATGCTTCCAAACCGCGGGGAAGCCGCGCTGAACCGCGGCTTCCACCTCTCGAATCACGGTGTGGACCGTTTTGTAGGCTCGATTGAGGAGCGGCGCAATCTGGTTGATACTGAGCAGGGTATCGGCGTAGAGAGTGAACGCGAGAAGTATCTCGCCGCAGGTGAGATGCTTCTCGTGGAAGGGTGTTCCGTAGGTGTAGGTCGGCTTGAAATCGCAGTCTCGACACCAAATACGGTCGGTAGTCTCCCACGTGACGATACTGTGATGCCCGCAGCGCGGACAGGATGTGTTCTCCCAGAACTGCTTGAGTCGCCGCTCGATGCGGGCATCGAGCGGCTCCGTATCGATCTTGATGACATCTAACTCGATCAGTTGCTGAAACAGACGACCGAACGCTGACTCAGTGGAGGACATACCTCCCGATTACTGGCGACTTAGTGTAATTATACGGGCTTTCCGCGTTTCTACATAAGAGCGGTCCGTCTTAACCAACACTTGGCGAGATTGCCAGCACATCTGTTGGTTAAATATCAGTAGCACATTTTTACTGAATTAATTACAAGCAGCACAAAATTTATGCCAGAATAACTTAATTGTTATCATGTCACGTGAGACCAACACACAGAAATTATTCGCTCCAACAATGCGAACGCTTGCCCTCCTCCCACTGCGGAACGTGCGTCGGCCCGCGCGGCGTGTCGCCGCGTTGTCCTGAGCGGTCTCATCCTGAGCGTGCTTGCCGTCGACCCAGTCGCCGCCCAAACAAACGCCGTGTGCGAGGCCGACCGGCTGCCGGAGATGATCTCCGGGTTCTTCCAGCTCACGACCGCCATCGGGTTGATGGGACTCGTCGTTGTCTGGCAGGCCGACTCACTCCTTGAGTTGTTCACGATGCGGCCAGAGCAACAAAAAGCGCTCAAACGCCACAAGCAGACGGCACTCCAGTCGACGGTCATCTTGGTCGTGTTGGGGCCGCTTTACACGGTGGCGGGCAGCGTGATGAACCTCCCGCTGGCCGAGTGTGTTGACCTGACGCCGTGGTGACCCACAATGCGGCCACTCGGGCTCCACGGGGGTGTCGTCGTGAGTCTGCTCGTCGGGGTTGTGGTCCTGCTGGGGCAGGCGGCCGCCCAGCCGACCCCGCCGCCCGCCAACGAGAGCCGGACCGTCGACGCTCGCGATCCGGACCCGTGTCTCACGCCCGCCCAGTACAACGACACGTACGGCCACACCCCAACCCCAACCCAGCAGCTCGCCACGTGTACGGACCTAACGTACGACACGCCACCGGCCCACGCCGCCCGCATGACGGCCGCCTCATTTACCGCGCTGTCGCCCGGGAACGCGACGACGGCGGTCGCACCACCGGGCGCGAACCGGACGACCAGCGGGCTGATCGCGGATGCTGACGCCACGCTGTACGCCGTCCATCCCGCAACCCGGATTCATCTCACGCCAACGGAGAGCCGGCAGTACATCGCGCCCGCGGGAACCGTCCGAGCGCTGGTCGATTATCGGGTGCGGAGTGGTGGTCCCAATCGGTCGATTACGAGTCATGAGGTGCGGTCGGTCCGGGTGATGATTGGCGACGAGCAGGTGGGGACGGCGAGTGGCACCCAGACGCCCGTCATCAACTACACGACGAGCGCGAGCCGCCAGCAACCGCTGACGGTCACCGCCGAGATCGCTGTCACGGTGGCGCCCAACGGCACACCTGAAAACGCTACCAGCCAGACGCTCACGGTGCGTGACACCCGCTCGGTGTGGATCTATCGGCTGCGCCCAGAGGCGTACACCGCTACGTATCCGGACAATGACTCGGCGCTCGCCGTGTACCAAGGCGCGCCGTGGCACGGGCTCGTCCTTGACCGTTCCGGATCACAGCGGGTGCGTGGCGTGTGGCGGTATTATACCGCGCGAGCGACGCGGTGGGACCGGCTCCGGGTCCACCGCGCGAGGGCGACAGCGAATCGCACCCCCCCCGGCCAGCCACTGGGTGTGATGGCGTTCCCCGCCCAGATCGGCCCGCGGGCCGAGCCCGTTCGTGGCGGCCCCACGCTGACGGCCGTGTGGGGTGTGTCGTGGGCGCCGCCTACCGCCCGACTTGGCGCCAATGTGTCTGTCGGCCTCGTAAACAGTTCGTACACCCGGACGTACGGGTTAGCGGTTCGAAACGGGAGCCTGTCACCATCCTCGACCCGGGTACGGGGAATCGTCCGTGGCGTGTCGGCGCCGTTGACTACGGTGACGCGGACTGACCGGCCGATTCGCCGCCCAAACCTGTCGGTCCTGCTGTGTTGAATAGCGATCTAATCGGCTATTATCGCGGAGTAGAAGGACGAAGCCGAGGAAATCGATTCTGTCCATGGAAGTCGATCT